>JAKVBI010000012.1:0-58467 GCA_022447545.1 Myxococcota bacterium
CATCTCCCCCAGCCTCGATGCTGCGGCCTGCGGCTTCAACATCTTCGCGAGTCGCGGCATCCTGGCTGGCGAAGGGACACTCAGCGAGGACATTCCCCTGGCCGAAGTGGTCAGCGTGGGTCTCGCGGGGGATCCCGCACCCGGGCAGGGAACGCTGGCTCAGGTGGTTGCCCAGACTTCGGGCGGGCCCGTTGCGCCGGAGATGATCCCCGGGGTGCCACTCAACCGTGAATGTCCTGAGATCATGCCCACCGGAGCTGGGTTTGGAGACCGACTCAGCTGTATTCTGCAGCAACGCAACGGATACGGGACCGGGCGACGGCATCTGGGGCAGGCCTACACGACCATCGGAAATCTCGATCCCCAGATGAAAAGGCCGCTCACTCTGGACAGTGGGCTGAGTCGCGAGCAGCGCGCACTGCTCGGCTGCGGGCCGTTCTGGGGAACTCGTTGCGACTCGTCGTCGACCCAGTCCAACCCGCTCACCGGCGACAAGTGGTATGACTTCAGTGAGGGCGGTGGCGTCGACTTCCTCAACATGGAAGCCAGCGTGTTACTCCAGGCGTTTCCCGGGATCGAGGGGACGTGGACTCCGGGGTTGAACGGATACACGCCCGGCGGCCTGTGGTCGGCCCTCGATCGGCGACTCACTCAGCCGGGGACCGTCGGCTTCGACGGAGGCCCGGTGGCCACTCGTTACTCCGCCGATGCGCCAGGCGGGCTGGTCACCCTGCCAGGCGCCCGCGGTGTGATGACGCCTTTCGATTACGAGGCGCGCGGCCTCGATCGCGCGACTCAGGCCGTGACCATCGACGACTCCGATCCCCTGGCTCCCGTCGTTCAAGTGGAATTCCAGGACGGCTACGACCCCCTCGTGGACGGTTGTGTGTTCGGAGGAACGCTGGGCGGAGGGCCGAACTCGGCGGAACACACCGTGGTGGGTCGGGTGTACGTCGGCAACGCGACAGTGCCCACGCCGCTGACCAACCAGGTCGAGGTCTGGTGCGGCATCACCCGCGCCACCACGCGCTTTGGCAACGCCATGGGCCCCGCGACTCAACAGTCGCTGGCCCCCCAGGAGTTCGAAGAACTCAACGGCGCGAGGACCGTCTTTCACCCCCTGGCAGGTTGTAAGTTGACTGACGCCGAGGTGGCCCAGATCGAGACGGCTTCGGGCCAGAGCATCGATCCGCTGATCCCCTGCATCCAGCCCTACTCGAAGTTACTCGACGTCAACCGCGACGTCGTGACCATTTCCCCAAGCAAAATTGGCGGGGACGTGGGTCTGCTGTGTGGGAAGTACACGTTGCCGCTGATTGGTGGCGACTTCGAATGCGGGATCCGCGATTACGAGACCGAGTACCTGGAGTCCATTCGCGCCGGCCAGGCGGGTGTCGCCCGGAACTTCGAGACCGATCGCTTCTCCCAGGTGTTCCGCACCGAGCTGGGGGCACCGTCCTGGAACTTCTTGATGCTGCTGGTCATCACCTCGTGCAGCAAGGTCGCCGATGCGACCCTGATGACGAGCGCGGCGCGTCCCGATGGAGTTCTGGTACCGGACAAGGAGGTCGACCCCTCCTGCTTCAACGCCAACGTCATTCCCGAAACCCTAAGCCCCGACGGCAAGGAGTACCGCGCCAATTTCGACGAGACCCGCTGCTCCTTCGCGGCTCCTCAGTTCTGCCGAAACGTGAAGTCCTTCCTGAGCGTGGGGGGGGTGAATGCGCCGGTCCTTCGCGCTGGGGGCAACGGTCGCTTCGGTCGCCGTACCTTCACCTGGCACGGCGGGCAGGAGGTTCTACTTCGCTACGACCGGCGCAACGTGCTCGGCTTCTCGATGGATTTCGCCGAAGACATCTCGAAGTCGAACTGGGGGGTCGAGTTCACCTGGATCGGTGACCAGCCCTTCAACGATGGTTCTCGGATGGACAACATCTCGTACCAGGACACGGTGAATCTCACCATTTCCGTGGATCGACCCACATTCATCAACTTCATGAACGCGAACCGGACCTTCTTCTTCAACACCCAGTGGTTCTTCCAGTATCAGACGGGTTGGAACGAGAACTACTTCAACAACGGCCCCTTCAACGTTCTGTTCACCTTCGCGATGTTCACGGGCTACTACCAGGACCGCCTGTTGCCCAACCTGATCACCGTCTACGACTTCAACTCCAAGTCCGGGGCGATCATCCCCACGATCGCCTATCGGTTCACCGACGTATTCACCGTGGAGTGGGGGTTCCTGTTGTTCTTCGGCCGCACGGAGTTGAAGAACATGCCCATCAACCCGATCGGACCTCCGGGCAACAGCGCGGGAGCCAACTACAACAAGGTTCCCGTCGACAACCTGTTGTCGTTGGTTCGCCATCGCGACGAAGTCTACATGAAGTTGCGTTATACCTTCTGAGGCGTTCGCCGGTGCGAGGCCGAATCGGTCCTCATTTTCCGCGGGTCAGATAGGCGGTGGAGAGGTAGCTCCGAACCTTGTCGTTGCTTCGGGGGATGGAGCGCGTCCCGTAGGACTCTCGCCTCCAAGCGCTTCCGTCGAGGGCCGTATAGGCCACCGCCGCCACCGGGTCGAAGACGTTGGCCCGCATGCCGTTCGGCCATTTCGGGTAGCCGACGACGTCTCCGCTGAAGCGATGCACCGGCACGATGACCTCGACGAGTCGCCCGCGACCGCGCCGTTGAATGATGTAGAGCGGGTGCTGGGTCTGGTAGTCGACGTAGATCAGGACGTGGTTGAATTCCCCGCCGCTTTCCCGGGTGGCGCCCTCGATCAGGACCGCATGGCGTACGTCCCAGCGGTCATTGCCAACCGAAATCCCGCTGGGGCCGAAGTTCCGGTCCTTGGACACGGGAAAGCCCGAGCGGGTCGCGTTGATGGGAGCGAGGACGTCTTTCTCACCACGCAGTCGCCACACGTAGGCGTTGGGTCGCAACGTCAGGTCGCTGAATCCGCGCTGCAGGTTCTCGGTCTGGGCAATGGAGACGGCCGACGTGGGGTTGAGGCTGCCGACTCCCGAACCCGTGCCTACGCCGTAGGGGCTGGCGGAAGATCCAAGGCCCCCGAAGCCACCTCCGCCGCCATCTCCTGCGACGCGATAGCGCGGCGTGTACATCCCGTCCACGTACGACGTGGCGGCGCGGCGAGCTTTCCGCATGGTGGGCACGTATACGAAGGTGTCGTCGGACAGGTCGTAGTCTCGTTCGGCAGCCAGGCGGCGCTGCTGGTTCCACGCGAGATGCCTCGCGGACTGCGGTCGGTCGAAACGCCCCCCGGCCACGAAGGAGGTCTTCTTCGCAAAGGGAAACCGGTAGTCGGATTTGGGGAGGTCGGCACGGTGGCCGGTTTGGATGAAGAAATAGCGGCCCTCGTAGGTCATCGAGCGCCCCACGGCGCTCGGGAGGTCGACGATTCGGAAACGGCCCTCGGGGCCTCCTCCTCGATACCGGTAGGCGAGGTTCCAGGCCCAGCGTGTAGCGGCATCCTCATCCCCGGGGTCGATGGTGTCGGGAGGGAAGGGGGCGCCAGCGACGTAGTCGAGGAGGTTCCCGTTTTTGTCCAACCTCGCGATTCCTGCGAACTCACGGGTTGCTTCGGCGAAGAATTCGGCGGTCGGATAGCGACGATGGCAGGGGCCGATCTCCAGGCGCATGCCCTCGTGGAAGAACTCCTCGCGGTTGCCCCAGATCTCCGAGGGCAGCAGGTCGCGTAGGGACAGCACATCGTCGGCACCGAGGATCATGCCCTCGCGAAGCAGGGTCGGGCTGGCGTCGACCTGATCTTTCGAATTCGGTCCGCCGCTGATGGTGGGGCATTCGTTTTCGGGCGGAGGTTCGGCCATGGCCGGTGCCAGAACCGATATCGTCTGGAGCGCATAGAGCGCGCAAAGCGCGGGGGCCCAGCGCCACACTCGTCGCGCATGAGACATACGAATCCTCGCCAGACCGCGGAAAATCGCGGGCGACCATTCTACCTCAACCCGAGGGGCGACCCGTGCCGGCGACGACCCGTGCCGGGTTCCTCGCGGGCTTGTGCTCCCGGGGGTCTGCGTGCCAACCTCGGGGGACCATGAGCGACTTCGCCCCCTCGCCGTTGCACGGAGAGCCCGAGTTGTCCGAAGCGCCCCTGCTGATGGCCTTCGAGGGCTGGAACGATGCTGGGGAGGCGGCGACCACCGCCATCCGATACATCGCGGACTCCATGGTTTCCAAGCCCTTGGGCCAGATCGACTGCGAGGGCTTCTTCGACTTCACCGTGCGACGGCCGACCGTTCGCATCGACGACGACAATCGTCGTGTCATCGACTGGCCCACCACCCGCTTCAGTCACGCGAGCCTCGACGCGTCGCGCAGCCTGGTGATTGGCGACGGCGTGGAACCGCACATGAACTGGCGCCGGTACGGGGACCGGGTTGCCGAGCAGGTACGGCATTTCGGGATCCGTCGGGTCGTGATGCTGGGGGCGTTTCTGGCGGATGTCGTCTACTCGCGTCCGGTGGTCGTGAGTGGCTTCGCGAGCCCCGCCCGCTTGCTGGATGACCTGGACGTCGCACAATCCGACTATGAGGGCCCAACGGGCATTGTCGGGGTGCTCGCGGAGCGTCTCTACTCCGACGGAGTCGAAGTGGTGAACCTCTGGGCGGGGCTTCCTCACTACATCAGCAGTTCGCCCAACCCTCGTGGCGCTCTCGCCCTCGTCGAGACGGTCTCCCGCTATCTCGACCTCAAGGTCGAACTCTCGGCCCTGCAGGCCGATGCCCACGCATTCGAGGAGCGGATCTCGGAACTCGTGGCGAGCGACCCGGAGTTGAACGACTACGTCCGTGAACTCAAACGGCGGGAGTTCGCACAATAGGGCGCGAGCTGACTGTGAGCTCCCCCCCGCCGCACCGACGGCTACAACTCGATCGATTCCTCGATCAGCATGACCGGAATGCCATCGTCCACCGGGTAGAGGATCTTCCCGTCCTCTCGGACCAACCCTTCAGCGATGGGGGTCGTGACGGGATCGCCTCCGCGGTTGCGGAGGGTTCCCGCATCCACCTCCTCCCGCAGGCGGCCGAGAATCTCATCCGTCGCCAGCGAGACCGATTGCTTGGACTCGGGACAGACCAGGATCTCCAACAACTCGGGATTGATGGTCATGGCGGTACTCCTCCCCACTCGTTCCGATTCTTCCCGTTGCCAGGGCTCGACCTCATCCGATTCGATCGACCGGGAGTGTGCGGTGTTCCGGTACCTGCCCCGCAGCGGCGCGGGAGCGGCTCTCCCCGTCCCGCCCCAGGCGTTGGGATGAGTCTAAGTCATTGAATTTAAATAGAAAATTAAACCTCTTCCAATGGGCCAGTCTACCGGTTTTGCGCGCCCACCGCATGGGTCCCGGGAGTCCGAGGGCCGAGAGCGAGCGTGCCGTCGGTCCGGCGCGCCGAGATTCTTCCGCTCGGGCCTCTGGCCGGAGCACCTGGCCGGTTCGCAACGGCGTGGCAACTGTGCGAAAGCCGCGCGCACATCTTGACGCGTCCCCGCTTCCGTAGTATTCCAGCGGCCGTCGAACACTCGTCGGGTGTGAGCAACCCGTGGGATTCGTTGACGAGTCAACGTTCGGCGTTCGTTTTTCGTCATTGGGAGCTGCAATTTCGCGCATGAGCCCTTCTCGTCGATTCATTACCGCGCTCCCCCTCAGTGCCGCAGTTTTGGGCCTCGTTTTGGCGCTGACTCCCGGTGAGAGCCCTGCGAAGTCAAAGCGCAAGGAAGTGGCGGGCAGTGTGTGCGAGGCTCAGGAACTCAAGGCCCGCAAGGCCGAGGATTCTCATCTCGAGATCGAAATCCCGCCCGAGTTCGATTCGCCGTGGCCCACCCTGGAAGCCTGTCGTTCCTACGTGGCCGCAGAAGACCCCGATGCGCCGGGCCCCATGCAACCCATCCCCTTCAGCCACAAACACCACGCGGGGCTGTACGAGATCGATTGCCAGTACTGCCACTCGGGGACCGATCGCTCCCAGGCAGCGGGCATGCCGTCGGTGGAACTCTGCATGGGATGTCACAACGTGTTTCCGCCCAGCTATGACAGCGAGTTCGAGGGCATTCGTGACTTGAAGCAATATTGGGCCGACCAGGAGCCGATTCCCTGGGTCCAGATTCACCGGGTTCCCGAGCACGTGCAGTTTCGTCACAACCGCCACGTGCAGGCGGGGGTCGAGTGTCAGCGGTGCCACGGCCCCGTCGAGGAGATGGACAAGGTCTACATGACGGACGACACGATCTGGTGGCCCTGGGGCCTGCCTTCGGCGAAGCTCGAAATGGGCTGGTGTGTCGATTGTCATCGGGAGAACGAGGCATCCCAGGACTGCGTCACGTGTCACTACTGAGCGTGAATTCCGGCGCTCGGAGCCAATTTCGGCACGCGTGCCCTGAAAACAGGATCTGAAGACGTATGGCTGAGTTCGATCGCCGAGATTTCCTGAAGCTCGTTGGGGCGGGGGCAGGCGCAGCTGCCGCTACGGGCTGCAGCGATATCCCGCAAAAACTCATTCCCTACGTGGTCCAGCCCGAGGAGATCACGCCCGGGTTGCCTGTCGTCTACGCCTCCACCTGTCAGGAATGCCAGGGGGGATGTGGCCTGCATGTGACCACACGTGAAGGCCGCCCGATCAAGCTCGAAGGCAACCCGGAAAACCCGATCAACCAGGGGGCGCTGTGCGCCCGGGGGCAGGCGAGTCTGTATCGGACCTACCACCCCGACCGTATTCAGGGCCCCCTGCGGCGTGGCTCCAACGGGGAACTCGAACCGATTTCCTGGGACGATGCGATCGCGCTTCTGGCCGAAAAGGTAGGTACGCGGGGATCCCAGACCCATCTGCTCAGCGGTCCCCTCGGCCCCACCCTCAAGGGAGTGGTCGACGATTTCGTTTCCGCTTCTGGCGCTGGGACGACCCGTTACGAACCGTTCACCCAGCATGCACTCATCGACGCCAGCCGTGCGGTCTTCGGGGTGGAGGCAGCGCCCCGATTCGATCTCACGGATGCGGATTACATCCTCGATTTCGGATCCGATTTTCTGGAGGTCGGGAGTTCGCCAGTCGAGCACACCCGCCAGTTCGCGGATTCTCGCGACATCCTGCGACACCCCAATGGGGGTGCGACGTTTGTCTACGTAGGGCCGCGAATGTCCATGACTGCCAGCAACGCCGACCAATGGCTTGCCGCAAAGCCGGGCACGGAAGGGCTGTTGGCACTGGCCATTGGGCGTGTCGCGCTCGAGAAGTCCGGCGCTCGTGGGGGTGGACAGGCTGAGCTGAAAGCGCTGCTGGCGGATTTCTCCGCCGAGAAGGTGGCGCAGCAAACCGGCGTGACGGCCCAGGCCATCGAGCAACTGGGTGACGACCTGGCGCACAGTCAGCGCGCGGTGGCTCTGCCGCCGGGCATCGGTTCGAGCACGCGCAGTGCCGTGGCCACCAACGCCGCGGTCCTGATACTCAATTCCGTCCTGGGAGCGATCGGCGAGACCGTCGTCTACCAGTCGGATCGCGTGGGCGATGGAGCGGCTCAGTCGTTCGATGCCGTGGCGAAGCTTTCGAACTCGCTTCAGGCTGGAGATGTCGACGTTCTCCTGATCCTCGGTTCGAACCCCGTGTACTCGCTGCCCGCGAGCCTTGGGTTCGAAGAGGCGATGCAGAAGGCTTTCGTGGTCTCGTTTGCTTCGGAGCACGATGAGACGAGCCACAGTCAGCACGTAGATTTGATCCTGCCGGACCACGCGGGCATGGAACGCTGGGGGGACGAGGCGGCGGTTCCGGGGATCCACGGAGTGATTCAGCCCACCATTCGTCCGCTCTACAACACCCGGGCTGCCGGTGACACCCTGCTGGACACCGCCCGCGCGCTGAAATCGGATGCGGTGGGACCGGAGGACTTCCAACAGCGTGTCCGAGCGCAATTCGGCGGTAGCGAGAGTGACTGGCGGGAGGTTCTGGCGCGCGGTGGTGTCTACGAGCAGGTCGCAGCGATTCCCGTTCAACTCTCTGCGCAGGGTATCGCGGGGCTCGACTTCGCTCCCCCCGAGTTGAGTGGGGATGGTGCCTACGTGCTTTTGCCAAACGTTTCACCGCTGATGTACGACGGAAGCGGTGCGTCGATTCCGGTCCTGCAGGAATTGCCCGACCCCGTGACCTCCATCATGTGGCAGTCCTGGGTGGAGATCAGCCGGGAAATGGCCGATTCCCTGGAGTTGGTGGTCGGTGATGTCGTTTCCATCGCGACCCCGTCGGGAACCATCGAAGTGCCCGCATATCCCCGGGGTGGGATTCGGTCGGACGTCGTCGCGGTGGCGACGGGCCAGGGACACACGGTGGGTCTGTACGCGTCCCGGGACGGGAAGGCTCGAGGCGTCAATGTGATGGATGCGCTTCCGGCGGCCACCGATGAGGCTGGCGGTCGGGCCTGGCTGACGACCCGTGCGGCGATTCAGAAGACGGGACGATCCGAGCGGATGGCCCAGGCGCAGGGCAGCGACAATAAACGCGGTCGCCAACTCGCCGAGACGGTCTCTCTGTCTGCTCTGGCGGCGGCCGCTCATGACAGTCACGACACCCAGGCCGATGGGCATGGCGGTGGCCACGGCGGTGCGAGCGGCTCTCACGAAATCCGCAAGGCCTACGACGCGACTGACGATTCGACGGAAGACAGCGCCTACCGATGGGGGATGACGATCGACCTCGATCGCTGCAGTGGTTGCGCAGCCTGTGTGGCGGCCTGTTACTACGAGAACAACATTCCGACCGTGGGAGAAGAGGGCGCGCAGCGCAGCCGACAGATGTCCTGGCTGCGAATCGAGCGCTACGTCGGGGATGGAACGAAGGAGATGCTCGCCGGTCGCCACCCAGGTGCCAAGAACACCTCCCACGCCTACACGGACCACGAAGAGCTCGGCGAAGTCGACATTCGCCACTCCCCGATGCTGTGTCAGCAGTGCGGTGCGGCACCGTGTGAGCCTGTCTGCCCCGTCTACGCGACGTACCACACGCCCGAAGGCCTCAACGCCATGATCTACAACCGCTGCATCGGCACCCGGTACTGCTCGAATAACTGTCCCTACAAGGTGCGCCGATTCAACTGGTTCGACTACCAGATCGAGTCATGGCCCGAGCCGACCCGCTTGATGCTGAATCCGGACGTCACAGTCCGCGGGCAGGGTGTCATGGAGAAGTGCACCTTCTGTGTGCAGCGGATTCAGTCGGCACGTCAGGTGGCCAAGGACGAGGGGCGGCCGATTGCCGACGACGAAGTCCAGACGGCATGCCAACAGACTTGTGCAAGCCAGGCGATCCAGTTCGGCAACCTCAAGGACGACGAGAGCAAAGCTGTCCAGGAGGCGAGCAAAAACCCCGTCCGGGCCTATCACGCTCTGCACGTTCTGAATACGAGGCCCGCCATCACCTACCTGGCCAAGGTCACGAGAAACGAAACCGATAGTGGCGCGAAGCCGGGAGGGCATCACTGATGACACCTCCTCCGGACACAGCGGCCACCATGATGCGACCCGCCCCGGCACTTCGAGACTCTCAGGCGAATATCGATCTGCTGAGGGTGATGGATGGCATCTCCCTCAAATACCTGATGCTCCTGGCGACGACCGTGGGCTTCATGCTCCTGGCCGGCGGAACCTGGGTCTATCAGGTCTACAAGGGACTCGGAATTGCGGGCTACGCCCACCCGGTATTCTGGGGCGCCTATATCGTCACCTTCGTCTTCTGGGTCGGCATTGCCCACGCGGGGACGCTCATCTCGGCGATCCTGTATCTGTTCCGGGCGAAATGGCGGAATGCGATCAACCGCAGCGCCGAGGCGATGACCGTCTTCGCAGTTCTCACGGCTGCGCAATTCCTGGGAATCCACGTCGGCCGGCTCTGGAAGTCGTATTTCATCCTTCCGTATCCCAACCAGCGCGGGCTCTGGGTCAATTTTAAAAGCCCACTGCTCTGGGACACCTTTGCGATCGGCACCTACGCCACGATCTCCATCGTTTTCTTTGCCATCGGTCTGATCCCCGACATCGCCATCGCACGCGATCGCGCCACGGGTTGGCGGAAGGTGGTGTACACGGTCCTGGCCTGCGGTTGGCAAGGGAGTTCCAAGCAGTGGAAGGCCCACAGTCGCACGACCCTTCACCTTTCGGGGTTGGCGACACCGCTGGTCCTCTCCGTTCACAGTGTCGTGTCCTGGGACTTCGCCATGTCCATCGTCCCCGGCTGGCACGCCACGATCTTTGGCCCCTATTTCGTCGCCGGTGCAATCTTCTCGGGTTTCGCAATGGTGCTGACGGTGATGATCCCCGTGCGCCGCATCTACGGTCTCGAGGCCTACATCACCGACTATCACTTAGAGAACATGTCGCGCTTCCTGCTGCTCACGTCGATCATCGTGGGCTACGCGTATCTCTCGGAGTACTTCATCTCCTGGTACAGCGCAGTGGAGTTCGAACAGACGCACTTCTGGATGCGCGCCTTCGGACCCTACTGGTTCTCCACCTGGTGCATGCTGGGCTTCAACGGGATCCTTCCCCAACTGCTGTGGTTTAAACAGTTGAGGACCAATATCTGGTTCCTGTTCATCTTGTCGATCTTCATCAACATCGGGATGTGGTTCGAACGCTACGTGATCATCATCGAGGGCCTGTCTTTCGAGCACGACCCCGCCGCATGGGGGCTCTACACACCCTCGTGGGCTGAAATGGCCATCGTGGCCGGGAGCTTTGGGTTCTTCGGGACGTTGTTCCTGATCTTCCTGAAGCTGTTCCCCGTCGTCGCGATCGCCGAAGTGAAGGAACTCGAGATCCATCAGCGTTCCCACGAAGGAGGGACGCACTGATGCCGACCCTGGTCAGCGTGTTCGACCGGCCTCAAGACATCGTCAGCGCCGTCAAACGACTACGAAATCGGGGATTCACCGACCTCGAGACCTATTCGCCGGCGCCTTTCGCCGAAATCGACGATGCCATGATCGAGAAACCCAGCCGAGTGCGCGCATTTACTCTGGTGGGAGGTCTTGCTGGGGTGACCACGGGTTACACGATCACGATCTGGATGGCGAACAACTGGCAGATCATGCTGGGAGGCAAGCCGTTTTCATCGATCCCGCCCTATACGATCATTGCCTTCGAGCTCACCATCCTCTTCGGTGGTCTGATGACAGCTCTGGGACTGTTCATCGTCGGCAAGCTTGGGCGCAAGCGGGATCCCGAATACAGTCCGCGGTTTTCGGCCGAAGAATTTGGCCTGGTGGTGCGTTGTCAGGACCGGGATGTCGCCGAGATCGAGGCGCTGGTTCGAGACAACCACGCGACGGAGGTCGAACTTGTTGGCGCCTAGCCATACGAGTCTCGCGGGTTTGCGAGCGACCCTCGCTTGCGCCGTGTTGATGGTCGGTTCGACGGGCTGCTGGGAGCAGTGGTCTGAGGACTGGTTTCCGCAGATGAAATGGCAAAAGGCCGTGGGAGCTTTCGAGTCCATCGACTTCGAGGGTCGAATGGAGGGATTTACGCCTCCGCCCGGCACGGTTCCCATCGGTGGAGGCGAAGCTCCGGTGTCGAATGTAATCGACTCTGCTTCGGATGCTTTGGTCAACCCGAGGCCCATGAGTCTCGCCTCTCTGAACCGGGGCAAGGCGCAGTACGAGCGTTACTGCGTCACGTGTCACGGCGCCACCGGTTTGGGCGATGGACCGGTCAGCATGATGGGTCCGATCCAGGGGCCGCTGGCGGCTGTCCTACCCATCGGGGGCCCGGGTAACATCGCGACCTTGCGTAGCGATGGGCACCTCTACACGACCATTCGTTACGGGCGACGGCGGATGCCGGCCTACAAGCGAATTCCATCACAGGACCGCTGGGACATCGTGAATTACATCCGTTACATGAACGGCCAAAAGGGGGTGCAGCCGTGAGCGCGCCCGCTATCGAAACGGTCAATCAGAGAGCGCTACCCGGTGGGGGCTTGGGCGTCTGCCTGTTCCTGATCAGCATTGGGATCCTGTCGTTCGTCGGCGGCTTGTTCACGGATCCGGTCACCACCTGGCGGGCCTTCCACGTCAATTTCATCTACTACGCCGGTCTTTCCCAGGCTGGTGTGGTATTGGCCAGCGCATTGTTCCTGGTCGGAGCGCGTTGGTGCGGGCCCATCCGACACATCGCTGCCGGGTTGTCGGCGTGGGTTCCCGTGACCCTCGTGCTGTTCGCCTTGAGTTGGTTCGGGCGCGAAGCGATCTACGAGCCCTGGATCCACGGCGCCCCCCATGGAAAAGAGGGATGGCTGACCATCACGCGCGTCTTCCTGATGGATTTCGCCATCCTCGCTGTGCTCACGGTCCTTACGCTCAGCTTCCTGAAGACCAGCTTTCGTCCCCACCTGCAGGGGGCGTCCGAGCGCCTTCCCATCGCTAAAGGCCTCTTCGAAAGTTGGACCCGCGATTGGCGCGGTGAAGCCGAAGAACAGGAGGCCTCCCTGCGGAAGTTGGGTTGGCTCACTCCTGTCATCGCGCTGGCCTACGTGTTCGGATACACGTTCATTGGTTTCGACCAGGTGATGTCTCTGCAGCCGACCTGGTACTCGAACATCTTCGGTTGGTATTTCGGTTGGGGGGGCTGGTTGTGTGCGGTGTGCGCAACGGCTCTGATCTCCGTACTGCTACGGGAAACCCCCGGCTGGGAGGGACAGATCACCCGGGCTCGCATGCACGACCTCGGCAAGATGGTCTTCGCCTTCTCGATTTTCTGGATGTATCTGTTCTTCGGTCAGTACATCGTGATCTGGTATGGCAATCTCCCGGAAGAGACTCAGTTCTTCGAGCCTCGTCTGGGGTCTCAGTTCCTTCAGGACACTTGGTTCTGGGCCTCGTCCCGCCTCTATGAGCCCTACGTGATGCTGTCGATGACGGCCTGGTTCTGCTGCTGGTGGGTGCCGTTCTGGGTGCTTCTCGGCCAGGAGCCCAAGCGCACGCCGGTCATTCTCGGAACCGTTGCCGTCACGGTGCTGGTGGGTTTCTGGCTCGAACGCAACGCTCTGATCTGGCCGTCGCTGGTTCCCGAGGATGGCGGAGCTTGGTTCGGCGCCATCCAAATCGGTGTGGCCATGGGTTTTCTGGGTGGCTTCGCCCTCGTCTACTTGCTGTTCAGCCGGGTGTTTCCCACACTTCCAGTGCCGGGTAAGTCCTCCTAGGACGTTCCTCCGCGCGCTTCGCCGAATGTGGACGCCGGGATCCGGCGGAGATTCGATGTACGAGGCGAACGCAGGTCCCCGAGATACCTTTGCGCTCCACGGTAAACGAGCCATTCAGTTGCAGGCTGATGGTCTCGCTCATCCGAGATCGGCTCGTTCCAGGAGCCCGGTTTTCACCGCCTACGAGGATCTGACGCACCTGGCATGTTCCAGGCGCTCGTTGTGGATCGGGACGCGTTCGTCGACCTACGTGATCCCACGCGCATTGTTTGCCGATCCCGAGGCGCCCGAAGCACTGATCCGAGCGATTCTCTCGCTCCTCTCCAGTCGGCCCGGTGGGGCTGCACAACTCTCTCGAATGGCCCAGGTGGAGAGCGTTGCTCGGACGCCGTCCAGAGCCCTCGCTACCTGGGTTTTCGCCGCCAGTTGCCTGGTCGTCTACGGGCTCCAGATCTTCCTCGGGGATCGCATCTGGAACGTGGGCTACATGAGCCTGCCCCTGGTTCGCGAGGGGGATCTGTGGCGGGTGGTGACGGGCAATCTCCTCCACGGAGTGCCGGCCTTTCCGGTTCATCTGGCCTTCAATCTGATCGCGCTTCTGGCGCTAGGGAACCTGGTCGAGCGGGTGCTCGGCTCGGCCCGAACGGCGTGTTTGATGGGTGCGTCGGGCATCGCTTCCATGGCCGCCGGGGGGTTGGCCTCAGCCAATGCACTGGTGGGCTCATCAGGGGTGGTCTTTGGGCTGGCAGGGGCCTGTTCTTGGCTCGAATTCCGGCATGCCCATCAACTGCCGGCCTGGCTGCGAATTCCGCGCCAGAGCATGTACCTCTTTCTGATCCTCAACCTCCTGGTGATGCTGCTCATCCCATTCGTTTCCGGAGGCGCCCACATCGGCGGGTTCCTGGCCGGAGCTTTGATGTGCGCGGCGCTCACACGATCGGAGGCTCGCCTGGATGGTCACTCCTCGGGTGTGCGGGGGCTGGCATCGGCGACGATGGCCCTGCTGGCCCTGGCCGTGGGCACTGCGGGCTTCGAGGCCTACGGCCGGCCGCATTTCGATTCGCGATTCAACGTTCGCCTGGCCCAGTTGCCCGGAGCTTCTCCCAGCGACCTCAATAACCGGGCCTGGGCCATCGCCATCGATCCCGAGGCCTCAACGGAGGATCGCGAGGCTGCGCTGCTGCTGGCCGAGCGAGCGGTGCAGGATACGGAACGGTCCACCCCCCAGATTCTGGACACACTGGCGGTGATCCAATTTCAGTTGGGATGGAGGGAGTTGGCCGTCGCGACCATTCTGGAAGCAATCAACCAAGCTCCCTCGGATCCCTACTACCGCGAACAATTGCGCCGGTTCACCACCACCCGGTCACCCGATCGGGATCTATTCCTCAATCCGGCGCCCAACCCGCGGTCGTGGGAGGAGCCCGGGCTTCCGGCACGAGTCATCTGAGGCCACAGTCGACGCCGCTCCGCCCCGGACTCGGCGCCTTACGGCGTGAGTTCATCTCCATCCTGGGGGACGTGGATCTCCCCCTCGAAGCTTCCCCCGACCACCCCGGTCACCTGACTCTCGAACACCGGCGGGGGACGGAGTCTCACCAGGGCCAGGGCATCGACCCGGGCACGCTGGGCGATGGCACCTACCTGCTCGACGGGCTCATGCAGGGCGGCTTCGCCAGCAAGGCGCTGTCGGTCCTCGATCCCCAGCTCCTCAGCGATTTCTGGCCCCGGCACGGTTTGGGCTTCGGTGACGAGCAGGTCGGCACCGCGGGAAAACTCCACCAATGGCTCCCCGAACCGCCCTGGGCCCGTCACCACTACGGTGCGACCTGCGCCTTCAATCCGGTAGGCGAAACTGTCCGTCCCCAGTCCCGTCAGCGCTCGCGCGTGCACGGTGAGGTCCCCGACCGCGCTCCGGTAGTCGTCTTCCATCTCGACGACTTGTGGCTTGGGGGGAGGGTCAGTGGCAATCGCCTGGGACAGGGCCGCCAGACCGCCCCGGTGTGCCTCCAGGAGGCGATCGATGAACTCTTGGACTCCGGGAGGTCCCACTACGACCAGAGGCTCGTCTCGACCATCCAGCCAACTGCTGTAGAGCAGGTCGTCGAGCCCCACGGTGTTCTCGGGCAACAGGCTCGTCAACAGGAGGGTGCTCGGCTGGGAGACGGGAATCTGGGCCCCCCGGAGTGCGTCTGCGACCCCCCTTCCCGCATCGATCAGTACGATTCGTTCACCCAGTGCCACTGCTGTGGAAGGCCCCAGCCGGTCCCGATTCTCGTAGGCGCCCCCGGTCCCGACGAACACGGTGGTCAGAGACGAGAAACTCCGGGGTGACAGGGGGCGAACACCCTCGGCCACCTGGTCGAATTTCCAGGCTGCACACGTCGCCACCCAACTCGAGATCGCGAAGGCCAGGAGAAGTAGGAACAGCACGATCCGCAGGTTGATCACGCAAACACCACCGTCTTGTTGCCGTAGATGAGGATCCTGTCCTCGAGGTGCCATCGCACCCCTCGCGAGAGCACCATTCGTTCGACGTCGCGTCCCTTCCGGGTGAGTTCCGAGACCGAATCCCGGTGTGAACTCCGGATCACGTCTTGCTCGATGATGGGCCCCTCATCGAGGTCGGCGGTGGCGTAGTGGGCGGTGGCGCCGATCAGCTTGACGCCCCGGGTATGGGCTTGGTGATAGGGGCGTCCGCCACTGAAGGCGGGTAGGAAGGAGTGGTGGATGTTGATGATCTGTGCTGGGAAATGGGCGATGAAGTTCTCTGAAAGGATCTGCATATAGCGGGCGAGAACCACCAGATCGATATCGTGTTCCTCCAAAAGCGCGATTTCGGCTCGTTCCTGCTCTGCCTTGGTCTCTGCGGTGATGGGGAACACGTGGAAGGGGACGCCGAACTGCTGTGCAACGGGTTCGAGGCGCGGGTGGTTGCTGACAATGAGCGGAATCTCACAGACCAACTCGCCTGCCCGGTGACGCAGTAGCAGGTCGTAGAGACAGTGGTCGTCGCGGGAAACGAACACGGCGACGCGTTTGGTACGCGTGTCGTCCGAGAGCTGAAAGGTCAGGTCGAGTTCTGCCGAGATCTCGGCCAGAGAGTTTTCGAGCAGCGAGAGGTCGCCTTCGAGATCATCGTGATCGAAGCGAATTCGTTGGAAGAAGATTCCGGCCTCGGCATCCGTGTGCTGGTCTGCGTCCAGGATGTTGGCGCCGTGGCTGTAGAGCAGCTGCGCGAGTCTCGCGACCAGTCCCCGTTGATCGGGGCAGCTGACGAGAAGCGTGGAGGTCTTCGGACCGGTGGCATTTGTCATGGCGAGCCCAGTGTAGACGCGGACCCGCGCGTTTGCTGAGCCCCTCGGGAATATCGGGGTTGTGGTCCGGGCGCCGTTCTTCCGATACGTTTTCATACAGGGAACCTCACTCGTTCCCGAGTCTGCGCTCCGCGGGCATTTGGGCTCTCGGGGGGTGGGCGGCCCGGAGGGGCGGTATCGGCGACTACCTTGGGAAACCGGGAATCGAAGCGGGGTCTGGGCCTCGCTGGAAGTTCTCTACGCCGAAATGGGAGGTAATTCGGTGAATCATCAATGTACTACGGCGAGTGAGGTGGCGGCGTCCTGACGCCGTGCCGAATTGCACAAATCATTTCGGCGCGCGGGATGCAAGTTCCCAGCGCCACCGCCCCGGGAGTGCGGACGCCGTAGCCGCGAAAGTCGCTCCCGGGGCTTTTTCTTGCCTGCAGGTCGGTCTCAGTAGATCTCGACCCGGGCACGGGCTCAGGCCCGACCGAGTTCCCGCAAGCGCTGCTCGACGGGCGCGATGTCCGCGGGTACGTCCACGGGCTGGCTGCGGAAGTCGTGGGTGACGGCGCAGCGAATCGCATGGCCGTGCTCGAGGATTCGCAATTGCTCCAACCCCTCCGCGATTTCCGAGCGAGTCTGCGGGAGCTCTGACCATCGGTCCAGCAGGGCTCGCCGGTAGACGTACAAGCCCACGTGTTGCCAGATCTCGGCCCCGGTCTTTCGTTGTCCGGCGGGGACGGCCCGGCGAGAGAACGACACCGCGTTGCCTCTCGAGTCGAGAACGACCTTGACGCGGTTCGGGTCCGGCAGATCCGATTCAGCCATGGGGTGGATGAGGGTGGAGGCCGAGGCGTCGGGTGCCTCGGCCAGGGCGTCGATCGCGCAGTCGATGGCGGACCCTTCGATCAGGGGTTCGTCGCCCTGCACGTTCACCACCAGAGCATCCTCGCAGGCCTGTGTCGCCTCGGCGATGCGATCGGTCCCCGACGGATGGTCGGATCGGGTCAGGACCACCTCGGCGCCGAATTGCAGCGCAGCTTCGGCAATGCGTTCGTCATCGGTGGCGATCATCACGGCTCTGAGTCGTTTGGCCTGTCGGGCCCCCAACCAGACCCATTCCAACATGGGGCGCCCCAAAATGGGGGCCAGAGCCTTGCCGGGAAAGCGGGTCGAGGCGTAGCGGGCTGGGATCACACCGAGCGCGGTGGCCGCACTGGAGCCCTCGAGTTCATCCCGCCGATTGCTACCGATCGCCACGGAAGCGATGGTACAGTGCGCGGCGTGTCCGCGTCTCGTGGGGTCCGTGAGACTTCGCGGCGGTAACGGATTTACTGGAGGGTGATGAATGGCAACGTTTGGGATTCTGGTGGGAGGGGGGCCGGCCCCGGGCATCAATGGTGTGATTGGAGCCGCGGCGACGCTTGCACACGAGCGCGGCCACCGGGTGATTGGAATCCTCGACGGTTTCCAGTGGATCATGGAGGGCGACACGGACCACGTCGTCGAACTCGACAGTCAGGCCGTGGCGCGGATCCATCTACAGGGCGGCTCAGTGCTCCATACCGCGCGTGCGAACCCCACCCGCAAACCCGAGCATCTCACGAATACCGTGGCTTCTCTGCGCTCGCTCGGCGTGGATCATCTGATCACGATCGGAGGCGACGACACGGCTTCGTCGGCGAATCGGGTTGCCGAAGAGGCGGCGGGGTCCATTGCGGTTGTCCATGTCCCCAAGACCATCGACAACGACCTGCCGCTGCCGGCAGGGATCCCGACCTTTGGTTTTGAGACGGCCCGAGAGCACGCGACCGCAGTCGTCGAACGCATCCTCGAGGACATGCGAACCACCAATCGTTGGTTCTTCATCGTGATGATGGGGCGATCGGCCGGTCACCTGGCGCTCGGAGCCGGTAAGGCGGCGGGCGCACCGGTGGTGGTCATTCCCGAGGAGTTCAAGAAGAAACCCATCTCCACGGACGACGTCGTGCGGGTGCTCGAGGGGGCGATCGTCAAGCGCCTTTCTCAGGGCAGACCCGACGGTGTGGCCGTGATCGCCGAGGGCATCGTGGAGTACTTCGATCCCGAGGATCCGATTCTTCAAGACGTGCCCCGGGACGAGCACGGACACATTCGTCTGGCGGAGGTTCCCATCGCGAACGTCTTGCGCAAGGCCGTGGCTGGAAGTCTGGCCGAACGGGGCGTGAAGGTGACCATCGGGGAGAAGGACGTGGGGTACGAACTTCGCTGCGGTTATCCGGTTGCCTTTGATCGGGACTACACCCGCGATCTGGGAGTGGGCGCTGTTCAGACTCTCCTGTCCGGTACTTCGAGTTGCCTCATTACCCGCCAGAGCGCTGAGATCGTCCCCGTGCCCTTCGCTGAGATCGTCGACCCCGCCACGGGCAAGTCACGGGTGCGTGGAGTGGATGTGGGCTCGGACTCCTATGCGGCGGCGCTGGCCCTACAGGAGCGCGTGACGGATCAGGACCTGGAAGACGCCGACACGCTCGCGGCCATCGCAGAGGCAGCGGGTCTCTCCACCGATCAGGCCAAGGAGCGCTACGCGCCCCAGTAGAGGGCGCCGGGCGGTTCGTGCTCGAATTCTTCGGCCGCGTAGGGGCGGGTCTGACGCGCTTTACCGAGCGCTGGGTGCCCGACTCCTGGGTCGTCTGCATGATTCTCACGGCAGTGGCCCTCTTGCTCGCCGTGTTGGGTGCGGGGGCTGGAATCGAGGAGGTGGTACTCGCCTGGGGAGAGGGCGTCTGGGGTCTGCTGTCTCTCGCCATGCAGTTCACCATCGCCATGGTGGCAGCCCACGCCTGTGTTTCTTCGGGTCCGGTCTTCCGCGCTCTCGATCGACTGGCATCGATTCCCGACCCCCAACGACCGCTACAGGCCGTGGCGCTGGCGGCCTGTTTCTCGTTGGTGACGGGTTACCTCAACTGGGCTTTGTGTCTGGTGGCCTGCGCGTTGTTCGTCCCTTTTTTGTGCCGCCGCAACCCCAATGCCGACGTGAGGGTTCTGATCGCGGCTGCGTACATCGGGCTGGGGACCGTCTGGCACTGCGGCCTGTCGGGGTCGGCTCCTCTGATCCTCGCCACACCCGGCAATCCCCTGCTCGACCCCGTCAGTGGTCCGCCGGTGGTCGATCGCCTCTATCCGGTCACCGAGACACTCTTCAACCCCTTCAACCTGATCTACATGGGAGTGATTGCGGTCGTGGGCCTGGGGTCGGTGATGGCACTGCACCCGCGACGCGATCCAGTGACTTTCAGCGGCGAACAATTGGAAGCCATGCTCCCGAATCCTCCGGAGTCGCCCGAAGAATCGGACACGCCTGCGGCACGTCTCGACGCCTTTCGAGGTTGGGTCTGGCTGGCCGCGATTCTGCTCGCCTATCCGCTGGGGAACTCCATCGTGACGCGGGGGTTCGGGACGAGTTGGACCATCAACGCCTACAACACGGTCTTTCTGGTGGTGGCGTTACTACTCCACGGCCGCCCGATCTCCTTTCTGCGCGCCTGCCGTCAGGGGGTCGATGCCGCCTGGGGGATCATCGTTCAGTTTCCTTTCTACGCGGGGATCTTTGGCCTGATGCAGAACACGGGGCTGGGGCATTGGATCGGTGGGCTGTTTGCCCAGTTCTCGAGCCAGCAGTCCTATCCCTTCGTGGTCTACGTGTATTCCGCGATCATGAACCTGTTCGTCCCATCGGCGGGCTCGAAGTGGCTGATCGAGGCACCCTATCTGGTGGCTGCGGGTGAGCAGCTCGATGTTTCGGTCGTTACGGTTCTGCTCGCCTATGCGTACGGCGACTCGACCACCAACCTCATTCAGCCCTTCTTCGCGATTCCAATTCTGGCCGTAACCCGGCTGCGTTTCGGAGATGTCGTGGGGTACACCTCTCTGGTCGCGTTGGTTTGTTTTCTGGCCAACGCCGTCGCCATGGCGCTCATTCCTTCGAATCTCTGAACCGCCCCGCAGGAGAAAGGCGATCAATCTCTCTGGGCTGCAGACCAGCGAGTGGGGCCCGGTCGGGAGAGGAGCATCAAGCAGGCCGCGGCCGCGGAAGCGGCGGCGACTCCGAAGCTGGCCGCGTAGCCGGCGGCTCCGGCGAGCAGACCCAGTGCGAATGTGCTGACACCGAGCCCGACATTGAAGCTTCCACTGAGCAGCGCCATGATTCGGCCCCGTTCGCTGGCATCGACCTTCTGCAGCATCATGGCGGTGAAGGACGGGAAGAACAGCCCGTGCACGAAGCCGAGGAGGCTGCCAAGAACTGGCAGAGTCGATTCCGTGACTCCCAGCGTTGCCAGGAGCAATAGCCCGTAACTTCCCGTTGCGAAGACACACACGCGGAAGCGGTTGGTACGGTCCATCCATCCTCCGAGCAGGACCCGAACTGCCATGGCGGTGCCCGAAAATGCCAGGAAGAAGGTTGCGACCCGCTGGACGCCGCGCTCGATGGCGAGGGGTTGAACGAAGGTCGTCATGGCTGCGACGACGGTGCCGACCATGAGCATCACGAACAGTCCCCGCTGAAAGGCTGTGCGCCGGGCGATGGTTCCCAGTGAGGCCACGGTGCTGGGATCGGATCTGCGGGTCGGGCCTCCGGGAATCTTCAGGGCGATGACCATGGCGGCCACAACGGCCAGGGCCGCGGCCCCAAAGGCCGTCTGCCAGTCCGTTTGTTCGCTCGTGCGTTCTACGACCCACGGCACGATGGCATTGGTGGCGTGCATGGTCGCACCGAGCAGGGCCAGCCCTTGGCTGAGGCGCGTGGCGGGCGCGTAGTCTGCGATGAGGGTCGAGGCCGAGACGTACACACAGGCGAAGGACACCCCCTGCAGGCCCCTCAAAAAGTAGAGAGACGGCCCCATTCCGTCGATCCACCCAAAGCCCAGGGTGGAAACCAGCATGCAGGCCAGTCCCAGCAGGACGATCTCGCGCCGCCCCACGCGATCAACTCCATGCCCCACCAGCGGGATGGCCATCACGTTGGCCAGGCTGAAGGCCGCCATGACCCCACCGATTTCGCCCACGGACGCGTCGAGTTCGGTCAACAGGTACTTCGGGAGAAGCACGAAGGTGGCCATCGCTGCACCGAAACAGCCTTGCATCAGCAGAACGCGGACGTACGCGGCATTGAAGAGGGAAGGGCGGGGATCTTCGGTGCTCAATGCGGGCTCAGGCGGTTTCCCGGAGGTCGTTTCGCAGTGTCTTGGCCGCCAGTGCGTTCATGACCGCTGCGACCAGGTGCGGGATTCCGATGATCAGCAGCGAGTAGCGGATGGCTTCGGTTCCGAACCGAGGTCCCAGGGTGTCGTTCATGAGTCCGATTACGAAGGGGCCGAAGCCCATGCCGAGCAGGTTCATGGAGAACAGCACTGTGGCGGCGGACAGGGTCCGCATCTGCGGTCTTGCGAGTCCCTGGGCCATGGCGAAGGTGGCACCGGTGTAGCTGTTGCCGAAAAAGGCGGCGGGGAGCATCAGATAGATGGCAGGGAAGAGGGAGTCCGAAAGAATGAACGCATAGGAGAAGGGCATGGCGCAAAGGGTGCCGATCATCGGTAGCCACATGTACCAACGCGCGTCGCGGCTACCCATTCGGTCGACCAGTCGCCCAAAGAAAAGCGCGCCCAGCGTCGCGGCGGCCCCACTGAAGGGCCCGAGCCACAAGCCGATCTGATCGAGTGGCATGTCATGGATGCGGATGAGAAACGATGCGTACCAGTTCGATGCGCCGAAGCCGGCGAAGACGTGGAGTGTGGCCGCGAGGGTGAGCCAGCGATAGGAGGGCTTACTCAAGAGGTAACGGATGGCCTCTCTCGCGGGCGGGGCGGGCTCGGCCTCGATGTCGGCTTCGTCGAAGCGGCCTCGAACGGGCTCCCGTACCGTCAGGCGCACCAGCAATGCGATGAGTACGCCTGGGATGCCCAGCACCACGAAGGCGATCCGCCAGCCATAGTGGAACCCGATCCAACCTCCCAGCCACATGCCGAGCATGATTCCCACGGTTCCCCCCGTGGAGTAGAGGGCCAGGGCCGTGGCGCGTTGTCGGGGTGGAAAGTAGTCCGAGATGAGGGAGTGCCCCGGGGCTCCGCCGGCAGCTTCACCGACTCCCACGAAGATGCGTGCTGCGAGGATCTGCGTGAAATTCCGGGCGAGCCCTGTGGCCGCCGTCATCATGCTCCAGACCGCCACGCCAGCCGCGATCACCGACCGGCGCGAATTGCGATCGGCGAAACGCGCGATGGGCATGCCGAGCGTGGCGTAGAAGATGGCGAACGCCACGCCGGTCAGCAGACCCATCTGGGTATCGCTGACGCCGAGATCGTTTTTGATGGGCTCGAGGAGGACCGCCATGAGCTGGCGGTCGATGTAGCTCACGACGTACACGATGAAGAGCACCAGCATGACGTATCGCGTGTAGGGGTCGGAGAACCCGACCCGCTCACCGTCGTGGGGTGGATTCGAGGACGGATCTGCGTGCTGGCTTTGGGTTTCGGTCACTTGGCGATTATCGGCCGAAGAGGTCTGGAGTGGCAATGAATTCGCGCGCCTGTTGCGGGCCGGCTGCGTGCGCTCGGCTTCTGAATCCGCGCGACCAGGGCCCCATCGCCTTACAGGCGCACCCGCGAAGAGCGTCGTCGATTGGCGCTGGCTTTGAGGGCCCAGCCCAGGACCATGCCCGTGCTCAGAATCAGCGATCCGGTGATCCACTCGGGCCAACGCTGTCCCGAACGAAAAGCAACGTTTTCACGAGTGAGCCGCTCGACGGTCCGCGATTGCTCCACCTCCCGCTCTGAGAGAGTCTGGTTCGTTGTTTCGAGCTCCGAACGCTGCGCCAGGTTTTGGGCCAGTTCTTCACGGAGTGCAACGAGTTCGCTCGCGTTGCGCTCGATCATCACTGCGGCGGGGGCATCGGCCTGGAGGTACCCCCTGGGCAACCAACCCTCGGTTCCCTCGCCGGTGCGGACCTGAGTCCAGCCGTCCTGACGGGAGAGGACTTCCACCTGGTCGCCGGTCTTGAGAACACCGAGGATGCGGTAATCCGTGCCCGCACCGGTGCGCACGTTGAGGCGTAACTCGTCCTTCACCCAGCCGGTTTCGGCATGGGCAGTAGCCAGAGGAAACATCACCAGCAGCGCGAGAGGTAAGGTGCGGGCGAGAATTCGCCTTCCTGAATCTCCCAGAACCCTCGGGCTCCTTGTCGCACTTCCTGCCGGTTTCCGCCCACCGATCCATCGAATCCATACTTCGGACATGGTGCTCTCCCCCCCCCAGGTCACGGAGCCCGAGCCCCGGACGAGAATTGTATCGGCCCCACTCGGTGGCGACAGTCGTACGGTGGCTCCCGAGCGTGACGCAGCTCACATTCTCCTGCCCATGCCGACATCCATCGACGTGTTTCGGGCCTTCCTGGATCGGCGAATTGCGTTTGTCGGAACAGATCGTAGACTCCAGGTCCCAGCCCGATCCCCGGTAGCTCAGTTGGCAGAGCAAGCGGCTGTTAACCGCTGGGTCGTAGGTTCAAGTCCTACCCGGGGAGCCACTCTTCAACCGTCCCACGTTTTTCCAGGCCTGGGAGGTTCGCTGGGAGGCAATCAGTCGCCGGACTGGGCGGCGTGTCCAAGGTGGGTTCAGGGCACCTGGAGTTGCACGCGAGGGGAGACCGGCGCCTCGGTTCCATCGGCTCGTTTGAGCCGCAGCCGATACTGGTACGTGTGTCCTGGCTCCACGTTCTCATCGGTCCACGGGGAGTCTTGCGCGACGCCAATGCGGCGGAACCCCAGTACTCCCCTCCGCTCCACGTCAGCAGTGACCCACCCTTCATCGCTACGCGGGTTCCATGACAAGATGACGCCGCTTTCTTCCCAGCGGGCGGTCAGGTCGTAGCTGGCACTCTCAACCTCGAGGCGTTTGCTGGAGGGGCTCACCAGACCGTCCCGATCCACGGCGACGAGGGTGTAGATCACAGGTGTATCGGCGGGCACGTCGCGATCCAGGATCTGGGTCGTTCCCGGTTCGATGGACGTGACTCGCTTGGGTCCGGAGGGGGGGGTGAGCCACCGCGTCAGGCGGTATTCGACCAGGTCGCTCTCGACGCTGGCCGCCCAGCGCAAGCGGTGGCTTCCAAGCTTCTTTTCCACGAGTTCGAGTCGGTAGGGGGGCAGGGGCTCGGCTTTGGTCACTGCCCGAACGGTCTCCGAGGGGGCTCCCTCGCCACCGGCAGTATTGACCGTCGATACCCGGTAGTACAAGACTCGGAGGTCACCGAGAGGTTGGTCGACGTAGACGGTCTCGAACCGCCCCTGCGGGCTCGCAATGGCTTCGAAGGGCCCCGCCGGTGAAGGGCTCCGGTAGACCACATAGCCGCTGGCGTTGGGGTCGCGCGAGGCCTGCCAGCCAAGGGGAACCTGTCGGGGGCGATGACTGAAGGCGCGCAGGTCCAAGGGGGCGGTCGGTGCCGGAGCAGTGGTCGCGGCAACGATCTCCGAGGGTGGGCCGGCGGTTCCTTCGGGCCCCAGGGCTCGAACGCGGTAGTAGAGGGTCTGGGGGTCGCCCCGGGTCCCACCCCCATCTCCCCCTGCGGTGCGCGAAGTTGGGATCAGGGTACTTTCGTCCACCCAGGTCGTCGACATGCGACCCGACAACTCGGCGATGGGTTTCAGCTGCCCGTCCCGGGTTCGTGCGCGTTCGATCACGTAACCCGACACGTCGCCCACGAAGGAGGGGTCCCATACGAGCGGGACGGTGCGCAGTTCTCCGCTCGTCGCGCGCAGTCCGCTGGGTGCCGAAAGAGGGGAAGGGTCGGCACTCTTGTTGGAGATGGGCTTCGCGCAGTTCGCCATCAGGACAATGGCCAGGGTCCCCACGACCACGTCAGCGGCCCGGTGTCGAGTGCAAGCGCCCTTCATTCGACGGGGTCGTTGGGAGCCGTGCGGTGCCGCTCCAGGTTTCGGATTTGGCGCTCGACCCGGTCGAGATAATCACTGGCGCGTTCGTTGTCGGGTTCGATCAGCAGGGCGCGTTGCCAGAAGTCGCGAGCGAGTTGAAGGTTTTCCTCTCGATAGGCGTGGACTCCCTGGTCCAGAAGCAAGTCGACTTCGTCGTTCATGCGCAGGCGGAGGAGTTCCATGTGGGCCTTGGCCCGGGTGTGATTGTTGTTGGCGGAAAGTGCCCGCTGGGCGTTGCGAAGGGCGGTTTCGAGTTCACCTGCTCGTTCGGCGCTCAGGGCTTTCTGGTAGAGGTCCTCGGCCAGGATCTCGTCGTTGGTGGCGCAACCCGCCATCGACCGATCGAGCTGGGACTCGTTAACGCGATTGCCCGACCGTGGACCGGCATCGAGATGGGCAAGGCACCCCAGGGCCGATTCGTTCCGGGGGTCGAGCTTCAAAACCGCCTCGAATTCGCCGCGGGCGTCGTCGTTCCGTCCGGAAGTGAAGTGGCTCCGTCCAGTGGCCATCCGTTGGGAGATGGCTGCATTCAGTGCCTGGGAGAGTTGTCTTCGCCGAGCGCCAAGGTTCGGCTCCAAGGGGTCGGCGATCTCCAACTCAAAAAGGGTATCGCGTGCCGCGACCCAATCGCCTCGGGTGAATGTCTCGGAGTAGGCGGTTCTCAGTGCTTCTCGGCGCTTGGCGAGGAGTCGGACCTGTTGCTGGACGTGCTCCAGGGTGTCGTCGTCCTCCGGTTCCAGTGCCAGGGCAAGACGGTAGTCGAGCACGGATTCGGCCAAACGGCCCTGAGTCGCGTAATCGTGTCCACGTTGCTTGTGCAGTACCACCAAGCGGTCGATTTCGTCGCCCACCTCCTGGAGGCGCTGCTGTGCAGCGGTGTAGTCCGAGTCCTGGATCGGGATCTCGGACCAGATCGAGAGGGCTCCGCGGAGGTCACCCTCTCGGTATCGGCGCTCTCCACTGCTCAATGACGCGGTGCAACTGGATCCCAGAAGGACGAGTGCTCCGACCCCAATCAGGGCGCGTCGTTGGTTGGGGGTGCGGTGGGTCACGTGGACTCTGCCGTGGTGACATTGTGTTCGGCGGTGTAGACCTGAACCGGTTCTTCGCGACCCAGGAGGTGGCGTTCTCCTGAGAACGAAAGATGCACGTGCTGTTTGACCCGCCGCTGTACGGCCTCGGAAACGAGGATCTCCCGCGGGCGCGCCAGTTTTTCGAGGCGGTGGGCGACATTCACGGCGTCGCCCACGGCCGTGAAATCCGTGCGTCTTTCGGATCCGATGTTGCCAACGACCACCGATCCCGTGTGGATCCCGATTCCGATTTCCACGATCGGGTTCACCGGGGCCGGACCTTCTTTCAGGCGGCAATTGCGCTCATGGATCGCGTCCAGAATGGCATGGGCAGATCGCACCGCACGCAGGGCGTGATCTGTGTGGCGAATGGGCGCTCCGAAGTAGGCCATGACGGAATCGCCAATGAACTTGTCGATGGTTCCACCTCGTTGAAGGATGCATTCCGAGATCAAGGCGAATACCTCGTTGAGCAGGGCTACGACTTCATTTGCCTGCATGCCTTCTGAGAGACGAGTGAAGTGGCGGATGTCGCAGAACAGGATCGTGATCTCCTGCTCGAGTCCCCCGGATTCCACTTTGTCGGAGCCTTCGAGGAGTTGACTCAAGACATCATCTCCAACGTATCTTCCGAACGCAGTCTGAATCTGTTGCTTCTGCAGCAGGGAGCCTCCCATGGTGTTGAAAGCACGAGTCAATTCGCCGATCTCGTCTTTCGATGTGGGGGGGACGCGTGCTTCGAGATCACCCATGGACAGTCGCTCCACACCTTCGCGCAGACGCCGAAGTGGACGGACGAGTATGGCCACGAAGATCATACCTGCGACGACTCCCAGGCAAACCACGGCCGTTGCCGCCACGATCAATCGATCGGTCGTCTGCTGGACGACGGGATTGATGAGCGTCTGAAGGTCGAGTTCGACCTCCGCGGTGCCCAGAAATTCATCGCTGATGGAAATGGGAGAGGAAACGATGAGTCGAGAATGGCGTCGAACCATGGTCGTGGTGCCCAGGTGGGCCCGGCTCGCGGACTGAGGTCGCGGGTTGCCCCGCTCAGCCGGATGCAGCGAGGCCACCACGAGTCCATCGCGTCCGATGATGCGGACTTCTCTCACCCCATCGCTGCGACGCGTCTCCTCGATCAGACGCTCGAGGGCCAACTCGCCTTCGAACTCGTTCTGCGCGATCTCGAGCAGGGGATCCTTGGACGCGCCGGCGAGGTTCGAGACGAGTTCCCGGGCCCGTTTGCCGATCTCGTCTTCGAGTGCACGTCGCTCGTGATGGGTCGCGATGGTGGCAAGAAGCACGCAAGCCAGTGTCAGCAGAGCCACGAGCAGTGCACTGAACTTGACCTGGAGGGAGAGCGCTCCAGATCTGCGTACCCCTGCGCGTTCGGCTTCAGAGGTTGCCGGGTTCTTCACGGGGCCGCGATGGCCGGATCAGGCTTCTTCGGCCCGGATCTTGAGCACCTCGAAGACCCGGGTTCCCTTGGGGATGCGAACGCTGACCTCGTCCCCTTCGGCCTTGCCGAGGAGGGCACGGGCGACGGGTGAGGTCACGGAGATCCGACCGTTTGCTGCGTCGGACTCTTCTTCGCCGAGAATCGTGTAGGAGACCTTTTCGTCCGTGTCTGTATCGACCAGGTCCACCTTGTGGCCGAAGCGCACGCAGGAGACATCCTGATCCGTGGGGTCGATCACCTGGGCGCGTGCGAGTTTGTCCTCGATCAGCCGGATGCGACCGTCGAGGTGGCTCTGGCGCTCCTTGGCGGCATGGAACTCGGCATTTTCCGAGATGTCGCCATGGGCCCTGGCCTCTTCGATCTCCTTGACGTTCGCCGGGCGATCCTGTGTCTTGATCTTCTTGAGTTCGGCTTCGAGTTTGTCGAAGCCCAAACGGGTCATGGGAATGCGGTCACTCATGGGTCTTAGAATGGCCTCGAAATCGATCGGGGCGGTGGGCGCTCCATAGCCCGGGGCCCTTCGGCAACGCTCCACGGTTCGGAGCGACGCCTCTGAAGCCTACCCGCCGTCCGGGAGGGATGTCAACGCGTTGGAAGAACTCGAATCCAAGGGTTCAGCCTCCCCGCGGGTGCCGTTGCGCTCCTCCAACTCGGGGAATGATTTTCCCGCGAACCTGGCGCAACCCCGCTGGTTGTGGGCAGCGGTTGCGTTCTACGCGGCGCTTTCCCTGATTTCAGTGGGTTGGGTCGCGGTTCGGGGCGGGGCGCTTTTCTTCGTTGCGGCCGGGCCTGGGGGCGCCACTCCCGCGAGTCTGGTGGGCGATTCGCTGCTGGGCATCATGCTGGGGGCATGTTTCGTGGTCTGTTCCCAACAGTTCTCAATGCGTACCCGCAGTGGCCGGCGCACTGCGCAACTGCTGGCCGAAGCCTTGGGGCCTCTCTCAGTTCGCGCGTGCCTGTTGTTGGCTTTAGCCAGTGCGATGGGCGAGGAGTTGTTCTTCCGCGGTTTGCTGCAGCCCCGGATCGGTCTCACCGCGGCGAGCCTGCTGTTCGGTTTGGCGCACTTGGCTCCCAGGCGTGAATTGGCTCTCTGGACGATCAGTTCGGTCCTTGCCGGGTTCGCTCTCGGCTCGTTGTTCGAGCACACGGGCAATTTGTTGGCACCCTTTGCGGCTCATTTCACCATCAATGCCATCAACCTGCGTTGGCTGGTGGTCCGCCATGCAGGAGGGGATCCTCGCCGTTTCCCGGACTCTCCTGCCGGCGTGCGGTGACCGCTTCTACCTGGAATAGGTCCCGTGAATCCCGTCGGGTCAAGTCGGGAGACAGGCGATGGCGTCGATCTCTACCTGAGCCCCAAGGGGGAGGGCGGCAACCTGGATGGTTGCGCGCGCCGGCTGAGGTTCTCGCGTGAAAAAGCGGGCGTAAACCGCATTCACCCGGGGAAAAAGCGACAGATCGACGAGGTATACGGTGGTCCGCACCACGTCCTCGAGGGAGCAATCCGCGGCCCGCAATACGGCTGCAAGATTCTCGAGAACGCGCTCGGTCTGGCACTCGATCTCGCCCGACACGATCTCGCCGCTGGCGGGGTCGAGGGGGATCTGGCCTGAAGCGAACACAAGGCCCGCCTGTTCCACGGCCTGAGAGTACGGGCCGACAGGCTCCGGGGCGTCCGTGGTTCGGATCTCACGCATTCCGGGAAGGGTTTCCGGAGTGCCCGACCGTCTTCAATGCTCTACCTCCACGACTCGTTCTTCGAGGAGTCGCAGCAGATAGCCCATGAGCAGCAATCGCGGAAGCTCTTGATGGGCGTTGTGAGAAAGCCGGTGCCGTTTCGCGAATGCATCCGCGTGTTTCTGAAAGAAGTCGAGGTCCTGGTAGGGGACATTGTTGCTGATGAGTTGATCGAATTCTCCGGGGTCCAGTTCCTGGAGGATGTCCGTGAACGCGTCGTTCAGCTCGGTGTGGAAAGCGGGGTCCTTGAAGTAGGTCATTGCTTCCTTCGATCCTGCGAATTCGCATGTGGGGATTTCCATCGACTACGGCAGGCTTCGCGTTCGTCGGCCACGTCACTAGCCTCTCCGAGCAATGGATTTTATCAATGGGTACGACTCGCGTACCAGGCGCAGGTCGTGAGCAGTTCACTCCGCCCCGCGTTCTAGCCCGAGTTTAGCCTTCATTCCTCTGTGCACACTGGCGTGGAACCGCCTGTCGTTGAATCCGTTCTTCCAACTCTGCGATCGTTGTCGTGTGCAGCTCGTGGTTACAGCAGCAGCCTTCGGTCTCGAAAATTTATTCCCGAGAGTTCAAAGAAACAATTTTCGATTCCGTCTTTTCGCCGCTTGTGTGTCTGCGACGGGTCGAAAGGATCTGGTCGGGGCGACTGGATTCGAACCAGCGACCTCTTCGTCCCGAACGAAGCGCGCTACCAACCTGCGCCACGCCCCGGCCACTTTCGTCTCCCACGGCCACAGATTCCCGGGCCGTGTAAGCGCGACCGGCGATTATGCCGTTTTCGCGCGATGGCCTCAACTGCAGCGCGACGGGGCCCCGATGTGCATGTGCAACTGTCGGAATAGCGGTCGGAAACAATGGGGGGTGGGAGCGAGCGGCCGATACACTCCTCCCCATGTTTTCAGGTCTCGATCCCCTGGGGCCCACGGGTGTTGCTTTGGGGCTGGCCGTTGCATCTACGGTCGGGGTCGTGGTCGTCACGAGATGTCCCGAGTTGGTGGTGCGTCGTGCAGGTTGGGTACTTGCGGTACTCGCAACCCTCACGCTGCTTGCGGCGTTCGAATTGGTCGATTTCGAGAAGGGAGGGCTGAACCTCCGGATCGACCCTTCCACCGAAGCGCTGTTGCCGACGGGAGACCCCCAGACGTCGGACTACCGCCAGGCCATCGTGGATTTCGGTGATGACGAGGTCTATGTCATCGCGCTGTCGGCAGACGAAGTCTTCTCTCGTGAACATCTACTCGCGCTTCAGAGGGTAGGCGACGCGATCTCGCGACTTCCCGGAGTGCGAAGTGTTCAGAGCCTCCATCGAGCGACTTCTTTCCGTTACGTGCCCGCAAACGACTGGATCGATGTGGGCGATTTTATTCAGGAGGTTCCCTCCTCGGCCGCAGGTCTGGCCGAGTTGAGGACGCGTGCGGTTTCGAACCCGATCTTTCACAAGACGCTGGTTGGCCCTGGGCTCGATGCGTTGGCGATCAATGTGACATTCCGCAAGATGACCGACGCCGAGTTCATCGATGCAGGGCTCGATGAACGGATTCGCGAAATCCTGGTGGAAGAGACCACCGCGGAGCGTCGCTTTCACGTCTCGGGTCGACCTCACGTGAAGTCCGTGATGTACGGCGCCATGACCCGGGATCTGCTCATCTTGATCCCCGCGGCGATATTTGTGATCGCAGCGGTTTTGGGACTCTTCTCACGGAGTTACACCGGAGTCCTGTTGCCGCTACTGACGGTTCTCACCGCGATCTCGTGGACCTTCGGATTGATTGCTCGATTCGACGTGCCTCTCACGGTTCTGACCGTTTTGTTGGCCCCGACCCTGGTGGCCATCGGAGGTGCCTATGGGTTGCACGTGGTCAGTCGTTTCGAGGAGTGCTCCACGACTGCCCCGGATTTGGCGACCGCGGTGTCGGAGTGTCTGCGGCAAACGAGGTTGCCGGTCCTGGTCGCTGGGATTACGACGATGTTGGGCTTTGCCGCGCTCCTGACCACCGATGTGCGAGCTGTCGTCGAGTTGGGGGTCTATTCAGTATTCGGTGTGGCGTCTGTCACCGCGTTGGCATTGCTCGGGATTCCGGCGGTCCTGTGTCGCACGAGGCCTCGGGTCGAACGGGTTTCGAGCGGCGCGAGCCTTCGCCTGCACCGGTTTCTGGGGGCGCTGGCGCAACTGTCACTGCGTCGCAATGGCTCGGTTCTGTGGCTCTGCTCTTTGCTCGTTGGGCTCGCCGTCATGGCGATCCCACAGGTTGCGATCGACACCGACTATCTTTCCTACTTTGACGAAGATGCCGAGGTGAGACGCGAGTTCGAAGCGATCGACCAGTTGCTTGCCGGTGCTGTGCCGCTCTTTCTCGTTCTCGATGGAGGTCGGCCGGGGGCGCTGCGGGAGCCTGAGGCGCTGCGGGCCATGGAACGGGTCCAGTCCCGAATCGATGAGTTGCCGTCCGTCAGCCGTACGGTCTCATTCTTGGGGACTCTGCGTTCGTTGAACCGCGCCACCGAGGAAGGCGACCCCAGCGCTGAAAGAATTCCCGATACTCGAGCGGGTGTGGCCGAGCTGCTGTTCATGATCCCCAAAGGAACCCTGCAGCGGTTCGCAAACGTCGATCATTCGCGCGCCAACGTGATCGTGCGAACTGGGGCGGTGGGCTCGGCCGCCATGCGCGAGGTCGTTTCCGGGATCTGGGCCGTCATCGAGAACTCGGATCTGTCTGAGCATTTCTCGGTATATCTCACGGGCAACGCAATTCTTCTGAACCGAGCCGCCGATGGAGTCGCCCGTGCGCAGCCCCGGACCGTGGGGTTGGCGGCGCTCGCGATCTTTGTGCTGTTGGCCGCAAGTATGCGTTCGCTGCGGCTGGGCCTCGTGGCGATGGTGCCGAATGTCGTGCCCATCGCTCTCTTCTACGGGCTGCTTGGGCTCGGGGCGGCACCTCTTTCGTTGCCCACCAGCCTGATCGGAAGTGTGGCCCTGGGAATCGCCATCGATGCCACTGCCCACTACCTGGCACGCTACCGCGACGCGCGACAATCGGGCTTTGGGCCCGAGGAGGCGGTGCTTCGCTGCGCTGAGGACGTGGGCCGCCCCATCCTCATCGGAGCTCTGATGCTGGCGCTGGGCTTTGCGACGATATGTCTTTCGGAGTTCGCGACCCTGCGAGAGTTCGGAATGTTGGCTTCTTTCACCATGGTGGTCTGTGCCCTGACGGACCTGGTCCTGCTTCCGGCGATCCTGGTGCGTCTGCGGATCTGAACCGGTGGTTTCGCCTAGTGGGACTCCAGTCGTCGCAGATCGAAGGCCGAATTCTTGACGATTGGGTTGGGCTCGATGTCCGAGATGGTCAGAGAGGTTTCGGTCTCCTGCTGATGGTTTCGCATCTTCGAGCGAGTGGGGACCCAGATTCCATCGAATTCCAAGAGGGCAGATGGGACGGCGCGAAACTCTTTGACTTCAACCTCGGCATCATCCCAGTAGCGTGAACGGAGGACCACGTATCGCTCCTTGTCGACGTAGACGAGAAAGCGGGAATATTGGGATTGCGCGAGTTTGGTGGGAGTCGCTTCGATGACGTACACGGGGATGCCTTCGTAGGACTCATCGTCAGCCCTCTGATAAGTCGCGTCCTGCAGTTCCCCGGGGATGATGTCCTCGTAGCTGAAGTCGGTTCCAAAGATGGCTTGTCCGCGCAGCTGAACCCGTGAGATTTTGCGCTTGTCGGGCAGGTAGACGAACTGCTCGTTGGCCCGGTTTGCGTTTTGGATCACCAGATAACCCGAGTATCGGATGTCGAAGGGATGCGAATAGCGGACGAGGGTCTTGGACAGCACCGTGTTGCTTCCGCTGACCTTGAAATCTCGCCAGTACATGAGCAGTTTTGATTCCTGCCGGCGACCGGATCGGTCCATGGAAACGAGGGTGGTTTTCTGGATGAACGATCGGAAACGGTTGTTCAGTACCCGTTCGTAGATATCACGACCACTCGTGCGTTCCGGGTCCTGTGGGGTCGTATCTTTGGGGGCCGCATTCCCCGAACCGGCAGAGAGCAGCATCAGGACGAGAGTCGCAGCGAAGGTGACCTGCTTGCGCGCTTCGGGGGAGTGATGGGGATTCCAAGGCATCATGCACGAGGGGGGAGGCTGTTGCCTTTGGCGAGCGGTGTGTCTGCGATGCTCGTGATCGTCTCTGCGATCTTCAGGGCGACACCGCTCCACGGCGCAGACCCTCGATGGCTTCCGCGTAGTCTGGCGCACCGAAGACGGCAGTCCCCGCTACGAAGGCGTCTGCTCCAGCCGACGCTGCCCGCCCGATGGTCTCGGGGCCGATTCCGCCATCGACTTCCAGCGTGACGTCGAGTCCCGCGTCGTCGATCCACTGCCTCAGAGTCTCGATCTTCGGCAGCATGCTCTCGATGAACTTTTGCCCTCCGAAACCGGGATTGACGGTCATGACCAAGATCTGGTCGAGATCTCCGAGTACGGGCTCGACGAGAGTCGCGGGCGAGGAGGGGTTCAGGACTACGCAGGTGCGGGCGCCGGTTTCGCGGATCTGAGCCAGGGTCCGGTGGAGGTGCGGGCACGTCTCGACGTGGACCCCCACGGTGGTGGCTCCGGCTTCGGCGAATGCTTCGATGTAGCGCTCGGGCTGTTCGATCATCAGATGGACGTCGAGGGGAAGGTCCGTGTAGCGGTTCACGGATTTTGCGACGTCCGGGCCGATGGTGATGTTGGGGACGAAGTGTCCATCCATGACATCGACGTGGATCCAGTCGGCACCGGCCTTTTCGACTTGCGCGAGTTCGTCGGCCAGACGGCAGAAATCCGCGGCCAGGATCGAGGGGGCGATGATTGTGGGTTTCCTCACGATTTCCTCACGAGGCGTGCGGCAAAGAAGCCATCGGTGTCGTGACGGTGGGGCAGTGTTCGTAGCAGTCCCCCATCGTCCACCACCGGTTGCAGTTCATCGGGGAGCTCCGATCTGGGTGACAGGGCGAAATGTTGGCCCGGGCCCGTGGGGTCGTTCAAGAACGCCTGCACGACGTCTTCGTTCTCCTCCGGGAGCAACGTGCAGGTACTGTAGACCAGGACTCCACCGCGCCTCAAGGCTCCCGCCGCAGCGCGCAGGATGGCCAACTGCTTCTCGGCCAAGTGCGCCGGGTCGTCTGGCCCGATCCGCCAACGAGCGTCGGGATTGCGCCGCAAGCTGCCCAGTCCCGAGCAGGGTGCGTCCACGAGGATGCGGTCGAGATCACCGTCCGGGAACAGGGTGGAAAGTGGCCGGGTGGCGTCGTATTCGCGGCACTCGATCCGTTCCAGGCCCAGGCGGCGTGCCCCACGGTGAACCAGACCGAGGCGTCTTCGATGGCGATCGAGGGCGGTCACCAGTCCCCCGTCGCCGAGGTGTTCGGCGATGGCGGTGGTTTTGCCCCCGGGTGCTGCACAGGTGTCGACGATGCGGTCACCGGGTTGGGGCTCCAGCAAGGTCACCACCAGTTGTGAGGCTTCGTCCTGCACGCTGAACCGCCCGTCGATGAACGCGGGATCCACGGCGGGGTTCCCGCTTCGGCCCAGTACGATTCCATCACGGGAGAGGGAGGTCGGGTGCGCGTCGGGGAAGCGGACGCGCAATTCTTCCAGCAGTTCGTCGCGCGACGTACGGGTTTTGTTGACTCGAATCGTCAAGGGCGGAGGTTCGTTGCAGGCTCGTGCCAGGTCTGCGGCCTCTCGAGCGCCGAAGATCTCGAGCCACTGGGCCGCGATCCACGGAGGCAGTGAAAGGGCATGGGTCAGATGGTCGGCGGGGGCTTCTTCCAATTCGGGGAGCGCCAAGCTGTCCTTTTCGGCAGCCAGACGCCGAAGGACGGCATTGACGAGTCCTGTCGCCCGCTCGACACCTGCTGCGCGGATGCAGCGCACGGACTCGTCCACTGCAACTTCGTCGGGAGTTTTTGGGGACAACAGGATCTGGTAGGCGCCCATGCGCAGGGCCGTGGCCACCAGGGGTTCGAGTTTTTCGAGATCCCGAGTGAGCAGGCGACTCAACAGGAAATCGATCCTGCCGCGCCAACGGAGGGTTCCGTATACGAGATCTGTGGCAAATGCCCGGTCGGCAGGGCGCAGCGAACTTCGCGCCAGGGTGGCATTGAGGAGCAGATCCGCGAAGGCGCCTGCACGCTGGACCCGTTCCAGGACCCTCAGTGAGATCAGGCGGGTTCGCGTCGGGTCGCCACGCCTGGTGGTTCGGCTCACCATGGGGCGACCCCTGCGAGGGCGGGGTTGACCCTGTCCGCGTTGGGTGACCAAGCGGGGCACCTCGTTTCGATCCGGCGATGCGGTGGGGTGCAGTGGGGGGCTAACCGTGATGGGTGCACTGCATGGGTTCGGGCACCCCGTGGCGCGAAGGCGGCAGCGTCACCGCAAGCGATTCTAGCAGGTCGATTCGCTGCTTGGCTTTCCCGAATCCGTCTTGGACCCAGGCCGGTGGCGGCCTCGGTGGGTTGGGGCGGTTTCAGCTGCCCAAGCGGGCTCCCTCGTCGATCGGGTGCCCCCTCAGGTAGGCCTCGATTTCCATGGCTCGCCCCCCTGCACGTTGGACACGCAGGGGCACCAGCCAGCCACTGCCTGTGGCGATCCCCAGAGCATCCCCGGAGAGTTTGCGAATTGTCCCCGGTTCGTCGCGAGTGGGGGTGGGGTCGGGCACGGCACGTGCCGCCAGGATCGTCAGGCGGGTGCCGTCGTGGCTCGTCCTTGCGCCGGGGGATGGCGCCATGGCGCGAACCCTGCGAGCGAGGTCGATCGCGTCGTGGCAGAAATCGAGTTCGGCGTCCTGGCGCCCGATTTTGGGCGCGTAGGTGACCTTGGCCTCGTCCTGTTCGACGAAGACGGCTCGGTCGTCGGCTATCAGATCCAATCCTGCGTCGACGCACTCGGCGCACAGCGCGGCGAGCCTTGTACCAAGACTGGCCGAGTCGTCTTCGGGTTCGATGGTCAGGGTGCGCTGGAGCGCGACCGGGCCCGCGTCCATCTCCCGAACGACTCGCATGATGGAGATCCCTGTCTCGCCGAGACCCTGGAGGATTGCGTGCTGAATGGGGGCTGCGCCTCGAAGGCCTGGCAACAGGCTGGCGTGTCCGTTGATGAGCAGACCGAGTTTTGGCATTTCCCGTATCTGCTTGGGAATGAATTGACCGTAGGCGACCACCACCCCGAGATCGGCTTCCAGAGCTCGAAGCGGATGGGCGCTTTCCATGTCGCCGATCCGGTCGGGACGCATCAGGGGCAGATTCTCACGTTGTGCCACTTGTGAGACGGGTGAGGCGGCCATGCGCCGTCCTCTGCCCTGGCGTCGATCCGGTTGGCTCACCACGCCCACCAGGTCGTGTCGCCCTGCGATCAGGGTTTCGAGGGTGGGAACTGCGAACTCGGGCGTGCCAAAAAACACGACCCGCAGGCGTCGGCTCGATGCCACTCCGCTCAGCCCCTCGGCGCAGAAGCGCCTTCTTCGAGCTCTCTGCGAAGCTGCTTCTTGCGACGCTTGACGTACAGGCTGCGTTTGAGGCGACTGATCCGATCGATGAACAGGACCCCATCGAGATGATCCATCTCGTGCTGGAAGCACACGGCTTTCAGTTCCTCGGCCAGGATCTCCACCGGGTTTCCCTCTAGATCCGTTCCCCGTATCCGGACCTTTTCGGATCGCTCCACGTCCGCCTCGAAGTCGGGTACCGAAAGGCACGCTTCGGTCCAGATGAGGGTTCCCTCGCGTTCGACGATTTCAGGATTCACCAGGGTCAACGGATTGCGCTCCACGGGTTCGCCATCCTCGTTGCTCTGCCAATCCGTGTCCACGACGATCAGGCGCACAGCTTCCCCTACCTGTGGTGCCGCGAGCCCGATGCCGGGCTCGTCGTACATCACTTCGCACATGTCCGCCGCCAGCGTGCGAATCTCGTCAGTGATCTCAGAAATTGGTTCGGAGACCCGCCTCAGCCGTTTGTCCGGGAACTGGAGGACTTCGCGCAACGCCATGGGTGAACCTGCTTACCGGATTCTGGGGCCCTCAACAAGCTTCAGAGCATGTTGATCGGGTGGACGTCTACACTTGCAGTGGTGCCATGGGCTAGGTCCCGGGTGGTCTGATGGAGGGTCTCAGCTGCCTCGCGGAGGGCCCTCCCATCACTGCCCTTGACCACGAGTTGGTAGCGGTAGCGGCCGCGCAGCCGGGACAGTGCGGCTGGAACCGGCCCCAGCAACTCCAGATCTCCCGCGTTTGCAAGGCCCGAGGGGTCCAGGCTCTCGGCGAGACGCTGGGCGCTTTCGGCGGCTTCGGACTCCTTTTCTGCCGAGACCACGACGTGGACGAGCTTGCCGAAAGGCGGGTAGCCCAGCACTTTTCGATGCTCGATCTCACGGGCGTAGAAACCCTCGTAATCGTGCTGTGCCACAGACGCCACCGCGTAGTGATCGGGAACGAAGGTCTGAATCACTGCGCGTCCAGGTTCCAGGTCCCGTCCTGCGCGTCCGGCCACCTGAGTGAGCAGTTGGAAGGTGCGCTCGGCGGCGCGGAAGTCCGGGAGATGGAGGCCGATGTCGGCCGCCACCACCCCCACCAGTCGGACACCCGGATAGTCGTGCCCCTTGGCCACCATTTGCGTGCCGATCAGGACGTCGATTTCGCGATCCCGAAGCTGTTGAAGCACCCGGCTGACGAAACCGCGACGGCGCGCGTTATCCCGGTCGAGACGCGCCGTCCGGATGTCGGGGAACTCGCTGTGGATTTCTTCTTCGAGTCTTTGGGTACCCAACCCCATTAGGGCTGTGTCCGGTGCGCCGCAGTTGGTGCAGTTCTCGGGCGGTTCGATCCGATAGTCGCAGTAGTGGCAACGCAGGGACTGCTCGACCGAGTGATAGACGAGTGCGATGTCGCAGTGAAGGCAGCGCTCGGCGTGTCCGCAATCGAAACACAGAATCTGCGTGGAGAAGCCGCGCCGATTGAGGAAGAGAATGGTCTGGCCACCCTCGGCCAGAGTCTCGCGCATGGCGCGCTTCAGAGGACGCGAGAGCACGAGTTTGTGGCCGCGGGGCATGGCGGCTTTTTCTCGCGCGAGATCTACGATCTCCACCGCGGGGAGCGGACGGTCTCCGACGCGATAGGCGAGGGGCAGACGGGTGATGTCGCCCTGCTCGGCTGCGTGGCGCGTCTCGAGGGAGGGAGTCGCCGAGCCCAGGATCAGCGGGCACGAGGCCTGGCGGGCGCGGCGCGCGGCGAGGTCCCGGGCGTGATAGCGGAAGCCCTCTTCGTTCTTGTACGCGCCGTCGTGCTCCTCGTCGATCACGATCACGCCGAGGTTCTCGAGGGGCGCGAAGAGCGCCGATCGGGCACCCACAGCGATGGGCTTGGCACCATCGCGCAGTTGATGCCACTGCTCGAGGCGCTCCCCGGGTCCGAGTCCACTGTGCAGCACTGCGACACGCTCGCCAAAGCGCGCCCGCACGCGCGACACGATCTGGTGGGTGAGTGTGATCTCAGGGACGAGGATCATCGCCTGGCGACCCTTGTCCAGAGCCTCGGCCACGGCGCGGAGATAGACTTCGGTCTTTCCGCTGCCCGTGACACCGTGGAGGAGGAAGGTTTGGGAACTCGAGTCGCGAATCTCCTTGGTCAATGGAGCGAGAACCGCGGCCTGCTCTCGGGTGAGTTCGGGCATCGGTTCGAGGGGCACGCGATCTCCCAACACATTTCGCGGAGCGGCCCGTCGACTCAGCGTCACCAACCCTCGTTGCTCGAGGGATCGCAGGATCGAAGCGGAGAACTCTTTCGATAATTCGGGAACCGGGACATCGCCCACTTGGCTCAGTCTTTTGAGGAGTGCCGCCTGTTTCGGAGCGCGAGCCAGTGTGCTCGTTGCGACACGCTCTACGTCGATGCCATCGGCCAGCGAAGCGACCTTCACCGAGCGGATCCGCGCCCGGGGGCCTCTTTCGACACGGACCGGTTCGATCAGGCCGTCGCGCTGCAGATTTCGCAGATCCAAGGCGTCGATCCGGCCTCGCACCGAGGACGCGGTGGCGGGTTTATTGAGGAGGTCCGCAAGGACCGCGCGCAACTCGCCGCGAACCGCTCGGCGGCTGAGGGCATCCTGGCCCCGGGCCGTAATGGCGAATCCGGCAACCACCCGGGGTGCCGACCCCGTCGGCAGCGCCGTGGCCAGCGCGATTCCGATCGGGCAAAGTACATGCCTCGCTGCATCTTGGAGGATCGACAACATTGCCAGGGAGAGAACGGGCTCGGGGTCCAACACCGACTCGATCGCATGCAAACGGCCGCGGTAGTCGTCGCCGCGTCCTCGTTCCACGATGATTCCGGTCAGGTGTCGCTCGCGAAATCGAACGCGAACTCTGCAGCCGGGCTGTGCCCGCTCGGTCCATTCGGAAGGAAGCGCATAGTCGAATAATTCGTCGACCGGGACGGGCAGAGCGACTCGAACGGCGGCGGGGTCGCCCGAGTCGGTCTCATCGGTTCCAACCTGGGCGAAGAGGGGTTGCACCATGTCCGAAGTGTATGCGGGGAAGGGGGCTGCGTCGCGCTCCAAGGTGCGCAGGCGTGAACGGGTCGCCGTGCAGCGCGGGGCCCGCGGGCGAAAACTTCGAATCGACGGGACCTTCGCCTCCTACTACGTGCCGGGAGAGGTGACCACGGGCTCGGTTTGGGATGCCCTGGTGGCGCCGATTCTACTGTTGCCCCCGAACCGCCGGCGCTCGGTCCTGATTCTGGGGCTGGGCGGGGGGAGCGCGGCGCGTCTGGTGCGTGCGCTCGCGCCCCGAGCACGCATCGTGGGAGTGGAGAGAGATCCGGAGGTGGTAAAAGCCGCGCGGCGCTGGTTCGATCTCGACGATCTGCGGGTCCGTGTGGTCCTGGCCGATGCCCAGAGCTACCTGAGGCGGGCTCGCGGTCGCTTCGACCTGGTTCTCGAGGATGTCTTCGTGGGCCAGGGGAGGAACGTCCACAAGCCCGAGTGGTTTCCCTCTCCGGGGTTGGACCTCGCGGCGCGTCGGGTGGCGCACGGAGGCCTGCTGGTCAGCAATGCCATCGACGAAGCGCCGGCCATGGCCCGGCATCTTGCTGACCTCTTCCCCGCGTCCCTGCAGATCGACGTCATGGGGTATGACAATCGCATTCTGGTCGGGGGGCCGCCGCTGCTGTCGGGCCGAGTCCTACGCTCGGCCGTCAACGCGAGTCCGGTGCTGGCAGACACCGTCTCGTCACTGCGTTTCCGCAAGTTACGAGGCTCCTCGTCCTCCTGAAGGGGCTGGAATCAGCGGCTGGCGTCTCGTAATTCCTGTAACACCAGGCGGGCCACGCTCTTCAGGGTCTCGAATACGCCCAGACCCGTTGCTGCGCTGGCCTCGAACTCCGGCACCCCATTCGGATTCATCAGTCGCTGCATTTCAGCCATGGGTGCCGCATTGGGCAGGTCGCGCTTGTTGTACTGGATCACGTAGGGGAGGCTCGAGAGATCGTGCCCCTGTTCCGCCAGGTTCAGGTGCAGATTGTCCAAGCTCTCCAAATTGGCCTCGAGCCTCTCCGCCTGGCTATCGGCAACGAAGACCACGCCGTCCACGCCCTTCAGAATGAGTTTGCGGCTGGCGTCGTAGAAGACCTGTCCCGGCACCGTATACAGGTGGAAACGTGTCTTGAACCCGCGGATTTCGCCCAGGGCGAGGGGCAGGAAGTCGAAGAACAGCGTTCGTTCCGCTTCCGTCTCCAGGGAGATCATCTTGCCCTTCAATTCGGGATTGGTTCGGTTGTAGATGTGCTGCAGGTTCGTGGTCTTCCCACACAGGCCGGGCCCGTAGTAGACGATCTTGCAGTTGATCTCGCGAGAGGAGTAGTTGATGAACGACATGAGGATCCGTCAGGTAGAGAAGAGATTGTCGATGTCTTCGTCGGTGATTTCCGAGAAGGGACTGTTTGTGGGGCTGGCCGGGGCACGCTCCGCCCTCTTTGCCATGTCCTCGAAGGCCTTTGCCAATGCCGCCGACGCTTTCTTGACGCGCAGGCGCACCAGGCCGAGTGAACTGCGCTCGTCGAAGACGACGATCAGGATGAACGACGTGCCGACGAGGGTGATGTGCAGATTGTCACGGCGGCCCTGGTGGAAGTGAACCGGGAAGTCTTCTTCTCCCACGATCTGAGCGAGGCTGCCGGTGGCGGCCACACAGCTGGCTGCCAGGGAGGCGAGGCTCGTGGTGTCGACGCCGTGCATCTCGCCCGCTTCGACGATCAACTGGCCGTTGCGGTCGACGATGAAGATGCCCTTGGCGTTGGCGTCTCGCACCAGTCGCTCTACGATCGCCAGGATCTGGCGTTGGTCCTCGTCGTACATTACGAACGGGAGGTCGCGCATCGACGGGTGCCTCGAGCCATGCTGGGGCGTGTTACGCCCGATGAGATCGTCCGCTTCGCCAAACTACCGCGTCGACCTGCCCGGACCAAACCGAGTCCGGTTCCGGCGGCCTCGTTCGGAACCGCACGAGCGCAGGTCATCGGCCACCCGCTGTGGATCGGCAACGGGGCTGCGGGGCTTTAGGGACACTTTCAGTCCATCCCGCGGCGGTTTTCCAGGGACAGCCCGATGGTGGCGTGATCTGCGTATTCCAGATCCCCTCCCAGCGGGAGCCCATAGGCGATCCGGGTCATCTGGACGTCCGTCCCACTCAAGCGGTCGGAAATGAAGCGCGCAGTGGCGTCCCCTTCGGCGGTGGGGTTGGTGGCCAGAATGACCTCCACCACGCCATCCCTTTGCACGCGCTGGACGAGTTGATCGATCCGGAGGTCTTCGGGCCCCACCCCGTCAATGGGGGAGAGCACACCTCCGAGAACGTGGTAGCGGCCTGCGAATCGCTGGCTCCGCTCGACAGCTGCGAGGTCGGCAGGCTCTTCCACGACGCAGACCAGCGTCGCGTCGCGTTGGCTGCTGGAGCAGATCGGGCAGGGGGAAGCGTCCGTGAGGTCGAAGCAGATCTCGCAGAGAATGATCTCTGTCTTCAGTCTGGAAATGGCCTCGGCCAATTCGTGCACCAGGGTATTTGGCGCACCGAGCAGGAAGAAGGCGAGTCGGGTGGCCGATTTTTCCCCGATTCCGGGGAGGCGACGCAGAGCAGATACCAGCCGATCGATGGGCGGCGCGGATTTCATGACGGCAGGCTAGCCCGATTCGAGCGCGGAGCTAGCACCTGGTGGGCCGACCGGTTCAGAGGGGTCCGGTGGGGGGCGTGAGGAAATTTGGGAGGCCCAGGTTTCCCGAGGCTTGCTTGAGTTCGTCCTGCATCATGCGCTGGGCATTGGTGAGGGCAGAATTGACCGCTGCGGCTGTGAGATCCTGAATCATCTGGGGGTCGCCCGATTCAAGCAGGGCGGGTTCGATGGCGATGGACACGACTCGCATGCCCCCGGTCACTTGGGCAGTGACCATCCCGCCCCCGGCGGAGCCTTCGACGCTTTTCTGCTGCAACTCGCGCTGAACCTCGGCGAGGCGCTGCTGAACGGCCTGGGCCTTCTGAAAGAGTTCGGAGAGGTCGGGTTGGCTCATGGTACCGGGCTCCTGTTTTCGCGGGTCAGTCTGACGTACCACTGAGGGGCCGGATCTCTCGGATCTCCCCTTCCATGATTTCCAGGATTGCGTTGACGCCAGGGTTGCTGAGGGCGGTTTGGCGTACTTCTCGGAGGTCTTCCGGGTTCTGGCCGGACGATTCTTCGGATGCGCTTTCCGCTTCGAGTCGAATGGTTGTGGGAGTGTCGAAAAATTCCGAGCACAACTGCGACATGTCCTGCTGACGATCCTGAAGTCGGACGGCGGCGAAGGGTGTCAGGGCTCGGAACACGACGGCTCCGGGTTGGCATTGGATCATCTCGCTGCCATCCAGAGCGCCGGACAGACCGGGTTGGCGTTTACGCACGAAGGCTTTCAAGCGGTCGAAGACCACCGCCGGCGTTGCGCTGCCCGAATCGGGGGCGGGCGGGGGCTCCGGAGCATCGGGTGAGGGGGGGCCGGCACCATTCCCGGGCGGACTGAGGTTGCGAACATCGTCGCCGCGGGGAGAGGGGTCGGGGCGCGGTTTGCCGGGAGGCTTCCGGCCGCCGTTTCCGCCGCTGGCCGCTGGCGGAGGGCCACTGGGCGGTGCGCCGCCGGCTGCGGCCGGGCCTGTTTGTCCTGCCAGCTTCTTTTCGAGTGCCGAGATCCGCGTCAGTAGACGGGCCACGTCGTCGGCCTCGGGGAGGCCCGCCAATCGCACGACGGCCATCTCGAGCACTGCCATGGGCTCGGGGGCCCAGGCGAGATCTTCCTGTTCCTTGAGCAGCGCGCGAAACATCCGGCGCAGGCGCATGGGCTGGGTCTGCTCCGCGATGGCACGCAATTCCTCCACATCTTCGGCGCTGGCCTCCACGAGATCGCGGGCGTCAGCAGCAATGCGGATCACCACGAGATCGCGAAGCAGAGAAAGCAGATGCTCCCCCAGACGCTTGGCTTCGATTCCCGAGTTTCGAGCGGTTGCACACGCCGCCAGGGCTTCCGCTGCATTGCCCTCGCAGCAGGCCTTGAGAATGGCCAGGAGCATGCGACGATCCACGAGGTCGAGTAGATCCGCGACCTGGTCGTCGTCGAGATTCTCTCCCCCCGATGCGACCAACTGGTCGAGCAGCATCTGGGCATCTCGCATCGACCCATCGGCCTCGCGCGCCAATGACAGCAGGCTGTGTTCCGAGATGCTCACGCCCTCCGCCTTGGCGATCCGTTGCAGGCGCTCAGTGATCTCGGCGGCCGTGATGCGCCTCAGGTCGAAGCGCTGACAGCGCGAGACCACGGTGAAGGGGATCTTCTCCGGGTTCGTCGTGGCGAAGACGAACAGGCTGTTGGAAGGGGGCTCCTCCAGGGTTTTGAGTAGGGCGTTGAAGGCTTCGGTGGTGAATTGATGGACCTCGTCGACGACGAAGACTTTGTACTTTCCAGGTGCCGGGGCGTAACGGATTCCATCGATCAGTTCGCGAACGTCTCCGACTCCTCGGCGGCTCGCTGCATCCAACTCCTGGACGTCCATCGAGGCACCACTGGTGATCTGCGCGCAGGATTCGCACGTGCCACACGGGGTCTCGGTGGGCCCGTCGTCGCAGTTCAGACAGCGGGCGAGAATCCTGGCGAGGGTCGTCTTCCCCACCCCTCGCGGTCCCGTCAAGAGAATGGCGTGGGGGACTCGCTCGGTCCGAATGGCGTTGCGGAGCGGTGCCGTGACGTGGGATTGGCCGACGACGTCGTCGAACCCCTGGGGACGCCATCTGCGCGCGAGGACCTGATAGCTCACTGGGGGGGTTCTCCGTGCTTTCGGCCCCGACAGACCCGAGGCGGGATCGCAGGGCGCCCCCGCTCGCAACCGAGGCCCCGCTACCGCTGCTTCCTTCCGGACCTGACGGAGTTCACGAGGTTCGTGATCGAGCGGGACCCTGCGATCGCGGCTCGAGCCGCCGGTCGCTGTCCCATTTTGGCGGAGAGGGTGGGATTCGAACCCACGGTACCCTTGCGAGTACACCTGATTTCGAGTCAGGCACGATCGACCAACTCCGCCACCTCTCCTAAGGAACAGAACCTACAACAGGTGCCGAGGCCGGTTCCACGTCCACCTAGGGCTCATCGCTCGCCTCGTGGTGCGACCATGCGAGGGGGCGCCCGAGGGGCTATTTTCCCGGCCCCTGAGTGGGCGAATGGGCGCTGGGCAAGCCCTCTGTCCGTCGCTCCACGCTTCCGGGTTGCCCCGGGAAGTACGAAGGGCCGGTGAAACGACTCCGATTGGGCGGGTGCCCGGCGGAGGAGGCCGATAGGATGGACGACCAGGAAGCCGATGGACCGGGGCACCGGGCTGCTGAATTTGGAGGAACGCCTTGGCGAGAGATGATCTGATACAAGCGACGGGAACCGTGGAGAAGATTCTCGGAGGCGGTCGCTATCGGATCGAACTCGACACCGGTCAAGAAGTGACGGCGCAACTCTCGGGGCGTATGCGGCGCTTTCGCATCCGCGTGATTCCGGGCGATCGTGTCCAGGTCGGCGTTTCTCCATACGACCCCAGCCACGGCTTCATCACCTTCCGCCTACGCGAGGGGCAGAACGCTCCCCGCTGATCCGGCGATTTCGAGCCGTGGATGCACGGCGTCATCGGGGACGGCGGCACCATGAGCCGACTCTCGAGTCGAGTCCTTCTTCATTGTTTTCATGCGGCGGATCGGCTGCGTGTGGCGCGTCTTCGGCAGCGCCTGCCGGGGTTGGACATCCATCCCGGAGCCAGCGCACGGATCGGACACGCCCGAATCGAAATGGCCCCGGGATCTCGACTGACGATTTCCGCGGGTGTGGTGACCGACCGTCTGCCCGGTGCACTTCACATCGATCTCGGACCGGGCGCAGAGATGGTGATCGGAGAGGGAACCTGGTTGCGCACCGCCATCGCTCCAGTTCATCTGGTCGCTTTCGAGGGGGCGCGACTGGAAATCGGGCCGAAGGCCTTTCTGAATGGGTGTCACCTCAGCACCAAGGAGCACTTGACCATTGGTCGCGGCGCGTCGGTGGGGCCGGGTAGCCGCGTCTTCGATGCCGATCAGCACGATCTGGACGACCGACGCCTGGAACAGGTGGAGCCCGTCTCCATCGGCGACTTTACCTGGGTGGCTTCGGATGTGACCATTTTGCGCGGTGTGCAGATCGGTGATCACTGCATCGTGGGTGCGCGCTCCCTCGTGCTCACGGATCTGCCCGACCACACCCTGGCGTTCGGCCAGCCGGCGCGTCCACGGGGTCGGGTGGGAGATCGATCCCAGGCCCGCTGATGGCGGGCGCAGACGAGCGGCTCGTTTGTGTCCAAGGGCCCACGCGAAGTCGCAGCGCTCCAGGGGATCGGCGCTAAGGTCTGGCCATGCCCTTGCGAATCGCTCTGTTTGGCCAGGCTCCCTTCGGTCGCGACGTACTCGTGAGCCTGAGCGAGGCGGGCCACGACATCGTCGGAGTCTACGCGCCTCCCGATGGCGCCCGTCCGGACCCCCTTGCCGAGGAGGCCGAGTCTCAGGGGCTGCCGCTGTTCCGGCACCGGCGCTTTCGCCGCAAGGGGGAGGCCATTCCCGAACTGGTCGAGGAATTTCGTGGCCTGGGTGCAGAACTCAACGTTCTTGCCTTCGTGACGGTCATCCTGCCTCCGGAGATCGTCGAGGGGCCCGCCCGCGGTTCTCTGTGTTTCCACCCTTCGCTGTTGCCCCGGTTTCGCGGAGGAGCCGCGCTGGCCTGGCAAATCATCCTGGGGGAGAGCGAATCCGGGGTCACGGTTTTCCAGCCCGATGCGGGGGTCGATACGGGGCCCATCGTGGTGCAGCGCGGTGGCGTGGAAATCCGGCCTGACGACACCGCAGCCAGTCTCTATTTTGAACGTCTCTATCCGCTCGGTCTCGAGGCCATCACCGAAGCGGTGGCGCGGGTCGAAGCCGGCAACTTCGAGGCAACCGTCCAGGACGAGTCTCGAGCCACCTTTCAGGGGTTGGTGGGGGACGACGAATCCCGGATCGACTGGCAACGGGACTGGCAGGTGATCGACCGCCTGGTGCGAGGTTGCGATCCGACCCCGGGGGCCCACGCGCGTCTCGAACGCACGGGTGAGGTGGTGCGCCTGTTCGGTGGGAGTGGGTCCGATGGGGACTCTGGAGAGGCTCCGGGCACGGTTCTTGGCCTCCAGGAGGCGCGCCTGCAGATCGCTGTGCGGGGAGGGCGGCTGAATGTGGCGAAACTGCGTGTGGGAGATGCCGGCAAGGTGACTGCCGACGGTGCGGGCCTCGTGACCGGTGATCGGTTGGTCTAGGCGCCCGCGTCGTTTCTAGCTTTACCCCGGGGGGGCTTGACAAATCCCTGGGATGAATCAGTCTCATCGCCCCGCTGTTTGAATACGGGAAAGAGCCGTCCACCGACGGCAGTCTCCCCAGCGGCCATTGTGCCGGTTTGAAGGGCCGGTTCGATTGGGTCTGACGGTCGGGAGCAGTACGAGGTGCTCTCAACCAGCCGCGCGGCGGCAAGCCAGCCCAGATTGACTGAAGGATGTTACGCAGGATGGCGGAGGGGTCGTGTCGGCCTTTTCCCAGACGGCGTGAATGAAAACACTTTGGCGGCGCCGATGACGGCGAGAGTCCGCTGGAGTAGATCGAGGCGACGATGCTCAGTGAAGTGACGAGGACCCGAAACATCGGGATCAGCGCTCATATCGATTCTGGGAAGACCACGCTAACCGAGCGGATTCTCTTCTACACCAATCGCATTCACCGCATACACGAGGTGCGAGGCAAGGATGATGCCGGTGCCACCATGGACTTCATGGAGCTCGAGCGCGAGCGCGGGATCACCATCGCGTCGGCCGCAACCCATTGCGAGTGGGAGGGCAACCACATCAACATCATCGACACTCCCGGCCACGTGGACTTCACCATCGAGGTCGAGCGTTCTCTGCGGGTGTTGGATGGAGCCGTACTGGTGCTCTGTGGGGTTGCGGGGGTCCAGAGCCAATCAATGACCGTCGATCGCCAGATGAGGCGTTATCGGGTTCCTCGACTCGCTTTCATCAACAAGCTCGATCGTTCTGGGGCGAACCCCCAAAAGGTCACCGATCAGCTTTGCGAGAAGCTGAAGCACAACGCTGTGCTCATGCAGATCCCCATCGGAGCCGAGGCTGATTTCGAAGGTGTCATCGATCTCATCGAAATGAAGGCCTGCTACTTCGATGGACCGAATGGCGAGGAACTCCGGGTGGTCGACATTCCCGAGCCGCTGATTCACGAGGCGGAAGCGGCACGAGAGCACATGCTCGACGTGGTCTCGATGTTCTCGGACGATCTCATGGAGGCGATTCTCGAGGATCACGTGACTGACGACCTGATTCACGATGCCGTTCGTGCGGGGACACTGGCCCAGGAGCTCACGCCCGTTTTCCTAGGCTCGGCGTACAAGAATAAGGGCGTACAACCGCTACTCGACGCCGTCAACGCCTATCTACCGAGTCCGGTCGACGTGGAGAACACCGGGATCGATCTCTCGAACGAAGAAGCACCCATTGCCCTGAACTCGGACCCGAACAAGCCTCTGGTCGCTCTGGCCTTCAAACTCGAGGACGGCCGTTACGGGCAGTTGACCTACCTGCGCGTCTATCAGGGCACCTTGGCGAAGGCCAGTAGCATCGTGAACAGCCGCACTAAAAAGCGACACCGGGTCGGTCGCCTCGGGCGCATGCATGCAGACCAGATGGAGGAGATCTCAGAAGCCTCCGCTGGAGACATCGTCGCGCTGTTCGGGATCGATTGCGCATCGGGTGACAGTTTTACCGACGAGTCCGTTCAGATCGCGATGACCTCGATGCATGTGCCGGCGCCTGTGATTTCACTGTTCGTCAAGCCGAGCGACAAGCAGGCTGAGGACAATCTCTCCAAGGCTTTGGGGCGATTCGTGCGGGAGGATCCAACCTTTCACGCGGGAGTCGACGAGGAGAGTGGCCAGACTCTGATCGCTGGGATGGGCGAACTTCATCTCGATGTCTATATCGAGCGGATGAAGCGCGAGTATGGTGTGGTCGTCGAAACCGGTGCTCCGCAAGTGGCCTACCGCGAGACTATTTCCCAGCGCACCGAGTTCAACACCACTCACAAGAAACAGACGGGTGGTTCCGGGCAATTTGGCCGAGTGGCGGGCCATCTCGAACCCATGTCTGAGGGGGATTTCGAGTTCGTAAGTCGGATCCGAGGGGGGGCGATTCCCACCGAGTACCTGCCTTCCGTCGAGAAGGGCATGCAGAGTGTGATGGGGAAGGGGAGCCTGATCGGATTTCCGATCACGGGTGTTCGGGTCGTGGTGGATGACGGGCAGTCTCACTCCGTCGACTCTTCGGATATGGCATTCCAGGCTGCGGGGCGTAAGGCATTCCGCGAGGCCTACAGGAGATCCAAACCGATAGCTCTCGAGCCCGTGATGAAGCTCGAGGTGGAGGGCCCCAACGAGTTCCAGGGGGCGCTGCTCAAGACGGTCATGCAGCGACGTGGGACGATCATCGGGACTGCCGAGGAGGATGGTTTCTGTCGAGTGGAGTCCGAGGTTCCGCTATCCGAGATGTTCGGCTACGCGACGGATCTTCGTTCCATGACTCAAGGCAAGGCCGAATTTACGATGGAGTTCTCCCGCTACGTGGCCGTGCCAGCAGAGATTCAGCGGGGTCTCGTGAGTGAGTTCGGGGCAAAACTGTCAGTAGAAGAAGAAGACTAGTTTTCAGGGGGAGACGACTTGTACCGAAAATTTCTCAATGCTCGCAGTCCCCTTCGGCTTCTCGAGGCGGGTCTCCATGGGGGGCTGGGGCCAGGCAATCTGGGGGTCGTCGTTGCTGGGCGCGGAGTCGGCAAGACGTCTTTCCTGGTGGGTGTTGCCCTCGATGAGTTGCTGCGTTCCGGTACTGTTTTGCACGTATCGATGGAAGAGACGGTGGCGCACGTGCGCGCCTACTACGACACGATCTTCGAGGACCTTGCATCGACCACTCATCTCGAGGATGAGGCGCGTGTTCACCGAGAGATCGACCGTTTGCGAAGGATTCGTGTGTACCCGCGTCAGGCCCTGACTCCGGACAAGTTGCGGGATGCGATCAAGATGGAACGGGAGGCCGGTAGCGTGCCGGCTCTGGTAGTCGTGGAGGGACTCGATCTCGAAACGCTTCAGGCCGAGGAACTGCAGGACATGAAGGACCTCGCCGAGGAGTTGGCGGCCGAAATCTGGTTCTCGTATAGCTCCCTCGATGAGCGGATCGAAGGAGTTCCCGCAACGGTTCAACGCTTCGACCCGCTGGTCAGCGTGGTCGTCTCTCTCGAGCCACAGGGCGACGTGGTGGCGCTACGTGCACTCAAGGATCACGACAATCCCGATCTCAGCGCCCTTCACGTGTCTCTGGACCCGCGCACGCTCCTGTTGGTTCGGGCCTGAACCGCCAGCCCGGAGCGGGAAATCGCACTGGGTGTAAGCCTGATTTTGCCTGGGCTCACTCGCGCGTCGTCTGGAACTCCGAGAGCTTGTTCCGATAGGAACTGCGGAACGAGTTGGCCTCCGGGCGGGTGAATCCGAATTCCTCCGCGATGGCCATGATTTCTCCGCTTTCCACTCCGGAGATGGTTCCATCAGCAGCCGCGACGGCATAGAGGCACTCGAGCAATTCTGCCCGCTGAGATTTGGTGGAGACTTTTTTGAACTCGCGCGTGACGATGTAGTTCTCTGTGCCACCTGCAGTTTCGGCCTGGTTTTGGGCGATCTCCACCACGAGCTCGGCCTCTTGTTCACTCACTCCGCCCAGGGTCGTCAAGATGTGCCGCATCTTGTCTGTTTCACTGGTGTCGATGGTCAGGTCAGCATTGGCCACCCGCATCAACACGTAGGCGAAGGAAGCGAGATATCGAGCTTTTTCGGGCTCGAGTTCTTCCAGGCGGCTTACGATTCGTCGAACGGTCTCGGATTCCCCTGCTCTCGAGGCTTGGGTTTTACCGTCTCCCAGGCCGAGAAAACGCAACAAGGACAAGTCGATTCTCCCTTCTTCCGGTCGTCGGGAGGAGACTGAGGCAAACTGGGTTCCAGGTCAATCCCGCGACGCGCGCTCGGATCTCAGCGCCTCCAAGCCAGGAGTCGCCTGGCGATGGCTGCCATTCGCGGCGTGAATCGAGACCGAGCATACATGCCCGCGGCGCGCCGAATTCCGTCTGCTTGCGTGGGATAGGGGTGGATCACATCGACGAACTTTCCGAGGCCGATCTCGGACTTCATGGCAAGAGTGATCTCACTGATCATTTCTCCTGCGTGGCTGGCCACGATGGTGGCTCCCAGAATCCGGTCTTTTCCGCGTTTTGTGTGGATTCTGATGAATCCCCGATCCTCGCCGTCCAACACCGCCCGGTTCACTTCTTCGAGGGGTACGTGGTAGGTGTCGATTTCGATCCGTTGCCTGGCGGCCTCGAGCGGATTCAGACCGACCTGCGCGACTTCGGGGTCCGTGTAGATGCACCATGGCATGACCAGCGAGGAAACCTTCTGCGATGGGAACAGCAGGGCGTTGCGGACCACGAGTTTCGCCGCAGCATCTGCGGCGTGGGTGAACTGCCAGGACATGCAGACATCTCCTGCAGCGTAGACCCGGGAGTGGGTGGTCCTCAGGTAATCATCCACTCGGATCCCGAGTTGTTCATCGTATTCAATTCCTGCGCTTTCGAGGCCGAGATCCGCGATGTTGGGTGCCCGGCCGGTTCCGACCAGGAGATGGTCGATCGTTTGGATGCCTGCATCTTTTCCCGACCTCCTCAGGTGCAGCTGCTTCTCGGACCCGATTCGCTGGACCCGATCGATCGAGCACCCGAGAACGAGTTCGACGCCTTCGGACTGGAGTTGACGGCCCACGATTTCCGCTGCATCACTGTCCTCGCGTGTCAGGATCCGGTCGGCGACATCAAAAAGGGTGACCTCAGATCCCAGGCGCGCGAACACTTGCGCGAGTTCGCAGCCAATCGGTCCTGCTCCAACGATTCCGAGACGCCGGGGCAGTTCTTGGAGTTCGAACACGTTTTCGCTCGTCAGGGGGTCGGCGTCGGAAAGTCCCGGGATCGGGGGCAGGGTCGGTCGCGCGCCAGTGGCGATGACCGCTCGGGAGAATCGAAGGCTCTGATCCCCGACGCTCACCCGGTCGGGTCCGTCGAAGCGGGCGTTTCCGAAGTATACGTCGACCCCCAGTTCGTCGCGGTAGCGGGTCGCCGAGTCCTCGGCGCTGATCCGAGCGCGGACCTCCCGCATTCGCCCCATGACACCGGCGAAGTCCACGTCTTCGGTCGATCCCTTTGCCATTTGCAACGCCGTGGTGTGCCGGATCCGGGCCAATCGCCGAGTCGAGTGGATGAGGCTTTTCGATGGTACGCACCCGGTGTTGAGGCAATCGCCCCCCATGCGATTCCGTTCGATCAGTGCGACTCGGGCTCCGATGCCTGCAGCCACCGAGGCCGTGATCAGCCCCGCGGAACCGGCGCCGATTACGACGAGGTTGTAGCGCCCCGGGGGTTCCGGATTCCGCCAGTCGTCTGGCCGAACGTTTCGAAGCCATTGGTCGTCGTGGGGATTGGATGTGTCTTCGCTGTGGGCGTCCGTCATTCGAGGTTCCTGGTGGAGGCCGGCGATGGGGCCGGCGACTTTGGAGGGGTCGCGTTGGGTGATGGACTCACCAATGCATTCGATCGGTCCAGGGCGCGCCGGGCCGTGCGGGTCACGAGGACCACGACCATCAAGGTGGCGAGAGCGCCCAGTCCCAGCAGTGCGTACTCCTCGATGCCCCGCTCGGTTCGCGTTCCCGATGTGATGGCGGCAACGTCCCCGATGAGTCGGCCGGTATACACGTAGAGCAGAGTGCCTGGCAGCATTCCCACCGAGGCGATCGCATAGTCGGAGAAGCGAATCTTCGTCAGGCCCAGTGCGTAGTTGAGCAGGTTGAAGGGGAAGACGGGAGAGAGGCGCAGCAGAAGCACGATCTTGAGCCCCTGCTCGGCCACTGCCGTGTCGATGGCCGCATACCTGGGGTCGCTCTGAATCCGTTTTTCCACGGCGTCACGGGCGACGTGGCGACCGACGAGAAAGGCCAACCAGGAGCCCATACAGGCCGCCGCAAAGACATAGAGGGTTCCCTTCATGATCCCGAACAAGGCACCTGCGGTGAGGGTCAGCAGCGATCCGGGGACGAAGGCGAGAACGGCCACTGCGTAGGCGGAGATGAAGACCACGGGACCCCAGGGGCCGAGTCCTTCCAGCCGGCTCACGAATTCAGTGAACGCGTCGGCCCCTGGATTCACGAACTTGGCCGCGAGGGCGAGGAGCAGCAGGATCGCGAGGCCCAGAATGACTCTGCGTCCCCACCCCTGGGATTGCGAGCGGGATTCTGCGCCGTCGCTGGTTTCCTGTTGGTTCATCGAGTTCCAGCCCCATCGAGTCTCGGTGGGCCCGCTCGTGCCCTGGAGCGCCAAGCTAGCGAATCGCCCGAGCACGGCATGGATCCGAACGCTCTCCGCGCTGGATCTGGGTTATGATCGCCGCGGACGCTGGTCGACGTGAAGCTCCGAGCGGTCACCGAACGGCATCCTCCGGTGAGCCTGAGGCCTGTCGTTTCGGAGACTCGACTTTGCAGGAATCCCGGCGGTTGCCGACGGATCGAACGCCGCGTCGACGAATTGGCCGTTGTGAACGGGGCGATGTGGTTTGGAGTGATATCGGGCCACCCGAGTCGGGAGCCGGAACCAGACGGAATTGGGGCCTCGATCTGGGCCTGCGATGAGTCAGAAACAATCAACCGCAATGGAAGAACGGGAGATCGATTGTGAGTGAAGTTCGATTCGACGGACGAGTAGCCATCGTCACTGGCGCCGGCGGCGGCCTGGGGAAGACCTATGCCCTGATGCTCGCTTCTCGCGGAGCGGCTGTGGTCGTGAATGATCTCGGCGGAAACGCCGACGGCACGGGTGGCGGATCGAGCATGGCGGACCAGGTCGTGGAGGAGATCCTTCAAGCGGGAGGCAAGGCCGTCGCGAACTACGATTCCGTCGCGACGCCCGAAGGTGGGGAAAACATCACAAAAACGGCCATTGAGAACTTCGGCAAGGTCGACATCGTGGTCAACAATGCGGGCATCCTACGGGACAAGACCTTCGTGAAACTCGAACCCGAGAATCTCAATGCGGTTCTGGACGTGCATCTCAAAGGGGCTTTCTTCGTTACACAGCCCGCTTTCCGCAGCATGAAGGAGAACAACTACGGTCGAATCGTGGTTGCAGCGTCGGGCGCCGGTGTCTTTGGGAATTTTGGGCAGACCAATTATGGTGCGGCGAAGATGGGGTTGGTGGGGCTCTCCAACGTTCTCGCCGTCGAGGGAGCCAAGTACGGGATCAAGAGCAATGTGATCACCCCCGTGGCCCTCACCCGTCTTACCCAGGACCTGATGGGGAACATCGATGTCGATCTCTCGCCCGAATACGTGACGCCGCTGGTCGCGTACCTGTGTTCCGAGGCTTGCGAGTCGACCCATGAAATCTTCGACGTGGGTGCTGGTCACTACGCGCGGATCTTTATCGGTCTTTCGAGCGGCTGGACGGCGGCCAAGGGTGGACCGCCCACCATCGAGGAGTTGCGTGACAATTTTGAAACCGTTCGCAACCCCTCGGATTACACGATTCCCGACAGCATCGCAGGGGAAACCATGTCGATGATTCAAGCCGCCAAGAAGCGGGTCTGAGGGAACGGGAGAACAGACATGCCCATCGATCGTGAACTGGCCATGGCCAATGAATTTCCGGAGGGTGAGGGCGCCTACACTCGCGACCAGGTGATTCTCTACCACCTGGGGGTGGGGGCAGGAGTCCCCGCCACGGATGCAGGTGAACTCGAGTACACCTACGAGAAGAATCTAAAGGTTCTTCCCAGCTTCGCTGTGATTCCGAACACGGGTGCCATGGGGGGCTTGGGGAGTGCGCCGGGGTTGACCTTCAACCTGGCGTCCCTTCTCCACGGCGAGAATGACATCGAAATCCACCGACCTCTGCCGCCCGAGGCCAAGATTCGCTCGGTGGCGCGGGTGGCGGAGGTGTTCGACAAGGGCAAAGCCGCTCTGGTGATTCTGGAAACCAACACCAACGACGAGTCGGGTGAGCCGCTGTTTACCAACCGCATGTCCCTGTTCATTCGGGGAGAGGGCGGGTTCGGCGGCGACTCAGGTCCCAAGGTGGGGAATGCGGCGCCGGATCGCGAACCGGACGGGGTGGTGGAGAAGAGTACTTTGCCCCAACAGGCGCTGATCTACCGCCTCTCCGGGGACAAGAACCCCCTCCACGCCGATCCTGAATTCGCGAAGTTGGCGGGCTTCGATACGCCCATCATCCACGGGCTCTGCTCCTATGGAATCGTCTGCAAAGCGATCGTGGACGAGGTGTTCGGCGGAGACGTGAACAAGGTGGCACGCTATCAGGCTCGCTTTGCTGGAATTGGTTTTCCCGGCGAAACCTACCGGATCTCCTACTGGAACGAGGGGGGGAAGGTGCTGGTGGAGGCCAGGTCAGTCGAGCGAGATGCCATGATCATTTCCAACTGTGCCTTCACGGTGCGCGAATAGCAGGGGAACTCGAGGAGTTTCTCAGGACGACTCCCGACAGGGTGACGTGTCTGGGCTGGATTGGAAATGGGGAGTGATCTTTCGAGGAGGTGCGCACGGATGATTGTGAGTTTCGACATCGATGGGACCATGGAATTTGGTGATCCCCCGGGACCGCTGACGGTGGATTTCGTCCGGCGTGCGAGGGCTCTGGGGTACACGATCGGTAGCGCATCGGATCGGCCCATCCGAAACCAGCGGGATCTCTGGGAACAGCACGAACTCGAGATGGATTTCATCACCCTCAAGCACAACCTGAAGGATGTGCGAGAGCAGATGCCCCCGGCTGATCGGTACCTCCACATCGGCGATACCGAAGTCGATCGTCATTTTGCCAAACTGGCCGGCTTCGATTTCTCGTTCGGTCACGAGGTCACGGACCCCGAGTCCTGGCTCGACTAGCGGTTCCCCTCACAGCCTCCGAGCGCGTATGCTGGCGCTTCAACGCGCCGGAGGTAGCCCGTGTCTCACCGCATCGACGAGCCTGTCATCATCGAGGCCGCCATCAATGGCATGACCTCGCCACAGCGCAATCCACACGTTCCTCGGGAACCCGAGGAGATTGTGGCCGATACCTTGCGTTGTTTGGATGCTGGAGCCCGACTGATCCACGCCCACAATCGGGACATCTCTCTGGTGGGGGCGGATGCTGCCGAGGACTACCTCGCGGCTTGGCGGCCGATCATCGCGGAGCGGCCCGACACCCTCTGGTACCCCACCCTCACTGCTTCGAAGGCCAGTGCCACGGCCCTTGAACACGTGGAGATCCTGCAGCGTGAAATTGGTTTGCGGGTGGGGCTTGTGGATCCGGGTTCCACCAACATCGGCTCTCCCGATGCCGAGGGACTCCCCGTGGGAGGGGTCTACGCCAACAGTTACGAGGAGATCCGCGCGGCCTTCGCATTCTGCGAGGAGCGCCAGCTGGGACCGGCTCTCGCCATCTACGAACCGGGCTTCCTGCAGACCACACTGACCTTTCTCAGGGCAGGTAGGCTCCCTGCTGGTTCCATGGCAAAACTCTACTTCGGAGGCGAGTGGGGTCTCATGGCCGAGGCACCCGGGGTCACCTTCGGACTGCCGCCCACGGAGAACGCCCTGGCCGCGTACCTCGACATGCTCGATGGCACCGACCTGCCGTGGTCTGTGTCGGTTTGGGGAGGAGACCTGCTCGAGACCCCGGTGGCGCGCATGGCCCTCGAGCGGGGCGGCCACCTGCACGTCGGGATCGAAGAGCACTTCAGCCCGGAGCGCAAACCCACCAACGAGGAGTTGGTGGCGGAGGCTGCGGAACTGTGTGCGAAGGTGGGGCGGCCGCTGGCGACGAGCGCTGAGACGGCCGAGATCCTCGGGCTTCCCAGCTGAGCCGGCGGGTTCGGAATCCATCCCAGCGGGCTGTACGAGCCCGATTCGCGAGGACACGACAGCATGACAGCCGGGGCTCTTTCCCGAATCAGAATCTGCGATTTCACCGGTCAGTTGGCCGGCGCCGGAGCCACGAGGTTTCTCTCGGCCTTTGGTGCCGATGTCATCCGCGTGGAAGATCCCGTCCGGCAGGGACGCTGGGACATCCTTCGCGGCACTCCCCCGTTTCCCGAGGGCAAGTCGGGTCTCGAGGTGGGAGGGGGGTTCAACAATCACAACGTCGAGAAGCGCGGTATCACTCTCAACCTTCGGAGCGATCGCGGCTGCGAATTGTTACGAGACTTGATCGCGCAGTCGGATGTCGTCAGCGAAAACTTCGCGACTGGGGTGATGGAACGGCTCGGCTTCGGATACGAGCAGTTGTGCGAGATCAAGCCGGACATCATCTACGTTTCCAACTGCGGCTTCGGACAAACGGGACCCTACCGGACCTACAAGACCTGGGGCCCCATCGTGCAGGCCATCTCGGGGCTCACCTTCACGTCGGGCCTTCCCGGAGAGCCTCCGGCGGGATGGGGCTATTCCTACATGGATCACACCGGGGGCTACTACATGACCATCGCGATTCTGATGGCCCTGGTGCACCGCACGCGCACTGGAGAGGGTCAGTGGGTCGACATGTCGTGCACGGAAGCAGGGGCCACCCTCAACGGACCTGCGATCCTCGACTTCACGGTCAATGGACGAAAGGCTCGGCGACCCGGGATGCCCCACAGCAACCGCAACACCTGGCCCGCCATGGCGCCCCATGGGATCTACCCCGTCCGGGGCGAGGACCGTTGGATCGCCTTCTCGTGTCGCAGTGACGACGAGTGGGCCCGACTTGCCGGTCAGATCGATCGAGATTGGGCGCGGATGGAGCGCTTCGCACATCTGGCTGGGCGCTTGGAGCAACAGGACGAACTCGATGCACTGGTAGGCACCTGGACTGCCTCCCACGACGGGCGTGAGTTGGCCGCCCGCCTACAGGCCGACGGTCTGCCTGCAACCTCGGTGCAGTCTCCCGAGGAGCGG
>JAKVBI010000012.1:58477-167451 GCA_022447545.1 Myxococcota bacterium
GTCGAGCACCCGGAAATGGGTTCCGTGCGAGTCGATGGTCTGCCCGTGCATCTGTCTCGGACCGACTGGTCGCTTGAGCGCGGGGCTCCGTGTCTGGGGGAGCACAACCAGGAGGTTTTCGGCGGACTGCTGGGATTGTCCGAAGCCGAGATCGATTCGCTCCGTGACGAGGGGGTGATCTGATGGTGCCTTCCGAGCGACCGGGTGCCCTGGAGGGGCTTCGGGTGATCGAGATCGCCCACGAACGCATGGCCTTCGCGGGCAAGTTGCTGGCCGACATGGGCGCCGATGTGATCGTCATCGAGCCTCCCGAAGGCGCTGCGACCCGTGGGTTCCCACCCTTTGTCGACGACGAGTCGGACCCCGAACGCAGCCTGTTCTGGTGGCACTACAACACCAGCAAGCGCTCGGTGACTCTTTCCCTCGAATCGGCGGAAGGGCGTGGCTTGTTCGCCGAACTCGTGGCGACGGCGGACTTCGTGCTGGAATCCGAGGATCCGGGCCGACTGGCGTCCCTGGGAGTTGATTATCCGGATGTTGCCGGTGCCGACAGTTCGGTGATCTGGGTCTCCATGACTCCCTTTGGACGAGAGGGACCCCGACGAGACGAGCACAGCACCGACCTCACGCTTCTCGCCGGCGGGGGGCCGGGTTGGATGTGTGGCTACGACGATCACTCCCTGCCGCCCGTTCGGGGTGGGGGGAATCAGGGGTTCCACACCGGCTGTCACTTTGCGGTGATGTCGGCGCTCACCGCCTGGTTGGCCCGCGAAGCCACCGGGGTCGGCCAGTGGGTCGACGTCAACATGCACGCGGCCGCCAACGTGACCACCGAAGCGGGAAGTTACGCTTGGCTCGTTTCGGGCATGACCATGGTGAGACAAACGGGCCGACATGCCTCGCCTGTGCCTACCATGGAAACCCAGATTCGCTGTAAAGATGGTCGATACGTCAACACGGGCGTTCCCCCCCGGTCACCCCGTGAGTTCGCCACGGTTTCCGCCTGGATTCGGGAACTGGGCCTCGAGGAGGAGTTTCCCGAAGTCTTCCTACTCGACATGGGGGGGGAGAGGGAGTTCATCGATCTCGGCCAGGTGGGACAGGATGAGGAACTGACGGCGATATTTGGTGCGGGGCGAGACGCCATGAACCTGATTGCCTCTCGTCTGCCCGCCTACGAGTTCTTTCGCGGCGGCCAGGAACGCGAGATCCCACTCGGGGTGATCTACTCACCCGAGGAGGTCATGAACGATCCGCATTTCGTCGAGCGCGGTTTCCCCGTACAGGTGGAACACGAAGACCTGGAAACAGAGATTACCTATCCCGGGGCCCCCTATCGCTTCGTCAAGAGCCCCTGGAGAATTCGGAGCCGGGCGCCGCATGTCGGGGAGCACAATCACGCGGTCTACGGTGAGTTGAACCGCGGTCCCGAAGACCTGGCCCAGCTGCAGGCTCGCGGAGTGATCTGAGGCCCGGGGTCCTGGGCTCAGTGGAAGTGGACTCCGTCGACCGAGCGCACGATCCGCACCGAGCACTCGTCCCTCAGTTCGGGAAATTTTGCACTGAAGGCGTGCCGGGTCTCCTCGGCCACGTCTTCGGCCCGATCTGCGTCGACCAGGGCGATGGAGCAGCCCCCGAAACCCGCACCGCTGAAGCGGGCTCCCAGTACTGCGTGGTTCGATTCGAGAATCGCCTGCAGGGCGATCAGCTCGGGGGAGCCGGTCTGGTAGTTTTCGATGGAGCTTCGACAGGACTCGAACATCAGTCGACCAAAGCCGCTCAGATCTCCTGTTTGCCAAAGATGCCAACCTCGTTCGACACGTTGCCGCTCGCCGAAGAAATGGGTCGCTCTGCGTCGCTGGTTTTCCGACAGGGCGTTGGCATGGTCGTGGAAGACTTCGTCGGAGAATTCACCCAGGCGGGCAGGACCTGGGTGGCCCGAGCGTTCTTTGAGGATGGCTGCCGCTGCCAGAGTCTCCTCGACGTGGGCGTTGAAGGGAGTCTGGGTAAGGTTGCGGGGGAGGCCGGTGGAGAACACCAGGAAGCGGGTGTTGGACAGGTCGCAGCCGGCGGGTGTGGTTTGCCAGGTGGACTGGCGGGTGTCGATGCGGGATAGCTGATTGCGGCGAGCGCTGACGATGGAGGCGGGGTCCAGCACGCCGCTGCGCACTCCGACGTATTCGTTCTCGGCGCGTCGGACCCGCGCGACCAGATCGGTGGGCTCGAGTTCCACGGCATTCACGTCGGCAAATGCGGTCAGGTAGGCCACCATCACCGATGCCGAGGACGACAGGCCACTGCTGGGTAGAGAGCCCCAGATTTCCCCCAGTGCTCCGCGTGGCGGTTCCGGGATCCGGTCGCCCAGCGCCCATGCCGCAGCACGTGCGTACCGGTCCCAATGATCGGTGGGGGGATCCGGCAGGGCATGGGTCTCGGTCCATTCGAAGCGTGCCTCACCCCGAAAGTTGGCGCTCGAAAGTCGGATCTCCTGCCCCTCGCTCGGGGCGAAGGCCAGCAGACTGTACAGGTCGATGGCCATTCCAAGGACCGGCCCGCCTTGGTGGTCGATATGGGCTCCCAGCGGACAGATTCGATAGGGGGCAACCACCACGCGCACCTGGTTTCGATCGACCCCGTGTCGCTGGGAGATTCGCTCGGACAACGTTTCCGCATTTCGAGCGAGGGTGGCCTCGGGGTGCGGCGAGTGCTGGGAGGTCGGTTGGCTCATCGAACCTGGAGGATATCAGGGTCGGGCAGGGGGTCCGTCCGGGTCGCGTAGGGGTCGTCAGGCAGGTCTGGGCTGTTGCGAAATCGGCGGTGTCCCCAAATCCATTGTTCGGGGTGATCGCGAATCGCGCCTTCGAGGGCTGTGTTGAGCTCCGCGGTCAGACGCGCCAAGTCGGCTTTGCGGTCGCCCGTCGAGTCGCTGATGATGGCGGGCATGACGACTGCGCGGTGGCGATGGTGTGTCATGCGAAAGGTGTAGAAGGGCAGGAGTGGGGCACCGCAGCGCAGCGCGAGCAGCGCGGGTCCGGGGGAGGTCAGGGCACGCACTCCAAAGAAGGGGATTGGAATTCCCCGCGTGCGTCGCGCGTACTGGTCGTTGGCGAAGACCACCGCCTGCCCCCTGCGGATTGTTTTCAGTAAATCCCGGAGTGAGCCTCGGTGGGGGACGATTCGTGCACCCGTTCGGGCGCGTTGCTCGAAGAGGTGGTGGGAAACCCTTCGGTTGCTAAGGGGGCGCGCGGCGACGGTCAAGCCGCGGGCTCGTGTGGACAATGCCTGAAGGGCGCACTCGAAGCTTCCCAGGTGGGCAGTGACGACCACGGCTCCTCGGCCTGCGGCCATGGCCCGCTCATAGTTCTCCCAGCCGATCAGTTCAAAGCGCTCGAGCAGCTGGCTCGCCTCGCGGCGCGACGCCGAGGCGAGATCGATGGCGTTCCAAGCGATGTGCTGATAGCTCTCCTGCGCGATTCGGTGGTACTCCGAGTCGGGTAGTCCGGGAAATGCAATGCGGAGGTTGACGAGGGACACGTCGGCTCGTCGGTCGTCCAGTGTGAAGGCGAGGCGAGCCAATCCACTGGCTGCCGTGTGGCTGATTCCCTCGGGCAATCGCCCCAGCAACTCCCAGCCGATCCGGTAGGCCGCGTACTCCAGAGCGTCGCGCCAACCGGATTTTCGATCATTCCGGCTCACGGGGAACGCGGAGCGCCGTTGCGGGAAGCCGCTGCTTCCGAACTCATGGGTTCGGTCTGCATGAGCTGCCAGAGCTTGGCGTACTTGAGAAAAGCGTAATGGGCGGCGAAGGAGGCGAGGAGGAGTCCCCGCCACCCATCGAGGAAGCCCCGATCCAGCAGGTAAGACCGAAGAAATCGCCAGATCGGGCGAAGAACGAGGTCTCGTAAGTGAAAGGGGCGACCGCATCGGTGGAGGTCGTTGGCACCGAGGGTCGTGTAACGCTGAATGGTGGCGATGTGCTCGTCGAGATCGCGGTATGGGTCGTGGAGCAGGCGTCCTTTGAGTCGCGTGGGGGAGGTGCTCAGGAGCACTCGCTCGTGCAGGTTGGCATTGCTCCAGTGCCCTCTTCGGCGGTCGAACAACCGGAGTTGGTGGTCCGGCATCCAGCTGCCGTACTGGATCCATCGGCCCAGGTAGCGCGAATGGCGCGGGAAATCATAACCCGACGCGGTACGAAAGCCCGCCAGGCGTTGCGCTTCGATCTCGTTGGCGAGATCCGACGACAACCGCTCGTCGGCGTCCAGGCATAGCACCCAATTGTGTCGAGCTTGAGTGATCGCGAACTGCTTCTGCTTTCCGTAGCCGGGCCAATCTCGTTCGATGACGCGGGCTCCGTGGGCGGACGCGATTTCCCGGGTTTCGTCGGTGGAGTGGGAGTCGACTACCAACAGTTCATCGCATGCGGCCATGGACTGCAGGCACGCGCCAATGCGGTCGGCCTCGTTATAGGTGATGACGCAGGCGGACAGGCCTGGCCGCTTCTCGGTTTCAGCGGTCAACTTCGAACTGGGCGTCGAGCACGGGCCATTCGATTGCTGCCTGAGCGGCGAAGGCTTGAAGAAGGACGGGCCGGTCCGGGTTGTCGTCCGCCGACAGGTACTCCCCGATGGCCGACTTCAAGGCCGCCTCTTCCGGGGCTTCCGGGGTCTCCGCCTTCAAGCTTCCCTCTTCGTGTTCGAGCCCGACGCGGTCGAGCCATTCGGTGAGGAGATCGGGTTGGCATTCCAGAAAGTAGATAGCGAGCACTTCATCTGCGATGGGGTTGGCGGCGACTCGAGACAGTGCCCGGCGCACGGCGGCTGCCCGCTTGGGGAAGGGTTGCCGCTTGAGATAGACCGGGCGTGCCTTCATGGCGGCGCTGGCGGTGGCCAGAGCCTGAGCGAAGATCATCGGTGATTTGTCCGAGAGGGCACGCAGCATGCGCTCAGCGCACTCGGGAGACATGTTGGCAAAGACCTGATACGACCGCATGGCACTCCACCTGGCAGAATAATTCGATTCCGCGCTATGTAGCACCGGCGTCCCGCGCTGGCACGTCCGGCGGGGTTCCCTGCCAGGCGGTCCGGGTGGCCAGAGCGACGCACAGGGTCAGCGCCGAGGCCAGCGCAGAGTGCAGGCCCGTAACCTCCACGGGGAGTGCCAGGAGGACATTGGCGACCCCGACGCCGACCTGGGCGACGGCCAGGGCCAGGGCCAGGCGGGTCTTCTGCCGGAGACGGGGGCTGGAACGCGTCACCCATGCGCAGACGCCCAGGACCCCGACCAGCGCGTACCCATTCAGTCGGTGTAGGAGATGAATTCCGACTCCACCGCGAAAGGTCGGAAACCAGAGGCCTCCGTTGCAGGTGGGCCATTCAGGGCAGACGAGTCCCGCGTAGCGCGATGCCACCAGGCCACCCAGGGTCAATTGGGCCACCAACAGCAGCATCGCCAGAGTCACCCAGCCACGGTTCAATGGACTGGCGCGCCGCGGAGCGGGCTCATCCGCGCTCAGTTCATGGAACGTGCACGCGGTGAAGAGCAGGACGACCGCGAAGGCGTTTCCCATCAGCAGGTGCGCGGTCACCGTCCAGGACGCCAGCAGTTGCCAGACGGTGAGGGCTCCCAGCAGGACCTGGATCATCAGCATGACGGCACCCAGGGCGAGCCATGTCGATCCCACTGCGCGAGTGGCTGGGCGGCGCAGGGAGAGAACGCTCAGGATGACGAACGCGAGGCTCACGCCCCCTGCGATCAGCCGGTGACTCCATTCGAAGCCCACTCTCACGTTCATGCGAGGGATGAATTCTCCGAAGCACAGGGGCCAGTCGGGGCAGGCCAATCCTGCGTCGTTGGCTCGCACCAGGGCACCCAGGACGATCAGTCCCAGGGCGCAGAAGAGCAGTCCGACGAAGGCGCGTGCGAGAGCTCTGGCATAGCGAGTGTCGTTCACCTGGGAATCTCGTGAGAGGGGGTCCATCGAGCCCCTCCATTTGCTCGAAGCGCGGGATCGAGGTTCGTGGTGGACGCAACGTAGCGAAGGGCCGCACGTCCAACATGCTGAGAATCTCGCGCCCTGGCCGGCGAGTTGCGTACCGATTGCGGATGCCAGGAGGGTTGGGAAACGCGGTGGTCTCCGCCAGGGGTCGGTTTGGTCTTCAGCCGGGTTTGGCATGGGTCGATACGGGTGGGGTCATGAAAGAGCTCGTTTCTCACCGTTCTCACGCCAGTGACCCCCGTCGGATTCGCGAGTTGCTGACGCGAGCCAAGTCGTTTGCGGAAGAACACCAGGTTCGTTCTCTGTTGGTGGGGATGTGGTGTGAAAAAGGCGATCTCGTGTTTCCCGAGGTCGTGGATTTCATCGAAAGCAGTCTGCGCGTAGATGATGCGATCTTTCGCATGACCCGTGAGCGGGTCATTTTGTTTCTCACGGACGTCGATCGCGAAACCGGCGAGGAGATCGTTCGGCGCAACCTGCAGAGCTTTCAGGGCCGCTTCGCTCGGACTTGTGAGCCTTCGGTCCAGCTCCGCTTTTCCGAACTTGGACCGGACATTCCCGGTACGCGCGTGCGGGACGTACTGCTTACTCTGTTCGACCGCGAAGGCACTTCGGGCTAGGCCCCATCCCATTCGCGCCTCAGGGCCGGCTCGATCTCGGAGTAGGCGAACTGGAAGCCCCGTTCCAGGGCACGGTGAGGCAGCACTCGCTTGCTCCCGAGCAGTTCGTCAGCCAGCGGACCCAGTGCACCTCGAATGGCAAAAGCCGGCGCTGGGAACAGGGCGGGCCGGTGTAGCACCCGCGCCAGACACCGGGTCAATTCCCGGTTCTGCACGGGGTTGGGCGCGGTCGCATTGATCGGTCCGCGTATTCCATCGTCGTCGAGACACCGGTCGATCAGCGAGACCAGATCGTCCAGGTGGATCCAGGGGATCCACTGCCTCCCGTCGCCGAGCCGGCCTCCCAGGCCCAGACGGAAGGGCAGGGCCATCATTGGAAGCGCGCCTCCAGAGCGGGACAACACGATGCCGATGCGGAGGCAGACCACCCGGGTCTGGGGGGTCTCGAGAGCGGCCGCCTCCCAGTCTTTGCACAACTGCGCCAGAAATCCCTCGCCCCCGGGCGAGTCCTCAGTGAGCGTCTCGTCCCCCCGCGATCCGTAGAAGCCCACCGCGGAGGCACAGATCAGTACCGAAGGACGGGCTGAACCCGGCAGGGCAGCAATGGCTCGAGCCAGGCTTCGCGTCGATTCGATGCGACTGGCACGCATGCGTTGGCGGCGAGCTCGTGTGGGAAGACCGCCAAAGATCGGTTCACCCGCCAGGTGGACGACGGCTTGATGGCCCTCCAGCAGTGATGCTTCGAAATTCGATCCGTCCCAGCCCACGGCCTCGAGCCCGGGTGGGGTACCGGTCAGCCCGGAGGGGCGGCGGGTCAACGCCCGCACGGCCCGACCCTCCTCGCTCAACTTACGGCACAGAGACCCGCCCACCAGTCCCGTAGCGCCCGAAACCAAAAGCGGGTTCCTGCTCATGGGAGTCTCATCGGGGTTGCATGCGGATCGCGCCGTCCAGGCGCACAGTCTCCCCGTTCAGCATGGGGTTCTCGAGGATGTGGCAGGCCAGGGCTGCGTACTCGGCAGGCTTTCCCAGACGAGGAGGGAAGGGGATACTGGCTCCCAGAGCATCGACGGCTTCGGCAGGGAGTCCCGCCAGCAGGGGCGTGGCGAACAGGCCCGGGGCGATCGAGCAACAACGCACGCCATGTCGGGAGAGGTCCCGTGCAACGGGGAGCGTCAGGCCAACGATTCCGCCCTTGGAAGCCGAGTAGGCCGCCTGACCGATCTGACCTTCGAAGGCTGCGACCGAAGACGTGTTGACGATGCAGCCGCGCTCGCCCTCGGTGTTGGGTTCGTTGCTGATCATGGTGGACGCGACCAGGCGGATCGCGTTGAAGGTTCCGATCAGATTGATTTCAATGGTTCTTCTGAAATGATCGAGATCGAACGGCGTGCCGTCTTTGTCCACGGTTCGACTGGCAGAGCCGACCCCCGCACAGTTGATCAGAGCGTGAATGGACCCCATCGACTCGCGCGCACCGTCCACTCCGGCCGTCAAGCTCTGTGTGTCGGTGACGTCCACGGGGAACGAGTGGACCGCGTCTCCGAGTTCGTCGGCGATCTCAGCGCCGCGGGAGTTCGGAAGGTCGAAGATCGCGACCTTGGCGCCGCGCCCGGCCAACTCGCGGACCGTCGACTCCCCCAGGCCGGACCCTCCTCCGGTCACGATCGCTCCAATTTCCTCGATCTTCATGTCTCCTCCAAGAAAGGCGGGTTTATGGGGCTCACGGGCCCTCGAGTGTCTCGAACGAAGGCGACGGCGACATCCCTCGAACTCGCCTCAGATGCCTGTATAGCGGTTCGACGCCGGCGGTCGAAGCGGCGGGAGCGGAACCCTCCTGCGAGGGTTCAGCGGTCTTCGATGGGGGTGTAGTCGCTCAGTTCCGCGCCGGTGTAGATCTGCCGCGGGCGGCCGATCTTGAAGTCCGGATCGTTGTGCATCTCCATCCACTGAGCGATCCAGCCCGGTAGGCGCCCGAGGGCGAAGAAAGCGGTGAACATGTTCGCGGGTGTACCGATGGCGTTGTAGATCACGCCCGAATAGAAATCCACGTTGGGATACAGCTTGCGCTCGACGAAGTAGTCGTCCTTGAGAGCAATCTCCTGCAGTTCGACGGCAATCTCGAGCAACTTGGTGTGAACGCCCAGCTGTTCGAGGACGTCGAAGCTGGCCTTCTTGATGATCTTCATGCGGGGGTCGAAGTTCTTGTACACCCGGTGTCCGAAGCCCATCAAGCGTGCCGTGGGGTCACCTGCCTTGGCTCGTTCTACGAATTGCTTGGCGGAGGTTCCTTCGTCTCGGATGTTCTCCAGCATCTCGATGACCTCCTGGTTGGCGCCGCCGTGGCTGGGGCCCCAGAGAGCATTGATGCCGGCTGATATGGCCGAGAACATATTGACCATGGAAGAGCCCACCAACCGTACGGTGCTGGCCGAGCAGTTCTGTTCGTGGTCTGCATGGAGGATGAGCAGCAGATCGATGGCCTTCTCGACCACCGGGTTCACTTCGTACTCCTCGCAGGGATTCGCGAAGAGCATGTAGAGGAAGTTGCCCACGTAGCCCAAGTGGTTCTGGGGATACATGAACGGCTGACCGACCGAATGTTTGTACGCGTAGGCGGCGATGGTGATGAGCTTGGCGATGAGGCGGTGAACCGAGATCTCGACCTGGCGAGCGTCTCGCGGGTCCAGGGAGTCCGGGTAGAAGGTCGAGAGAGCCCCCACCGCGGCCGAGCACGCAGCCATGGGGTGAGCGTCCTTGGGCAGGGCCCCGAAGAAGTTCTTGAAATCTTCGTGGATCATCGAGTGACGCGTGATCGATTCGACAAACCCCGCCAATTCGTCGGAGCTGGGCAGCTCTCCATAGATCAGGAGATACGCGACCTCGAGAAAGGTGCTCTTCTCGGCAAGGGTCTCGATCGGGATTCCCCGGTATCGGAGAATCCCCCGGTCTCCATCGATGAAGGTGATGGCACTCTGGCAAGACCCCGTGTTCGCATAGCCGGGGTCCAGCGTGATCAGGCCGGTCTCGCTTCGCAGCTTGCCGATGTCGATCGCGCGCTCGCCCTCAGTTCCTACTACGAGGGGCAGGTCAATGGTCTTGTCATCTACGCACAGACGTGCTGAATCTGCCATACGGATTGCCTCTGGCTCCAAGCCGTCACGGGGCTGTTCAGGATGTGGGGAGCCTGGTGATACTAACCGAGGACGGTCTTCGGCGTCAGGTCCCACCGGTCCACCCAACTCGGATCAGCGATAAAAAATCTTTATTTACCAATTACTTGGGAGCAATTTTGGGGTACATCTGGCGTCTTGCCCCCCGTGGGGCATTCTCTCGGCCGGCCCTTGCACGCCCAGGAGGAGTCAACCCATGGACAGCGTTTCCGAGCCCCGCGCGGCCCCCATCGACGCGATCGGTGAGGTGGGCGCGCTTTTTGCCGGGCCCGAAGTCGATCCCAGCGCCGTTGCCAACCTCCTCGACAGTCTCTCGCACGCCCAACGGGTGCAGGCCGTCCGGTCTCTGGGACGCTCGGAGCAGCGCCGCCTCTATGCGGCAGTCGATGAATTCAGGCCCCTGCGGCTGGTGGATCTGGTGCCACCCCAGGTGGCGGACTTCGAGACCGTGCGTCATCTCGGTCGAAATACACTCCCCGCATTCACGCACTTCGAAAAGCATTTCTGCCGCCCGCCCGGTGTCGACGGGACTGAGCCCGATCATCTCTACGGCTTCAATTTTCAGCGGTTGTCGGGGTTGACGGGCCCCGGTTATTTCCTGGCTCGATCGGCTCGGGACGAGACCGAGGTCGAGGTCGACTACAACGTGTTGCCACCCGACCATCCGGTGGACTGGCCGGCCATCCAACCCAACGACCGGGGGCTGTCTCGGTTCGTCTACGGTTACATGGTGGACACGCTTCGTCGCGTATCCGAGCACGTGAGCATTGGCTCCGCGGCTCGCCGTGGAAGAGACATGGGCAGCTGGTTCGTGCTCTGTCGGGACGCTTGAGGGCTGTGTGAAGACCCCCCAACTATTCGACTTGTCCGGGCGCGCAGCCCTCGTCACCGGCGGTGGACGGGGAATCGGTCGTCACATCGCCATGGGGTTGGCGGAAGCCGGGGCTGACGTGGCGGTGGCCTCGCGAAAACTCGATGCCTGCGAAGAGGTGGCAGGAGCGATCGAGCGCCTCGGACGACGCGCGGAGGCAATTGAACTGGACCTCCAGAGTCCCGAACAGATCGACGCCACGGCGGACCGGGCCCTCGAGTCTCTGGGGCGTCTGGACATTCTGGTGAACAACGCTGCCGTGACCTGGGGCGCCCCGATCCTCGACTACCCCATGAAGGGCTGGGACAAGGTCTTCAACGTCAACGTGCGGGGGCTGTGGCAGTTGTCCCAGCGGGTCGCGCGCCACATGTCCGAGCGGGGCAGCGGTTCGGTGATCCACGTGGCTTCGATCTCCGGCCTGCGAGGAGCCTGGGAGCACAATGAACCCGCCATCGCCTACAACGCGAGCAAGGGGGCGGTGATCACCTTGACGAAAGACATGGCGGTGAAGCTGGCCTCCCACGGGATTCGTGTGAATGCGATCTCCCCCGGGGCCTTCGACACGGCCCTGATGGACAACGTGCGCGACTCGGAAGAGCAACTCGAAGCTTTTCTATCCCAGATCCCCATGGGTCGGGCGGGGCTCGAAGACGATGTGAAGGGCGTCGCAGTCTTCCTGGCGAGCGATGCATCGGCCTACGTGACGGGCCACAACCTGGTAGTCGATGGGGGCTGGTTCGTGGCTGGCTGACCGGGACCCGGTGCCGGTGGATCGGGTGCAAACGGATGCCGGCGCCCGAGACTTACGAGGATTCGAGGGATGGTTCCCCAGTGGTTCGGGATTGTTCACTTCCCCGGTGCTCGGCAATCCGCCAGCCTTCATCGGTGGAGACGAAGACGTTCCGGTAGTGGCCCACGATGGTGAGGTCGGGACGGTTCCCGACGAAGCGATGCCAGGCGCGGATACGAGACACGCAGCGAAAGCGCTCGGGAGAGATCTCATCCACGAGGCTATCCGAGACCACGTGACGGGTGGCATCGAAGCGAGCGAGGCCCGTTCGTAGGAAATCGAGAAGCGCCGGAAACCCGTCGATCGCGACACCTCCGAAGCTCACCTGGCAATCGGGAGTGAAGACCCTTGCGAGCGGCTCGAGGTTGCGTTGGTCGATGTGGTCGCAATAGGCGTCGAACAGTTCGGACACGATCTGTTGCGGGTCCCGCTGGACGGCCATTGCAGGTCAGCCTAGCAGCCCCGTCGGCGCCCGGAGTAGAATCGGGCGACGCCGTACCCGGCGCCGTTGCATGGTCGACATTCGTTTCGGGTCGAGGCACCCGCAAGCGGTGGGAGCGAACGATGACCTTGACCACCGATCTGCGGCTCGCTGAGGAGATGCGCCAATACGAGGCCGAGGCGGACGTCATCGTCGTTGGGCTCGGTTGTGCGGGCGCGAGCGCCGCCATGCAGGCCTGCGATGAAGGAGCCGAGGTGCTCGTGCTCGAACGAGCCGGGGGCGGGGGCGGGACCTCGGCGAATTCAGGCGGCTTGATCTATCTCGGCGGAGGGACCCCTGTCCAACAGGCGGCGGGTTTCGATGACACGCCCGAGGAGTTGTTCAAGTTTCTGATGGCCGTCTCCGCACCCGGCCCGGATGAACTCAAGATCCGTCTCTTCAGTGAGGGGAGTGTCGACCACTTTCACTGGCTCGAGGCTCAGGGCGTCCCCTTCAAGCGGAGTTTTTTTCCGGAACCGAGCATGGAGTCAAGTACCGACGACTGTCTTGTGTTCTCGGGAGGTGAGAATTGCGCGCCCTTCGACCTCATCGCGCGGCCCGCGGCGCGCGGCCACAAACCCATGACCGAGGGGAAGGCGGGACCGTTCTTCATGCAGTGCATGCTTGCTGCGGTGGCGCGTCGACCCCTCCGTGTCGAGTACGACGTCTGCGTCGAAACTCTCGTGCGAGATCGCGACGGACGCATCGTCGGTGTGGTGGCGCGACGAGCGGGTCATGAGGTTGTCTTTCGTGCACGTCGAGGTGTCGTACTCACTGCCGGAGGCTTTGTGATGAACGAAGAGATGGTGGCGGATCATGTTCCCCAACTGGGGAGGGTGGGGACGAGGAGTGGTACCGAGGGCGACGATGGTCGGGGGATCCGGATGGGGGCTGCCGCGGGCGGTGTGCTCTTACGTATGGAACACGCGGAGGTGGCCCTTGCGGCCACGATCCCGAATCGGCTCGGTCGTGGGGTCTACGTCAACGAGCACGGCATGCGCTTCATCAACGAAGACACCTATTACGGCCACATCGGGATCGAGGCGTTGTTTCGTCAGGGGGGCCGGGTCTGGCTCCTGCTCGACGATCTCACTTTCGAGCGGAATTTCATGGGTCAGGAACCTGCCTTCGTGGGCGAAACCGTTGCCGAGATCGAGGCCGAGGCGGGTTTCGCGGAAGGTGTCCTGCAGGCCACCGTCGAGCAATACAATCTCAGTGCCTCGCGTGGCGAGGATCCGCTGTTTGGCAAACGCGCGGAGTTCCTGGTCCCCCTGGAAAGTCCGCCTTACGCGCTGCTCGACTGTACGGTCGAAACAGGGCCGTACAGCGGATTGACGGTGGGCGGGTTGTCGACGGGGCTCCACGGCGAGGTCCTCGATATCGAGGGCGGCCCGATCCCCGGTCTCTACGCTGCCGGACGAACCGCGGCCTTGTTTACGGGACGAGGCTACGCGGGAAGCGGGATCTCGTTGGCCGACGCGAGTTTCTTCGGAAGGCGTGCGGGGGGTCACGCGGCGGCACAGAGCTCAAAGGGGTAGGTCTCAGGGGGACACTCAAGAGCACAGGTAGACATCGTATCGCGCCAATTTTCCGTCCTCCCTGAGGTCCGGACCCGGTCCCAGGGGGCCGGCGTGGGTGGGACGCTTGACCACGACACGTCGCGTTGCCACTTGCCTTGCGATCGCCAGCAGTTCCTCGGCGTCGGGGTCGTCACCGACGAGCTCGCGCAACAGTCGGACCCCTTTCTTGGCCAGAGCCGAGGGCTTGTGCTTGGGAGGAAACATCGGGTCGAGGTAGACGACCTCGGGCACCGGTTCGAGGTCCATCAACGCCTGCCTCGCGTCTCCGACTTGGATCGACAGCGATCCGCCTCGTGCGGCACGTTTGATGAGATCTCCAGCCCGCGACAATCCGTCTTCCAAGAGTGCGGCCACGCAGGGGTGGCGTTCCATGGCGATGACCCGATGCCCCCAGAATGCCAAGCGCAGGGCGTCTTGTCCGAACCCAGCAGTGGCATCGACCACATGTCGACGCTTACGGCCCAGGGCGCGTGCCAGAGGCTGACGTCGAGAGAGCCCGCCGGCACCGGGCGCAAGCCCCCAGCGGCGCGCGTCGACCCACCAGCCTCGTCCGGGACGGTCGTTTGCTTCACTGAGTTCCAATCGTCCGTCCGCCCAGCCGAGGGTGAGGGCATCCAGGGTTTCGGAAGGGTCCTCCATCAGGGGCAACCCGAGTCGTTTGGCCAGGGCCGCTGCGCGCGGTCGATCTGGGCCCGGACGGACGAATATCGGTCGAGCGCGCATGGCAGAATCGTTCGTTTTTCTACTCGTGGCGGGCCCGGAAGCAGATTCCCTTCCACTCAAATCGTTCGTCTCCCAGGAGGCTCGAGGCCCGGTGCACCTTGGCTTCAGAATGCTGCCATCCAGTCTGCCATCATCCCCGGCGTGCGCATCATCACGCGTCCCTTTCGGTCGATCACGACGAGTTCAATGCTCTCGGGCTCGAGGCGCTCGCCGTCGATTCCCGCTTTCGAACTCGTCAGAGACGAGGTTGCGACTACGTACTCGCCGTCGGGAGACCAGCGAGGGGCGTACTCGTCCCGCTCGGGAGAATTCGTGAGGTTGCGGGTGTGGCTTCCGTCGTCCGCTGCCAGGAAGATGTCCCGCGAGCCATCGCGATTCGAGACAAAGGTGAATTCGTCGCGCGTGGGCGAGGGGTGGGGGGAGTGCTCATCGGCATCGATATGGCCTCCCAGCCAGACCTGGGCTTGACCGTCCATGGATGTCACCCACAGTGTGCGCGTCCCATCGGGACCGCTTCGACTGAAGTAGATCCGTGTCCCGTTCCGGTCGAAGGCGGGTTTCTGGTCGAAATTCGGAGGTTGGGTGAGCGCTTGCGGACCTCCCGACTCGGGGATCATCCAAAGCGTCGAAATGCGCTGGGGACCGCCCCGTCGCTGGGCAACGATCCACTTCCCGGATGGGTCGTAACTCGGGCGAAAGAAGACATCGGCCCGCCTGCTTTGGGCCACGCGACGGGTTTTTCCATCGTGAGTCGAATGGACGAAGAGGCCCGGAGGCCCGGGTTGGCCGCGTCCTGAGAATACGAGTCGGGACCCATCGGGGGACCAGGCGGGCCAGCGTTCGTCGCGCTTTGATTCGGGGATGAGGGCCGTGGGGGAATCGTCCCCGGGCATCCAGGTGAACAGTCGGGACCGGTTCTCGTTGTCCGTGATCTGGTAGACGAGTCGCCGGGCGGTCTCGCTCCAGTAGGGCCAGGATTCGTCGCCGCTGCGGTTCTGGAGGAAGGGCACGACGGTGCCGTCGGTCAATCGTGCGCGGTACAGGTCACGCCTGCCCTCGTGTTGTCGCACGAAGACGAGTCCGGATGCATCGGAGCCGATCACCCGGTTCGGTTCCGGGGAATCGCAGGCCACCGTGGAGGCGGCGATGGCGATGGCCAGCGTGATCGACGGCGAACGCATGGGGCTCGGGTTCCCCTGTAGGGGGCGGTTGGACAGTATATCGAGCGCTCGGCGAGGTGCTGGGAGACGGAGTGCGACCCGTCACCCCCCTGCGCGTTTCACCTGGTAGCCGCGGGCTTCGAGTTCCTCGATGACCAGGTTCACGTGATCCCCCTGGATCTCGATGATGCGATCGACGAGGCTGCCTCCGCTTCCACAGTGTCTCTTGAGGTCCCGTGCCAACTTTCTGAGCTCATCGGAGGGGAGCGGGAGGCCGTCGATGGTGGTCACGGTCTTGCCCTTTCGTCCCTTGCGCTCGCGTCGCACCCGAACGATTCCGTCGCCCTGAGGCGCTCGCGGGGAGGTCTGACACCTGCACTTGGCAACGGGTTGACCGCATTGGGGGCACATCCGCCCCATTGCACTCGAGTAGACGATTCCCCGATCGCCGCGCCGCTTCATCGGGAGCCTCGGCTCTTCGGTGCCAAACGTCGGTGCTCCACGAGCAGGCAGCGGTCCTGGACCACTTCGATCCCTGCGGCACTCAGGCGTCGGGCCTGGGTGTCGTCGCGGATGCCCAGCTGGGTCCACACGCCCAGAGGAAGAGGATCGAGGCGCAGAATCTCATCGACGTGCTGAGCCAGGAAGCGCGGCGCCCGAAACAGGTTCACGAGGTCGATGGGCGTGTCGACCTCGTGTAGTGACGCGAAGGCGTTTTCGCCCAGGACGTGATCGAGCTTGGGGTTGACTGGCAGGATTCGATACCCCTGGTCCTGCATGTAGCGGGGGACCCGGTTTGCATCCTCCGAGGCATCGGCCTTGATCCCCACCACCGCGATCGATTCGGCTCGCACCAACAGGCCACGCATGCGCGCATCCAGCTCCGATGAATCCGGCATCGCTCGACACCCCCGGTTGTGCTGGATACCGTACCGCGCCATGGCCTCTTCCCGCACGCGCTCCTTTGCCTCTGCCATCATCACCCTGTGGGTCTCGACTCTTGGTGCCCACGCCCTCGACGATCCCGCCGAGCGAACACGGGTCACACGTCTCGATAATGGACTCACCCTCCTGACCCTCGAGGATCCTGCTTCCCCGGTGGTTTCCTTCCAGATCTGGGTTCGTGTCGGATCGCGCGACGAGTCTCGGATAACGGGGCTCGCCCATTTGTTCGAGCACATGATGTTCAAAGGATCCGCGCACATCGAGCCCGAAGAGCATGCCCAACTCGTGCAGTCACGGGGGGGGCGCCTGAACGCCTACACCAATCGCGATGTGACGGTGTACTTCGAGGACATCACCGCCGAAACCCTCCCTCTGGTGATCGACCTCGAAGCTGAGCGCTTTGCGAATCTCGACGTCAGCGAACGCACGCTGACCAGCGAGCGTGAGGTGGTGCTCGAAGAGCGCCGACTCCGAACCGAAGACCAACCGGGTGGGCGGGGCATCGAGGCCCTGATGGCCCTGACTTTCCAGGCCCATCCGTATCGCTGGCCGGTGATCGGTTGGCGCAGCGACATCGAGAACACCTCGGTCGACGATTGTCGTGAGTTTTTTGCGAGGTACTACGTTCCCAACAACCTCGTGATTTCCATCGCCGGCGGATTCGACGAGGATCTCGCCATCGAGCGCATCCGCCAGCGCTTTGGAGCACTGAAGCGGGTGGCTCCGGTGCCCCGCAATCCCACCACCGAGCCGCCCCAGGACGGAGAGCGCCGTGCCCAGGTGCACTTCGATGTTCAGGGAGCACGGCTCTACGCTGCCTGGCATGCTCCGCCGACGGGCCACCCGGACTCCGATGCACTGGACGTGCTGAGCGTGATTCTGTCCGGGGGGCGTTCGAGCCGTCTGTACCGCTCCCTGGTGTACGAGAGCCAGCGAGCACGTTTCGCCCATGGCTCCTACTGGAACCTCAAGGACGCGGGCGTCTTCTACGCCGTGGCCGGGGCTCGTCCGGGCGGGAGCATCGACGAGTTGGAGGCTCTTTTCATGGGCGAGATTGCTCGCCTTCGGGTCGAACTCGTGAGCGAGGCCGAGTTGGAAAAGGCCAAGCGGCAGATCGAGGTGTCGATGATTCAGGGGCTTCGGACCAGCCACGCTCTCGCTTCTCGCATCGCGTCGGAAACCGTGATGCTCGGAAAGATTCGGCCACTCGACGAGCGCTTGGAATCGCTCCGCGCCGTGGGCAGCGAAGATGTCCGCCGTGTCGCGGCCCGCTATCTCCAGGACGAGAAGCGCAGCGTGGTGCACGTCGTGAAGGCACCCCAGGGGGAGGAGGAATGACGCGGCCTTGGGCGTGGCGGAAGGATGGGATCTCGTTGGTGTGGCTGCTGGTGGTGGGATCCTGCACCGCATGTGGGAGTGTGGGTGGGGGACCCCCGCCTGCCTGGGAACAACCCCCGCCTTCGGTCCGCGAACTCCCGGTGGTGCCGGAGCAGGCGCTGACCCGCGCCGAATTGTCCAATGGACTGCAGATCCTCATTCTCGAAGACCACCGCCTGCCCCGTGTGACTCTGGGGCTCGACGTTTGGCGCGGTGAAGCGTCGGTGGAAACGGAGCGCGCCGGCCTGGCCGTATTCACTGCGGAACTGATGCGGCGTGGTGCGGGAGATCGGAACGCCATCGAACTGGCCGAGGCTGTGGACCGGATCGGCGCCGATCTGGGCGCGGGGGCCGGTTGGGACAGTCTCGGAGTGTTGGTGTCCGGGCTTTCACGGGATCTGGACACTCTGTTCGAAATCCTCGCCGACGTCGTGCTGCGCCCCCGTTTCGACCCGGCAGAGTTGGAGCGCCTGCGCGCGGAGACTCTTGCGTCACTGGAGAGCGCGCGGGACGATCCAGGCACCCTTGCCGGCTGGTACACGGCGGATGCGGTGTACGGGGCGCATCGATTTGGCCAGCCCAAATCGGGTACCCCCGAGAGCGTCGCCGGGTTCGAGCGCCGGGAGGTCCGGGATCTCCACGCGTCATTCCTGATCCCCAACGCAGCGGTTTTCTTTGCCACGGGCAACGTGAACCGAGAGGAGATTCTGGAGCGGGTGGAGAAGGCATTCGCCGATTGGAAGCCCGGGGCGTTGCCTCCCGAGGGCGTCGCACCGCCCGCCCTGGCGCCACCGACCCGACGGGTCGTGATCGTTGACAAGCCCGATCTGGGGCAGGCCCGCATCGTCGTGGCTCATGAGGGCATCTCGCGGACCGACCCTGACCGCATTCCCGCGGCCATGTTGAACGATGTGCTCGGTGGAAGCGGGTTCTCGTCTAGGCTGATGGAGACCCTTCGCGCCGAGGCGGGGCTCACCTACACCGCGAGCTCGCATTTTTCCCTGCGACGCCAGCCCGGGCCCTTCGTCGTGTCGACCTTCACTCGCGTGCCCGAGACTCGGCGTGCCCTCGATCTGGTTCTCGAGGGTCTCGAAAACGCTCGGGTGAACCCGCCCAGCGAATCGGAACTCGACAGGGCCCGAACTCTGTCCGTGGGGAGCTTCGCGATGGGTCTCGAAACCTCTGACGCGGTCATGGACTCCCTCGTGAATCTCGAACTCTACGGACTGCCCGACGACTCGCTCGAAACCTACCGTGACCGGGTTCGCGCCGTCAGCGTGGACGATACGAGTCGGATGGCCCTCCGGTTGCTGCACCCGCAGCGAGCGGCCATCGTGCTGGTGGGGCCCGCGGATCAATTGCTTCCCCAGGTCAAAGGTTTGGGGCCCGTGGAAGTCGTACAACCCTAGGCTCGAACGACATCGTCAAGTGTTTGGTTCGCAACCATCGGAGCTGACTCTGGGTCGCATGTCGCTCTGGGGTGTTGCGTTCTCCAAGCCCGGTGGTTCCGCGGGCGCGTTCCCTTGCCTTATCCCCATATCTCTCGTCGAAGGGCGGTGATACCTTGTCTGCGCACCCTGGAGGAGGAAGCCCTGTGGACAAGTTGCTACGTGAGCACCGCAAGTCGTTGGGGGGAGTCGACGTCATCTCTTTCGGGGACGACGCGGCCGTCGAGCGTCTGCGCGACACCACCTGCGTCGATGTCCCCATGCAGCTGAACTGGACCTGGAACTATGATTCGGAAGTCGAGGAACTTCGCTCACTCTACGAGAAGGGCAAAGTGAATCAGTGGAACGCAGAGACCGATCTCGATTGGGATGTCCACTGTAGTCGCGATGAGTGGGTGATCGAGCCCGAAGCGTCCATGCTCAACAACGTTCTGGTGGCCATGGGAGCTGACGAGGAGACCCGTCGAGCTGCTGCCTTTGACGAAACAAATTTCATTCTTTCCCAGCTGTTACACGGTGAGCAGGCAGCGCTTCAACTCTGCGGACAGCTGACCAATATTTGCGACAAGATGGACGAGAAGTCCTACGCGGCCAGTCAGGTCATCGACGAGGCGCGCCATGTCGAGGCTTTCTCGAAATTCATGCAGCGCAAGATGGGCGGGATCCATCCCGTCGGTCCGACGCTCAAGACCCTACTCGATCTGCTCCTCGAGGCCGATACGGCTCGGAAGAAGACGTTGGGAATGCAAACCCTATTCGAAGGAATGGCCGTCGGCATCATGAACGTGATGCGCGAAGAAGCCCGCAACTCACTCCTGATCGACATGATTCGCCGGGTGGAACTCGATGAGGCCCGCCACGCTGCTTTTGGTGTCCTGATGATGCGGCGTGTGGTAGCCGAGGCCTCGGAAGAGGAACGCAATGAGTTGGAGGATTGGGCGTTCACAATCCTGGAAGCGCTCAACGCCAATCACCAACTGGACATGCTTCGCTTGCTGGGGCCGCGGTACGGAATCGATCCCGAGGGAGTGGTGGAGTTCACGGTGCAGATGCCGAACTTCGGCGAGTTGAACAGTCCCATCTACATGCATACCGTCATTCCGAATCTGCGCAATCTGGGGCTGATCACCGACCGAACCCGAGAGCAGTGGATCGATGCGGGAATGCTGTATCCGGGGACCGTCGGGGCCAACTAGGTTCAGGCAGTCGCTGGGGACGAGCGCCGGCCCGTATTTCCTTCTGAGCTGGAGCGGCCCGTTGAATCGGGGACTTCGTCGTAGCGCGCGATGGAGGCCTCGAGTTCTCGGATCACCTCTTCGCGTAGCGATTGCGGCTCGAGGACCTCGGCCCCGGATCCGAAGGAGAGGATCCACGTACGGAGGTCAGCTGTACCCCCAACCTCCATCGACAACTCGATGCTTCCATCGGGGCCGGGAGTGATTTTCTGGCTGGCGTGCCAGGTTCGCTCCTCCACATAGCTAGACCATCGCCCTTCGAAGCGAATTCGCACGCCCACGGCGGGTTCTGCGATCACTCCGAAGGAACTGGCCATGTAGTCGTCGAAATCGAAGCCCTTTTGAATCTCGAAGGGCTCACCGGTGGAGTCGATGCGCTGAATGCGGTCCACAGCGAACGTGCGAATCTCTTCGGAACGATGGTCGAAGCCCACCACGTAGAGTCCACCGCTTCGGTACCACACGCGATAGGGGTCAACGTTGCGTTCGGCGACGCTTCCTGTGCGTCCCGTCCGATACTCGATGTGCACACTGCAACGCGACATCACGGCATCGTTGAGAGATTGGATGGTTTCGCGGAAGCGTGCGTAGTTCTTGTGAGGGCCCGGCAGGACTCGAAACGTCTGCCCGAGGAGTTCGAGGTAGGAGGTCAGCTCCGGTCCCAGACCTGCTCGAATCTTGGTAAGTGCGGACCGGATGGAATCGTGAAAGACCGTGCCCTCCAGGGTCCTCAGGAGGTCTTCGCCGAAGGCCAGGGCCATGACCTCGTCAGGAGTGAAGGGGACGTCTCCCAGGCGGAAGCTCTCGAGGAATCGGTAGTAGGTGCGTCCTTCCCGTTTCTCACTGATCACGGGAAATCCCGCATACATGAGTGCGTCGAGGTCGCGGTAGACCGTTCGACGGACGCAGTCGAGTTCGTCGGCCAGTTCGTCCAGGTGTGCGCCCGACCGACTCCTGGCGAGGCGTTGGATCAGCTGCCACTGACGCGCGAGCTGGTCACCCCTCATGCAGGGACTCTAGCTCGGGCCGCCGGTGAAGAATTCGCAAAGCTGCTCTTCGCAGGCCTGTGCGTCCCGAAAACCCAATTCGGCCAGGGAAACCGAGAATTCCCCATCGAAGAGGAGATAGGAGAGGAGGTCGGATTCGGCAGGTCTCTCGTCATCATCCACGCTGCGGGCTGCGAGCTTCAACAGCGGAGATCGCTGCTTCTCTTCGGGCATGTTGCGCAGAATGCTGCCCGCCAGTTGGCCGAGGTCTTCGCTCGGACGAAGGACGATTTCGTGAATGCGTCGGAAGGCCTGGCCGCGCTTGGCAATCGCCACATCGTTTACCCGGGGCAGGAAATCCTTTCCCCAGGCAGTTTCCCCGTCGTCGATGATTTCGTTCAGCACCTGCATCCGCGCGAGGTCTGTTTCGAGGTGGTCCAGGAGGATCGAATTCAGAACCTTGCCGAACAGATAAGCGGGGCTTGCGTAGTCCCACATGCGATGGGTCGCGAGAACTTTCTGCTGAACGGCGGCCATGTTTTGGCGCAGTGCGATGACGAGTACCCGCTCTGCTCCCAGGCGGAGTGCGGGTGCGAGGGGGGTATTGAGACGCAGGCCTCCGTCGGCGTAGTAGCTGCGAGCGACACGTACCGCTGGAAACAAAAGGGGGATGGCTGCCGACGCCAGGGCATGGGTCGGACGGAGCCGGGTCTTCTTTGGCAGCAGCGTTGCGTCGCGTGTCCACGGAGGCAGGGACTTTTCATTCGTCTCGATGAAATTCACCGAGCGCCCTGTGGAGAGCTGCGTGGCCGATACACAGACGGAGTTTACGAGCCCCTGCTGGATGTTGGTGTGCAGCGAGCGCCAGGGGATGGCCTCGACGACGAGCTGCTCCAGAGCCCGGGTGTCGAACAGGCCATAGAGCCGCTCGGGAGCATTGCCCTTGCGCATTTTTTCGGCGAGCCGCCGGAGGCCCAGCAGCCGTCCGGGCCACCGGAGCATGTCACCGGGGGAAAGTGGGAGGACCTCTTCGAGCCGCATGCGTGCCCAGAAGTCGACGAGTTTGGCACCCCGGGACTCGTCCATGTGTGCAGTCGCAGCCATGTAGCACGCGTGGATGGCTCCGACTGATGTGCCGCACACCACATCGAAACGCGGCGTCCAACCCAGGCGTTTGGGGAGCTCTTCCACCAGGTAGCGAACGGCTCCGGCCTCATAGGCGCCGCGGGCCCCGCCTCCCGAAAAGACCAATGCGCAGGTCGTTTCGTCTTGCCGACGGGTTTCGCTATGGGGATTCGCCATGCGTGGATCGTCTGCTCGTCAGTTGACCCGTTCGACGTATTCGCCGGAGCGGGTATCGACGCGAATAGTTTCGCCCTCTTTGAGGAATAGCGGTACCTGGACGACCGCTCCAGTCTCCAAGGTGGCGGGTTTGGTTCCCCCCGAGGCGGTGTCTCCTTTTACACCGGGCTCGCACTCCGCGATCTGCGCTTCGATGAAGGCCGGGAGCTCGACGTTGATGGGTTGCCCGTTCCAGAACAGGATGCTGGCTTCGAGGTTTTCCTTCAGGTACTTGACGCCCTCTCCCACCTGCTCCCGGGAGAAGTGGATCTGCTCGTAGTCGTCCGAGTCCATGAAGACATACTGATCCCCATCCTGGTAGAGGTACTGCATCTTCCTGTCCTGGGTATCGGCTTCTTCGACTTTTTCGCCGGACCGGAACGTCCGGTCGAGCACGCGCCCGTTTTTGAGGTTCTTGATCTTCGTTCGCACGAAGGCACCTCCCTTGCCGGGTTTCACGTGTTGGAAGTACGTAATCGTGAACGGCTCTCCGTCGAGGACGATCTTGACGCCGTTTTTGAACTGCGAGGTATCCAATGCCATCGTTTGCTCCAAGCTCGATCGTTCTTCAGGGAATTCCGGGCCGGCAATGCCGACCATGGTTCTGGGGTCGGTTTCGCATGCCGACCTCTCCCGTGAATCCGAACCTCCAGGCACCTGGGCGCACAGTACGGATCGCGACGATTCCCTGTGTCGGGGGCGGAGGATAGCCGACTCGGCTCAGTCGCGAGGGGGGGCAGGTCGACGCGGGGTCACCCGGTGGCAGGGGGAGGCATTTGGCGCACGAGTTCGTTGGGGACGCTCGGTCGAAAGAAGAGGTCGCGTTCTGCCCGGGTCGTGTCCAGAGTGAACCCATATCGGAGATGGGGGCCCTCCTCCGACAGGGATGCGCTGTTTCCCAGCATGCGGGCCCCGCTGCTCATCCACCCGAGCAGGGCCGGTGGAACTGCCAGGGATCGGCACTGGTTCCAGCGCGCCAGTTGCGAAAGGGGAATGGCTCCGCGCCCTGCCACGTTGAAGATCCCGGATTCTCGGGAGTGAATGGCGCACAGCAAGGCCTGAGTCAGGTCCTTTTCGGTGAGGATGGCGGACATCGGGTCGAATCCGAGGGCACGCAGGCGGGGACCGGGACGTCCCGAGACTGAGGGGTTGAAGTACACCGAACCGTCGTCGGAGACGACGCTGGGAACGCGTAGCAGCACGGTTCGGAAGGGTCCCCGGTTCAGTGGCTCGTGCAGCATCATGTCGCAGTCGATCCACGACCGGATGTCCGGTCCCACATCGGGGTCGAAATCGAGTTCACTGCCCTCGTCCAGTCGGTTCGCGTTGCCGGGAAGTAACTGGTAAACGAAGGCGCTCCCGAGACATACGAAGTTCTCGACGGTTCCCGCCTCTCGGCAGCTCTTGAGTAGGAGACGGAGTTCAGCAGTGCGGCGCGGGAGTCCAGAGACAGGGGGTAGGGGGGCCAGCCCGTGCCAGGGGATGTGGAGAACCGTGTCCACCCGAGCGGATTCGAAAGTCGGTGAGCGGAAAAGCCGCCTCATGGATCGAGGTTTGGCGAGATCGGCGCGTTGGTAGCTCAGCCCGGGGATGGGCCCCCTCGATCGATTGTCGAACTCAGGCGGTGTGGGGGCTTGACTGACGGCCAACACGGATTCGACGGAGTCGTCGGAACGCAAGGTCTTCACGATCCGGCGACCGATGGGCGAATCCGCGTGTGTCACCAGAACTCGTGTCACTTCCGACTCCGATCGAGAAGCTTCTGAACGGTCTCTCGAACCTGCCCAGCCAGGGTCGCCACCAGCTTCGGATCGTCGGCGGCGTCGGGCTCGAACTGCTCCTCGAAGCGGAGGGGTTCTCCGTACACGATCTTGTAGGAAACGGGGTAGGGGAGGAGCCCGAGGGGGCCGAGGAGCGGGAAGGTCGGCGTGATGGGGGCGACGGGAATGCCGAGGCGGCGTGCCAGGGGCTTGATGTCGTAGAGAATCGGCATCTGATCGTCATTCCCCACGAAGGCAACGGGGATGATGGGCGCCCGGTTGCGGAGGGCTTGCTCGACGAAACCCACCCGGAATTCCTGTAGTTGATAGCGCTGGCGGATGGTCTTGCGAATTCCGTCCATGCCTTCGGGGAACACCAGCACGAGTTGGTCGTCCCGAAGGAGGTCCGTGAAGTTCTTGCGGGTTCCGATCACTTGACCCACTCGCGCGTAGAAGATGTTCACCCAGGGCAGGGTGCCAACCCAACGGTCGACGATGGTCCGAACCACTCGCGGGGGGTCCATGTGCAGGGCGACGTCGACGATGCCCATGGCGGCATCGAACGGGAGCAGCCCCCCATGGTTGGCGCACAGGACGGCCGAGCCATCGACGGGAAGGTGCTCGTGTCCCTCGCTGCTCACGCGGAAGTAGTAGTCGTACAGGGTGCGAAAGAACGGAAAAGACTGCTTGGCCACGGTGGGGGAGAACCCATAGCGGTCGTACCGCGTTCCCGCATCCACCAGGCTCTCGAAGGCTTTCTGGAGGTTTTCCTCGCGTTCTCCGAGTAGGAAGTCCAGCCAGCCGCGCGAGGGCTCCGCCGAAACCGGCGGGGTGGACTCGTCTGTCATGGGAGCGTCGTTGGACTCGGAGGTCTGGCTCCTTTCACCGGGTGGTCGGGTCTTGGCACGGGGTTGCGTGGCTGGCTCAGGATTCAGCGGCGGTTCGACGAAAGGCTCTGTGCCGGACGGGAGCGGGGTGAATCCATCGGTTGCGGAGTCCGGGGACGCGAGTTCTTCGAAGGGGTCACGGCCCAGGGCGTTTTTGCGCCGGCGCGGGACGGGTTCGTTGGGAGAATCCTGATGATTTCCTCTGGGATGGAGTCGACTCAAGGCGTGGGAGGCTCCCGAACCGGTCGGGGGAGCTCCGCGAAGTCGCGACCACGCAACTCGAGTTCTTCGGTGAGCTCGGCCAACGTCCGAGCCGCGCGGTCTCGGGGCGCGTACTCGAAGATCGAGAGTCCGCGACTCTGAGCCTCGTCGATCTTCACGTGGTACCCGATTACGGACTGCGCGATTTCTTTGGGGAAGCGGCTCTTCAGCTTGGCGAGAATCTCGTTGGCCATTCGTGTGCGCCGGTAGAAGGTGGGCACGACCATGGAGATCTGGAGCGCAGGGTTGCCGTAGCGGGATCTCACCTCTGCGATGGTCCGGAGTAATTCCGCGCAGCCATCCATGGCGAGATACGTGAGGGGAACGGGAATGACCACCTCATCGGCCGCGCACAGGACGTTCAACGTCAAGGCGCCAAATGATGGCGGAGCGTCGAAGAAGACGAAATCGTAGGTGTTGATCTCAGCCGAGTCGTCGAGGGCGCGTCTGAGTTCGCTGGTTTCCGAAGCGCCGCTTTCGGGGCGCAGGGCGGGAAGGAAGGCCAGGGACTTATTGGAACCGATCACGTCGAGGTTGGGGGTGCGAGTCGGTGAAATGGGGAGGGGGGACCGTTCGGGCGCATTCGGGTCGCTCGGGCGTTCACCAAGCACCGTATCGAGCAGCATGTCGATGGCTGACCGAGTCGACCGGCGCGTCTCGACGCCCAGTACTTTGCCAAGTTGACCCTGGGGGTCCATGTCGATGGCCAGCACGCGGCGACCCCGATGAAGCGCGAGGTACGAGGCAAAGCTCGCCACGAGCGTCGTTTTGGCGCTCCCGCCCTTTTCGTTGATGAGTGCGATGCGGCGGGGACCGAGCCCCTCACCGACTCCAGTATGAGCGGTCATCGTCGTGGGCTCCCCCCGCCCTCTCGCGATGCTGGCCGTCATCCGTGCGCCGAGTATCCAGCATCGCCGGCAGCGAACGGAGTGTCAATGAATTGATGGACCCACTGTTACGGACGAGGCTCAAGTGGCTTCAGCAGTCCGATTCGCAGCGGTGGTCGGGAACCCCTTTCGGGGTTCAGCCCTTCGCTTCTGATACGGCGTTTGTGAGCGCGGGGACGATGTCGAACAGGTCTGCGACGACTCCCACATCGGCGACTTCGAAAATCGGAGCGTCGGGGTCCTTGTTGATGGCGATGATGAAGTTGGAGGCCTTCATCCCCACCAGGTGCTGGATCGCGCCCGAAATACCGGCGGCAATGTAGAGCTTGGGCTGCACGACCTGACCCGAGGATCCCACCTGATAGGGGTGGGGGAGCCAGCCGGCATCAACCACGGGGCGGGATGCACCCATGGCACCCCCCAGGGCATCTGCCAGGGGCTGGATGGTCTCCGGGAACTTCTCGGGGGCGCCGACTCCGCGCCCACCCGAAACGATGATGTCTGCCTTGGAGAGGTCGACTCCCGTTGACTCGGAGGTCTTGATCTCCTTGAACTGCACCCGGGCATCGGGAAAGTCGACACTGAGGGGCTGGGTGCTGCCTTCCGTGGAGCCCTCGAAGGGCGCGACCGCACCGGGTTGGATGGTCGCGACGATCTTGCCGGGTGCGGCGTTGATCTTGGCGTCGAGCTTGCCGTTGAAGATCCTTCGATGGAAGGAGAACGAGCCATCCTCGACCTCTACGCGGAAGCAGTCTCCCACGAAGCCGGCGTCCAGGCCCGCGGCCACGCGAGGTGCGACATCCCAGCCCGACGGCGTGTTGGAAATCAGCACCAGGTCTGCATCGGCCTCGTCCACGGCGGCTCGAATCGCGGCGTTGAAGCCATCGACGTTGTAATTGGCCAACGCGTCGTCATCGGCCACGAGGACCGTTCCGCCGCCCTTGCTGGCGAACGCCTCGGCCAGACTCCCGACACCTGAACCGGCGACCAGGGATTTGACCTCTCGACCACTCCCCGATGCGATTCCTTGAGCAATGCTTGCCAACTCGTAGCTGGCCTCTCGAATCTCTCCGTTCTGAATCTCGGTGACGACGAGGATGCTTCCCATCGTTCATTTCCTTTCTGCTGGGTCTCTTGGACCTCTGGGGGGCGAGCGGATCCGACCTGGAACGGTGGGCTCAGAGGAGTCCCAGTTCCTTGATCTTGGTGATGAGTGTGCCAACGATTTCGTCGGTACTCCCTTCGATCAGTTCTGCGGAATCCCCCTTCTCCGGAGGCGCGATCTTCTCGATGGAGACCTTGGCGCTCGCAGCGCCCACACTCCCCGACAGCCCGAGGTCGGAGACGGATTTGACGTCCAGGGGCTTCTTCTTGGCAGCCATGATCCCCTTGAGGGATGCATAGCGGACTTCGTTCAGGCCCGTCTGCACTGCGACCAAGCAGGGAGTGGACAACTCGACGACTTCCGTTGCACCGCCTTCGATTTCGCGCTCGACGGTGAGGGTTCCGTTGGCGCGGCTCAGGCCGACCGCCGCTGTCGTATGCGGAACGCCCGTCAACTCTGCCAACATCGGCGGCACGGCGGTGAAGTTGCCATCGTCCGACATCAAGCCCATGAAGATGAGGTCTGGGTTCTCTTCTTTGGCCACGGCTGCCAGGATCTTGGCGATTCCCAGTGCATCCGAGCCATTGGCCTCGTCGTCATTGATGTGGACTGCGCGGTCGGCCCCCATTCCCAGGGCCGTGCGCAGGGCCTGGGTGGTGCGGTCCGGTCCGATGGACACCACGACGACTTCCGATTCCGTGTCGTCCTTGACGCGTAGTGCTTCTTCCAGCGCGTAGGTGTCGTAGCTGTTGATCTCGAATTTGATGTTTGCTTCCTGAATCCATGTACCACTCGCGTCGACGTCGAGTCTCGCGTCCTGGTGCGGCACTTGCTTCAGGCAGACCATGATCTTCATGTGCGGGGGGCCTCCCGGGGGTTCGAAGGGTCGGCGTTACTGTTCAGCGTTGGACGCTCCAGCACGTCGAGGCGGGCAACGCTAACTGACGAAAGACCTGATTTCAAGCATCGAAATCAGCAGAAAGTGACTCTGAATCGGGCGTTTAGCTGTGAGCCGCCAACGCGTGGCGGTCAGCCTCCCATGAACATCAGAAACTGTTCCAGGCTGGTGGCTCGAAGAAAGGGGTTGGTGCGCTTCTGGTCGCCCATGGGCCCGGAAGAGTCGGCCGAATAGAGGTGGCCGGGGTAGAGGATGGTGTCGTCGGGCAACTGGCCCAGAACCTGGGTGAGGCTCGTGTACATGGCCTCCGGGTCGGCGCCGGGCAGGTCCACGCGTCCGCAACTTCCTAGGAAAAGTGTGTCGCCCGAGACGAGGCGATGGGGCTGCCCCTCTTCTTCCACCAGGAAACACTGGGATCCCGGTGTGTGTCCAGGAGTGTGAAGCAAGCGGATACGCACGGCTCCCAGCTCGATGGAGTCGCCGGCCCCACTTCGCGCGAGGTCGGATTCCGATGCACCCGTGATCTGAATCAGGCCCTGGGCCTCATGGTCATTGACGTGAATGGGCATGGGCTGACGCGCCAAAAGACGCGCCAGGCCTTCGATCTGCATGCCGAAGATCTCGCCACCCACGTGGTCCTGGTGGTAGTGGGTTACCAGGGCACCCACGGGCTTCATTCCGTCTGCCTCGACCTGATCCAATAGGGCGTCGACGCTCCACGCGGGATCGACGAGCACCACCTCCCGGGTGGTTCGACTTCCGATCAGATAGGCGAGGTTCGCCATCTGGCCCACGGGCACCTGCAGAAAATAGAGGTCGCTCTCGGCCATGGATCAAGACTCCAGGATCTTGCCGATCCATCCATCGACGGCCTGACTCACCTCATAGTGGACCCGCTCGTTGCTGCGTTCGGATTTCTTCGTGACCCGGAGTTGATGGTCGGCATCCTGGGAGACGAACATTGTGGTCGGCGCGCCAACCCTCCCAAGGGTATTCCGCAATGCGTTGACGTCGCAGAACCGGTCCCGGGTTCCCTGGATGAAGAGCATGGGGGCGACGACGCGAAACAGATCATCGGCCTGAAGGTCCTCGGGGGCATTGCTCTTGTGCAGGGGGAAGCCCATCAGCATGAGCCCGTCGACCCGAAGCCGTGCTCCGGCCAGTCCCGAAGCGACCTGGGCGCCCAGTCCAATGCCTCCGACGAACAGGTGGGCCGGGGCGGCAGTCGGGTCCGCGTTGAGGGTTGCAATGGCGGCCTGCAGGGCACGGCGAAGAACGGGCATGGAGTCTTTGCGCTTCTTGTTGGCTTCGGCAAACGGGAAATTGAAGCGAAGGGTCAGATAGCGCTGCTCAGTGAGGTGACGGTGGACCGCATCGATCAGGGGCGTGTCCATGCCACCCGTCGAGCCGTGGGCCAGCACAACACTGACCCGGGCGCCCGTGGGCCACCAACGCGGCGTGCCGAGCACGCCCGAGACGTGATCCAAGCCATGCTGCGGCTCCAAGAGCGGGATCTTGATATCCGTAAACTTTGCCGACGGCTCGACCAAAGGCTCCCTCCGGGGGCCGCTATCATATACCACAGCACTCTTCCCGGGGTCTCGTAACTCATTGCTTTTAAACATGAAAAACTTCATCTGGCGGGTCGGGGACGGGTTCGAGGCGAATTCGGTGCCTCGCGACGCGGTTTTAATGGGGGGGATGGGCCTCGCTTCTGCATCCCCAGCTGGTTGGACCCAACGCTCGACGATCGTGGTGCGCTGGGCGCTGATTGCCGGGGTGATGGCCACGGTGGGCTGTCGTACCCCCGAGCCACCGCGGGTGAACGGCCCGACGGACGTGCGTGAGAGGATCGAGGCCCTTGGAGGGGTCTCGGGAATGCCGGGCGTCGTGGTGCTCATCAGTGTCGCTGGATTGACCTCCGACCGCTACGCGTCTGCCATGGGTCAGGCCGAGATGCCCACCTTGGCCGCAATGGCAGGGGTCGGGGCGGCAGCGGATGCCGTGGCAAGCGTCACGCCCGCCAGCACGTATCCCGCCCATGCGACACTGGTCACCGGCCACCTCCCGGACACTCACGGGGTGCCAGGCGATTTGAAGCTGGGAGCCCATGGAGTGCGGAGTTCTCCTTACTGGCACACCACCCAGTTGCAGGTTCCCACGCTGTGGGACGCATTGTCAGCTCGAGGGGTGGCGGTTGCGTCGTTGGCCTGGCCGTCGACTCTGGGGGCCGACGTGCGCTGGCTGGTGCCCGACCGGATTCCGATCCGGCGCGGAGAGACCTGGCTCGGAGTCCTCGGTGATGCGGCAACCGCCGAACTTCTTCCGCTCATGGTTTCCCATGGTGCGGGGGAACCCGCAGCCGATTCCGAAGGGCCCGCGCGGGATGCGGTGTTGACCGGTTTGGCATGTGATCTGCTCGCGAGTGGTGCACCTCCCCGTCTACTGTTGATCCGCCTTACCCAGACCGTCGCACCCGTCACTCGGGAGGGAATCGACAGCGATGCCGCTCGTGATGCCTTCGGGGCCGCGGATGCCGATGTGGCGCAGCTCCTGGAGTGCCTGTCGGCACTTGGACGCCTGAAGGATGCGGCCGTGGTCGTGGTGGGGGACCGTGGGAACGCGCCGGTTCACACGGCGATTTCCATCAACGCGCTGCTGGTTCGGGAGGGGCTCGTCACGCTGGACGAGAATACGGGCCAGGTGCAGGAGTGGGTGGCCCTGGCGCGTTCCAATGGTGGATCCGCCTTTGTCTACGCGTCGAGCGATCGAGATGCTCTCCATGCCCGACGGTCTTTCGAAGAAGCCGCAGAACGAACCCGCGCGTTTCGGGTGGTCTCCGCCGAGTCGATGGCCAATGCTCATGCGGATCCCCGTGCGTGGTTCGGGCTGGAGGCGAACCCGGGTTACTTCTTCACCGACGCGATGATTCCTCCTCTATTGAGCGCCTCGCCCCAGCGCGCAGTCGGCGGCTATTTCTCTACAACTCCAGAAATGGACGTCGGCTTCGTGGCCTGGGGCCGTGGGATTCGACGTCATATCCGGGTGCCGCACATGAGCTTGGCGGATGTGGCTCCCACCCTCGCTGAACTGTTGGGTGTACGGCTTGAGGAAACCCAGATACCTGGCGGTGCAGACCCACGGCTGATCGAGGGACGCCCATTGGTCGGAATCTTCAGCCTTACGCCCGAACTCGCGACGCCGCAAAGTGATCGAACGGGGAGGGCAGAGCAGTGAGCGGCGAGACTCCGCGAGTCACGATCGAGGTCAACCCGAGCGAACTGGAACTCTACGAACGCCTCCGCCGTCGTTTGACTGGTGCACGGAACCAGGACGTGACGGGACCTGGGGACATTTTGCTCCTGCTCCCGGACCTGACCGTGCTGCTCTCGCGGCTGCTTCGCGACGACCGCGTTCCCCGTGGGTCCAAACTCATTGCATTGATCGGGGTGGGGTACGTGTTCTCCCCCATCGATCTGGTGCCGGCGGTGATCTTCGGACCGCTGGGTCTGGTCGATGATCTGTTGGTCGTCACAGCGGCTCTGTCTGGTTTGCTCAATCGAGTCCATCCCGACGTGGTGCGTTCTCACTGGCCTGGTAGCGGGGATGCTCTGGTGGCCATCCAGCGCGCATCGGCATGGAGCGAGTCGGTCTTTCGTGACCAAATCACAGGCCGGCTGACCGCCTGGCTGCGAGGCCGTCGGGGGGGCAGTCGGCGTCGCGATCCGGCGACCGGGCCCTAGAAGGAGTCCTTGAGCGCCCGGATCCGGCCGAGATCTGCAGCGTCGGTGGCGCGCAGGAACGGGTTGGTCTGACGCTCCTCACCCAGGGTGGAGGGCACGGTCATTTCCTCAGGTGTGGCGTCGCGCCATTCTGCCGCAGCCTTGGCGCGGATTTCTCGGACGTTCGTGAGTTTCTCTTGGATCACGAGGTTGTCTGGCTCCACGTGGGCTGCGAATACCAGGTTGGATTCGGTGTATTCGTGACCGCAGAAGACACGGGTCGTGTCGGGGAGCGCCCCAAGCTTCTCGTGTAGCGCCACGAACATCATTTCGGGCGTGCCCTCGAACAGCCGGCCACAACCGGCCGCGAACAGGGTGTCGCCGCAGAAGGTGGCCTGGGCGTCGTCGAACACGTAGGCGATGTGAGCCCGGGTGTGGGCTGGAATGAAGAGAATGCGGGCTTCCTGGCGACCCACCTGCAGTGTGTCGCCCTCCTCGAGGCCGTTGCTGAAGGCGGGAATCCGGTCCGAGTCTGAGACGTGTCCGAATACCGGCGCGTCAAAGTGTTTGGCGAGTTCCGGATTCGCTCCGGAATGGTCCCAGTGGTGGTGGGTGGAGAGCACGTGCGTGACCCGCACTCCCATCGAATCGACCCGGGCGACCACGGGGTCAAACTCCGGCGCGTCAATGATGGCGGCTTCTCCCGTCTCGTCGCAGGCGATTACGTAGGTGTAGTTGTCCTGGAGTGTCGGAACGCGTTCGATTTGAAGTCCCATGTGGCGAGGCTAGCCCGCTTGGCCCCTCACGTCGCGCACTTCGAAGGCTGGTTCGCCCCCCAAGGGTGCTCAGAGCAGGTCGAGTTGGCCGGGACCCGGAGGTGTCCCCGTGGCGCCTTCTGGCCCGGAGGCTGCGGCAGGTTTGCGCGCTGGAGCAGGTTCTGGCGCCGCCGTAGGTTTGGACGCTGTAGCAGGCTCGGGAGGGTCGTTGGGCGCGGCGACCCGGCTCCCTCCCCCCACGGCAGGGCAGCGCTCCGAGTACTCGCACCAACGGCAGAGCGGGCCGGTGCGCGGCTCCCAGTCGCGTTCTTCGCGAATGCGGTCGATCAACTCCCGGGTTTCATCGCCCAGGCGCTTCAGTTGCTCGGCGCTTCGCGTCGATGTGCAGATCCGGTCGTTCTGCAGGTAGTGCCACACCAGTCGAACGGGTCCCCGTTCGTCCAACTCCCGTCTTAAGCCGATCTCGTACAGTGCGAGCTGACGGTCGCGGTCGATGACGCTCTGGGGCGGAGTTCGCGCCGAGGTCTTGTAGTCGTGGATTTCCAGCGCTCCATCGCGAGCGCGCACGACGCGGTCGATGACGCCCTGCATGCGATATTCGTTCGCCTCGTCCAGGGGGAATTCGATGCGGTGTTCGATGCCCAGTGTCTCGCTGCCATCGAACGGATAGTGGCGCCGGTAGTAGGAGGTGAGGCACCGCTCACCGTTGATTCGATAGAAGCTCGGCGGGTTCTCGCTGCGCACGATGCGGATGCGCTCGGCGTCGTAGTGTTCGTCCCAGAGCAGTCGATAGCGTCGAATCACCTGTTCCAGACGGGGGACATGCCCGCGTTCGACGGCCAGATACAGACGCTCGAGAACCTCGTGGACCCGCTTGCCCATGAACCCTTCGATTCCCTCGCTCTCGGCGGGGATATCGAGCAGGTAGCGGTACTCGAATTTCTTGGGGCAGTTCTCGAAGTTGGAAAGGCGCGAATGACTGCACACCGCCGTGGCTTCCATCACTCCGCGCTTCGTCATCGAGCGTTCTCCTGCCTGACGAGGCCATGCTGGGAATCGGGAGGAACCAGCGGCGAAGGGACATTCATGACGGCTTCCCGCACCCTACCACTGCCGCGTCCCAGAGGCCACGCCGCTGAAGTGTGCCCGGCGCAATAGCCTGGTTCCTGTCTTCGAGCGTGGGGCGATGGGCCCGCCTCGCGCTACTATCCAAAGTCCCTCATTCGGGTTCCGACCGCGCCTCCCCCGGCTCGGAACGAGGAGTGTCACCTGTCATGACGGCGAACCGCCGAGAGGCCGTGTTCGGGGACGCCATCGCAGCGCTGTCCGAAGCTCGAGAGGATGTGCTCTCTCGAGCTCACGGGGAGGGCTTGCCGGAGTTGTCCGCTGTCATCACGTGGATTGAGCGCGCCCGCAGTCTGGTGTTGATGCAACGGGACCGGTCGGCGTTGCGCTCGGAGATTCCCGCGTTGGCTGAACGTTTGGACGAACTCGTGGCCAGTACCGGCCTGACGGATCGGCCCGATCGAGACGCGGTGGTCGAAGTATTCATCTCACGTCTTCCTGCAATCCGGGAGCGGCTCGCAGGGGACGTCGAGGCGGCCCTCGTGGGGGATCCCGCGGCCAAGAGCTACGGAGAGATCGTTACCTCCTACCCTTCGATCAAGGCACTTGCCGTCTACCGCATCGCTCACGAGCTCTACGCTCTCGAAGTGCCGATCCTGCCGAGGATGATGTCCGAGTACGCCCATGACACCACGGGCATCGACATTCATCCCGGTGCCCGCATCGGAAACCGTCTGTTCATTGACCACGGTACGGGAGTGGTGGTCGGGGAGACCTGTGAGATCGGCGACGATGTGCGCATCTACCAGGGGGTCACCCTTGGCGCGAAATCGCCCCGCCGGGGTGACAGGATGCGGGGGGTCAAGCGCCATCCCACCATCGAGGACGACGTCACGATCTATTCAGGGGTCACGATCCTGGGTGGCGATACCGTGATCGGCCGAGGAAGTGTGATCGGAGGCAATGTCTGGCTCGTGGAATCGGTGCCCGTCGACTCGGTGGTGATTGCCGATTCGCCTCGTCAACTGGTTCGCTCCCGCGGCGACGCTTCGGACCCATCTCAATTGCGTTGGGACCTCTGAGACGTGGCGCGGGGCCGGGGCTTTCGGCGCGCATTTTCATGGGGTGAAGAATCGTGAACGGCCCCGAACTCGAAACGCTCGAAGACATCGAGCAGGTCCGGGAACGGGTTGCGGCGGGCTTGACGGACGTCGAGCGCGTGATCGTCGTCATGAGCGGCAAGGGTGGAGTGGGCAAGAGTTCCGTGACGGTGAACCTCGCCCAGGTGCTGGCTGGACGGGGTCTGCAGGTGGGGGTTCTGGACGCCGACCTCCAGGGACCTTCCGTCGCCAAGATGATGGGCCTGCGCGGTAGTCCGGTCCGGGTCGAGGGGGGGGACCGGCTGCTTCCGACGCCCGGTCCGTGTGGGGTGCTCGTGCAGAGCATGGATTTCTTCCTTCAGGGCAGCCAGGCACTGGACTGGGACGGTGCTGACGGAGCGGGCACGACGCTGCGCAGCGTGTTTGAGCAATCGGCCCTGGCTGACCTGCTCGGGCAGACCCGGTGGGGTGCTCTCGATACTTTGTTGGTGGATTTGCCGCCCGGGGCCGACCGTCTGCCCGCTCTGGCCCAGTGGCTTCCCGACTCCCTGGGCGAGGCGTTGATCGTGACGATCCCTACGGAGGTCGCCCTGCTGGCCGTCGAGCGGTCGATACGGCGGGCCTACGATCTGAATTTTCCGCTGTTGGGCGTGGTTGAGAATCTCGGAACGGGTCGATGCAGTGAGTGCGGTCAGGAGGTGGCGTGGCTCGGCCAAGCCCCCACTGAGCCCTGGGCTCAGGGTCTGGGCCTGGAATGCGTGGTTCGAATCCCCTTCGATCCTCTCTTGTGGCAGGCTGCCGATGGAGGCGAGTCCTTTCTTCAGACGACGGCTGCGGATTCAGAAGCCGTTCTGGCCTTCCAGGCCCTGGCGGATCACGTGATGCGTGCCGAGCGTCCTGGAAGGGAGGGAGAATCCAGTTGAGGCAAGCGCGATGGCGTGGGTGGGCGTGTGGTTGGCTGTTGCTCCTGGCCGTGGGGGTGTCCGGTTCGGCGGCCTCGGCGGAGCCTTCCGAGGGCTGGTCCTATGCACTTTGGCAGGAGATGATGAGTCCGTTTTGTCCGGGGCGGACTCTGGCCGACTGTACGAGTGGGCACGCCGAGTCGCTTCGGATGTGGATTCTGGTTCAGGAATCGGCGGGTCGAACGCGCGAGGATGTCGAGGAGGAACTCTACGAACGCTACGGGGACGTGATTTTGGCAGCGCCGCGAGCCGAGGGATTCGGCCTCACGGCGTACGTGGTCCCGGTCCTCTTGTTCGGTGCGGGTGGTCTGGGGATCCTGTTCTTGTTGCGACGGTTCACGAGTCCCCTGTCAGCCGCGTCACCCGACACCCGGGAATCCGTGGTCACGGAACCTTCGCCCGGCGATGCTGAACTGGAGAGCAGGGTCGACGAGGAGATGCGCAGCCGGTGATGGGTCTGGACTGGGCTCTGGGGTGCGAGCCCGTGTGCGTTCCGCTGGCCGGTATACTCCCGTCGTGAAGATCTATACGCGTCGCGGAGATGACGGGGAGACGGACCTGTTCGGCGGGCCGCGAGTGGGCAAGGACGACCAGCGCGTCGAGGCCTATGGTGCCGTGGACGAGCTCAATGCCTGTATTGGGGTCTGTGCGGCCACGACTGCTCACGACGATCTGCGCGCACTGTGCAATGAGGTGCAGCGGAGGTGTTTCGATCTCGGCGGGACGCTCGCCACGCCCGATGCGCGTCTGCGCGCCAAGAGTGGCATGCCCGAAGTGCAGCCCGATGCAGTTGCGCATCTCGAAGGGCAGATCGATCGACTCGAAGAGGAGATCGAGCCCCTGCGGCGGTTCATTCTGCCCGGGGGTACGGCTGCGGCTGCGGCCTTTCACATGGCGCGCACCGTCTGCCGTCGCGCCGAGCGCCGTGCCGTGGAACTGCACCGAAGTGATCCACTCGATCAGGCCAGCCTGCACTTCCTCAACCGTCTCTCGGATCTATTGTTTGTCATGGCCCGGGTCGAGAACCATCGCGCGGGGGTGACGGACGTGGAGTGGGAGGGAGCGGGAGGCTGAGGGCCTGGCCCCGTGGGTCTGCACGCCTCAGTCCCGTTCGAGTTCCACCACCAGAGCACCCCGTTCGAACTGCTCCACGCGGCGGATCTCCCAACCCCGCCGCTCCATCAGCGAGACAGCGCGGAAGACGTGGCCCCGCTCGCCTTCGGCCACCAGGTAGAGCCACCGTTCGGGCCCGTCGGCGAGGAGTTCGTCGAGGTCGTCTTGATCCATGGGCGCAAACCCGGTGGCGGGCCGTTCGAAGCGGATGTCGAAGTTGTGGCCCCAAGCACCGGGTCGGAAGCGGAAGGGCCAGGCCCCGTAGTAGGCGGCGGGCCAGGCGGCCTGGCGGGAAAGCATGAGGCCGTGTTGGTCGGTCAGCCATTCCCGAGCGATGGCGACGGCATGGCTGTCCCGGGCGAGTGGGTAGTGGGCGGTGGGTGAGGCGACCGCCGCAAGGCTGAAGAGCAGAAGGGCCAAGCCGCGCCCGATCCGGGGGAGCAGGGCGACGGCTGCAGCGCTCAGCACCCAGAAGAACCCGAAACTGAAAAGGTCCGTACGCCCGCCTCCCAGGGGAATCAACTTCAACGCTGCGCAAGCCAGCAACCCCAGAAACAACAGGACCGCTCCGGTGGCAAGGGCCGCGTAGGTTCCGTCGCGCCACAGCGCATAGGCGCCCACGGGGAGCGCCAGGGCCATGAGCCCAGCCCGCTCGGGAAAGGGTTGCTCGAGGAAACTTCGCACGTGGGTCGAGAAGAAGTGCTGGATGGCTTCGAGGCTCGTGAGGTCGAGGAAGTGATCGCGCCAATACCATTGAAGATCCGGGTTCGAGGCGGGGAGCAGGTAGGTGAGTCCATAGACCCCACAGGCGGCGTTGGCCACGAGAGCGAGTCGCCGCGTTTCGCGTCGGGAGGATGCCCGGGAATGCGCGTTCGTGAAGGTATGGAGTGCCAGAGCATTGACGATCGATACGACGATCAGGACCGACGAGAAGGAAAACAGGGGAGCGGCCAGGCATGCTCCCAGAAGCCATCGCGCATCCCTGCGGTTCCAATGTCCCATCACGCGCGTCGCCAACCACAGCAGGCCCACGGCGACCAGAAGGTCTGTTCCGTATTGCTTGACCCGAATCGAGTACTCGCCCAGTAGCGGATTGCTGGCCGCCAGTGCGGCGCCCACCAGTGCACTCGGGCGACTGGACGTCACACGCATCCCCAGCCCGTAGACAAGGGGAATCACGGTGAGGCTGGCTACGAACGGAAGGATTTGGAGGGGCCACTCACGGTCCTGGAATGGAGCGGCGATCGCACCCACTGCGCTGATGAATCCCACCGGGGTGGGGACCCGGAGGGTCAGCAACTCCGTGAAGGACATCCGGGTGGCGGCAAGTGCCACCCACGTGTCGTCGAGCCAAAGGGATTCCGGGTCCAGGCCTCGGCTCCACTTGAACGCGGCAATGGCGATCAGCAGCCCCAGGGCTCCCAGGCAGACCCACCGCCCAGTACCGGTGGCCTCCGAAGGATCGACCGGATTCGAAACCTCCGCTGTTGTCACGGGAGATCCCCCATGCTCGCAGCTGCAACTGGAGCACGGATCCGACGAACCGTGCTCCAGACCGTCAGCCCACCCAGGCCGCTCAACAGGATCACTAGGGGGAGGAGGGGGATGTAGTAGCGCTGCCACGACAGTGGGTTCGAGAGAGCCATCAACGCAGTGAGGACGAGCCACCACAGCAGCCCGCGGGTATCGACGGTCGAGAGAGGGCCGCGAAAGTTGGAGCGCATCAGACCGACGGCGCCCACCGCCGCCAGGAGGGTGAGCGGTAGGCCGAACGCGAAGCCCACCGGAATTCCCGAGAGCGCCGACGCTTCAAACTGCTCGACCTCCAGGGCGATGGCTTCGACGGTTGACCAGGCGGGTGCCTCGTAGTGGCTGGGAGGGGTCAGGAAGGGCTGGGTGACGAGCCCTGCCAGACGCTGCTTCAGGCTCGTGGGTGCCATTGGGTCGGCGTGGGTCTGCAGGTCGACGAGATCGCTTCGCACCGCGACGAGGTCGCCGATTCGCGCGAGTGGCGCTTGCCAGAGTCCAGGGGACAGCACGATGAAGACCGCCAGGATGGCTCCGGCCGCGGCCAGCAATCGGGTCAGCGTGGTCCAGAGGGGTTGGCGCGTGGGAGGGAGAGCGCCCAGGGTGATCCACCCCAGTGCCGTGGCCACGAAGACCGCCGCACTGTGTTTGCTCGCCAAGGCGAAACCTGCGGCGAGGATCAGAGCGAGCCACCCCGGTCCGGTGGGCATCGTGCCTTGCTGTCGCCTTCGTTGCAGATGCAGTGCGATCAGGATCGCCAGCAAGCCGAACAACAGCAGGGGACCCTCCTGCAGGGCCCGTCGGCCGTTGAGCAACAACACCGGATGGAGGCCGTAGAGCGCGCTGCACGGATAGGCGAGGGCGCGTCCTCCCATGGCCCGGGCCAGCAGGAAGAAAACTGCGACACTGAGAGCCAGGCACAGGGCCGAGGGCAGGCGGGCGGCGTGGAGCAGGGCCGGCGGTGGGCGGTGACCGGTTGCGACGTTGTGCGCGTATCCCAGCCCCCAGCGCCAACCGGGAGGCCCTGGCAACTGGGCTTCGGGGATCCCCGCGAGATACCGGCTCAGGCCGATCGCATAGCGGCTGACCGATCCGCTGGCGAGGCGCAGATGATCATCGCTGTCCCGAACGTAGGGGGGGGTCACCGTCAGACGCTCGGGGCTGTGGTCCACGAAGAGCGTCGTGAAGTCGTGGCTTCCGTACAGGTGAAGGGATTCGTCACCGTGGAACGTCGCCTGCTCCACACCCGCAAGAACGTATAGCGCCAGGCCGATCAGCCAGATCGTGTCGAACAGGGGCTTGTACATGCCGCTGCTTTCGCTCGCATCTGTGCCCGGTGTGGACTCCAGCTCGTGTTCCCCCAGGGCCCATGGATTGTGGGGTCGGTGTTCCGGGGCCCGGGTCGTCCGAACACCGATCCCTGCCCCTGGGTTTCTGTTAGCATCTTGAAGGTGTTTCTTCCCAGTCGTTGGGATTGTCGCACCGGGAGCGATCCGGTGGCGAAGACCCCGGGCGGAGTGTCCAGCCTGGGCACGGGCAGCGTCGTCACGTGAGCCCCACCCGTCGACCTTCGGCAGCTGCCATCGGGAGGAGGACGCCGCGGTGAATCTCCACCACGTGAGAGGAGATTCATGACCGACCGTCGGCCCGGGGATCTCCTCGTCGACCCCCGCCGCGCGGGATGGGTCGACGCGGGCGCGTTGCTGATCGTGCTCCTCCTGGCGTTGCCAGGGGTGGTCACGGGCACGCAGTCGTTCTTTGAATTCGATCTCTACTTTCATCACCACCCGTTCTGGTCGCTGGTCGAGCAGTCCCTTGCCCAGGGCGAACTTCCGTTCTGGGCGCCTGGGGTGCGAGCTGGCTATCCCCTACACGCCAATGGCGAGGCTGGGCTGTTGTATCTCCCGGCCCTCGTCGCCAATGCCTGGCTCCCCGCCCACCGCGCCATCGATCTCTTCGTTCTGTTCCACCTTTGGCTCATGGGCATGTTCAGCGCTCTTTTGTTGCGCGAACTCGGGGTCCGGCCACTGCTGGCGCTGCTCGGCGCGGTGTCGCTGATACTGTCGGCGCGCGTGCTGGGTACGGCCTTTTGGCCCAATGCGGTGGCCGTGAGCGCGTGGCTTCCTCTGGCCCTCTACGCGATCACGCGCACCCGACGAGATGCTCTCGTTGGAGCCCTGCTGCTGGCAGCCGCGCTGGGCCTTTCGCTCTTGGCGGGTCGACCCCAACGCGAACTGGTCTGCCTGCTTCTGATCCTGCCATACGGCCTGTTCATCCTGATCGGTTCTCCCGCCACCGAAACTTCCGTCCGAACATCTCGAGGGTCGAGGGCGCTGGCCCTGGGTGGCGGTCTGGTTTGGGGCTTGCTGCTCGGTGCGCCACAGATCCTGCCCACGCTGTTCCTGTTGCAGGATTCTGTGCGAGCCGCGGGGGTCACCTATGCGAACTGGCTCCCGGCAGTTCTTGTGGATCAGGGGTACGCTGATTTGTTCCAGGTCTTCATGCCCGCCGTCCGTGGGGATTGGCCCGAAATCAGTGGCTACGCCGGGCTCGTGATCTACGCCGGATTCGCGTGCGCGCTGGGGTTCGGCTGGAGAGACCTGCGCAAAGGTCGTCCGTTGGGCGCCCTGGGGTTCTTTCTGGTGGCCTCGGGTGTGCTGTTCGTGCTGGCCGGTGGGGGCGCTTGGTCGTATTCGCTCTTCCAGTCCATCCCCGGGCTGCGTTCCGTGCGCCTGCCCATGCGTCTGCTCTTCCCCGCCGTCGTGGCGGCGGTGCTGGCCGCCAGCCTGGGATTCGAGCGCCTGATGCAGCACCGGACCTCGTCGTCCTGGCGGGGGGTTCTGCCGCTGGTGTTGCTCGGAGTCGCGGTTTGCGACCTGGTCTGGGTGGCCTGGCGAACGGTGCCCGTGGCCGAGTCGTCGGTGTACGCCATCGCGCCTGGCCTGGTCGCCGAAGGCGAGTCCTCTCGTTACGACGCCACGGGTTCGCCGCATCGCTTCTATGCGGATCACATGCCCGTCGAAGTCATGGGTTACTCGGACAGCGAGTTGCGCATGCGTCTTTCACATCTGCCTCCGCTGATGAATCTCGCTCTCACCAGCGGCCAGCGCGCGGCGTCGGGATACGGCGAGCCCGAACTTGCCTGGGTGGCTGCCGCCACTCGCGCGCCCAGACCGGAGATTCTGCGGATGCTCGGTGTGGACCGCTTCTTCAGTTCTCGGGATCTCTCTCGAGCGGGCCGTGAGTGGAGGGAGTTCGAGCCGCTGGGCCGCCACGGCCCAGCGTGGCTCTATCGCTTCGAGCCGTTGCCAAGGGCGTTGTGGGTTCCCGAGGTGGTGGCGGTCGGAAGTTTCGAGGCTGCCCTCGCAACACTTCGGGATGCGGAATTCGACCCCACTCGCAGAGCCTTGGTGGAAGTCGAGAGAGGTCTTTCGGGCGGTTCGGTGAATCGGGCGAGCGGGTCCGTCGTCCTCGAGGTCGATACGCCCAACCAGGTGGCGATGAAGGTGGATGCTCCGGGACCGGGCTACTTGCTGCTCTTCGATACCTGGGCACCCGGCTGGACGGCCGAGGTCGATGGGCAGGTGACCCCCGTGTTGCGGGCAAATGGAATGTTCCGATTGGTGGAGGTGCCCTCAGGCGCGTCCCGTGTCGAGTTCCGTTATCGACCGCCGGGTCTGGTACCCGGACTTGTGTTGGCGATCCCGGCGCTGGTGTCGTGGTGGATCGCCTGCCCCTTTGCCTTTTTCCGGCGTCGCTGAGAGCCCGCGTTCAGGACTTGGCGCCGGGCTTCGATCATCGCGATGGGGTGCCGTCGACTTCATCGCGAAACTGGCAGAGCACGATCCCTCCAAGCCTCTGTACCTGGGCACCGAGCCTGCGACACAGGCGGATCTGGGCCTCGGAGATCGCCACCTCCGGAAGCACCGCATAGCGGATGCGCTGCTCGGATCGAACGGCCCGCAGATGGTCGATCAGGTCGGGATTGCCCGCGGCGGCCCGAAGGACCCCTGGAGCGAGGGTGAAGGCACTGTCGAGTTCCCATGGGGAATCCGGGGGAACTGATCGTGGAAAGCCGGTGACGAAGGTCAGGCGCTTTCCGTGCACGATCTGACCGACGAGCCCGCCGTAGCTCCCGCTGTGGTCGAGCACCGCGAAGTCTCCGGGGGCTCGTGCGATTTGATCGTAGACCGGATGGCTGCTCGGAGCGGTCTTGGGGGCGCCACGTGGGAGGGCCTCGAACAACACGAGCAGACACAGGCCGGCCAGGAGCAGAGCTTCGTGCGCGGGCCTTCGAAGGGGTTCCAGCAATCGCCGGGTGCCCAGCGCTGTGAGCACCGAGAGCATCAGGAGCAGCGGCACCACGAAACGGGTGGGATCGCGGCCCACACGGATCATGGGCACCCATTCGTACAGGGCGAGATAGGGCAGGGGGATGGACGTGATCCAGGTACCGGACACCCGGAGATAGGGGCCCAACATCAGAACCAGGAACACCGCTGCCGCGATGGCGTAGAGTGCCCCTCCGTTGCGCCGCACACCGGCGATCCCCAGCAGCGCGAGTGCGAGGGTCGCCAACCCGATGCTCGACTCGCTGCGCATGCCAACCGTTTGTCCATCCTTCTCAGCACCCGCAAATCGCATGGCCTCGCCATAGAGGGGATGGACCCGGCTTGGAGTGACGATGGAAAGCAGAGCTGGGCTCCAACTCACGGTTTCCTCGAGATCGAAGCGCGCGCCTGCGACGGGCAGTTGCTCGATCTGTTGTACGAGCAATGGAGAGGCGAGGGCGGTGAACGCCCCGGCTGCCACCAGCAATCGACTCCACAGCCGCGGCTCCCAGCGGCGTTGCACGACCATGCGATGCGCCAGCCACAACGACGAGAAGATCAGCAGGTACACCGCATACTCGAGGGAGCTGTAGAAGCAAAGGGCCATCCACGCTGCCAGGGCCAGGGCTCTGCGCAAGCGCGGGTCCTCTCCCAGGCGAAGGAGGCACAGGACGTAGAAGGGCAGCCACTCCACTGCCAACAGATGGAGTCGAACCGTATTGAGGGTGTGGAACAGCGCCGTGCTGAAGACGATGCCCGCCAGCAGGCTGGCCCGCGGGCTGGCGGAAACGTGCTTGGCCAATCGATACGCGCCGATTCCACTGAGGGTGAAGGAGAACAGGACCAATAGATTGATCGCCACCGCGAGACCTTCGAGACCGGGCCAGATCCATTGAACGGGAATCGAGAGGATCCCGTAGGGGATGGGATAGGAGGTCAGGGCCAGGGATCCCCCCCGTGGGTGGAAGACGATCTCGCTCCAGTAGGGGTTGGCGAGGGAGGTGAGGCTCTCGCGAGTCCACCAGAGGTTCCACATGAAGCGCTTCACGTCGTCGGCGTCGTAGGGAAGCGTGCTGAGTTGGTCGAGCGGCAGCGCATGGGGACCTGCGATCACCCAGGTGACTCCGGCGAAGAAGAGGGTCACCGCTGCCGTTTCGCGCGGACTCGTTCCCGTGCTCCTCGTCGCTCGCTGCTCCACTCTTTTCAGCCTCTCTGGCATTGGCCGCACAGGTCGCTTGCGTCTATTCGAGCAGTTCCAGGAGTTCGCCTCGCGTGATGCGCGCGGTTTCTCCCGCATCCCCGATGGCCGCCTGGGCGAGGGCGCGTTTGCGTTTCTGAAGTTCGAGGATGCGCTCCTCCACGGTGTTCTGGGTAACCAGGCGCAGCACCGTTACGGGCTTGTCCTGGCCGATGCGATGGGCCCGATCGGCGGCCTGGTCTTCGACGGCGGGGTTCCACCAGGGGTCGAGGATGATGACGCTGTCGGCCGCGGTGAGGTTCAGCCCGACACCGCCCGCCTTGAGGGAAGCCAGCAGTACGGGCGGGCCGGTTTCGGACTGGAAAGTCTCGACCACGGCACCTCGATCTCGGGTGCTGCCATCCAGACGCGCGAATTCGATCTGAGATGCTTGGAGTTGGGGTTCCACCAGGTCCAGCAGGGAGGTCCACTGGGAGAAGACGAGGGTTTTGTGTCCCGTTGCGACGCTTTCGTCGAGGACCTCCAACAGCAGGTCGACCTTGGCGGACGAGGTTTCCTCTCTGCCCGGCAGGAGACCCGCGTGACACGCGGCTTGGCGCAGTCGTAGCAGGGCCTCCAGAACGGCCATCACGGGGGCGCCGCGCCCCAGTTTCTCGACCACATCCCTGCGCGTGGTGGCGACGATTGCGTCGTAGACGGCCCGTTCGGATTCGCTCAGGGCGGGCCGGCGCACCATCTCGGTGCGTGCCGGCAATTCCGGGGCGACGTCTCGCTTCAGGCGCCGGAGCAGGAAGGGATGGATGCGGCGCCTCAGATGCTCGGCTACGACTGTATCGCCGCCTTCGATGGGGCCGGCGTAGCGTTCCTCGAAATCGCGCCGCTGGCCCAGCAGGCCCGGGTTGGAGAAGTGGAACTGACTCCACAACTCTTCCAGGCGGTTTTCCACCGGGGTGCCGGTGAGGGTCATGCGAAAATCCGCGCGCAGGCGGAAGGCGGCCCGGGCCATCTGACTGTCTGGGTTCTTGATGTTCTGGGCCTCGTCGAGCACCAGCGTCGACCAGTGCTCGCTGGCGAGATCCTCGATGTCGAGACGTAGGATCGCGTAGGTGGTGAGTGTGAGATCGGCGTCGGGGTCGAAACGGCGATTCGGCCCGTGATGGACGGCGACCTTCAGAGCCGGGCGGAAGCGCCGTACCTCCTGGATCCAGTTGGCGAGGACGCTCGTGGGTGCCACGACGAGCGATCGCCCACGGACAGCGCACAGAGCCTGGAGGGTCTTGCCCAGTCCCATCTCGTCGGCGAGGACAGCGCCGAGGCCCGCATCGCGCAGGACGCAGAGCCAGTCGACACCGTCTGCCTGGTAGGGACGCAGTTCAGCGGTCAGATCCTCGGGCAGAACGGCTTGGGGCAGGGTGTCGCCTTCTCCCAGCGCCTGTCGAATTGCACCGAAGCCGGGCGGCTCGGGTTCACCCAACTCCGCTGCCAACCTGGCGAGATCCGGCAGCGCTGCACGGGGCAGACTCTCGCGTTGGCTTTTTGCCTCCAGGAGATCGGCCACGACGTTTCCATATCGCTCGAGCCAATCGACGGGCAGCGGTGCGAGGCCGCCCCCGATCAGGGGAACGAGATCGCTGCCCGACTGCCAGGCGCGGAGCACCTCCGACGGCTCGGCGTTTTGCGGTGGGTTCGTTGGGCCCGGCGGGTGGCTCATCGGGTCGTTGGCCTCGGAATCCAGCCGGGTCGTCGGCCCAGAGGCGAAGTGGATCTGGAAATCGTCTCCGACGACCTGGAGTGACGCTGAGAGGGGGGCTGCTTCGAAGAAATCGCGGTGGGCGTCGCCCCGAACCGTGCAGTCGAAGCGTTCGAGCCTTTGGGCGAAATCGATGGCGTCTCGTGCGAAAAGTGAGACTCGGTGCCCCATGACCAGCTGCAGCCGATCGCGGAGGTCTCGCTCGAGGCGGGATTCGGCCTGGAGGTCGCGACGGGGAATCGCATCGCCCAGGATCTTGAGACGCCCGGAGTCGATTCGAGCAATGGCAGGATCCCCGTACACGAGAGTGGGCAGGACCGAAAGGCCGGGCCCCTCGCGTCGAACCTCGATGGCCACACGCGGTGGTTCTTCGACGCTCCGTGGAAGTTTCCGGGTGGCGATTTCGATGGGTATGCGGTTCTCCAGTGCCGGCAGGACTTCACCGGTCATCCTGCCGACATCGCCGCGTTCGAAGAACAGGCCATCGCGCAGTTCGTCGAGCTCTCGGCCCGTGAGACCCGTCGTTCGCTTCTGCGGCCGCAGGGTGTCGCCGCACAGGACGACGTCTTCTCCGAAGGATTCGACGATGGAGGGGTCCTGTCCCAGGCGCACCCGAAAGCCGTCGTCGGCGTCCTCGACTCGGACCTGCATGCCCACGGGCTCAGCCGAGGTATGGATCGGTTGACCGTCGAGGGTCACCTGATCGCAGCCCGCCAGTACTTCAAGCAGACGATGCAGGAGCCCGCGCGGGAGGGTGCCGCGGAGCAGGCCCCGACGGGGATCGTCGATGACGCCCTCGGCCAACCGGTCGGTGGCGGTCGCCGACACCTGGGGGCCGTCGACGCGTCCGGAGGTGATGGCCTGAAGGGTGGCCTCTAGAGGAACCTCGCCAGCTTCGGTGTCTACCACTCGCTGGAAATGCAATTGGCCACGAACGCGAGAAAACCGGTAGGCGATGCGCCCTGCACTGGTTTGGGCCCGTTCGAGCGGTTCGCCGGTGTTCTCGGATCGGCGGAGCGCGATGATGGCGGCCGCTACGTGATCGCATACCGGCTCGTGGCTCGAGCAGTCGCACTCCCAGTCCTCATCTGCGGGGTAGAGGATCACGCGAAGACAGACCAGCCCCCCCCGCGTGTTCACCTCGAGGGTGAATTCATCGCTCTCCGAACCCGTTTGCGCGACGGCGTTGGCCCGCATGAGTTCGACCCCGCGCGACCAGGCTTCGCGGCTGCACTCTTCTCGAATGGTCTCGAAGAGCGACTGAATGGTCTGCTTCACTTTTGCGCCGCCGCCAGTTCCGCCTCGATGACCTGGCCGAGTTCGTCTACGAGGCCGTAGGCCGACGCCGCTTCGCGGCGCTGGATGCGTTGCCGCAGGGCGTCGGCACCCCCCACGGACTCGATTCCGAAACTGCCGTAGCGTCGCTCGAGGGTGGCAAGGACGAAGGTTTCGCGATTGCGACGGCGTCTTTCGCCAAGAGCCCCACTGGTCAGTTGCCGCGAGTGCAGGGCGTCGAGACTGTCGACGACGCTCGTGATTCCCTGGCCGTCCCGAGCCGAGGCCAGGAGAACCTCGCGAGGCTCCCCGTCCCCGTGCTGACCGAACCCCAACCCAGCCGAGAGTTCTGAGGCCGTGCGTTGCGCCACCGCCCCGAGGTCGGATTTGTTCACCACGAACAGGTCGGGTAGTTCGAGGACCCCCGCCTTCATGAACTGAAGAGTGTCCCCGGCACCGGGTTGGGCGACGAACAACAGGTCGTCTACCAGGTCGGCCACGTCCGCTTCCGACTGTCCCACGCCCACCGTTTCTACGAAGACTCGATCGAAGACCGCTGCCATCACATCGACGACGGCGCGCGTCGAATCCGCCAACCCTCCCAACTGATCCCGCGCAGCCATGGAGCGAATGAACACACCGGGATCTCCGGATCCCGATCGCACCCGTACTCGGTCTCCCAGTAGTGCGCCTCCGCTGACCTGGCTCGAGGGGTCGATGGCGGCGATGCCGACGGTTTCGCCGCGCTGTCGCAGTTGGCGGACAATTGCGTCCAGGAGAGTGCTCTTGCCCGCTCCCGGGGCTCCGGTCACCCCGACTCTTGGCGGGCCCGGAAACGCCGCCTCGCGCTCCAGTTCGTCGAGCATGGCCAAGGCTCGTGCGCGTTGTTCCGAGCGTCGATCGTCGGTCAGGTTCAGTGCCTCGGGAACGGCACTCCGGTCCCGCCCCAGCAGGCGCCGCACGAGATCCTTCGCTTCAGGCTCCAGCGTGAGCCTCAGCGACTACATCGACGATCTCGCCCATGATCCGCGTCAGGTCGAAATCCTTGGGTGTGTAGACACGTTGCACGCCCGCGTCTCGGAGGCGCTGCGCATCGGCGTCGGGAATGATTCCCCCCACTACCACCGGCACCCGGCCAGCGCCGCTGTTTTGCAAACGCTCGAGGACATCGAGTGCGAGCAATTCGTGAGATCCGGATAGTACCGACAACCCGATGGCATGGACGCCTTCATCGAGGGCTGACTGCACAATCTCTCCGGGAGTGAGGCGGATACCCTCGTAGACGACTTCCATTCCTACGTCACGCGCCATCACCGCAATCTGCTCGGCGCCATTGCTGTGCCCATCGAGGCCGGGCTTGCCTACTAGGAGTTTGAGGGGACGGCCCAACTCCTCGGCGATGGAGTGCACTCGATCGCGAATGCGCGTGGTTTCTTCTCCGGACAGGGATGTGCTGCGGGTGGACACGCCGGTGGGCGCTCGATACTCGCCGAAGATCGAACGCAGTGTGTCGGTCCACTCGCCGGTGGTGACGCCCGCCTTGGCGGCACGAATCGAGCCGGGCATGACATTGCTTCCGTTGCTGAGGCCATCGCGCAGGCCCTGCAGTGCGGCCTCGACTTCTTTTGCATTGCGCTGTTTTCGAAACGTTTCGAGGCGCTGGATTTGATCGCGCTCCGCCGATTCGTCGACCTGCAGGATCGACAGGTCCCGATCGGCAGTCAGTGGAGAATCTTCCGACTCGGTGTAGGCATTGACCCCGACGACCGTCAGATCACCGCTTTCGATGGCGCGCGTTCTGGAAGTCTGGGATTCGACCATGCTCTGTTTCATGTAGGCGTTCTCGACGGCCATGACAGCCCCACCCATGTCGAGCACTTTGTCCAGTTCGCTGCGGGCCTCTTTCACCAGTTCGGTGGTTCGGGCCTCGATGACATGGGACCCATCGAAGAGGTCCTCGTGCTCGAGGAGGTCAGTCTCGTAGGCGAGCACCTGCTGGATTCGAAGCGACCACTGTTGGTCCCATGGTCGCGGGAGTCCCAGGGCTTCGTTCCACGCCGGCAGCTGTAGAGCTCGACAGCGCGCTCGTTTGGAGAGGGTGACGCCCAGGGCTTCCAGTACGATGCGGATCACGTTGTTCTCAGGCTGCGCTTCCGTGAGCCCGAGGCTGTTGACCTGTACGCCGTAGCGGAAACGGCGCAGCACCGGGTCCTCCACCCCGTACCGTTCACGTGTGACTTCATCCCAGAGTTCCGCCATGGCGCGGACCTTGCTGACCTCGTCGACGAAACGGATTCCTGCGTTCAAGAAGAAGGAGATTCGGCCGACCACCCGTGGGAAGGAGTCCTCCTCGATATCGCCACGGGCGCGCACTGCATCCAGGACTGCGATGGCATTGGCGATCGCATAGGCGATCTCCTGGACCGGGGTCGCACCGGCCTCCTGGAGGTGATACGAGCAAATGTTGGTCGGGTTCCAGTTGGGGATCGCCTCTACCGTGTAGGCCACCATGTCGCTGATCAGGCGCATGGAGGGCTCCGGCGGAAAGACGTAGGTACCCCGCGACAGGTACTCCTTGATGACGTCGTTCTGCGTCGTTCCTTTGAGGGCATCAGGGGAGACGCCGCTTCTCTCGGCCACAGCGACGTAGAGGCCCAGCAGCCAGCCTGCCGTGGCATTGATGGTCATGGATGTGTTCATGCGGTCGAGGGGAATTTCCTCGAACAAGGTGGCCATGTCTTCGATGTGGCTGATGGGCACCCCCACCTTCCCCACCTCGCCTCGGGCCAGTGGGTGGTCTGAGTCGTACCCCGTCTGGGTGGGGAGATCGAAGGCGACGGAAAGGCCGGTTTGTCCCTTGGCGAGGTTGGTTCGGTAGAGTTCGTTGCTGGCTCTTGCCGAGGAGTGTCCCGAGTAGGTCCGGAACACCCAGGGACGGTCGCGATTGGTTTCAGGATTGGATTGGTTCACGAGGGCTCGCCTACGATGTTCTGAAGAAACTAACGATGCCCTGGGAGTCGGGCAACGCGTCTTGAATTCGACGCGGAGAGAGATCGAGTAGACTCATTTTCATGTCCGAAACGGCTTTCTTCTACGCGCTCACACCCGATCGGGTTCTCAGCGCCGTAGAAACGGGAGGATATCTTCCCACGGGCCACTGTACTCCGCTTACCTGTCTCGAGAATCGCGTATACGACTTGCGTCTCGAGGACGAATCCCATGTCGTCGTCAAATTCTATCGGCCGATGCGTTGGAGTCGTGAAGCCATCTTGCAGGAACATCGATTCCTGCTCGATCTGCGGGACGCAGAGATTCCCGTATGCGCTCCTCTGCCCTTTTCCGATGGCGAGACGCTGCGCGAGATCGAAGGCATTCATTTTGCGGTGTGGCCTCGCACAGGGGGGCGTGCCCCCGATGAACTCGCGGATTCAGAGGTGGAGGTACTCGGCCGTCTGCTCGCACGGATCCACAATGTCGGGGCCACGCGCCCGGCCGAGCACCGCTCGCGGCTCGATGCCGAGCAGGCCGGTTTGGGGCCGCTGGCTCAACTCGAGGCTCTGGGTTTTCCACCCCCTGAGTGCAGGCGTCGCTATCGCAAGGCGGTGGAGCAAGTGGCGGAGATCTACGCGGACCTCAGTGCCGACGTTCCCCTTCATCGCATTCACGGTGACTGTCATGTAGGGAATCTGCTGCGCGGCGATGACGGGTGGTTTTTTCTCGACTTCGACGACTTCGTCACGGGGCCGGCGGTGCAGGATATCTGGATGCTTCTGCCCGGTCGCGACGCTCATGCCATTCGCCAGCGTTCCCTGATGATCGATGCCTACCGCCAGTTTCGTCCCTTCGAATCGTCCTGGCTCAGGCTCGTGGAGCCCCTTCGGGCCTTCCGTTTCATCTTCTATGCCGCATGGATCGCACGGCGTTGGGAAGACTCGGCTTTTCCGGCGGCCTTCCCTCATTTTGGAACGGCGACCTACTGGGAGAACGAGACGCGCGACCTCGAGGAGCACCTCGTGCGTCTGCAGCGTGGAGAGAATTCCACGGAACCCTCTCTGGGCGTCGCCGATTCGGCCCGCGACGACGAGAGCGAATTGACCAACGAGGACCTCTTCTGGGATCTGTGAGGAGAGGGCGCGCAGCCCGTCATCCATTGGTCCCTCCCGGGGTGCGCTGTTGGGGTGGACGCGATGGCCACAGCGCGGATTTTGTGTGCTTTCGCCCAGGCACGCGTGGGGTTAGAGTGTGCCATGGCCCGCACCCTTCAACGTCCTTCCCAGCCGGTAGAGTCCCTGTCGGGACCGAGCGCCGAGTTTCCCGACGATCTCGAGGCCGCTATTCGCGACCTGCTACGAGAACGCAACGCTGTACTGCTCGCCCATTACTACCAGGAGTCGGAAGTCCAGGACCTGGCCGATTTCGTCGGGGACTCACTGGCCCTGGCCCAAGCGGCGCAGAGCGTCGATCACGATGTGATCGCCTTTTGCGGGGTTCACTTCATGGCCGAGACGGCCAAGATCCTGAATCCGGAGCGAACGGTGGTGGTTCCTGACCTGGCTGCGGGGTGCTCGCTGGCCGACGGATGCCCGCCCGAGGAATTTCGCAAGTTCAAGCAGGAACACCCGGATGCGGCGGTGCTCTCGTACATCAACACGACGGCCGAAATCAAGGCCATGAGCGACCTCATCTGCACGTCTTCGAACGCACCGAAAATGGCTGCGGAGTTCGAAGGCCAACCGCTGATCTTTGCGCCGGACCGGCACCTCGCACGCTGGGTGGCTCAACGCGCAGATCGCCCCGACATGATTGTCTGGCAGGGGTCATGCATCGTCCACGAGCAGTTCAGTGCCAAACGGCTGGTCCAACTCAAGGTGGTTCACCCTGATGCCGAGGTGCTCGCTCATCCCGAGTGCGACGAAGCGGTACTCGAAGAGGCGGATTTCGTGGCCTCGACCACGGGAATCATCAAGCGAGCCGTGGAGAGCGAAGCGCAGACGCTGATCATTGCCACCGAAGACGGTGTGTTTCATCAGATCCAGCAGCAGGCACCGGGGAAGACCATCCTGCAGGCTCCGGGTATGGACGAGAGTTGCGCGTGCAATCAGTGCCCGTTCATGCGTCTCAACACTCTGGAGAAACTCTTTCTGTGTCTGCGCGACCTCACACCCCAGGTGGAGATCGAAGAGGACCTGAGGTTGGCCGCTCTGCGCCCGGTGGAGCGTATGCTCGAGTTGTCAGCCTGAACCAGAGTTCCCGCGTTCCTGCGTGTGGTGTCGTCAGCGAGTTCCGTCGGCAGTCGCTTCCCTGAGAACGCGAGACAATCGTTTGGCTTGAACCGGCCAGTCGAAGGCATCGACCGCCGAGGGGTTGACCGGTGCACGTGTCGGCGAGGGTTGCCCCTGCTGTCGAGCCCGCGCTTCCGCCTCGATGTGATCGGCGCCCTCGGCTGCGCTGCGCACGACGTGCACCTGGGGGCACGCTTCGATCACAGGGACCAATTCGGCAAGGGGTTCGCCGAACACCAGCACGGGAGTTCCCGAGGCGAAGCATTCGATCTCCTTGAGACCCACCAGGTTCCCCCGCCCCGCGGTGATGGGGAAGATCATCAGCATGTCCGAGCCTCGCATGGCCGCGAAGGCTCTGGAGCGTTCGACCCGTCCGTGCCCCATGGCCATGGTGGCGCACCCCAGGGGTTCCAGGACTCGAGAGAATTGCTCGTGGGCACCGAACTGGTGAATTCCGATCTCGTAGCGCGCGACGCTCCCACGGCGGACCAGTTCCTCGACCACCCCAGGTAGATGTGTCGTGTCGTGAACGTCTCCAAAGGCGCCCACATAGCTGATTGCGAAGCCTGGGCCGGGATGTTCGGGCTCGACGGATTCCATCAGTGAGCGGTCGAATCCGCTGTAGACCACGTGGGCAGGCCGTTTGAATCGTTGTTGGTCGTCCATGGCCTGGGCCTCACAGGTCTCGGTCAGGCAGTGGGCGGTGGCCAGGCGGCGCTGGGTGGCGAAGCGTTGAATGGGGACGGCCAGGCGACTGTGGAACATGTCCCAGGGATCCTTGAAGTCTGCGATCCATGGAACCCCCAGGCGCTGATGCAGGGCATGGGCGGTGGCGTGGCTCGAGTCGTCTCCGTGGATGGCCCAGATCACATCCACTGGGTGAGAGCTGTGCAATGCCTCGCCTGCGGCAATCGCGAGTTCGGCCCATTTCCGGTAGGGGCCCAGGTCCAGGATGTTCCGGAACGTCGCCATGCGACGTGCCAACGCAGAACTTTCGGTTTCGCGGCAGCTCTCGGGAATCGTTCGATCGAAGTTTTGGCTGATCCTCCGACCATCGATGCCGAGGCAACGAGGTGAAGGTTCGTTGAGCGCGCGCTGGGCACAGTCCCCGGCACTGGGTGGGTCGAGAGGTGGATCCGTCGACCAGTCGACGGTGAGTACCGAAACATCCCAACCCAGTGCAGTCAGTTCCTGCGCCATGTGAGTCGAGCGCGTGGCAGACACGTGGGCCAGCGGCGTGTAGCCGAGAGAAACGATCAGCAGGTGGCCGAGCTGCGTGGTTTGGTTCACCAGGTTCTCACGGAGCCGCGTGGAGAGCGTTGAGCATACTACACGTGTGCTCCTGTTTCGTGTCAGGTCGCGGCCCTGGCGAAGTGCGCCACGATTTCGACGTGCTCCGTGTAGGGAAACATCGCGTAGGCCTCCAGCGAACGCAGGAGGAGCCCGGCCTCCGACAGAAGTGCGCTTTCGGTCTCGAAGGAGCGCCATCCACAACTCACATAGACGAGTTGTGGTACGGCTCCGGCGCACAGGGCCTCGATCAATTCGGGGTCGAGACCCTTTCGCGGAGGGTCGACGATGGCGATGTCGACGCTTTCCAGATCGTCCAGACACTCTCCTGCGCGTCCTGGGAGCACGCGACAGCGACTGCGTGCTTCTGGGGGCAGCTGAGCCAAGCCGGTGGCGAGACCGACCAGGGCGTGGGGATCTACTTCATTGAACTCGACGGCGCGGCAGCGATCCGCCAGGCCCAGGCCAATGGGGCCCGTGCCCGCGTAGAACTCTCTCACCCGCACCTGGTTCGGGACGAGGCTTCGGACTCGCTCGACCAACCGTTCGAACAATTGACCGTGATTCTGGGCGAAGGCGCCCGGTGGCACGTGGATTCGCACACCGCCGACTTCCAGTTCGAGTCTTTTGTCTCCCGCCAGATGAGCCCAATGGGGTCCAAAGATCGAGTTCGTACGCTCGGGGTTTCCGTTCCACCATAGACCTTGGAGCGCATCCCCGAGCCGGTCTCGCAGTTGGGTCGCGAGGGGGTCCATGGATTCGGGACTCCGGTCATTGGTCACCACGGCCAGCTGAGCGCGTGTTCCGGAATCGTCCACGGCGATCTGCACGTAGCGCAGGAGGCCTCGATGGGGCCGGTCTGCGTAGGGGGCCAGGCCGGTCTCGCGAATGCCCGCACGCACTTCCTGGGCCACTCGGTTGATGAGCGGGTGGTGGATGGGGCAGCGCGGCATGTCGACGATTCGGTGGGAGTCCGCCTGGAAGATCCCGAGCTTTGGCGACGTGCTTCGCCCGCGAACGGCTAGTTTTGCCCGTCGTCGGAATGACCAGGGTGAACCCTCGTGGACGACGGGCTCGGGGAGGCCTGCCCGCGCCGCCACGAGGGTCAGTGCGTCCATGGCTTCGGGGGCGATCCCCCGCTGCCCGAGGCGAGGGCATCCCGGACAGGGCGGGCGGTGGGGACAGGTGGCTTCCGACATCGACTCGTGGCGTCGGGCCGGGTTCCGTGGGCGTCCGTCGCCTATTCGACGACCGTAATGGAAGTCATCTGGACGGGCGTCAGCGGGCGGTCCTGGCCATCGGTGGGGGTGTTCTCGATCTCCTTCAAGATGTCCATTCCGTCGGTGACCCGACCGAAGACCGGGTGTTTGGATTGGCCCGGTGAGAACCAGTCGAGATACCCGTTGTGAACCGTATTGATGAAGAACTGGCAGCTTCCGCTGTTGGGCTGGCCCGTGTTGGCCATGGATAGAGTGCCCGGTTCGTTGGAGAACTGGGCGTCTTCCGGGTGTTCGTCCTGGATGCATCCATCGGGCCCGTTGCCGGTGCCAGCGCGTGGGCTCTGGGGGTCGGCGCTGTGCGGGCAGCCGAACTGAACCATGAAACCCTGGATGACGCGGTGGAAGTGGAGGCCGTCGTAGAACCCGGACTTTGCGAGGGTCAGGAAGTTGCCCGCCGTCACGGGCATTTTGTCTTCGAACAACTCGATGGTCACGGTTCCGAGGCTGGTATTGAGCTGAGCAGTGGGATTGGGCATGGCCTGTGCCTAGCAGTTTTCATCCGCATCGGCCATCGGTGGAGGGTTTTCGGTCCCGGTTCCCAGGGCCTCCAAGAGGGCGCCCGCGATGACCTGGTCGCCATCGGAAGCCAGAGGGTCCTGCTGGGTGGGAAGGGAGAGAAGGGCGTCGAGGTGCTCGCGCCAGCGACCGTCCTCGAAATCCTCCCGGGGCATGCTGCGCGCCGTGCAGTAGCGGGCCAGCCCAGCCTCGAGGGCTGGAATCTCTCGAAAGTTCTGGCGAGGGAGGTGGAGAAATCGCGTGCCATGGGCACAGGCCTCGGCAACCGTTCCATAGCCGGGTTTCCCGAGGATGACGTCACAGGCATTGACCAGATCCTCGTGGGGAATCGGGCTCGGGTGGGAGAGGGTCGTCCAGGCCGAGGCCAGGCCCTCGGGGGGGTCGCTGAAGCCCAGGAACCGGTAGTCCTCCAGGTCGTTGGCCTGGGGGCCCCGATCCGGTTTGGCGCCGAATCCGCCGAAAGAGACCAGGACCAGGGGCCGTCCATCGTCGGGGAGCCCCAGGGCGTGCAGGCTTTGCCTGCGGTCCCGGGTGGCATGGTTGACCAACAGAGGGGTGTCGAGGATCGATCCGAAGGCGTCGAATTCGCCGTGAAAGGGCAGTCGGAAGAGGTGGTTGGCCATCGCATAGGCTTCGGCGTAGCGCTCCACGGCGGGTCGGAAGCCTGCTTCGTCCGCCGCATAGGGTTCTAGAATCCAGTCCCAGCTGAAATTTGCTACCGCGACGCTGTGCACGCCGGCGCGGGCAGCGGCGGCGAAAGCCAGGGCGGGGATGTCACCCACGACGAGGTCGGCTCCCCGTTGCTCCAGAAACCGGGCTTCGCGTTCCACGGCGCTGTTCCAGTCCGTCAGGAATGCCTGGTGGGCCTGCAGAGTGCTGGGCAGGTCGAGGTCGAGTCCATTGGGTTGCAGAACCCCGACGTCGATGACCGCCGTCGAGCATGTGAGATCTCGGTCGCGCTCTGTGAAGATCCAGTGTGGAGCCTGGGTGCGTACGTGCAGGTCGAGGAGATCCCCCGCTCTCGTCTTCATGGCCGCTGCCAGGGCCCGCATGCGCGTGGCGTGGCCGTAGCCGTGTCCCGAAACGTAGAAGACGACGCGTGCCCGTTTCGAAGATCCGGAGAATCGACCCATGGGATCCCGCCTTTGTGGAGTCGGGCACATCGCGCGTTGGCCTCAGGGATCGAGTCTGCGCAAGAGCCGGTGCGAGCGCTGCGGAGTTCGCAGTCGGAAGCGGGTCAGGGGAGTTGGAGGTCCTGTTCGCTGAAGCTGTAAAGCTCCGCGTATTCGGCATCCCGCCGGGCGATCAGCTTGCCCGTTTCCACCATCACCCGGCATTGCTTGACGGTCGCATCGTCCTGCATCTTTCCGTCGATCATCACAGTTCCCGTACCGTCGCCCATTTCCTCGATGACTCGCTTCGCCCAGAGAACTTCGTCCGGCGGGGGGCTGAACACTCGCCGCGCGATTTCGATTTGGTTGGGATGGAGCGACCAGGCTCCTACGCAACCCATGAGGAAGGCATTTCGGAACTGGTCCTCGCATGCAATGGGGTCCGAGATGTCGCCGAACGGGCCGTAATAGGGCAGGCAGCCCGTCGCCGCACAGGCGTCCACCATACGGGCCATGGTGTAGTGCCAAAGGTCCTGTTGGGCCGTTGCGCGGTGGGCATCAGGGTCGTTGGCATCGGGGTCCACGCGCACCAGGTAGCCCGGGTGACCGCCGCCGACGCGGGTCGTTTTCATTCGCCGCGATGCGGCGAGATCCGCCGGGCCCAGGCTGATCCCCTGCATGCGCGGACTCGCGGCGCAGATCTCCTCGACGTTGGCAACGCCGAGTGCAGTCTCGAGGATGGCGTGAACCAGGATGCTGCGAGAAACCTGTCCCTTGGCTTCGAGTTGAGCGAGAAGGCGGTCCACGTAGTGGATGTCCCAGGCTCCCTCGACTTTGGGAACCATGATCACGTCGATGACGTTGCCCACCTCGGTGACGATCCGAATCAGGTCGTCGAGAACCCAGGGGCTGTCGAGGCTGTTGATGCGAACCCAGAATTGCGTGTCCCCGAAATCGTTGTCCTTGGCGATCTGGATCAGACCCTCGCGGGCAGCGACCTTGTTGTTGGCATCGATGGCGTCCTCGAGATTCGCCAGGAGGACGTCGGTCTTTGGGATGATGCCCGGGACCTTCACCGCCATCCGTTCGTTGCTTGGATCGAAGAAATGGATCATGCGAGACGGCCGCACGGGGATGTCCGCCGGCGGTTGCGGAGCGCCGAGAGCCAGGGGGGTCGTGAAATCACGGGGGTTGCGCATGCTGCGGTCCTCTTGGCGTGGGTTTTGAAATGGAGAAGGGGGTTCGAGACTCTGCTGGGATCTACGTCGCCGTTATTCGTAGAGTTTGCGGACTTCCACCGCGCCCTTGGGCATGGCTTCGATGCACAGGTCACAAAGCGTGCATTCGTCGAGGTTTTCTTCCACGATCTGCAGGGGTTCGTTCTCGACTTGGGCAAAGATGGAAACGGGGCACACCTCCACCAACTTGGCCGAAAGTTCCGCGTCGCCGGCTACAGCTTCGGACACCTTGACGTCGATGAACATTCCCGGCATGGCTATCGGCTCTCCGCGAGTCGTTGTTGAATGAGTTCCGGGATCTCTTCGATGCGCTCGGCCACCGAGATCCCCGAGCGCTTCATGCGCTCGATTTTGTCGGCCGTCGTGTCGGCCTTGCCCTCGACGATCGTCCCCGCGTGGCCAAAGCGCATCCCCGGCATTTCGTCCATGAAGCGTCCGGCCATGAAAGCGACGATGGGAAGGCGTGAGTCGTTTTCCGCCACCCATTCGGCCAGCTCGGCTTCCATCCTGCCCCCGGGCTCCGAGTAGATGGCGATGGCCTTGGTTTCCGGGTCCGCTTCGAACAGGGGCATGAGTTCGGCATAGGCGGTGCCGATGATGGCATCGCCTCCAATGGAGACCGCGGTGCTCTGACCGAGACCTGCGGCCGTCAAGGTGTTGGCGATCTCAGTGGTCATCCCGCCGGAGCGCGACATGATCCCCACGGGCCCTTTCGTGTAGGCCTTGCGGGTGTCTTCCGCGGGTCCACCTACACCTCCCATCTTGACCTCTCCCGGAGTGATGATCCCGAGACAATTGGGGCCGATGATTCGCGCACCGCGCAGGCGCGCCAACTCCACCATCTGTGCCACCTCCAGTCGCGGAATCCGCTCGGTGACAATGACGATGATCTTGATACCGTTTTCGATGGCTTCGAAGACGGCATCGCGGGTGAATTTGGGTGGGACGCACACCACGGCGCCGTCGACCTTCGTGCGTGCGGTGATGTCGCGTACACAGTCGTAGACGGGGACGCCGTAGACCTCGCGGCCAGCGCGGCCAGGTGTCACCCCCCCGACGATCTTCGACCCGTAGGCGAGGTTCTCGCGGGTGAGGCTCACGGCTTCCCGGCCCGTGATTCCCTGTACGATGAAAGTGGTGTTCTTGTCGATCAGGATCGCCACGGTCTCACTCCACTCCCGCGTCGCGGGCGTTCAAGACTCGGCCTGCATCTTCGCCACGGCCCGGCCCGCGGCTTCGTACATTGAAACGCTTCGGTCGCAGTACTCCACACCGTACCGCTCGAGGATCTTGAATCCCTCTTCTTCCCAGGAGCCGGGGATGCGGAAGATGGTGATGGTCTCAGCCGGGTCTCGGCCCGATTCGACGACGCCTTTGATGACGCCACGCGCGACGATGTCCACGCGGGTATTGGAGACCACGTTCATCATCACCGCGATCTTCGCCACTTCGGGTTTCGAGAGCACGAGTTTGGTCAACTCGCAGGCTTTCTTGACGCTGGGATTGCCGCCGATCTCGCAGTAGTTGGCCGGCCGTCCCCCGTGCTTGCGCACAGCGTCGAAGAGAGTGAGGGAACCGCCACCGGCGCCGATGACGAGGCCGAGATCACCGTCGAATTCCACCACGTTTCCCGCGACCCCGCGGTGGTCTGACGCGTCGACCTTGGCACCGGCGGTTTCGAAGGGTGTGGGAGGGCGTGCCTGGCGGGTTTCATCCGCTCCGATGCCCAACTCTTCGACCAGCGCGGAATGCTTGTCCCGCGCCTCGGCTTCCAGGTCAATGTGGCCATCGAGTACGAGAAAGCGCCCATCCTCCAGGCGTACCAGCGGGTTGATCTCTGCCAGAGTCAGGTCATAGGCGAGGAAGATCTCGACCAGGGTCGTGACGATGGGTGTCAGGCGATTGAGGGCGCTTCCCGTGACACCCGTGGCGCCGATGGCTTCTTTCGCCAGGCGCGGAGTGAAGGGGAGAATCGTGGAGATGTGGGTTTGGCTGACGTGGTCCGGGTGTTTTTCCGCAACCTCTTCGATATCGATCCCACCCATGTCGCTGAAGATCAGAACGGGCAGCTTTCGACGACCATCCCAGGTGATCGCCACGTAGTACTCCTGGGCGATGGGGCTCTTTTCTTCCACGAGAATCGATTTCGCGGTCTGTCCGTTGACGACGATGGGCAGGATCTCATCGAATAGTTGTGCGGCCTCATCCGGCGTATCGGCAAACTTCACCGCTCCCGCCTTCATTCGGCCTCCCGAGAGCACCTGACTCTTCAGGACGACCGGTCCGCCGATCTGCTCGGCGTGTTCTCGGGCTTCCTCGCGGGTGTGCGCAAGGCCTCGCTTCCCCAAAGGGAGACCGTGGCGTTCGAACAATTCCTTGGATTCGTACTCATAGAAGCGCATGGCCAGCCTCTCGGGTGTGGCTGGGCCCCCGTTCAGGGGCCCGCAACGTGGATTCTAGGTGGGGGGCCGGTCTCCAGACAACGCCATCAGGCGTAGTGACTTCGGCGTTTGACCGCGATCTCGCGGTCGAGTTCGAAGATCTGGGTTTTCTTCCAGCCTGCCGGTGCATCGGCGTGTTCTTCCCCTTCCGCACGTTCGAATTTGTGACCGTGGAGAACGCAATCGAGGATTCCGAGATCCGGACGGGACGGGTGGTCGCGTTTGTCTCGAACATGCGTGGACGCGAACACCGTGTCACCGGCGAATAGCGGCGCCGTGTGACGTCCGGTCCCATACCGGATGTCACCCAGTGCATTGTCTCCGACGTCTGGAGACGAAAGGCCCAGGCAGAGGACGAAGGGGATTCCGCCGAAGATGATCAGCTTTCCCCCGACGTATTGGGATGGGTCGAGATCGATCATGTACTGGTTGCAGTGCACCTGGCTCGTATTGTCGAGGATGGCCGTCAGGTGGATGTGCTCGTCGGTCATGGTGCGTCCGCGCGAGTGTTCGATCATGGTACCGGGCCGGAAATCCTCGAAATAGCTGTCCGAGCTGGATAGATGCGCGAGGGTCGAGTACTCGGCCGACGCGTCGTAGGGTGGCAACCAGAGTTCACAGTCCACGTCATCGGGCTCGATCTGCCCCGCGTGGAGTTCCGCAGCGTCGTCGTGCTTGTAGACCTGGACCTTGCGCTGCCAGGCCATCACGATGGCCTCGTCGTCGGTATCGATATTCTTGCGCGCGATGGACTGGACGTGGACGATGCCCAGGTTTGGGCGCTTCGAGGAGGGGCGCACGCCCAGGACCTTCGTTTCCACCTCCACCGTGTCCCCCACGTAGAGCGGCGCGCCGAATTTCATGTCGACGTATTCGAGATTGGCTCGTGCGTTCTCGGAAATGTCTTCGACGGTTTGGCTGAATGCGACGAGCATGGTCAGCCCCGGTGGGCAGACCAGTGCGCGGTATCCATGGCGCTGTGCGTAGCGAGCATTCTTCGCCAGCGGATTCGACGTCATCGCGAATTCTGTGAAGGTGGTGAAAAGTCCCTCGGTGACGGTCTTGCCCCCTTTGTGACGGAAGATCTGCCCCGGCTCGAAGTCTTCGAGGAAGTTGCCCGTTCGCTTTCGGATCACCTCGAGGGGCTGTGTGGAATCGTCATGGGTAGGCGCCAAGAACTCCTCCTCCGGGTCCCTGTGGAGCTGAAGAAATGATTTGTCTCGGGTGGAACTTCGGCCTTCGGGCCTCGGTTCAACCGGCTTCCGTTCGTCCCCCGAGTGTTTCCGCGGACACCGGGAACTCAGAGCTCCAGAGCCAGGGAATGACCCGCTGGCGGCCGAATTCTATTCCATCTCCGGCTCCTCGCCTAGCGGCCGGATGGCCCGGAGGGCCGTGACTGTGCGTCACGGAGTTTCATGATCCAGGGCTGAGGAGATGGGGGCAATGGCCTGACAAGGGGCAGCGTTCCGGCTGGTCACGTGCGCAGGACAGCCCACCGAGGCGCTCGAGCCCCCACTCCAGGTCCGCGAAGGAGAGGTCGTCCGGTTCTTTGCGGATTGCGGCCCGGAGCGCCCCGGGTTCTCCTTCGAGATCCTCGGATTCGCCGATGAACCCAAGATGGATAGCGGCTGCCCGGGCGGCCGGGTGGAGGGGCAGTTCCATGGCCTGCGCCCAGGTTTCTCGCAGGGGCCGAAGAAATCTCGTCACTCCCCCAACGCCGAATCCAGGGGCCAGATTCGTCAGGCGCGGCCCCAGTTCTTGCAGATCCACTGCGTTCGAGGCCAGGGCCTCCAGGGATCCTCCTGCCTTCGAAAGCCCCTCCGCCAGGCGGATTACTTGGCGCGCAGCTTGCTCGTGGCGGGGAAAGTCCACGGATCGCAGCACTGAAGCCACCCGGGAAGCACCGGTTTGAAGCAGGGTTGCGGGTCTTTCGAGTCCATGCTCACGCAGGGAGAGGAAGGCACGGAGGCTGGTCTGGGTCGCGATCCGCCCGCCCAAGAGGGAGTTGGCGATCAGCCAGCGGCCCACATCCTCTTCGTCGCCCAGATCGAGCCCCAACCGGGCGGTTGGGTGGCTTCCCATCGTTTCCACGAGCCCGCTCATGGTAACCATGACGATCCTTCTCGGATTGCGCCCGGCGAAACACGCGTGTTAATCATTACGCTCCGCTTTACCGGTTCGTCCCAGACTGTAACGTGCTCATCGAGCCCTGTGCCTGGGAAGGGGCCTGGAGTGGATTGGAGGCCGACAACTACGCCGGCCTGTACGGAAACCGCTCATCTCACCCAACGAAGGGATTCAGCATGCCCAAATCGTACGCGATTGCAGCAGAAGATATCGCCGCGGAAACCGCGCGCGTCGACGGAGATTTGACAAATTTCGACGTGAGTCGCGTGATCGCGCTGTCGGACGTGGAACTGCGGGAGATGGGTCCGGGCGATGTGCATCTGCGCATCCTCGCCGTTTCGGCAGAGCACAACGTGGATCACGCGGCTCTGGCCGACACGGTGAACATTGCCGAGGCACGGGGTGGGAAGATCTACCCTGGGAACAGCGCCCTGGGCGAAGTGATTGCGGTGGGAGAGGGGGTCACGCGTTTTGCGCCCGGTGACATCGCGATCACGCACTGCAACGGTGAGCCCGACGCTCACGGCTATCCGCTGCGGATCTGGGCCTACGACCAGCCTGAATCGATTGGCTGGTACGGCGAGGAGGCCGTGGTTGCCGACTGGCAGTTGATTCCCGCGCCTCTCGATTGCGGGCTCAATCTGTGGGAGATTGCGGCTCTACCGCTGCGGGCTCCCACTGCCTATCACCTTTGGCGTCGAGCCATTGGGATCTATCGCGTGAAGGTCGAGCGACGTCAGCGCTCCCAGCTCACGGTGTTGGGGTTCGGAGGCGGCGTTTCGGAGTTGTTCCTGATGATCGCCGCCCAGGAGGGACATCGGGCACTGTTTTGTTCGGGCAGCGCCGAGCGCAGGGCTCACCTCGAGGGTCTTGGAATCGAGGGCATCGACCAGCACGAGTTCAATCGCTTCGCATCTCGGGATGACGTCCGGGCTTTCAGTAAGCACGTGAAGGGACTGACCGGTGGCGAGGGTGCGCATATCGTTTGCGACATGTTGCGAGGTCCCGTCTTCGCCGCAGGACTCCAGGTGATGGCCCGCATGGGGGTCAACGTCAGTGCCGGTTGGCAGCTCGACACAGCGGCGAACTACAACTCCGCCAATCTCTCGGTGCGTCAGCTCACTCTCGATCACGTCCACTTCGAAACCATCGAGGGCAGTGCCGCAGCCACCGAACTCTACGGTCGGGTATTCCGCCCTACGGTCCACAAGGAGATCTACGCGTTTGGGGATCTGCCGCGGGCCATGGAGGAGATGCATCAGAACGTTCAGACCGGCATTCCCATCGTCCAGGTGGCGGCCGACCTGCCGGACTCGGTGGCGTCACTGGTTCCCTGAGAAGGGTCTTTTGAGGGTTCTGAAGTCTTCGAAGACGTCGGTGGCGGTTTTCCATGCAGACACGTGATATCGAACTCGGTTACTTCGCCCACCCCGATGTGGGCGAGGTTCCGGGCGTCGTGCTGATCCACGACGTCTGGGGTCTGAAGGATCACACCCGTGATCTCTCGAGGCGCCTGGCCACAGCCGGTTACGGGGTGCTAGCGGTTGACCTCTATCGACACGAGCCCGGCTTCGAAATCGAGGACCCGGGGGTTTGGATGCGTGCCCTGTCCGATCCGCGTGCTCTGGCCGACGTGCAGGCCGCCGTCGATTGGTTGCGCGACGAACCGGTGACCGGAGACCTCCCCGTCGGCGTGATCGGGTTCTGCATGGGCGGGATGTACGCTCTATTGGCCGCTTGTAGTTGCGAAGGGGTGTCCGCCGCTGTGCCCTTTTACGGCCTCCTGTCCCACAGCCACGGTATGCTTTACGCCGATGAGGGGCTCGACCCCGAACTCAAGCCTCGAGAACCGCTACAGGCTGCGGCGGATCTCAGATGTCCCCTGTTGGGGGTTTTTGGGGGACGTGACGACTTCGTGCCCATGTCGGACATCGGGATTCTCGAGCGGGTGCTGGAAGAGACGGGACAGTCGGTCGAGGTCGCCGTCTACCCAGAGGCTGGGCATGCGTTCCTCAATGACACACGTCCTGACGCGTTTCGACCCGACGATGCCGAGCACGCCTGGCGGCGCATGCTCGACTTCCTGTCCACTCACCTGAAGGGTTGAGATTTCAGCTGGCCGCTTGCCCATCCAAGGGTCGGCGTCTACGGCAAAAGCCGCGATCGGGTCACGCCACCACGGGTACCGCTTTTTTCTGGGCGGCGCGTGCCACGATCAGACCCAGCACGCGTCCGCGACTTTCGAAGCGTGTCATGCTGCACTCGACCGCAATGACATCCCCCGACCGGTCTTTCAGCGACGTTTCGAACAATCGCACGTCACTGTCTTCGGTCATCGCGTCGATGTGGGTCCACCAGTGGGGCTGCTCTTCTCCGGGAATGAAGGACATGACGTCGATGCCCAGTAACGCATTGCGCTCCACACCAAGGAGTGCACCGGCGGCTGGATTGGCGTCGAGAATCGAACCCGACACCGTGTCAACGGCCAGGAAGCTGTCGTAAACCCGATCGATTGCGGCGGCCACAGCCCGTCGTCGGGCACGAGGAGTTCCGCTCTTCGTGCGTCGGGTCGTGCTGCTTCGCAGCGCGCGGCGGAATTGTTCCAGCAATGGCTTCAGCGCTGCCCGCACACTTCGTCCTTCGTTTCCAGCGAGTCGGGAACAGGCTTCGACCCAGGCCCCAAGCAGGGCTTCGACTCTTCGTTCGTTCATCTTCAGCCCGTCGAGTGCTGGAGCAGGAGAATCGCCGTTTTGGAGGGTTGCGGCTGCAAAGGTTCGAAACCGCCGCAGTACTTCGGACTCGTCAGCGCCTGCGCTGGGGGCTGCGGGTCCCAGGGCTTCGTTCATGCTCAATTCGATTTCGTGGCGTCGTGAGATCATCCAGACGGCGAGCGTGGGATTCGTCTTCATCGCTTAGACATACTAGGGAACCCAACCGCGGGAGAAAGGTTGTTCTTCAGCAGGATGGGAATTTTTCGATGGGTCTGAAATCCGATCGATGGTGCTCAACCCGCGGGTCGGTTCTGCCGATGTCATGCCACCATGGATCCGAAACTCTGGCACCGTATTCTCGTCGCCCACGCAGCTCCCGACGCAATCGCGTCCATCACGCGGGTGATTCTCAGTAAATTGGGTTATGCGATCTTGACGCCCGAGGAGTTCGAGCCTCTGGCCGAGACTCTGGACCGTCATCTCCCGGACCTTCGCATCGTCGACGAACGCAATCTCGCCGAAGTCCCCGATGAGGACGGGGGTTCGGTTCCGATCATTGCGTTGACGGGGCGTTACGGCACGACGGGCGTCGATTCGCGCATCGTGGGCGCTGTCAAACGCCCGGCGGGGCTCCACGAGCTCTACCGGTTGCTGCAACAGATTCTCGAGGAAACCCCTCGGTCGACGCCGCGGGTGCCGACGCATTTGAGTGCGCGCTGTCGCCGCCAGGGGAGTGAGTGGCGCTCTGCCGTGGTGTCGATTTCCGAGAACGGTTGTCTCATGAGAAGTCCTGAACCTCTTCTCCTAGGTTCTCGGATATCGATGTCGGTTCTTCTTCCGAGGTCTGGGCCCTTGGATCTCGAGGCCGAAGTGGCCTACCAGCTCGTGCCCGACGTCGGCCTTATCTTTCACACGACTTCACCGCGTCAGCGCGAGGCCCTCGGAAGCTTCGTCATGGACATGCTGCTGGCTGCTTGAACGACTTGGCGAGCCCATCAGGGGACCGTGGATTCTGGTTCTTTCCGGCTCAATTCGTTCCAACGCTCGTAGGCGACGCTCGCCTCCTCCTCGAAGCCCAGTTGGTCCGCCGTGAGGGCGAGGCCAGAGACGGCCCAGATGTCGTCGGGATCGATTTCCGCGGCGCGTCGATAGGCCACATAGGCGTCGGCAAAGTTGCCCCGGTCGCGCTCGATCTCCGCCAGGGCGACCCAGATTCCCGCATCGCCCGGCGCGAGAATCGCGGCCTTCTCGTAGTGGGACACGGCCCTGGAGGGGTTGCCGGCGTCGGCCTGGATCCGGCCGGCAGCCCGGTGCAGTTCGGCACTCTCGGGGTTCAGGCGCACTGCTTCCTCGATGGTCAGGACGGCCTGTTCATGACGCCCTTCGCGTTCGTGGGACTCCGCGGCGGACAGCAGGTCACCGGGACCGCGGTGTTCCGCGCAGCCCCCTGCCAGTAGTGTCAGCGCCATCCACGCTGTCGCTGCGATAGTCTTCGATACGCCTGCGCCTGCGAGGTGATCTCGGAGACCCATGGACAGTCTGGCGAAACCCCTCATGTTGCTCGGTGGTCTTTTGGTCGCCATCGGACTCTGGCTGCACTGGAATCCGTCGGTTCCTTTTCTTGGGCGCCTGCCGGGTGATGTGCGGATTGAGCGTCCCGGTTTTCGTTTCGATTTTCCCATCGTGACCTGCCTCGTATTGAGCGTCGCGCTCAGCGCGGTGTTCTGGGTGATCGGTCGTCTTCGCTGACCGGGGAACCGGCAGTGGAATCGGTTCGCTCCATGACGGCGCGGACCAGCAGGGGCCATGCGATCGTGGCGTCGGCGAATACCTCGGCAAAGCGTCCCCCTTCACTTGGCGGAACGAATTTCCCCCAAGACACTCCTTCGCTGTAGCTGCAGCCTGACAAGCCTCCCCAGTGTTCGGGCTCGGGGCAGATTCTCACCGCATAGCGATAGCGCTGGATTTCCTCGTCGATGCCGAGGCGAAGCTGAAGGATGTCGAGATAGGGGCCCACCTGTTGGGCCCAGTTGCGAGGGACGCCGCCGCCAATGGTGAAGATTCCCAGGCTCTTTTGTCGTCGGATCCTCTCGGTGAAGTCGTCCAGGTCGAGGAAGGGGTCGAAGCGGATGGGAGGCCTGCCGTCTCGGTCACGCAACCGGTTGTGGATCGCGAAATCGAGACCCAATTCCGAATCCGTGAAAGCGGGAACGTAGATGGGAACGTCGTGATTCACCGCGCTCGTGAGGATTGCTCGTTCAGGGACGTTCGCTTTGAGATGGCTTCCGATGGCTCTCGTGATGGCATGGCTACTCAGGACTTCGTCATCCGGATGAGCCTGCAGAATCTCGTGAAGCATCGTCTCGATATCATCGAGGCTTCTCTCCAACTCGATGGTGTCATACACCCGGTTGTAGCCTTTGCTGTAGAGTTCCTCGTCGCTCATGTCCGGGCGGTGTTTGAAATGGAGCCGGCCGGTCCCCTCGGTGAGCCCATGGGTCATCAGAGCGCCTGTCGTCACGACCGCATTCACCCAGCCCCGTTCGATCATCTCGCACAGCAAAACACCTTGCTTGGCGATGGTCATGGCTCCCGAAATCGTGACTACGACGAAGCAGTCGGGGTCGCGCACCATGGCCTCGAGCACGTCTGCCGCTTCGCCGAGCCTACGGCCCCCGAACGCAGTCTCTCCCATGGCTCGCACCAGGGAGTCCACACTGTTGGCCGCGTCAGGATCGAGGGGGCTGAGTGCAACGAGCCGATCTTCTACCCCACGGCCGAAGGATTCCACATCACGCGTCTTGGGCATCGGCCGGCGATCCTCCAACGGGCTCGGGGTCGAGAATGGGTCGAAGCGGGCTCACAGGGGCTCCATGGCGCACGGAGCCCTACACTACCCGATCGTTGCCATCGAGGGGTCCAGCGTGATCGACGTCGTTCTTCATTCGGGCCGTGACCGTTCTCTGCGCCGCCGGCACCCCTGGGTGTTGTCGGGGGCCGTGGACCGGGTATCGGAATTGCCCGGTGGGTCTACGGGAGGATGGGCCCGCGTGTCCTCGGCCGAAGGCGAAGTTCTCGGCTATGGGGATTATTCAGGGAACTCGGCTTTGCGCGTGCGGATGCTTTGCTTCGGCAAGGATGAGCCGCGGTCCGATCTGATCCAGGCTCGGCTCTCGGCAGCGATTGAGGCGCGTCGGACCCATCCTCTGCTCGCGAACACCGATGCCGTTCGACTCGTCAATGCCGAGGGTGACGGTCTTCCAGGGCTCGTGGTGGATCGTTACGCAGATGCCCTGGTGGTGAAATTCGCGTCATCGGGAATGGCGGCGAGGCGCGAGGAGATTGCCCACGGCCTGAAGGAACTCAGCCACGCGCGGTTGGGGTACGAGCGTGCCGACCCGACGCTCTCGCGTCGAGAGGGCATGTCGGTCCAGCAGGGACCTCTTTGGGGGACCCCACCGTCGGGGCCTGTGGAGATCGACGAGCGGGGCAGGCGGTTCTGGGTGGACTTGTCCGCCGGGCAGAAAACCGGTTTCTATCTGGACCAGCGCGACCATCGTGATCTGGTGCAGCTTCTGTCGTCGGGAAGGCGTGTGCTGGACCTCTTCGCCTATACGGGTGGGTTTTCTGTGGCAGCAGCTGCCGGTGGTGCTCGGGCGGTGACGCTTGTCGAGTCTTCGCCGTCAGCTCTCGAAGTGGCAAACGCGAACCTGGAAACGAATCGAGTGGACTGCGAGGTCGAATGTGTTCGCGCAGATGCCTTTCGCTACCTCCGGCCCGGGAAGGGCCCGGACCATCGCGAAGGGAGTTTTGATCTGTTGGTGATCGATCCGCCGCCCCTCGCTCGTCGCAAACGGGATGTGGGACGTGCGGCGCGGGCTTATAAGGACTTGTTGCTCTTCGCGTTGCGTGCCGCGTCACCCGATGCGTTGATTCTGGCCTTTGCTTGTTCGCACCACGTGGGACCTGAATTGTTTCGGAAGATTTGTTTCGGGGCCTCTCTGGATGCAGGTCGTCCTCTCAAGGTTTTGCGGGAACTCGGCGCTCCGGCCGACCACCCCGTGGCCCTCGATCACCCGGAGGGGGTCTATCTGAAGGGCCTGCTCCTGCAGGTTTGAAGGCGCCGTGATTCTGCGAGATGTCCTTCTGAAGGCGGAGCGTTTCGTCGCGCAGCACGGCGACTCTCTCGAGCGCGCGCGGTGTCAGGTTCTGATTCGAGAGCGAGAGCATCAACGGGTCATCGATCTGTTGGGAGAACCACTTGCTGAAGGGGCTCCCCTCGACTCGAAAGGGTTGCACGCGGAAATGAGTAGGCTGTGGGTGTTGGCGGAGTCGGGTCAGTTAGGTCATCCCCTCGCCCAGGCGATCTGTGAGCATCTCATATCGCTCCAGCACGAAGCAGGGTGCTGGGGGTCTCCTGATGAATCTCTGGACGAGTGTGTGCGTACGACTGGGCTCGTGGCAGGCGGCCTCGCTCGGACTCGTTGGGGTGGGCGGGCGGCACTCCACTCGGCAGGTGACTTTCTTGCGTCCCACTGGTCGCCTGAACGGGTGAAGGGGGATCGTCTCTCCGACATCACGTCGCACGCCCTGTTCTTTTCCAATTTTGCCCACGAAGAGTCTGACGCCGTTCTGCAATGGTGCGGGCGCGAGTTCGAACGCGGCTTCCGTACGCAGGTTTTCGCCCCCCTCGATGCTGCACGGGTCCTCGTACGGTGTGATGCCCATGCCCTGCCCGGTGCGCGCGTCGACGCGGCAGAACTCGGGGCGTGTCTGCTCAATGAACAGGCGGGGGATGGCGGTTGGGTTTGTGCCGACCCCGATTCGCCACCTCCGGCGACGACCGTCCAGGCTGTGGCTGTCCTGAGACATTTCGGCGTGCCATCACTCACTTCACTGGAGGCAGGTCGTTCGAATGAGGGCTCTTGACGGGGGTTGGTTCTGTATTTCGTGAGGCTTGGAACAAGCGGTTCGTTGGGTAGACTCCAGTGCCCATGCCCGTGAACGCGAGATCGGAAGGTGGAGTTCGGGCGGTTGTCTCGAGTTTTATTCTCCTGCTGGGTTCGTTTTCCGCGACGGGTCAGGCGATGGAATCCACGCTTCCGGAATCCCAGTCAGCCCCGATTGCGACCGTAGGAACGGCCTTGGACGGGATCGTCTTCGTGCGTGAGCAGGATGGGGATTTCGACCTGTGGCGTAGTCGGATGAGCGACGGTGCCGAGGAGCGGATGATGCGGACGCCCGGGGTGAACGAGCGGCGGCCGCTCTGGTCCGATGCTGCGAAGAAGCTGCTTTTCGAGGCCTGGGACGGAAACCGTGCTGAGCTGGTGTTGCTCGATCCCGTCGATGGGAGCCGGAAGGTCATTCGAAGCGAGCCGAACCGCCGGCATCGTTTCTGGGCGGACTGGGCGCCCGACGGCAAACACTTTACTTACACGGTCAAGTCGCCGTTCGGGAATGGTACGAGAGGGGTACGCGAGTACGACGTTCTCGAGGGGAAAGACGCTCTAATCGGTTCCGCGCAGTACTCTCTCGAACACTTTCGCAGCGATTATGCCCCGGACTCGCGACGCGTGGTGAGCCAGCGGCGGGGTGGCGCTGAGTTTCGACGGGGTGGGCGGGACATTCAGCAGCAGCTCTGGATGCTCGAGCGAGGTAAGAGGCCTCGAGAGATCACAGGGTCCATGACCCGCTGGGACCACGACGCGCGGTTTACGCGCGATGGGAAATGGATCGTCTTCGCCGGGCACATCGAGGGTTATCGGCAGCGGCTCAATGTGATCCGAACCGACGGAACGGATCGCCGCCCGCTCGCTTACCATCGCCTGGGCAACGACGGGTCGCCTGCTCCATCACCTACTCGCGATGAGGTGGTGTTTACTTCCTACCGGAACATGAATGCGCCAGATCTATTTCTCGTCGATCTGGATGGCGAGAACCTGCGCACCCTCACCGAGAGTTATCTGCTCGACGAAAAGGTCCCCCAATGGTCGCCCGACGGTGAAAGGATCCTGGTGAAGGTGACGGACCGGCGGGAACAGACTCATCAAAAAACTGAACGAGTCCGCGTGATCGATCGAGAGGGCCAGGTTCTGCTCGATGTCGTGGGGGATGAGGGGAGTTGGATGCCCCCCTGGTGATTGGATGCCGGGGGTGGCGTGAGTGCGGGTTGGGCGCGGCACCGGTTCGACCGCGGTAGCATGGACCCAGCCCCCAAGCGAGGAGCACGACATGGATGTCGTCCGGATGGAATTGCGCGGTGCTGTGGCTGTGCTGACCTTCAATCGTCCCAAGGTGCTCAACGCCCTGGACGAGGAGACCCTCGAGGCTCTGCTGGCCCATTGTGAGGACGTCTCTTCCCAAGGGGAACTGCGGGCACTGGTGCTGACGGGCGAGGGGCGTGCCTTTGCGGCGGGTGCGGACATCGCCCAGATGCGCACCCACTCTCCGGCTCGAGCCGAAGCCTTCGCGCGTCTGGGACACCGGGTGGGAGAGGCTCTCGAGTCCTTGCCCATGCCCACCATTGCCGCGGTGGGGGGCTTCGCACTGGGGGGCGGATGTGAGCTGGCATTGGCGTGTGACTGGATCTACGCATCGCCAAAGGCTCGTTTCGGCCAACCCGAAGTGGGGCTCGGCTTGATCCCTGGCTTTGGTGGCACCACGCGCTTGGTCCGTCGAGTGGGCGTGGCCTGGGCCAAGGAACTGGTGCTCTCGGGAGAGCCCATCGACGCCGAACTCGCCCTTCGCATCGGGCTCGTCAACCGCCTCCACGAAGCGGATGAACTTCTCGAGGCTTCAGTGCGGATGGGTGAGGTCATTGCCAGCAAAGGTCCCGTCGCCGTTGCCCAGGCGAAGCGGGTGATTCAGGAGGCCCAGGATGCCGACGTGCGCGTAGCCCATGCGCTCGAGCAGGTGGCGTTCGGCCTCGTTTCTGCCAGTGAAGATCGGAACGAGGGGATGGACGCTTTTCTCGCCAAACGCGCCCCGGCGTTCCGCAACGGCTAGATCGTGCCCCTCACCCGGCGCGAGTTCGTGGCGGGGGGGCTGGCCTCCGCAATGGTCGCCGCGGGGTGCCGGAGGGACGAGTCGGTTCGCATCGAGGGCGAGTACGACCTGTGCGTCATCGGTTCGGGCTTCTCGGGTTTGCCCATTGCACGACGGGCGGCCGATGCGGGACTCCGTACGCTGGTGCTCGAGGCCGGAGGTTTTCCGGGTCGCTGGCTTTCCGGCGCCCCAGCGGCCTTCGCGTATACGACGAAGGGTGGGATCGACTATCCCGTCAACGCCGCACGCATGATCGCTGTGGGGGGTGCGAGCAACCACTGGTCCGGAACGGTCAACCGGATGCGTGCCAATGACTTCCGCCTGCGCAGCGAGTTCGGACTCGACGTCGACTGGCCCCTCGACTACACGGACCTCGAGCCGTATTACTGCCGGGCCGAGCGAGACCTGTGGGTGCGCGGCTATCCGCCCGTGGTCGGAGCGCAACCACCCCGAACTTGCCCCTATCCAGAGACCGAACCCCAGCCCTACGAGGCGCCGCGTTTGTCAGTGGAGGGGCAGAACCTGCGTTATGTCCCCTTGGCGCGATCAGACCGAGACGGTGCTCCCCTGCGTCTGGCGGATCGGGAGGCCGAGCAATTCGCGAATTCCGAGAATGGAAGGTTGGCAGTGGGTTACCGGGTGATGCAAATCGTTCCCGGGGAGGCGACACGCATCGAAAGTGTCGAGGTGCGAGGCCCTGACGGCACCACACAGTCGGTTCGTGCCAGGTCCTTCGTGTTGGCGGCCGGTGTCGTGGAGAGCGCCCGTCTGTTGCTCTTGTCGCGATCGCGCTGGTTCCCGCAGGGAATCGGCAATCAAAATGATCTGGTGGGACGCTATTTGACCGTGCACCCCACACTGCGCTGGGAGGTGGTTCCCCCCAGCGTGGAGGGCTTGTTTGACGGCGAGTCCTACAGCGGCCCCAACCGAACCTACGACTATTGCGAGCCATTCCGCCGGCGGGGTCTCAATGCCGCTCAATTTCAACTGCGTTTGTTTCGCGAGCGTTCGGTAATTCTCAAATATCAGCCGGAAATCGAGCCCGAGCCCTCGAACCGGGTGAGTTTGTCTTCCAGTGAGACCAATCGCTTCGGCGACCCCATCGCCAACGTGTCCTTTCGTTACAGCGAGCGGGACCAGCGAACCGAAGCTGCCGGGCGAGCGGTCCTGACCGCACAGGTGGCGGCCTTGGGGGCCTCGGGAATCGAAGTGGAGCGGAGTGACAAGTGGCGATTCCACCCGTCGGGAACCCTGCGCATGGGCTTCGACCCGACCAACGGGGTCGTTGATCGTCACCAGCGCGTGTTCGGAGTGGAGAACCTCTACGTCTCAGGTGCCAGTGTCTTTCCCACTGCGGGTACCGCGAATCCCACGGACACCGTGGTGGCTCTCGCTCATCGTCTCGCCGATCACCTGCTTGGGGAGAGCGTGGCCAATTCTCCCATCGACCCAGGGAGGGCCTGATCCTCCAGTCGCCACGAGGGAAGGGTCAGAGGTACCCCAGCGTCTTCAGGTGTTCGATCTCCTCCTGGCTCATCGTGTCCATACGTTGAGTATGGTGACCCCGGGACTCCATCTCTTGGATGTCGGTTCGCAGGGCATGCTCCAGGGCATCGGCGGTCGTGGGCTCGACTTTCGAGAGATCGCGAATCTCGCCGGGATCGTTGGTGAGGTCGTAAAGCCATCGCTGGCCTGAATTCATGTCGAGGACGAGCTTGCGATCGAGGGCGGGATCGATTCGAAAGCGGTAGTCGAAGCCGAATCGCCTCGTTTCGCCATAGGAGGCTGGCATCATCTGATCCCGGCCCTCGAACAGCGGCATGAGGCTGACCCCGCGCATGGCCGCCGGAGCGGGGATTCCGAGGGCGCCGAGCAGGGTGGGAGCGAGATCCATGTTGCGAACGGGTACGTCCACGACGCCCCGGGGGCTTTCACCGGGGAAGCGAAAGAGCAGGGGAACGTGGACGAGAGTGTTGTCCAAGGACTTGGAGTGTCCCCAGCGACCTTTTTCGTTGAATTCCTCGCCATGGTCCGCCGCCAAGGCCAGGATCGAATGGTCGAGGAGGCCCCGTTCTCGCAGGTTTTCGACGAAGTTCGCAATCTGATCATCCGTGAGTCGAAGCTTCCGGTCGTAGCTGCGTCGAACCTTCTCTTCGATGGAGTCCGTGGGCTTGGCGCTTTCTGAGAAGAGGTTGGCATAGGTCCCGGAGGTGGCATAGAGGGGGTAGTCGTGGTCACCGTCGCGCCGCTTGTCGAAATGGGGATCGAAGAGGTGGACCCACAAGAAGAATGGTCCTTCGCGCGGTTGAGCCACGTATTCGTCGAGCCAATCCCGAGCTTCTACGAAGACGCACTCCGCCGTGTCCCAGACACAGGACTCCTGGTCGAAGTGCGCGAAGCCCTGCGCGAAGCCCTGCTCGACGCGCAGGTGGCCGTTGGTGGAGAAACCCGCGGTCGCGTAACCGTGGGAGGCCAGGACTTCGGTGAGGGTCTCGTAGCTCGACGAGAAATACTCGATCTGCACCTCCTCTTCGTGGAGGGGCCCCTGCTTGAGATGTTTGTCGAGAGGAGCGACGCCCCGGGTCACACCGAAAACTGCGGGCGTCAGCGACGAGAACATCGACAGCATGGAGGGCAGTGTCCAGGAACTCTGTGCGTAGCAGCGAGAGCAGTAGACGCCCTCGCGGGCGAGTCGGTCGAGATAGGGCGTTGTGACGTGCGGGTGGCCATTGAGGCTCAAGTGGTCGGCACGCAGGGTGTCGATGGTGATCAGCACGACCGAGGTACCGGGCGGGATGACTGTGGTTGGCGGCGCCCCTGGACTGCAGGCGGCTCCCCAGGCCAGAAGAAGAACGATCGAACCGAGTGCGAGCAATCGGGAGATTTTCATGGATTCAGATTCCAGAGCACCGAGTATCCGTCATCAAAGAGCGGTTCGCCCAGGGGGGCTGCCTTCAAGGCTTCGTGCTGGGGGGGCCACTCATCGAGTGACCAGCGACTCACCAGCACGTAGTCGACCTCTCTGCCACGGAGGTTGTGGAGCAGGGCTCGCGTGTCGAGCCGCTCGCTTCGCGTGTCCCACTCCTCCCACCAATTCGCGATTTCTCGCCAGCGCTCGTGGAGGGGCTTCCGCGGCGATCCATCTCGGTCGACCATGACCGGGACGTGTTGGAGACGTCGGCCAAAGAGTGGGTAGATCTGCGTGTATTCCGAGGGCTCGGCCATGAAGAAGGCAATCCTCGACCCGTCAGGCAGGGTCTCGAGGGCGCGCCATGCCTGACCGATGGGCCCGTGGTGCGCGCGGTAGTCGAACAATCGCTCGTCGGTCAGGTGTTGCTTCACGGGCGCCCAGGCGGCAAGCCCAACCAGAACTGTGATTCCCGCAACCCCCATGCGCCAGGCGGAGGACTGCAGGGAACTCCAGACCCGAAGCAGAGGCTGCCGCAGGGTGACCAGCACCAGTCCCGTTACGAAGACGACCACGGACTCGAGGGCGGGTAGCTTCCATGCCGTTGCCACCGCCAACAGACCCACCGCCGTCCAGACTCCTGAGCGGTGGCTGTTGCCGGACACTCGTCGTGAAAACAGCACGATTCCCGCTGCGAACGGGAGGAGGAGAAAGCGCAGATAACCGGTGTGCGGAGGCATGTCCGGTCGGTTGCCCGTGCCCGAGAAGGGGAGAAGGGGATAGGCGACGAGTGTGACGGCTCCCGCCAGCAGCAGAATGCCTTCCACCGAACTCAGGCTCTTGCGAATGCTCTCTCGGCTCAGGGACACCGCCGCGCCCAGGGCACCGAGGGCTGAGATCGCTGCGAGGCTCGGAGGCCAGTTGGCTCGACTTACCAGGAGGTCTCGCCAATTCGCCAGATCGATGCCGGAATTCGAGATGCGGGCCGCCAACGTTGTCTGGGCCTGAGCGGTGGCGTCGAAGGGTCCACCAAAGGGGCCGAAGCTGGCAGGGAACAGTGGGTTTCCCGTCAGCGTCCAATTGCGCAGATACCAGGCGCCACCGGTCAGCAGTGCCGCGAGGCCGAACCAGCCGACGGCCCCCAACCCGGCGCGTGGGCGCGATTCGCCGACGCGGGCCGCCAGTCCCAGGGCGACGACTGCAGCCGCGGGCGCGTAGAAGACCTTCGACCCCACGGCGAGGCCACACAGGGCACCGGCTGCCAGTGCGTCCACCCGGGTTTGTTCGCGAGATGTCCCGAGCTTGCTCATGGCGAATACGATGCCTGCCAGCAGGGACGCCGTGGCCGCGAGATCCGTGGCGGTGAAGGTGTGGCTGCGGTTCCACACGACGTTGGAGGTCAGTAAAAACGCGATGCAGAGCGGGGGCGCCACTCCGGGTCCTGCGATCCCGCGCGCCAATAAGGCCACGCTGGCGCTCGCCAAGACGCCCCAATAAAAGACGCCGGCACTCGCGTAGGCGTCACTTCCCAGGGGCGCCAGGAACCAGAGAGCGAAGACTTCGGGGTTGAGGGGGTAGTAGGCCTGGAAGGTGAGAGGGGCCAGCCCGAGTTGGCCGTTGGCGAGCCAGCGCGCCGGTAGGGCAGCGTGATAGCTGAGGTCATCCCAGACGAACTGTGTGCCGAGGAGCAGGGTCGTGAATGCCCAGGCGGCCAGGAGCCCACCGGCCAGCCCCAGAGCTGCGCGTTGGGCGGGATTCCCCGGCTCGCTGTGAGCTCCCTGGCTCGTGGGTTCGGGAAGGGGCCATCGGTCGGTGCCCGGGCGGGTTCGCTTTTTCGCCAGGTGGGCCAGGGCGACCCCTCCCGCCATTGCCCCTGCGGTCCACATGGGGCCCATGCCCGACAGGTCGCCGGACAGGGATGCCAGCGCTACTGCCGCCATGCAGATCAGGGGATAGGCGGCCAGGGCGCCAAAGGCCCTGCGCCAGTGCTCGCGGCCGGAAAATGCCCAGCTCGCCAGGCCGACCGCGGCCGCGAGGGCCAGGGCGTTTCCGACCACAAAGGAGAAGGCTCCGGTCATGGGGCTCCGCGTAGGGGTGCGGGTCTGGTGGGGGGGCTCTCATGGTAGCTCGGTGTTGGGCCCGAACCCGCCCCGATCGGTACTCTCTGGTCATGGACCTTCTTTACACTGCCCACGTTCCGGCCGGTCCCGGCCCTTTTCCCACCGTCGTCGCCCTGCACGGTTGGGGGGCCAGCGCGCACGACCTGCTCGGCCTCGCCCCTCTGATCCATCGCGGTGAGGCTGTGATGTTGTGTCCGCAGGGCCCAGTTTCCGTACCTATCCAGCCCGGAATGAGTGGCTATGGCTGGTTTCCGCTCGGTCAGGGTCGTGAGCCCGATGCGACCGAGGTGGATGCTGCTGCCCAGGCCTTGCTCGAGTTCATCGAGCGAGCCAAGCGCAGCTTCCCCGTGGATCCCCATAAACTCGTGATCCTGGGGTTCAGCCAGGGCGGTGTCATGGCCTACCGCCTTGCCCTCGACGATCCCAGCCGGTTCTCTGGGCTGGTTGCGCTCTCGAGTTGGTTACCCGATGCACTGGCTGCGCAGCAGGGTCCCGGGCCCGCTTTCGAGGATCTGCCGAGTCTCGTGATGCACGGGACCGAAGACCCCATGATTCCCGTGGCTCGAGGGCAGGATTCGCGCGATAGCCTCTTGCGACTCGGCGTTCCCACCGTGTACCGGGAGTACGAAATGGGGCACGAGATCAACCCGGAGGCTCTGCGTAGCTTGGTGGGTTGGCTCGACGAGAAGATCTTCGCGCCTCTGGGGTGAGGCCCGGGCCTGAGGCGAACCTCAACTGGGTTCACTGCATCCCGCAATGGTAAGCTCGCGGGGTCGGGGTGTAGCTCAGTGGCCAGAGCCTGATCTTTGGGGGGTCAGCGTCGTGGGTTCGAATCCCACCACCCCGACCACACTGCACTCAGTCGGGCGCGGGCCAGGGGGTCAGCGGCAGGCCTGGCGCTGGAAGCCCTTCCAGGGCCATCACGCGGCCGGGAGCCAACTCGGTGGTGAACAGGGTCTTGCCGTCTTCACCGCCCAGACAGCAGTTGGTGGGAAGGGCTCCCTCACCGAGCTCCACCATTTCGAGTTCATGCCCATCGCGATCGAGAATGCGCACGCAGTGGTCCGTGGGGCAGCAGACATAAACGCGACCCTCGACGTCGAAGCAGAAGCCGTCGCCGGGAGACTCGCCGGCCAGCTTCTCGACGAACCACTCGCGATCGCCCGTGTTCGGATCGATCCATAGCAGTCCGCTGCCCTCCACGATCAATGGACGGCCCTCGGGGGACAGTGCCACTCCGTTGTCGTAGCTGAAACCCTCGGCGATCAAACGCACCTGGCCGCCTGGCTCGTAGGCCCAGAAACGTCCCTCAGCGGCATCACTGTGCCGACCGTGTTTCAATTGGGGAGGGTCGGTGAAGAAGATCGTGCCATCGGTTGCCACCACGAGATCGTTGGGGGCCGAGAATCCTTCGTCGAGCAGATACTCGACCTCTCCCGTCGGGCGCACGCGTTGGAGACCGGGCGTGCCCGGCGCGTAGGGGATCTTCGAAGCGTTGAGCCCCAGGCTATCGGCAAAGACCGTGAAGTCGATGCCTCCATTCTGTGTTACCACGAAGCCTCCATCCGAGGCGAGTTGGGCGGCGTTTGCACCCCCGGGCATGGAGGCAATCCGTTCGGAGGCGCCATTGGCTGGATCGATCCGGCGGAGACCGCCCGGTGAAATGTGGGTGATGACCAGGGTGCCATCGGGACACCAGACCGGTCCCTCTCCCAGGGGAACTCCATCGACGACGGTGTGCAATTTCATGGCGCCATCATGCCACCAGCCAGCGCCATGCAGAAGCTGGATTTTTCGAGCATCCCGTGGATATCAGGGGTCGCGCGGAAAACCTGCACGTCTCAACACTTCCAGGGCGCCCCTCCGTTGCAGGGCAGCGAGCCCGTCCTTGTCCCGCACGAGCAGGCAACCCGCGTACCCCATGGCGTTGACGGGAATGTCCTCGACGGCATCTCGGGAGCGGGCGACGACCCACATCCACTGGCGGGTCAGCAATAGATTGTAGGGAGCTGGGTCGGGACAACCCGCTGCATTCCGCAGTCGGACGTAGAGGTCCTCGCAATGGAGCCCGGCTTCCGCGGGCTCGAGGCCCGCGCATTCGGCCACGGCGACGCAGGCGTGAGCGAAGGGGAGCTCCGGCCAGGCAGTCACTCGTCCACTGGGATCTGCCCCCCGGAGCAGTGGCTCCAGGGGGATGCGCGCAGGGCCCTCGTCCAGGGGAAGCGGTAGTAACTGCAGATGCTTGTGGGGCTGGCTGGCACCGGCTGCCTCACCGCCGTTGTAGAAGACCAGGCCGTCGAGTTGACCGAGGCAGTGCCAGGCGGCCTCGAAGTCGGCTGCGGTCAGGGGGTGGGTCTGGGGCTCGAAACTGCGGGTGACCACCAGGGCGTGATTCTCGACGACATTGAATTTGTTCAGCAGTACCCGGTGTTTCGGCGGTAGATCCCCGACCCACAGATCAGGTTCGATGTCGAGGAAGGGGTTCCGGTCCTCGGCCACCAGGGTGTTGCCGTGGCGCTCCTTGTAGGTGACACGCTCGAGGACGTGGACAGCGAAGTCCACCCCCGCATCTCGGAGGGTGCTGCGGTGGGTGGTCAGGGAGAGCCGCGCGCCACTGGCCGCCGAGCGGCGCGAGCGCTCCTGGATGGCGGTCGCCAGCGCGCCGGGGCGCGCCAGGAGGTCGTCGGGATTCAACGGGTCCACCGGGAACAGAGTACTGAGACTCGGCCCGGGTTGCGCACCCAGCACGAGAATCAAACGCCTCTTGAATCTTCGCAGGCTCCCCTTCCAACAGTGCTACCCGAGGCGGGGCAACGGTAGTATCGTTTGGACAACCAACCCCCCTGTGCCCCAGCGTCTTTCGTGGAGACTCCATGACCCCCCAACCCTCAGCTTCCTTGCGGGAGCAAATCGAGAACACACTCCGTTTTCTAGCCGTTGATGCCATCGAAGAGGCTTCGTGCGGCCATCCGGGCGCGCCCATGGCGTTGGCTGGTCCTGCTTTCGAATTGTGGAACAACCACCTGCGCTTCGATCCCACGGATCCCGAGTGGCCGCTCCGGGACCGTTTCGTGTTGTCCAATGGGCACGCATCGATGTTGCAGTACGGATTGCTCCACCTGTTCGGGTACGACTTGTCCATCGATGACATCCGGAACTTTCGCAAACTCGGCTCCAAGACTCCGGGTCACCCGGAGTACGGGGATACCCCCGGCGTTGAACTCACCACGGGCCCCCTCGGCCAGGGAGTGGGAAATGCCGTGGGAATTGCACTCGCCCAGCAGATGGCGCGTGCCCGTTTCTCGGTGGATGGGCAGGGGCCCGGTCACAGTTTCGTGTATTGCATTGCCGGCGACGGCGATCTCATGGAGGGCATAGCGTCCGAAGCCGCGTCCTTCGCGGGCACTCATGCTCTGGGCAACTTGATCTGTCTGTACGACGACAATCAGATCAGTATCGACGGCCCCACTTCGATCACTTTCCAGGAGGACGTCTCCAAGCGCTTCGAGGCCTACGGGTGGCAGATTCTGAGTGTCGATGGGGAGGACCACGCCGCGCTTTCGACCGCTCTGAAGGCGGCGCGGGAGGAAACCGCGCGTCCGTCGCTCGTGGTGATGCGCACGACCATTGGTCTCGGAAGCCCCAACCGAGCGGGTAAGTCCAAAGCCCATGGCGAGAAACTCGGCGAAGAGGAGCTGGCGCTCACAAAAGAGGCGATGGGGTGGCCTCTCGAACCGCGTTTCCGGGTACCCGACGATGTGCGCGCATTCTTCGACGAGTGCATTGCAGCCAAGCGGGCTCAACGGGGGGAACTCGATGCGGCGCTGGAAACCTGGCGTAGCGCAAACCCGGAACGAGCGGCGGCCTGGGACAGCGCGAGAGCAGGAGAGCTTCCCGAAGATCTGGCCGAACAGCTATGTGCAGGGCGTGAGAGCGTGGATGACGCGACTCGGAAACACTCGGCGGCATCCCTCGAGACCCTCGCGAAGGCAGTGCCGTACCTGGTGGGCGGAAGTGCTGACCTCGCGGGTTCCGCGGCACCTCCGAACCTCAAGGGCCGCGGAACCGTGGGACCGGGTGCCGAGGAGGGGGAGGATCCCTTCGCGGGTTGCAACATCCACTTCGGGGTGCGCGAGCACGCCATGGGCGCCATCGCCAATGGGATTGCGCTGGAGGGAACCTTCCGCCCGTATTGCGGGACGTTCCTGATTTTCAGCGACTACATGCGTCCCTCGATTCGGCTGGCGGCTTTGATGGGGGTGCCCACGATCTTCGTGTTCACCCATGACTCGATCTTCCTCGGTGAAGACGGTCCGACCCATCAGCCCATCGAGCAACTCGATGCCTTGCGTGCCATCCCCAACCTCCCCGTCTTTCGGCCCGCCGATGGGATCGAGACCGCCATGGCCTACGCGTACATCGCACGCCGTAAGGATGGGCCCGGTTTGTTGTCGCTCACACGTCAGGGGGTACCAGCCCTCGAGCGGCCAGCGGGCTTCACGCCGCAGGACGTTCTGCGGGGCGCCTACGCGGTGCGAGAACCCGGCGATGCGACGAAGGTTGTGCTGCTGGCGTCGGGCTCAGAGGTGTCTCTGGCATGTGATGCGGCCGCCAAACTGGAAGCCGATGGACTCTCGGCGCGCGTGGTTTCAGTGCCCTGCCTGGACCTGTTCCTAGAGCAGCCCGACACCTACCGCAGCAGTCTCGTGCCCACTGATGGGACTCCTGTGGTGGCCGTGGAGGCGGGCCGCGGCCTCGGTTTTCACCAGTTGCTGGGGCCTGCAGGGAGGGTCTACGGGATCGACCGTTTCGGGGCCTCTGCTCCGCATCGCGATCTCGCTGAAGAGTTCGGCTTCACGCCCGACCAGTTGGTGGCCACGGTTCGCGACCTGGTGGCGCGTACATCGGGCTGAAGGGCCGACGAAAAGAGGCTCGTTGGACAGGCCCCTCTCGCTGGAATGTGGAGAATTTTCCATGTGAGAGGGAGTCGGACTGCGTCAAGTCCGCGTCCGACCTGGCCGAAACGGATTGAGGGCGAGAGAATTGATCCAGGAGGCGTCCATGGGTGCCGTGGGAATCGTTGGTTTCGGGGCTCTGGCCCTGGTGGTACTGGGTTGGCTCGTGGTTTCGTTCAGCGAGGAGGGGCCCCGGCGGGCCGTTCTCGAATGGCTGTCGGCCACGTTTGGTTTCGTGGCCCTGGCCTCCCTGTTCGTTCATCTGGCGAGTCAGGCCTACGCAAGCGGGAACACTTTTGCCCTGGTGGCTTTCGGTTTCCTGTTGGTCATCTTCAGTTCGAGCCTGCTGGTCAGTCTCTTCCACGCTCTTCGGGCTATGCGGGGTGGCGGCGGAGCGAGCGAGGCGGGCGCAACCCACTGATCGCGGCTGGCGCCCCGTTCGAGGGGCGGCCGGAGTCAATCGGGCTCGGGTGCGTTGGAGATCCAGGGCGCCAGAGCGCTGAACTCGAGGGTGACCACGGGTAACCCGCGGAAGTCCTCGGGGGCCAGCGATCGCTCGGTCGAAAAACCCACCTCGAGTCCATCCCCTGAGTCGACCAGGGACACCACGGACTCCCGCCCACGGTCGGCTGCGGCTACGGGGGTAGCAGGCCCCTTGGCGATCTTGCCCACCACGTGGAACCAGCCCGCGTATCGGTGGGACCCGGGTGTGACCCGGCCCAGGTGGCGTACCCCGGATTCGAGCAGGGGGTCCACACCGAGCCAATCGAACAGGTTTAGGATCTCCGGGGTGTAGACGAGATGACGGACTGCGGCGAAGTTGAAACAGGGCTCACAACCGCAGGACTCTGCACCACTGGTTTCCAGACCGGCGTAGATCTCCCGCGTCAAGTCGGGATCGACTGCAATCGTCCACTTGCCGATCTCGAACTCCAGCACCCGGATTGCACTCCCCTGATGAGACGAACCTCGACCATTCTCGATCCATTCGATCGATGGAGCAAGGACTCCTCAGCGCGACCCCGACGTGCCATCGTTGCGTGCCAGGGCCGTGATGGTTTCGGCGTCGTAGTGCTCTCCCCGGTTCATGCCCGGGCAACTTCGCGATTCTTCGTCCCAGCGCTCACGCGAGTGGACCAGTGAATTCCAGAAGGGCCAGGTGCGGCACTGCCGCGGGCGCTGGGAATGGACGGTGCAGCCGTGGCCGCGGGCGTAGAACACGCAATCCCGACTGGGTTTCTCGGTCAGACTGACGTCGCCGCTGCGAAGTCTTCGGGTGTAGCGCTCTCGGAAGGTTTCGGGTGGCAACTCCAGGTGATCGGCCAGCGCTTCGATCTCGTCATCGCTCACGAGCACGCTGCCCGGCGAGCCGGTGCAGCAGTTGCCGCAGCGCGTGCATCGGAATTTCAGGCCGTCCCGGTACCACGGAGCGCCGCTCACGGTTCGGGCTCCATCGGGGGCGGGTTCTCACCGTCGAGATCCCCGGTTTCGAGGTAGCCCAGGGCTTGCAGTTCCCGCAGTGTCTCTGCACCCACCTGTCGGACCGTGCCCTCGTCGATTGCCGCCAGCCGTCGGCTTCGCCGGGCGCGATCTTCGGCGTGAAGGGCATCGGCCCGGGCCCGCATACGTTCCACCACGTCGGGCTGTTCTGCGGCGAGGTCTCGAGTCTCGCCAGGGTCCGCGACGAGGTCGAACAGTTCCGCGCTCTGTGGGCGCAGGATCAGCTTGTAGCGCCCATCGACCAGGGCCGCGAAGCCGTCGTCACGCGCGGTGGCCACGAGATACTGGACGCGCTTTGCCTGGTCGGACTGGCCGTGGAGCAGCGCGTGGAGGCTCTGGCCCTGATCGCTGGAGGCCGGTGACAAGCCCAGCAGAACTCGCAGAGTGGGCACGAGATCGATGTGGGAGACGGCCGCGTCGATGCGCTGTCCGCGGGAGATGCCAGGTCCACTGATCAGGAGCGGGATCCGCACGAACTCTTCATAGAGCCAGCGGTCGGCGTGGAAGAACTTGCCATGTTCTCCGAAGCCCTCGCCGTGGTCGGAGGTGAAGATTACGAAGGTGTTTTCGCGAAGCCCACCTTCGTCGAGGGCCTTGAGGATGGATCCCACACGTGCGTCCAGGGATTCGACTTCGGCGTGGTAGAGCGCTCGAACGGCGTCGAGTTCCCGGGTGCTCATGTCGGCGACCCGTGCCTCGAAATCGATCCAACCACGGGTGGGATCATCCCGTGCGGCGAGTCGTGTGTAGTGGTCGAGCGAGTGGGGAAGGTTTGAGAATCGAGCCCGGAGGCCTTCCATCCAGGGGGTTGGGGGCGCGTAGATGGCGTGGGGATCCTTGAACCACTGAAGCGCGAAGAAGGGCCCCGTGACCTCCTCGCCGAGGAAGCGCAACATTGGGACGACCTGGAGATCTCGGAAATCATCCAGCGGCAGATTGCGCTCGCGTGCCCACTCGGTGTGGCGCTCGGCTAGAACATCGGGGCGGTTTACTTCACGACGCTCGAAGCCCTGGAGGGACCGTGGTTTGATGGCGACGCCACTCTCGACGAAGGCAGCGGTCTGGTAGCTGAGGCTTTTCAGGATCTCAGCCAGGAGGACCTCGCTGGGAGGGACGAGGTAGAAGCGGTTCGCTGGACGCTTTTGCCCATCGTCGCGGGCGAAGACGGTGGCGTGCTGGCCCGTGAACAGGGTGACGGATGCGGGGAGGGTCCACCCTCCGGCGCTGTAGGCGCGTTCGAACTGCACGCCGTCGCGGGCGAGGCTGCAGATGCTGGGGGTCGAGGTGGGACCTCCGTAGCACGAAAGTGCGTCGGCTCGCAGAGTGTCCGCCACGATCAGGAGGATATTGGGGGGCGTCGGCGGCATTTGGGCGGTGGGCACGCAGCCGAACAATGCCACGCCGAGGATCGCACTCGAGAGCGAGAGGGCGAGGGTCAAGCGACCCCGGGGTCGGGGGGACGGGTAATCGGTCTGGTGATGAGTTACACGGGCCACGGGACAGGGCTTCAACGTATCACCGGGGCGAGGAGTAGGCGAATCGGGAGTGTCAGCGGTAGTCGTGGGAGGGCGGTAGGCCTGCGCGGCCTGTCAGAGCGCGCAACTCCTTCACGCGCACGTGGACCACGCCATCGACGTTCTGCACGGGGCCCGCGACCTCGAGGATCGAACCCGCGTGCAGAGGCACACGGAAGCGCTCGAAGAAGTGAGGAGTGAGCACGCCGTTGGACAAGCCGGTTTCGTCCTCGAGGGTGATGAAACAGACCCCTTGGGCTGTCTGGGGTCGTTGGCGCACGATGGCCACACCCGCCGTGCGTACGAATTGCCCGTCGGGCACCTGACTCAGCTGTGCGGCGCTGAGACAGCCGCGGGCCGCGAGTTCCGACCTCAGGTGGCTCATGATCGGAGGCCCCACGGTCAGGCCGCTGGCTCGATAGTCGGTCAAGGTGTCTTCGAGAGCGCTGGTTTCCCGCAGAGGGGAGGGGGACTCGCGCGGTGGATGTCCGGCGAACAGGGAGTCTGGGTCCCGTTCGAGAGCCAGTACCTGCCAGAGCGCCGAACGCCGGGTGTGGGCCGAGCGGTCGATGGAGGACAGGGCGCCCAGACTGGCCAGACTCTCGAGTTCGTCGCGCCGGGGACCGACCCGCTGGGCGAGGTCGGCTGTGCTGGTGAAGGCGGCCTGTTTGCGCGCACGTTCGATGGCCTTGCCGGTTTCGCGCCGCAACCCAGCGGCAAAGCAAAGCCCCAGGCGCACGCTTGGAGGGCGGTCGGCGGAGGGGAGGGGTTCGAGGCTGCAGCGCCAGTTCGAGTGAGCGACGTCGATGCCGCGTACCTCGACGCCGTGGCGCTGAGCGTCCTTGACCAGGGTGGCGGGGCTGTAGAAGCCCATGGGCTGGGCGTTGAGCAAGCCGGCCAGAAAAGCGGCCGGGTGATGGGTTTTGAGGTACGCGGACGAGTAGGCGATCAACGCAAAAGAGGCGGCATGGGATTCTGGAAAGCCGTAGAGCGCAAAGGATGTGATTCCGCGCAGGATCTCGTCCTGGGCGTCTCCCTCGATACCGCGTTCTGTCATGCCTGCTCTCAGACGCTGGGCGAGTGTGTCCATGCGTTCCACCGAGCGTTTGAATCCCATGGCTCGGCGCAACTCTTCGGCCTCTCCTCCGCTGAAACCGGCAGCCGTCATGGCGATGCGAAGCAATTGTTCCTGGAAGAGCGGTACACCGAGAGTTCGCTTCAGGATGGGCTCGAGACAGGGGTGCGGGTAGGTGACGGGCGACCGGCCGGCACGGCGCTCCAGATAGGGGTGGACCATCTTTCCAGTGATGGGACCGGGGCGGATGATCGCCACCTCGACCACCAGATCGTAGAAACGTTCGGGCTTCATGCGCGGGAGGGTGGCCATCTGTGCGCGACTCTCGATCTGGAAGGTGCCCACAGTGTCGGCCCGCTGGATCATCGCGTAGGTGGCCGGGTCATCGACGGGCAAGTGGGCGAGGTCGACCTCCTGGCCTTCGACATTGCGGATCAACTCGAGGGTGTCTTCCAGGGCGGCCAGCATTCCCAGGCCAAGCAGGTCGATCTTGATGATGCCGAGGTCTGTGCAATCGTCTTTGTCCCATTGGACCACGCGGCGTTTTTCCATGGAGGCGGGTTCGATGGGAACCACCTCGTCGAGCCTGCCTGCGGCGATCACGATTCCGCCGGTGTGTTGCCCCAGGTGGCGCGGAAGTCCCCGTACTTGTTCGACCAGGGTGAGCAACTCTCCGATGCGCGGAGCGCGGGGGTCGACACCGGCCTGGCGGAGGGTGGTGTCCAGAGCGTCGAGATCGTCTCGGTGCTCGAGTCGGGAGAGCGCGCCGGCCAGGGGGCCGATGGTGTCGGCGCCGAGACCCAGGGCCTTGCCCATTTCGCGTACCGCCAGGCGGGTGCGGTAGGTGATCACCACCGCCGTCATGGCCGCCCGCTGCGGACCGTATTTCTCGAAGACGTACTGGATGACGCGTTCGCGCTGCTCGCCCGAGGGCAGGTCGATATCGATGTCCGGCCACTCGCCCCGTTCTTCCGAGAGGAATCGCTCGAACAACAACTCCATGGAGATGGGGTCGACCGCTGTGATGCCGAGCGCGTAACACACGGCGCTATTGGCCGCCGATCCCCTGCCCTGGGCCAGCATGGGTTGTCGGGTGGCGAAGCATGAGATGTCGTGAACGATGAGGAAGTAGCCTGCCAGTCCGAGCTTGCGGATGACGGTCAACTCGCGCTCGATCTGGACGCGGACCCGACTTGGGAGTGGATCGCCGTAGCGGTCCCGTGCGCCACGCTCGGTCAAATGCTGTAGCCAGGAGTCCTGGCTCTCGCCGTCGGGTACCGGGAACTCCGGGAAGGCGTATCCCAGGTCTCCGAGTTGGAACTCACAGCGCTCGGCGATGGCACGTGTTGCAAGCACCCACTCGGGGTGATCTGCGAAGCGTTGGACCATTTCGCTCCGCGGACGCAGGTGGCGTTCGGCATTGGGGACGAGTTGGCGTCCCGCGCGGTCGAGCGAGGAACCGATGCGCAAACAGGTCAGCGCGTCGAGTAGACGTCGCCCTTCGGGGCGGGCGTGTCGCACGTCGTTGCTGGCCACGATGGGGATGCCCTGAGTCTGGGCGAGGCCGACGGCGCGCCGACTGGCGGCCTCGGCTCGTCGGTCGAGGTGGCGGCACACGTCGAGCCAGACGTGGTGGGTGCCGAAGACCTGCAGGGTGTGGGTGAGGTGCAGAGGCTGGAGTTGTTCGTCACCGTGCACCAGCGCGACCAGGTCGTTGGCGTGTTCCTGAAGGTCCGGCCAGCGGAGGTGGGCCTCGCCCTTGTTACCGCGCGCGTGGCCGAGGGTGAGCAGGCGACACAGGTTGCGGTAGCCACGTGGAGTTTCGACCAGCAGGAGGAGGGGGACGGCCCCATTCGGAGTTTCGGAACCGACCCGTACCTGGGCTCCCACGATGGCCCGTAAGCCTGCTCCTTGAGCGGCCTGGTGGAAGCGGGGGATTCCGTAGACACCGTCGCGATCCCCCAGAGCCAGGATCGGATGGTCGAGTTGGGCGGCCCGTTCCACCAGATCCTCGGGGTTCGAGCAGGCGTCGAGAAATGAGAAGGCGCTGCGGCAGCGCAGTTCGATGTAATCAGATTCCGAGGGGGGCACTGCTTCACCGGGGGGCTGGCGGTCTGCATACTTTCGTCTTTTTTTCGCCATTCGTCAAGACGGGAGATGGCGGTATCTTGCCCTCGTGCCCCCGGAAGACCTCTCGTTCCGTGTACTCGTCGCTGATGACGAGCCGAGTCTGCTCCGTTTGATCGAGCGGGTGATCGTTGGAGCCGGCAACGAAGTCGTGTTGGCCCGGGATGGCGACGAGGCCCTGGAGGTTCTCGGAGCTGACGGCGATGGCTTCGACGTGGCGATCCTCGACGCATCCATTGCCCCAAGAGGTGCCGGAGAGGTCGCGCGGGCCTTCGTAAAGTCCGAGGGCGACGTGGACGTGGTCCTCACCAGCGGTGCTCCCCTCGAAGGCGAACTCGAGGGGCTCGCTCAGGAGCACGGCTGGGCATTTCTCGCCAAGCCTTATCCTCCCCGACAGTTGCTGGCTGTACTCGACGAGATCGCTGCGCGGGGAAGCCGGGCCCCGGAGACCCCACAGGTGGAGCGGGCCTGATGGCCTGTGTGGTGGTGGCGGGCGCCGGTTTGGCTGGGCTCGCCTGCGCGTGGAGGTTGCAACGAGCGGGACACGAGGTGGAGGTGCTGGAGCGCGCGCCGGCGCTCGCTGGGCGCCACGAACGTTACGGTTTCGTTCTCGACGACGAACCCCCTCTTCCCGGGGAGGCGACGGCCGACCTCGAGAGGATGCTGGAGCCGTTGCGGCGGGCCTCTGCGCTTCGTCCACTTGCGCGTCGAGATACTGCTGTCGTGTCGGGAGGGCAGCTCCAGCCGCAGACCTCTCCGGCGGAACTCTTGGGTTCACGTCGTTTCTCGCCTCGCAGTTGGCTGGCTTTGGCCTCCGGGGTCCGTCGGCGACGCCCGGGAGGTCGGCGTGCCGACGAATCCCTGGCCGAATTCACCCGTCGTGAGTTCGGAGGCGAGGTGTTGGAGGCGGCTGTGGCGCCCTGGTGCGAGGGAGGAGTCGGCTGCACGCCCGAACAGATTTCCAGAGACTTTGCCCTGGCCCTGCTGCGTGATCAGATCCGTCCGGGCCCCTGGTTTTCATTGGTGGGGGGCGCTGCGGCTCTGCGGGAAGCCCTCGCTGGGGAGGTTCCGGTGCGGTGGGGTTGTGAGCTGTTGGCCCTGGAGAGTCAGAGTGACGGGGTCCGCATGCGTGTTCGCAGTGGCGCTCGTGAGCACCGGATCTTCGGCGACGCCGCCGTCATCGCACTTCCCGCCGGAGCGGTCCCGCGGGTGTGTCCCAAACTCAGCCCCGGCGAAGCGGGATTCTTCGCCAACCGGGTTGAGCTTCCGGGGGTGACCGTCTTTCTGATGTTGGACCGGCCACCTCGATCGTTGAGGACCCATCGCGTACTGGTGCCGCGCTCCCTGAATTTGACGGTGGGATCGGTGACCTCGCAACACCATCGATCCGGGGCGACACCTGATGGAGCCGGTCTGCTGGCGGTACGCCTGGCCAGCAGACAGGTTTCCACGCTGTCGGGAGAGCCCGATGCCCTGGTGGTGGACGCGGTGCTGGCCTCGTTGGCCCGGACTCCCATCGGCCGGCTCGACGTACAGGCAACCGCCGTGTTGCGCCGCACCCGGGCTCACCCGGTGTTTCCCGTGGGCCATGCCATGAGCCTGGCTCGTTTCAACGGTCGTCTCGATCCATCGCCGCGTTTGTCCTTCGCGGGCGACTACCTGGTGAAGCCGGGCGTGGCGGGGAAGATCGCATCGGGGATGCGGGCCGCGACCCGAATCGCGCAGGAGTTGAGCGGGGTGGAGGCGCCCTAGGTCGAGGCGATCTGCTCTGCCTCGGTCACGAGATCTTCCAACAGCGTGAGGCCGCCCGCCCAGAAACCCGGGTCGGCAATGTCGAGGTCCATGCGTGCGAGCAGATTCCGGGGGGAGTCGGAGCCTCCGGCGCGCAGCAGGTCGAGGTAACGCGCCACGAAGGCCTCTCCCTCTTCGTCGTAACGCCGGAGCAGTGCCATCACCAGGAGTTCTCCGAACGCGTAGGCGTAGCAATAGAAGGGCGAGTGGACGAAGTGTGGAATGTAGAGCCACCACCACGCGTAGTCGTCGCTCAGGTGGACCGAATCGCCGAACATCGGCCGGTTTGCTTCCATCCAGAGTTCGTTGATGCGTTCGATGGCAAGTTCGCCTTCCTCACGCCGAGCGCCGTGCAGACGCTTTTCGAAGTCCGTCATGGCGATTTGTCGGAAGACCGTCGCGAAGGCGTCTTCGAGCTTTCCGCAAAGCAGTGCCAGGCGCACTTTGGGATCGTTCTCCTGCCTCATGAGGCTCCGGAAGACCAGCATTTCACCGAAGACACTGGCGGTCTCTGCCGTGGTCAGCGGCGTGTCGAGTTCGAGCAGGCCCTGTTCGGCGGAAAGGGACTGATGGATCCCGTGCCCCAGTTCGTGGGCCACGGTCATGACGTCGCGTAGGTTGCCGGTGTAGTTCACCAGCACGTAGGGATGGAGGCTCGGCACGGTGGAGGCGCAGAAGGCACCCCCGCGTTTCCCGGGACGGAGTTCGGCGTCGATCCAGCGACGATCGAAGAAACGCCCGGCGATTTCCGCCAGGGTGGGGGAGAAGTCGCCGTAGGCGTTGAGCACGATGCTCCGAGCCTCGTCGAAGGAGCGCGTACCGGCGGCTTCCGACAGGGGCGCGTAACGGTCGTAGTCTTCGAGTTGGTCGAGACCCAGTAGGCGAGCTTTCAGCCGGTAGTAACGCGCGACCAGGTCGTAGCGCGACTGGCAGGCATCGAACAGCGAGTTCACGCTCTCGTCGCTGATTTCGTTGGAGAGGTTGCGCGGTGCCATGGCGTGGTCGTAGTGGCGCAGGCGATCCTCGACGGCTTTGTCCTGAACCAGTGTGTTGAAGATGAAGGCCAGGGGTCGGGCGTTCGCACGCAGTCCTTCGGTGAGGGACCGGGCCCCCTCGCGTCGAATGGCTCGGTTCGGGTCGTAGAGGAGGGAGAGGACCTCCTCCTCGCTCATGCTCTGGTTCTTTCCGTCGAGAGTGATCTCGAAGCGCAGGTCGCTGACGAGTTCGTCGAAGAGCCGGGAAAAGGCACGGCTTCCGGTGTTGGCTGCTTCCTCGAGGACTCGTTCCTCGGGTTCCGATAGCACGTGGGCCTTGTAGCGGCGCATGGCCGAGAGAAAGTGACGGCGCCTGGCCAGCTCGGGCTGATCGAGTAGTGCGGTAGCGGTCTCTTCATCGAGCCCCACCCACTCGAGTTCGAAGAACAGCAGGGTGTTGCGGATCTGGCTCCCCATTTCCTGAACCCGTTGGAGCAGGGCTCCATGGCGGGCTTCCTGGGTGTCACCGGCGAAGAGCAGGCCCGCAAAGGCTCCGGCCCGCACCACGGGCTCCTGGAGTCCTTCGAGTTCGTCCACCGCCTGGCTCAGGGCCTCGGCGGACAACTCGGCGACCCGGCCGCGATGGCGGCTCTCGAAATCCCGGGCGTGTTCCAGGGCATTCTCGAGGTCGGCGTCGATTTGGGGGTCGTTGCTGCTCTGGTACAGATCGCTCAGGTCCCAGCGGACGCCAGCGGCGGCGCCGCCTTCCATCGTTTCAGCTGCCATTGGTCCTCCGGTGTTCACGGCTCGGAAAACGAAAGGCGGAGGATAACGCGATAGAATCCAAGCGTGGCGAGACGCGTGATTCTGCACGCCGACATGGATGCCTTCTATACGTCCATCGAGCAGCGCGACCGGCCTGAGTTGCGGGGTCGGCCGGTGATCGTGGGGGGGGGGAGCGCACGCGGGGTGGTCTCGGCGGCCAGTTACGAGGCGCGGCAGCATGGGGTGCACTCGGCCATGCCGAGCGCCGAAGCGCGCAAGCTGTGTCCTGAGGGTGTGTTCCTGCATGGTGACATGAAGCGCTACGCCGCCGAGTCGCGACGGATTTTCGAGGTGTTTCGCCGCTTCGCGCCGCGGGTGCAGGGGTTGTCGCTGGACGAGGCCTTTCTCGACATCAGCGGCACCGAGCGTCTGCTCGGGACACCGGTGTCTCTGGGTGAAGCGCTGCGCTCGGCCGTTCGAGAGGAAACGGGTCTGACCGTGTCGGCGGGCATCGCGCCGGTCAAACTGGTGGCGAAGATCGCCTGCGCGGAGGCCAAGCCCGACGGCCTGCTCGAAGTCACCGAGGATGGGGTGAATGCGTTTCTTTCGCCGCTACCCGTGGGCCGGCTCTGGGGAATCGGGCGTGTGGCAGAAGCCCGACTTCACGAGGCGGGTTTTACCTGCGTGGGTGAGTTGGCGCGGACCGAGCCCTCCCAGGTCGAGGCACTGCTGGGAAGCTGGGGACTCTCGGTGGCGCGCCTGGCCCGGGGGGAGGACTTCTCCGAGGTCGAGCCCTACCGCGAACCGGTTTCCTATAGCGAGGAGAACACGTTCGAGACGGACGTGTCGGATCCGAAGCTGCTCGAGCGCACCATCGTGGCCCACGCTGAGTCGGTGGCGCGCCGCTTGCGCAATGGGAGGCTGCGGGCGCGAGTGGTGGTGCTGAAAATCAAGCTCTCCCGTCGGCGTGGGCCGGGGCCACGGGGGTATCCGTTGCTCACCCGACGTATGACCCTGGAGGCACCCACGGACGATGGCCTGGAGATCACTCGGGCCGGTTTCGAACTGCTGCGACGGACCTCCCTGCCCGAGCCCGTGCGTCTGCTGGGAGTCGGCGTCACCGGGCTGCGGCCCGCCGGGCTCCAATCGGCCCAACAACTCGCCCTGATCGGAGAACGCGAGGGGGTTGAGCGTCGTGCGAACCTAAACCGGGCCCTCGATGAAGTGCGCGATCGCTTCGGGGACCGAGCAGTTCGGCGCGGAAGCACCGACCCCCAACGGGCGGGTTTGTCGCACCAGGCCAAGCGGGGAACTCGCGACGACGTGAGCTGAGGGAGCGGGAAGCGGGGGGGGTGCAGGAGGTCGAGGTCTCCGGTCAGTCGTAGACGGCATCGACTTCCCAACTCTTGCCGACGTGGTCGAAGCGCAAGCGCGCCAGGGTGCCATCACTGGTCAGTACGTCGAAGCTGTCATAGGCGTAACGTGTCCGCTGTGACCACCAGCCCCCCGTGGTGCGCCAGGGCCCTGCGATGCCGAGGACCGTTCCATTGGCCACTCCGCTGCGCACCCGGGACGGTACGCCCTGCTGCAATTGCACCTGGGCGGGAACCGGAGGGCGCAGGGCCCGCAGGGCCAGGGAGAGTCCGGGCCCGTAGGGCGGTGAAGGGTCCGAGCGGACCGATGATGCGTGCACTGCCTGAAAGGGCGAGATCCCATAGGCGTCGGGGTGGTGGTCGTCTGCGACCAGGGGGGTACCGAGCCGCCCCTCTCCACACAGGGCTTCGAGAGCTCCGAGTGTTCTCCCCAACGTTTCAGGAGCGGGGCCCGCGGGGCGGAACAGATCGAGTTGATCGGTGTGAGCGGGACGACCCACGGTCCCGAGTGAGAGGCCGAGGACTGGGCCGGTGGGGGGACGGGTTTCGAGGCTGCGGCTGAGCAGACGCAGGAGGACTCCGGGATCCGAAGTGGGCGCGGGTACACCGACGCGGCGCCGATCGCAGTCGGGACCCGTCTGGATATCGAGTCTGAGTTCCAGCTCGAGGTCGCCACAAGCCAGGTGCCGGACCTGGAGTCGCTCGCACAGCCGGCCGAGAACCCGGTGCAGCGCGAAGCTCAGGGGTTCGAGCCGCTCGATCGGGAACTCGAGGTCGAAGGATTCGACGGCGCGGGGCGTCTCGGGTACTGGCAGAGGGACTTCGCTGCGTTCGCCTCGGGCCAGGGCGAAGAGCCGGTCGACCTCGGGGCCCAGGCGGGTCGAGAGGGCGGTCCGGGGCAGGTCGAGCAGATCGCTCACTCGGTGGACTCCCAGGCGGGTCAGGGTTTGGGCCAGTGCCTGGGAGGGAGCCAGCACATCGATGGGAAGGGAGGCCAGGGTGAAGGGTTCGTCGCCCGGAGGCACGATCTGCACCGATCCCATCCCCGCTGTGCCGGGAGGGGTGGCGAGTTGGCGAGCCAGAGCGAGAGAGGCATCGCGCGAGCCCGTGAGCGTGACGTCCCCAACCAGCCCGAGCCGCTCGGCTCGGCCGCACAGGGCCGCCGCGAAGCCCGCTTCCGAGTGAAACAGAGCCTCTACCCCCGAGGCATCCAGGAAAACGGCGGCTTCCCCCGCATAGGCGCTCGTAGACGGCGGTGCCAGACAGGCGCGAGGGGAGAAGGACAGCGCCACGTCGAGCAGAGCATCTCGGGTGGATTGCTCGAGGGTGGGGGAGGTGGGGTACACACGCAGTTGCGAGCAGATTGCCAGGGCCTGGGCGACGGAGGTTCCCGGGCGCACGTTTCGAACTGAGGCCTCGGGCGAAACCGACAGCACCTCGGCACGGGGGCCCGTCCCCGAGCTGACGACGACGGGTTCTTCGCGAAGTTCGGGGTGGGCGCGCAGGACGGCGCTCAGGGGCAGATTCGGCAGGCGCAGGCACGCGATGCGCAAGTTCGGAACTCGTGGGGTCAAGCGGCCTGCGTGTGCAGACGCAGTGAGAACTCACTCGACCCCGGGGTGCGTGTGCGGACGAGGGCCCCTCGTGTCTCGAGACCCTCCAAGAGACCGGGGGGGGTGCTGAAGTTCACCTTGGCCGGTGCGAGCTCGAGGGCCAGGGCTGCCTGGCTGCCTGTCAGCCGCTGGGTCGAGAGCACCACCAGGCTGGTGCCGGTGCTGGCTGCTGATCGGGAGAGACGGATCCAGGCTGCGCGGCTTGGTCCGGCAGCGATTCCACTGCCGGGGGCGAGGTCGAGCAACACGAGATCGAATCCCGAAGCCTCGAGCAGGTGTTCGCTGCAGCGCAGCGCCTGACGCAGGTCGTGGGGGCGCACCCAGAGTACGTTGCCCAGCCGGACTCCAGCGGCTTCGACCGATGCCGGGTCGAGGGCATCAGCCAGATCGACTACGGCGCACACGCCACCTCGGGTCGTGACGCCTGCGAGCAGTGCCAGGGCCAGGGAGGTGCGCCCCGAGGAGGCAGGGCCCGAAATCTCACTCAGCCGACCCCGTGGCATACCACCGCCCAGCTTTCCATCGAGAGTCCGAATCCCGGTGGTCAGAGGCTCCAGGGGCTCTTCACGGACGCTCCCGCGGCTCAGCTGGGGGCCAAGTTCACGGAGCAGAGCCTCTACGGCTTCGGACGAGCGTGCCGGGGCTCGAGACTCATGGGTGCCGGGGGGGCAGGGGACCACCTCCTCATTTTCGCTTTTTTTTCGCTCTCAAGTCAAGCCCTGGGGTTCCCAATGGGCGGAGGACCGGCATTCTTGCTACTGGGGTCAGTCCAGTCGGTGGACCCGGCGGCCCTCGATACGCAACTGCCCCTCGGCGAACAGTCGAATGGCCTCGGGGACCAGGCGGCGTTCGGCGGCCTGGACACGGGCAGCCAGGCTCTGGACGCTGTCATCGGCTCGCACTTCCACGGCCTCTTGCAGGATGATTGGTCCGTGGTCGTACTCGCCGTCCACGAAGTGCACCGTGGCACCCGTGAGGGTCACGCCGCTTTCGAGTACGGCCTGGTGGACCCGGCTTCCATAGAAGCCTTGGCCCGAGAAGGCCGGAATCAGGGCCGGGTGAACATTGATTGTGCGGCCGTCGAACTTCCCCCGGGTTTCGAAAGGAGAGAGGAAACCCAAGAGGGCCACCAGTTCCACGTCATAGCGGTCGAGTACGGCGTGGAGGGCGTCGTTGAAGTCCTCCACCTCGGGATGCTCTCGGCGTGGTACCGCGATGGCGGGGATGCCTCGCTGACGTGCGCGCTCGAGACCTCCAACGTCGGTCTTGGAGGAGATCACCACCTCGATTCGCGCCGGCAGGTTTCCCGCTTCGATCCGTTCGAAGAGGTTCTCCAAGCTCGTTCCCTCGCCTGACAGGAGGACGGCCACTCGCAACTCGCTCATGGCTGCAGGTTCCGGAACACGTGACGTGTCGCAGGGCTCTTGTTCATGGTGTAGAAGTGGATCCCGGGTACGCCGTTTTCGAGTAGCTCACGGCACTGTAGGGTGGCCCACTCCACCCCCACCTCGGTAGTGAGTGCATCTTCGTGTTCGACCTCGGAGAGCCGGCTCTCCAACTCGTCGGGGATGCGCGCCTCACAGAGTGCCGTGATCCGTCGGATGTTGGAGGCACTGATGATGGGCATGATGCCGGGGATGATGGGGACTTCGATCCCCGCAGCCCGCGCTCGCTTCTCGAATTCGAAGAAATAGGCGTTGTCGAAAAAGAGTTGTGTGATGAGGAAGTCGACTCCCGCATCGACCTTACGGATGAGATTCTCGAGATCCACCTCGGCGCTCGGTGCGGCCGGGTGGACTTCTGGATAGCAGGCGCCGCCCAGGCAGAAGTCGTGAGAGGTGCTGATGAAATCCACCAGTTCATTTGCGTAGTTGAACGCGCCCTGGGGAGGTACGTAGTCGTCGGGACGGTCCCCACCGAGGGCCAGGATGTTTTCGATGCCGCCGGCTCCCAGGCGGCTCAGGGTCTCTTCGAGCTGAGCCGGTGTAGAGCCGATGCACGATAGATGGGCCATGGCGGTGATTTCGAGTTCGTCCTGGATTTGGATCACCATGTCCACGGTCTTGCTTCGGGTGGATCCTCCCGCCCCCCAGGTGACCGAGACGAAATCCGGGGCGAGCTGTTTCAGCTCCCCGATGGTTCGATAGAGGTTCGAAAAACCGCGGTCGGTCTTGGGGGGGAAGAACTCGAAGGAGAAGACCGGTTGGCCCCGGTCATAGAGTTCGCCGACTCTCATCTCACGAGTCTATCGCAAGCGCGCTGGTGTGCTGGCCATTGACGCACCGAGTCCGGGCGGCGAGACTGCCGCGCTCGGAGGTTCTCATGGCGGTTCTGGTTTCGGGGTCCATTGCGCTCGACCATCTCATGGCTTTTCCCGATCGCTTTGCCAACCATATCCTGCCCGACAAGCTCGACACGTTGAACGTGGCTTTCAACATCGAGAGCCTGGTCACTCATTTCGGCGGAGTGGCGGGGAACATCTCCTATCTTTTGGGTCAACTCGGAGAGGATGGAAGGATCCTCGCCACGGTCGGTAGCGATTTTGGCGCCTATGCAGAGTGGCTCGACCGCAATGAGATCTCACGAGATGGGATCCGCGTCCTAGACGATGTGCGCACTGCCCAAGGGTTTGCCACCACCGATCTCGACGGGAACCAGATCTGGGCCTTCTACGAGGGGGCCATGGCACGCGCCCACGAGGCAAGGGTGGAGGATGTCGATGGGCCCATCGAGATGGCCATCGTGTCGTCCAACGGCAAGCGCGCCATGGTGGAGCACGCGCGCATCCTCAAGCAGCGCCAGATTCCGACCTGGATCGATCCGAGCCATGGGCTGCCTCTTCTGAGCCGCGAGGAGCTGATCGAATTGATCGAGGGGAGTGCCGCCTACGTGGTGAACGACTACGAGTGGGCCAAGACCCTGGAGCAGACGGAACTTTCCGAAGATGAAATCGCCTCGCGGTGCGAGGTGGTGATCATCACCCGGGGTGAGGCGGGTTCGGAACTGCGCATGGCTTCGGGCAACCTTTCGATTCCTCCGGCGACCGCCGAACGCGTGGTGGACCCCACTGGCTGTGGCGATGCCTACCGGGCCGGGATGATGCACGCTCGCCTGCAGGGGTTGAGTTGGGAGGTGGCTGGGCGTATCGGCAGTGTGATGGGAGCGCTGCAGGTGGCGGTTGAGGGTCCTCAGACGCTGGTGACTGACACCGATGCGTTGCGTGAGCACTACTCCCGGGCGTTTGGAGAGGGGTTCTGAGCCGACCCGGGAATGTCGCCACCTTCAGGTTCGAAGTCTTCGCCGAGCCAGGTCACCCCACAGGCCACATTGTCGCCCGCGTTTCGATCGCGGTGTGTGGAGAGAGCCTGGTCGATCAGTCCCCGTACGATGGCCAGGGCGCGCTGCTCCCGCGGAACATCGAGTGATTGGGCGTGGATCGCGGCGACCTCGGCTTCGGGTTGATCAAAGCCGATCCCCACTTCGCTGAAGCCGTCCGTGGCAACCAGCACCGCCCGGGTGCCCCTCAGATTTTCGAAACCCACCACGCAGTTGTGATCGAGTTCCGCTCGGGTCAGTGCTGCATTGCCGAGGAAGCAGGGGCGCTCCTCAGCGGCGCAAGCGAGATCGACGACATCGGAATCGCCCACGTGGAACAGGTGACTGTCGCCTACCGAGAAGTATGCGAGGAATTCATCTCCTGGTCGGACCAGAGCAGCAGTCAGAGTGGTTCGAGATGGGTGGGTGGCCCCGGATGGCGAGGCCTCGAGGATGGCGGTGTGAAGGCCCCATGAGAGGTCGCGAACGTCTCGGGACCAGGTACTGTTGAAGTCCGGGACGTTGGCGCCGGTCCAGTGGGTCCCCATGCGCTTCAGGAGTTCGTCGACGGCGATCTCGGCGGCCTGGTGTCCTCCGTGCCCGTCGGCTGCGACGAGCAGGACCCCACCTTCGCCCTGGGCGAAGGCCGACACGTCCTCGTTGGGGTCATGATGGGGATAGCGTTTCGGGGCACCGCCCATGGAGACGGCAACGGCCGAGCGGCCCTCGGCGAAGGCCGCATACCCTCCCAGGATGGTGTGTTCGCGCCCGCGCAGCACTCGGCCCCGCATCTCCCTCCCCCGGTGACTCTTTGGAACCGTACACTAGGTGGCAGGCCGTCCCATCGCCTACTGGGAACCTGGGAGGGAATCCCGTTGGGGAATGCACAGGGAGGCGCCACGGAGTTTCCAGCATGATGGACGACGAACTCGGTAGCGATCCGCGAGAATTGGTTTTTGCGCTGTGTCACGAACTGGGCAATCTGCTGGCAGCGGCGCGTCTCGAGGCCTTTCTGTTGCGCGATGGCATGAGTGCCGAGGATCTGAGCCGATCGAGCGAGACTTTTTCGCGGGTAGCGGCCCAGGGGGGGTCGCTGTTGGCCGCGGTGCGGCCGCTGCTTGCTCCAGAGACCACGCAGAGCGAGTGGCTCGAGCCCGTGGAGGTGTTGGAGCGCCTCAAACAATCCCTGGACGAGAATTGTGCGCGGCGGGTGCGAGTCGATCTACCCTCAGCCGCTGACCTGCCTCAAGTGAGCTTCCACCCCGAGGTCCTCCACCACCTGCTTCTGACCGAGGTGCTCTCGGGTCTCGAAGAGTTCCCAGAAGATGTCCACCTCACCGTTTCGGGTCGACACGTGGAGAAGGGGGTTGCGTTCACCGTGGAGCCTGCATCGGCGGGGGCTTCGGACCCCAAGACTCTGGCAGGTGTGGTTTTGTCACGTATTTGTGCTCGCACCATCGTCGAACCCCGCGGCGGAAGCCTGGATGTGGAGCATGGCCCTAGCGGCACTCGATGTTCCCTGATCGTCGCGACGACGGAGACGGACGTCTGAGGCGTGCGCTTGCTCGAATCGCCCACTGGAGCTTTGGGCTAGGCTGGGGACGTCAGCGTGTTCCGAGGGCTGGTGGGCTCCGTAGGGCATTTCTCAGGTTCTCATTTGGGGCAGGTTCGTCTCGGCGGGTCGAGGGAGGATCCGGGCAGAATGAGGGAAATGAATCAGGTCAGCGCCCTAGGGGACCTCGAGAACCGATGGGCTCTGACGCCCGCAGAGCATCGCGCCTGGCTGGAGGAGGGGTATTTTGTCCGCCCCCGGGTGTTTACCGAGACTGAAATCGTCGAGTTCCGGGCCGCAGCGGAACGAGTGGTTGCGATCGCTGGCTCGGCATCAGCCGCCCACGAGACAGCCAGTTACAGCATTGATGGGAACCGCTACAGCGAGGTACTGGACGCCACCGTGCAGTTCGAGCACCAGCAGGGGAGTGGGACCATTCGCGTGGTTGAGCCGTTCCACCACCTCGATGCAGCCTTCAACACGATGATCGACGATCCCCGGATCGTCGTCCCGATTCGCAGTCTCGTGGGTACGGAGCGGGTCGCGCTGTTTACGGACAAGATCAACCTGAAGCGACCGCACCAGGGGTCCGCGTTCCGCTGGCACCAGGATTCCCCCTATTGGAGCCACTTCTGTTCCCACCTCGACCAGTTGCCGAACGTGATGTTGGCCATGGACGATGCCAGCATCGCCAATGGCTGTTTTCGGGTGATCCGAGGCAGCCATAGGCACGGAGCTCTCCCAGGGCAGGAGGGACGTGGACGCCTCGGACCGCTTTTTACGGACCCTGCCTATGTCGACCTGGATCAGCAGGTGCCCCTCGAAATGCCGCTCGGGAGCCTGGCCTTCTTCAGCCCCCACACGGTTCACGGCTCTCAACCCAACGATTCAGGCCTGCCACGCCGGGCCATTGTGTTGACCTATCAGCCAGCTGGACACCGGATGTTCAAGATCGACGCCGTGCGCGACTGCCCAGCTCGGACTGCCGCTTAGAATCGATCGGCCGCACGGAAGCGGTCGGAGGGCATTGCGCCGACTCGGTGGCTCGGAGAGTGTGTCAGGGCTGGTAGGGAGGGTCCGCCAGGCTTCGCACGAAGACGATGACGTCGCGAATCTGATCGTCTTGGAGGGAGCCCCCCCAGGCAGCCATGGTCGGTGACTTGCCAACGGACGCCCCACCCAGTTTCACGACCTGGAAGATGTGGTCGTCGGAAAGCGCATTCATGTACGCGCCGTCATTGTGACGAGCGGGCGTGGGGTCGAGAGTGCTCGAAAGGGGGCCATCGCCGCCTCCGTTGTCACCGTGGCAGGAGGCGCAGTAGGTCAGGTAGCTGCGTTGCCCCCGAGTGGCCGCGGTCTCAATCACCACTTCTTCCGCCTCGGCTTCACCCTGATTCGTCAAGATCACCTTGAAGGTCGGTCCCGAGGCAGCCGGCGGCATTGCCGCAGAGTCGCTGTCGGGGAATCGATCGCTACAGGCCAGACCCAAGCAGGCCGCGATCACTACGCCCAGCCAGAAGTTCGGGATTCTCGTCATCATTCGCCTCCATTGGCTGCGAGGAATGCCTCGCGAAGCTCGTCGTAGGTGCGTGTCACTGGAAATTGCGGAAACTCGTCGATCACGTTCTGAGGGGGGCAGAACAAGATGCCGGCATCTGCCGCGGAGAGCATCGAAGTGTCGTTGTAGGAGTCTCCCGCTGCAATCGTTCGAAAGTTCAAGTTCTGGAAGGCCTCTACGGCCCGGCGTTTCGGGTCGGTGAGCCGAAGATGGTAGTCGACCACCTTCCCGGAAGGATCGACCTCGAGGCTGTGACAGAACAGGGTGGGGTGACCGAGCTGTCGCATCAACGGGGCCGCGAACTGATAGAAGGTATCCGAGAGAATCACCACCTGGCAGCGTTCCCGCAACCAGTCAGTGAATTCACGCGCCCCAGGAAGGGGGGCCATTCCACCGATGACCTCCTGGATGTCCCGCAGGCCCAACGAGTGTTCTGACAGGATCTCGAGTCGTCGCTTCATCAAGACGTCGTAGTCGGGTTCATCGCGCGTGGTCATGCGCAACTCGTCGATCCCCGTACGCTCGGCGAACAGAATCCAGATCTCGGGGACGAGGACTCCTTCAAGGTCGAGACAGGCGATGTTCACGATAGGCTCCAGGGTATCGAGATCAGAGGGTGCATCGTCGCGCCCGATGGGTTTCTATCACATCGTTGGCCAGACGGGTCTGGTATGTTGACCCGCGTGGGCGTACCTCTCGCGAAGGTCCGGAATCGTGCAGGCCGTTACGGCTCCTGTGCCCGAAGAAGTCCTTCGCACGAGAGCCGAAGAGGTCTGGGATGGACTGGATGGGGTCCTGCGCGTCCGTTCGTGAGTCGACGTGGATGAACTGAAGGCTCTGTTCCTGGGGGTCGTTCAGGGGCTCACGGAATTCCTTCCGGTGTCCAGTTCGGGGCACCTGGTGGTCGCCCAGAACGTCCTCGGCGTTTCGAATGACGGCCTGGCGTTCGAAGTCACCGTTCATTTGGCCACCCTCGTCTCCGTGCTGATCTACTATCGCCAGCGGGTTGCGGCTCTGTCGGTGGGGTTGTTGCGGCGCGATCCCCCCACTCTTGTGTTCGTTGGCAAGCTCACAGTGGCGACCCTGCCCGCTGTGGGGCTGGTCCTGCTCGCCGGGGATTTCATCGAAGCCCAGTTCGAATCTCCCTGGGTGACGGGGGTCGGTTTTCTCGCCACGGGATGTGTGGTGTGGACGACTCGATGGACGGTGCCGCGAGCGTCGCTGGGCAACGTGGGCTGGGGGCCCGCCTTCGCGATCGGCTGTGCCCAGGCCCTTGCGATCCTTCCGGGGATCTCGCGCAGTGGGATCACCGTGGCGACGGCGCTGGCATTCGGGATCAAACCCCGGGCCGCGGCTGAATTTTCCTTCCTCATGAGTGTGATCGCGATAGCGGGCGCCGGAGTGCGATCGATCCCCGAACTCCGTGCCTTACCGCCAGGTTCCGGTGCATTCTTCCTCCTGGGTGGCTTGGCGGCTCTGCTCTCCGGCGTGTTGGCCATCGGGCTGTTCGTTCGCATGCTGAACGGTGGCGCCCTCTACCGGTACGCGTACTACACGTGGGGCCTGGGGCTGACGTTCCTCGCCTGGCTCGTGCTCCGAGGCGGCTAGCCGTCCGCGTGGTGGTGAGCCCAGGGCTCCACCCGAATCGGAGTGCCGGAGTGCCGTTGGTACGAGGCGACGTCTGCTGGCGCAGACCTCTGGACCGCGGGTCTCAGGGCTCCAAAATGGGGTGGAGGCTTTGAGCCGGTACGGTCTCGCGCAGCTTCTTCAGTGCCCGGGCCTCGAGTTGGCGGACGCGCTCCCGGGACAGCCCGAGGGTCTGACCAATCTGCTCGAGGGTGTGCTCCTCCTCGCCGCCGAGGCCGTAGCGCAGGCGCAGAATCAGTTGTTCGCGAGGCGTGAGCACTCCGATCAGGTACCCGACTCCCGAGCGCATGCGTTCGGTGTCGAGACCTCCATCGGGAGATGCCGAGCCCGGGTCGGACACGAAGTCCTCCAGGCGCTTTTCGGTCCCCGCAACGGAGGATTCCAGCGAAATGGCCTCGCGGGACAGGAGATCCAGGGCTTCGAGTTGATTGACCTCAGCTCCCAGTGCCGGTGCGAGTTCGGCCGCCGAGGGCTCTCGGCCGAGCTTTCCTGTGAGTTCGGCCCGAACTCGCTGGCTGCGCTGCAGCCGATCGTGGACATGGGACGGCAGCCGGATGGTGCGCGAGTGGTTCTGGATGGCGCGGACCAGAGCCTGCCGAATCCACCACACTGCGTAGGTCGAGAATTTGAAGCCGCGGCGGTGATCGAACTTCTCCACGGCCCGAATCAGTCCGAGGTTTCCCTCCTGAATCAGGTCAGGGAAGGACAGTCCGAGGTTTCGGTAGTCCTTCGCGATCGCCACCACGAGCTTGAGGTTATGCTCGATAAAGCGGTTCTTCTCCCGAGTCATTCGGTCCTGGGCCCTTTCGACCCGTTCCACCAACTCGAGCAGCCGCTCCCGAGGCACGCAGGCCTCGGCTTCGAGCTCCTTGAATCTGCGCGTCCCTCTTCGGGTGCGCTTGAGCTCTCGTGAAAGCTGCCTCACTTTTTGGCGAAGTTCGGACAACACCGCCAGCGACAGATGGGCGCTCTTCATCTCTCGCGCGATTCTCAGGTCGATGCGAGCGACTTCCTCGCTCTCATCGCCCGATTCCTCAACGACTTTGGCTCGTTGATTCAGGTTCCGGCGCAGGCGCCGCACCGCGCGCTCGACGCGAGCTGCGATCTCCCCCGTCTCCTCGTCTCCCACCGACTCGGAGAGCTTGGCTCCGGTGTGGGAAAGCGCGCGGAGTGCATCCCACCGCTGGATGACATGGTGGGTGCAACATGGGATCGCATACAGGGCATCTCGGAGTTCGGCGGTTGCCGCCTCGAGTTCCTTGGCGAGGATGACTTCCTCCTCGCGTTTCAATGTCCGCGTCCCGCCGATTTCCTGGAAGTAGGACTCGAGCGGTCGTCGCTCTCGCCCCGGGTCCAGTTCGTCCACGGACACGGCTCGGGCCGCACCTGTGGCTTTCAGGGCGGGGCTATCGGTCTTGCCCGCCTCGGTCTTGGTCGATTTTTTTTGAGCCTTCACGTCCTTACCCTGGAAACGCCGGTGCGACTCCGCCGATCGATCGGCAGGATGCCGCCCGGGCGATTGGTTTCCACCCGTGACCACAACAACCCCCCCCGGTCCGGCATTCTTGCCGGTGAATTGGCTGCGAGCCGTTGGAACTTCTCGACAGCGAGTTCGGCCTTTGGAACTGTGACCCGAACTGAGGCTGTTCGGTGGGGGGCAACCAAACGGCACTTAATGATGCATTGTCGGAGGTGAGATTACCAGCCCTTTCGTAGGCTTTGGTCAATAGTTTGCCAACTTATGTTTTAATTTCCAGCGCTTGGGCCTGACCCGAGGTCCAGTGGACGGGATTGGGGAGGTGTGACTCCTGGTCCGGTGGCTTTCGGGCGAACCGCGGGCGACTCGAGACCCCCCGTGGGGCTCTCAGAACGGCCAGATCAAGGGGATCAGGACCAGGGCGACTCCTGCGGCCATCAGGTCCAGGGGGATGCCCGCACGGACGAAGTCCTTGAACCGATAGCCCCCAGACCCGTAGACGATCAGATGCGTCTGGTAGGTGACGGGCGATGCAAATGCGAGACATCCCCCGAAGGCAATGGCCATGACGAACGGTCGGGGGTCGACACCCAATTGCTCGGCGGTGGCGACGGCGATGGGAAACATGATCGTCACGGCGGCCGTGTGGTGCAGGGACTCGGCCAGGGCCAGAGTGGTCAAGTAGACGACACAAAGGGCTCCATACGGGCCCAGTGGCCCTGCAATTCCGGCCAGCAGCCCGGCCATCCAACTTGCGGCACCGGTTTTGGTCATGGCGGAAGCGATTCCGAATCCCGCACCGATCACCACCAGAATCGGCCAGTGGACGCTGCGTCGGGCATCCCGTCCCGTCAAACAGCGCAGCGCGATCAGGGCCCCGGCCGCGAGGAAGGCAGCGATGGAGATGGGATACAGGCCGAAACTCGCGAAGAGCACCATGGCCACGAGGATGCCGATGGCGACCCAGGCCCGGTCGTAGCGCGGGGGCGTGTCGCTTTCGATTTCACTGACGAGATAGAAATCTCGACTGTTGCGGTGAGTTCGCAGAAAGCCCGGGGCGGCTTGCATCAGCAGGGTGTCGCCCGCTTCGACCTCGATTTCACCGATCTTACCGGGGACCCGCTGGGCGTTGCGATGAACGGCGATCACCGCGGCGTCGTAGACGGTCCGAAAATTCGCGTCGCGAATCGATTGGCCCACAAGGGGCGATGAGAATGAGACCACAGCCTCCACCAGGCGGTGGTCGCGCTCGGGATAGCCGGGATCCTCGGTTTCGGTGGCCGGCACCAGACCGCGAATGCGCTGGAGTTCGATGATGGTGGACACCACGCCCGCGAACACCAGCCGATCCCCTTCGGACAGCACCGCGTCGGGTGCGACGGGTGTGATTACGTGGCCGCGCCGTTCGATCTCCACGAGGAACAGCCCCGGTAGGGCCCGAAGCCCTGCTTCGTCCACGGTCTGCCCTACGAGAGGACATTCCGGCTGCACGAACATGGAGGCCGTGTATTCGCGTCTGCGCGCGCCCAGGTGCTCGGTGAGGTGTTTGTGATCGGGGAGCAGGCGCGGGGCGATCACGATCAGATATGCAATTCCGACGAGAGCCACGGGCACACCCACGGGAGCCAATTCGAAGAACCCGATGGGGGTCATGCCCGCCGCGACGGCGAGCCCCGCTACGGTGAGGTTGACGCTGGTTCCGATCACGGTGGTGACGCTGCCCAGAATTGAGGCGTAGCTAAGAGGGATCAGGAAGCGGCTTGCCGACAGTCCACTTCGGCGCGACCAGTCGATCACCATGGGAGTCATCATGGCGACGATGGGCGTGTTGTTGAGGAAGGCCGACAGGGCCGCCACGGGGGCACAGATCCGTATGAGCCCCGGCCGGATCGCTTGAGCGCCGCGAAACAGTCTGCCCACCGTCAGCTCCAGGGCTCCCGTTTCGCGTAGGCCCGCTGAGACGATGAACAGCAATCCCACGGCGGCCAGCGCTGGATTTGCGAAGCCCGAGAAGGTCTCCTCGGGAGTGAGGATCCCGAAAGCGGCCAGGGTGAAGAGCGCCGCCATCATGATCAGATCCGGAGCCGCGAATTCCCGGATCATTCCCACGAGAGCGAGTGCGACCACTCCCAAGGTCAGCCAGCCCTGCCAGTCCAAGCTCCCTCCCGACCCGGCCGAACGCCTGGCAGGCGTCGCCCTGTCCACGAGATCTCGCTCGAGCCCTTCGCGGCGAGAAGCCGCGCCGGCACGATACACGAACATCGGCAAAACTGTCCCGATCGTGAATGACCTTGTGAACCGAACTGGAGATGACTTCTCGTTTTCGGAGAAGTCTTTCTACCTCGATGAATTTCGGGGCCGCACCCTGGGGATCGCGGTCCTCTGCCCGAAAGTCGATCGAACGGCATCCCTACTGGGCGTCCTGCGGGATTTTCAGGACAACGGCACGCGTGTAGTGCTGATGGCCAGCGACTCCGAAGGTCTACGGGAGCTTTTGGGCGGAGAGCCGCTTCGGTGGGACGAGGATCGCCTGGAAGGAGTCGTTTGGCGGCGGCTGCGCGAGACTCAGCGAGCGGGGATCCAGGTACCGGGCGGCTCTGGGCTGCTGTCGTCTTGTAGAGACTGTGCACTCCGCCTGGGGGTGATGAAACTGCTCTGGGTGGACGAAGTGGGCGGCCTGTTGCGCGCCGATGGTAATCGTCATTCCTTCATGGACCTGGCGGATCTGCGCCGGATGCTCGAGCAAGGAGTGGCCTCGCGAGCTCAACTTCTATCGGAGATAGAGCAGGCGCTGGTGGCCGGAATTCCCGCCGTGAACCTCTGTGATCCTCATGGCATCGACCGCGAACTCTTCTCCTACGAGGGGTCGGGGACGCTGTTCACGCGAGAGCGCTACGTGGACGTGCGTCCACTGGGAATCGATGACTTCGATGCCGCCCATGCGCTGGTGCGTCGGGGGGTTGCCGAGGGGTATCTGGTGCCACGCTCGGACGACGACATCGATCGGGTCCTGGCCAACGGCTTCGGTGCTTTTGTGGCCGGGCGGCACCTGGCGGGTATCGGGGCATTGATGCACTGGCGTGATGAACCCGAAACGCTTCGCGTGGAAGTCGTTTCTCTGTACGCCCTGACGAGATTCATGGGTGAGGGGATCGGGGGACATCTGGTTCACTTCGCCCAGGAGCAGGCGCTGCGTCTCGGCTGTCGGAACGTGTTCGCGTGTACGACGTCTGAACGCGTCGTGGCCTTTTTCAGGCGCCACGGTTTCTCTCAAATCGACCCCAAGGGACTCCCCACTGCCAAGTGGGTGGGGTACGACGCCGAGCGGCGTGAACGCGTCAAATGTCTCTCGCGATCGATCCCCTGAGAAGGGTCTCCGTACCCGGGGGGGCGTGGAATCAGTGGCTCAGGCTGGTTCCTCCTCGGGTGCGTGATATAAGAGGGGTCTGAATTCACTGAGTTGCCCGCGGCGCCGATTTTTCCGGCCCCTCCCGCAATCTGAGGCTGGGGCCCAAAGGCAGGCCGGCCATTCGGCGTTGCGCGAGGTGAGCATCGGTCGACTCACAGGGAGAGCCGTGGTTTTGGCGGACGAGAGTGAACATCGAAAGGCTCTCGTCTCCGAACTCGCGGAGACCCGCAAGCAGCTCTGGGAGCAGCAAGGCCCTCTGGACGCCCAGTGGCTTCCGGACTCCGCTCTGAGCGATGCGCGTTATCTGTTCATCCTCGAACAGATTCCCGCGATGCTCATCGAGATCGGCCCGGATGGGAAAATCGAATACGTGAGCCCAACCACTGAATTGATTCAGGGGGTGGATGTCGAGGAGGCTCTTCAGGAGGACTGGGTCACGCGGGTTCATCCCGATGACGTCCATATTCTCATCGACTTTGCACGAAAGATTCGCGACCCGGAGCGCTCGGTGACTGTCACCTATCGCATGCGCCGAAAAGACGGGAGTTGGTACTGGAGCGAGACCACGTCCATTCTGGTCCGGCGGACCGAGCAGGGAATTCGAACGATCGTATTCAACCGGGACGTCACGGACACGAAACTCGCCGCCGATGCTCTGGCTGAGAGCGAACAGCGTTACCGGATGGTGGTGGCTGCGAGCCGCGACATGATTGGCGAATTCAGTACGGGTGGGATCACGCAAGAAGTGAGTAGCAACGTCGAGGAGCAGATGGGCTGGAATGCCGACGAGCTCGAGGGCCAAATGATGGCCTTTGACGAGGCCTTCGAGGACGCGCGGGCCTGGCGCAATGAACTCGGACTCAGCGAGTGACGGCCACGAGGACCTGAAGAAGCAGGAGAGCGCCCACAGACAAGTAT
>JAKVBI010000012.1:167461-249253 GCA_022447545.1 Myxococcota bacterium
GGCTCTGGCTTGTTGGAGTTCATTCACCCCGATGACCAAGAACTCGTGGGCGAGAAGATCGGCGCGGCATTCCTGAGTGATGCCATTGCTTCGACGGGTCCGTTCCGAGTGCAGCACCGAGATGGATCCTGGAGGTGGGTCGAGACCAATGGTGCCTCGTACCGGAACGCTGAAGGACAAAGGGGATATCTGTCGGTCATGCGCAACATCACAGACCTGGTGAACTCCGAGGAGGAGCGGCGTGATCTCGACCGCCGTGTTGCCCAGACCCAGCGACTCGAAAGTCTCGGTGTCATGGCCGGCGGGATCGCCCACGACTTCAATAACCTGTTGACGCCCATCCTGGGCGAAGCCGGTCTGTGCTTGATGGATCTGCCCGAGGGGTCTCCGGTTCGCTCGCAGGTGCTCAAGATCGAGAAGGCGGCCAAGCGCGCTGCGGCCTTGACGAATCAGATGCTCGCCTACGCGGGCGAGGGGCGACTCGACATGAAGCGGGTGAGCCTCTCCTTCACCACTCTCGAGATGGTGGATCTTCTCGAGAGCATTGTCGCCGGTCGCGCCCGCCTCGATTTCGACATGGACGAGACCGTCGACTCCATCGAAGCTGACCCATCGCAACTCTCCCAGGTCGTGATGAATCTCATCACCAATGCCGCCGAGGCGATCGAGAACTCTGAGGGCTGCGTCACGGTTCGGTGCGGGAAGACGACCGTCCTGCCCGCGGATACGAAGCGGTTCCTGCCCGACGCGATGATCGAGCCGGGTCCCTGCGTTTTTCTGGAAGTCGAGGATGATGGCTGCGGGATGGACGAAGCGACCCGTCGCCGGGTCTTCGACCCCTTTTTCACCACCAAGTTCACCGGCCGCGGACTGGGCCTGGCGGCAGTCTTGGGAATCGTGCGAGGCCACTGCGGTGCCATCGAAATCGACAGTGTCCTGGGGCGTGGAACGCGTTTTCGAGTCCTTTTCCCGGCCCTCGACCGAGACCGTCGGGAGATTGAAGTGGTGCCGCCCGATTCGTCCATCGAAGCCTGGCGGGGGGTGGGCACGGTTCTTCTCGTGGACGACGATCCCGCGGTTCGGGAACTGGCCCAGGCGGTTCTCGTTCGCGCGGGGTTGAACGTTCTGCTTGCCGGGGACGGGGGGGCTGCGATTGAGATCGCTCGGAAAGGGGCTGAATCAATCGATGCAGTTGTTCTCGACTGGACGATGCCTGGAATCGGCGGAGAGGAGACTCTGGAGAAGATTCTCGAGTTCCGTCCTGGGGTTCCGGTGATCCTGGTCAGCGGATATTCGAGGCACCGGCCTCCCATCCGCTCCAACTCCTACCGGCTGGCGGGTTTCCTCGAGAAGCCCTTCCTGCCGACGGATCTCCTGCGTGTGGTTCGGAGTGCGCTGGTCCCCGAACTTTCGGGGCTCGATGCACCCAGTGGGGCGAGTTGAAAAACGTGCCAGGAGCGCCGCGGGAGTGGCTTTCGCTTCGTCCCGCGGGTTCGGGGACGAGTCCCCGAAGTGAGCTGTAAGCCGGGTCCTGTTCCGCCGCCGGGTCACCCCGTCAGCGGCGAGGATCATTCATCTAGGCGACGCATTGCTGCGCCGCTCGAGCGCTCTGACCCGGGTGCTGCAGAACCGCGAACGGATCTGTTGGACGGGCCGCCCTCGACAGCACCCCTATTCGAGTTTGCTCCAGGAGGGGCTTGCCCCGCCGCCGGTCACCCGGCTGTCGCGCGTGGGCTCTTACCCCACGATTTCACCCTTACCTGTGCCTCCTCCCCGGCCGCCTCTCGCGGTCGGGTTCTCATCGGCCATCGGCGGTGTGTTTTCTGTGGCGCTTTCCCTCGAGTCACCCCGGGTCGCCGTTAACGACCTCCCTGCCCTGTGGAGCCCGGACTTTCCTCTCGTGGGCTGTACCTGCCCACCAGCGATCCTCCGTTCACCTCCGGCACCCCGCAAGGCTAACCTGCTGACTCGCCGCCTGCCAAGGGTCGCCGGGGTTCACCCCGGTCCGGGCCAAAGCTGATAGCTTGCACCTATGAAGGCCATTCTCTTTGACACTCCGGGAGACGAGTCCGTCCTGCACTTGGGAGAGGCTCCGTCGCCTGAAATTGGACCCAACGAATTGCGTATTCAGGTGGCGGCGACGGCCGTCAACCGCGCGGATCTCCTGCAGCGGCAGGGCTTCTATCCTCCGCCCCCCGGAGCTTCCGAGATCCTTGGACTCGAGTGTGCCGGCGAGGTTCTCGAAGTGGGTGGGGACGTGCGAGGGTTCGAGTCCGGTGATCGGGTCATGGCTCTGCTCGCAGGGGGAGGGTACGCGGAGGAGGTGGCCGTCCATTCCGGATCGGTCATGGCGGTTCCGGAGGGGATGTCTCTAGAGCACGCCGCCGCCATTCCCGAGGTGTTCTTGACGGTGTTCCTCAACGTATTCCAGCTGGCGTCTCTGCCTCCGGGTGGGACCGCCCTCGTCCATGGTGGGGGCAGCGGAATTGGCACCGCCGCCATCCAGTTGGTGAAGTCTGCTGGGGGAAGGGTGGTGGTTACGGCGGGAACCGACCCCAAATGCGAGCGTTGCCTGGAACTCGGAGCCGACGTCGCGATCAACTACCGGACCGGGAACTTCCGGGAGGAGGCTTTGAAGGCGACGGATGGTCGCGGAGTCGATGTTGTTCTGGACTCCATCGGCGCGCCGTATCTGGAAGACAATCTGAGCAGCCTGGCAACCGATGGGCGCCTCGTCCTGATTGGGCTGATGGGGGGCGCCAAGGCCGAGGTCGGCCTCGGTACGATTCTTTCGCGGCGTCTGTCGGTGATGGGTTCGACTCTGCGAACGCGCTCCGTCGACCAGAAGGCCAGCATCGTGGCGGGTTTTCTCGAGCAGTTCGGTGGCGCGTTGTCACGCCAGGAGATCGGCCCCGTGGTCGATCGAGTGCTTCCCCTGGTCGAGGTGTCCGCCGCACATCGAATCCTCAAGGCCAGTGAACACTTTGGGAAGATCGTTTTGCGTGTGGGCTGACCGCGCGGGGTGGCGCCGCCTGGAGATTCCCAGGGGAGTCCCCGAAAATGCGGGGCGACGTCGGGATGAAGCCGCTAGTCTGCGCCTGCCGCGAAGAGCCGAGGAGGAGGAATGGTCATGGCGGATGTCGAGCGAACCCTATCGATTGTGAAACCCGACGCCGTGGAGAAGGGCGCGACTGGAGCCATTCTCGCCCGCTTCGAAGAGGCGGGTCTCGAGATCCTCGCTCTCAAGAAGATCCGGCTCACAGAACAGCAGGCGCGTGGATTCTATGCCGTTCATAAGGAGCGCCCATTCTACGATGACCTCGTGGCCTTCATGACGTCGGGCCCAGTGGTCGTAAGCGTCTTGGAGGGGCCTGGCGCCATCGCACGGAACCGGGAGCTGATGGGGCCAACAAACTCCGAAGAGGCACCTGCCGGGACCATTCGCGGAGATTTCGGGACGGACATCGAGCGCAACGCTGCGCACGGGTCCGACGCTCCCGAGACGGCGCGAATTGAGATCGCCTATTTCTTCGACGCGATGGAGATCGTGGGTGTGGTGGAGGCGCTTCCGGCCTGAGGGTAGGTTGGAGGCTCACCCGGGCATGGGTGTCGCCGGAATCGCAGCATGTGTGCGTGAGTCGGTCCTACGCGTAGGTCCGGGCCATCAGGAACATCATGCCCACGTAGGTCAGAACGAGCCACAGCCTGTGGCTGCGCAGAGCTCGTGACATTGTCGCCCCCCTTCATCTTTTTTTACGACACCGGAACCGCTCTCGACCCATTGGGTCAGGTCCCGCCCAGAATCCCGAGAGCGCATTTCCTTGGAAAGCGCCTCAGCCTTACGTCGCATCACCGAGACGAAAGGCCCCCAAGACTCCTTCGTACATTTCGCCAAACACTTGAGGGGTTAGCACACGAAATGGGGGGTGTTCGTGGGCCAGATCACATAAGAAACCGCGAAATGAGTTCTTTCGCCACCTCATGCCACTGAGAAAGGTGCGTGAGGCGCCGATTCGAGCCCATTGTTGGGGTGTGTAGCCTGGGATCAGGGCTTGGGGAAGTGCGGCGCTCGCTTCTCCCGGGCCGCCGCCAGGCCTTCAGCTACTTCCGGACCGGTGAACCCCTTTCCCTGTTCAGTGGCTTCGAAGGCGAGTTGGTCGGCCAATCCGACATCCAGCGACCGGGCCAGCGCCCGCCGGGTGGCGCGGACCGCTTGCGGGGCCGACGCGGCGATGGCCTCGGCAACCGAGTCCACGGTGGTCGCCAGTTCCGCGGGTTCCACCGCCCGGTTCACCAGTCCCATGGCCTCCGCTTCAGCGGCCTCGATGATTCGGCCCGTATAGAGTAATTCGGCGGCGCGTGCCGGCCCCACCAGCCTGGGAAGAGTCCAGGTTGCCGCCATCCCCGGGTGAAGCCCCAGTCGTGTGAAGTTGAGGCCCAGGCGGGCCCGGCTGGATACGAAACGCAGGTCGCAGGCGAGGGCGACGCACAGTCCCGCTCCGATGGCGTGTCCGTTGATCGAAGCCACCGTCGGGCAGTCGAGTTCTCGAATCGACAGGTAGAGGCCGTAGAAGCTGCGCATGGTGTCTCGAATCGGGTTCCTCGCCTGCTCACCCTGGTCGGCACCCTGTGCGGCGAGTTCTTCCAGCATCGCCATGTCGCCTCCCGCGCAGAAGGCCCGCCCCGCACCGGTCAGTATCACGGCCCGCAGGCCGGGCTCACCGCGTAGTTGGACGATTCTCCGGGTGAAGACCTCACCCATGGCGCGGGACATGGCGTTGCGTCGCTCGGGGTCATTGAGGGTCAGAGTTGCGACATCGCCCTGACGTTCTAGGAGTACGAGGCTCTCATCCATGCCGACAGGCTGCCCGAGTTGGGCCCGATGGGCAACGAGGGGCGCAGAACGAAGCCCCGACCCCCGCTCGAGTTCTGGGTCGTCAGTCGGCGGATCGGCGCAGGAATGCCGGTTCCAGGGAATCCTCTTCCTCTTCTTCCCGGTTACTTCGGCGCAGGAAGGTGGGGACGTCGAGTTCGTCCTCGAAGGGCGAGATCCAGTCGTCGTCTTGGGCAGTCTTGGCCGAGTCCTTGGGGGTATGACCGGCTGCCGGGGGATTCTCGGTCCTGGTGATCGAGCTTCCCTGGGCCGTGCCCTCAGTCGGTCCAGCCGGCGAGGATTCGCCGCGGATCTGCCTCAGGTTGCCGGGGTTGCCATCTCTACGGCCGTTCCCCCCCAGAAAGAACATCTCGCGGTCGGTTTGTTTGGGCGCGTGGCCTCCGTCCAGACCCGTCGCGATCACAGTCACTCTCATCTCCCCTTCCGGGAGATCTTCGTCGATCACGGCCCCGAAGATGATGTTCGCGTCCTCGTGTGCGGCCTCCTGGATGAGGGTCGACGCCTCGTTGACCTCGAACAGTGTCAGGTCGTCACTTCCCGTGATGTTGATCAGTACGCCCTGGGCGCCCTCGATGGAAAGATCGTCGAGCAGAGGGCTGGAGATGGCCATCCGTGCGGCCTCGGTTCCCCTTTCCTCGCCCTTGGCGGTGCCCGTTCCCATCAGGGCAGTTCCCGCTCCGCTCATGATCGTGCGCACGTCGGCGAAGTCGAGGTTGATGAGGCCATGGATGGTGATCAGATCCGCGATGCCTCGGACGGCTCCGAACAACACCTCGTCCGCCAGTTTGAAGGCATCGGTGACGGGCGTTCCCTTGCCCGCGAAGGCCAGCAGTCGCTGGTTCGGAATGGTAATCACGGTGTCTACGACCTCGTGGAGTTCCGCGAGGCCCCTGGTAGCGTGATCCATTCGCACTTTGCCTTCGAAGGTGAAGGGCTTGGTGACGACTCCCACGGTGAGCGCCCCCATTTCGCGTGCGACTTCGGCGACCACCGGGGCCGCTCCCGTTCCCGTTCCACCGCCCAGTCCGGCGGTGACGAAGACCATGTCCGTGCCCTCGAAGGCACTGCGCAGGCGGTCTTCGACCTCAAGTGCCGAGTTCCGCCCTTTGGTGGGATCGGCCCCGCAACCCAGACCTCGGGTGACCTCGGATCCGAGTTGGAGCTTGATGGCGGCGCGGTTGTGACGCAGGGCTTGGGCGTCTGTGTTGGCGGCGATGAATTCCACCCCCTGGAGCCCGGACTTGATCATGCCGTTGAGTGCGTTGCTTCCGCCACCGCCGACCCCGATCACCTTGATGTTGGCCTTCTGGCTCGAACACTTCTCCCATTCGATCAAATCATCGGAAGCGCTCTCGGTATCGAGTTCCAGCAGGTCCTCTTGCGGGGGTTCGGCCACGGCCTTGGTGCGCTTGCGCCGTGCCGGCGCCTTGGCCTTGGTCCGGGTCGTCCGCTTGCTTGACTTCTTCTTGGTGGTCCTAGCGGCCATTATTCACCCCCCCGAGCGATCTGAGTCGCTCGAAATGTAACATGAATCGTCATTTCTTGTGCCACAGGTCGGGTCGTTTGCCGTGGGTTTCGGTCGCCAAAATGCCCACGGGAGACCGGATCTCCCGTGGGCGGGCACGGCATCTAATCGAAATCCCCGTAGAACCAGTCGCGCATGCGTTGTCGGACCCGGGTAAAAATCGAGCCGTCCCGGATTCTGAATCGAGCCGTCGACCGCCCCTGGATGCGTTCATTGCCGAAGAGGGTGAGGCCGACCCCTGTCGCGAACATGGGACCGCGGACGACGTCCTGAAGGCCCCCGATGTGCCGGGGGATCCCCGTCCTGACCGGGGCCTCGAAGATCTCCTCGGCGAGATCCGCCAGGCCCTCGAGTGCTGAACACCCTCCTGTGAGAACGACTCCCGAGGGAATCTTCTCCTCGAGTCCTTCTTTGACGAGTACCTGGCGCGCCAGGCTCAGGATCTCGTCGACGCGGGGCTCGATGATTTCGCAGAGGATCTTTCGCGAGACCTCTCGCGGTCTTCGCCCTCCCACACTGGGAACGCTGATCACATCGTCGCTGGCGAGATAGCGAGCCGTGGCGACACCGAATTTCTTCTTGATGCGCTCGGCTTCGTCGAAGGGAGTCCTCAGCCCGACCGCGATGTCGTTGGAGATGTGGTAGCCCCCCAGGCCCAACACGGAAGTGTGCTTGATTGAACCATTGGCGAACGCAGCAATGTCCGTGGTCCCCCCTCCGATGTCGATGAGGCACACCCCCAGGTCACGCTCGTCATCGGATAGCGAGGCCTCTGCCGATGCCAGGGGTTCCAGCACGATGTCCATGACGTTGAGGCCCGCCTTGTTGGCGCATTTCACCACGTTCTGAGCACTCGTCACAGCGGCCGTCACGATGTGGATCTTGGCCTCGAGTCTCACACCACTCATTCCAAGGGGTTCGCGGATTCCGTCCTGGTCGTCGATGATGAATTCCTGGGGGATGACGTGGATCACCTCTCGATCCATGGGGATCGCGACCGCTTTGGCGGCGTCGATCACTCGTGCGACGTCGCTTTCGCTGACTTCCTGGTCCTTGACCGCAACCACACCGTGAGAGTTGATACCCGAGATGTGACTACCTGCGATTCCCGCGTACACCGAGGTGATCTCGCAGTCAGCCATCAGTTCCGCCTCTTCGACGGCGTGCTTGATGGAATCGACCGTGGCGTCGATGTCCACCACCACTCCTTTTCGAAGCCCGCGAGAGGGATGGGTTCCGATGCCGACGATGTCGACCCCATTTTCCGTCCTCGCAGCGACGATGACCCCGATCTTCGTCGTTCCGATGTCCAACCCTACGACCAGGTCGTCTCTCTTTGCCATGTCTCGTACCCCCCTTTGTTGAGTCGCCGCCGGATCACCCGGTCGGCGTCTCTTTGGACGCCAGCGCGTGTCCACGCGATGACGCCGCTTTTGCCTGTTCTTTCGAACCCGGCTGTTTCAGGACCACCTGGTCCTCGAATCGAAGATCGATGACCGAGGCTTGTCGAACCTCGGGCAGTTTCGCGGCGAGCAGCAGACTGAGTTTCTCGAGTCGCGTGTTCAGGGTCTGAGGGTCGCCATCGCCGAGCACGTAGCGACCCTGGAGCCCGGGCCATTCCAAGCTGAAGCCCTCGGGATCAGAGCGCTCCGAGAGGTGGATTTCGAAGCGTTCCGGCAAACCGTGCTCTTGTGCCTGGGTGCGCAGGGCGAGGGCTCGGACGAGCCCGGTGTCGATCTGTCCGACTCCCAGGGGCCGCTGGGTATACAGGTGGGGCAGGGTCTCGAGGTCGTCGGGGCTGGCCTGTCCGTAAACGACCCCGGTGGCATCTACGAGCAAGCGGGTACCGTTTTTTGCGTGGACGACCTCGGCGGCTCGTCTTTCCGAGACCTCGATCAATAGCGCGCCCGAATGAAGCCACACCGCTCGGGCTGCGAGGAGGTGAGGTGCTTCGGCCACCCGGGCTGCGATGATGCTTGCCTTTGGGGAAAAGGCCGGCTCGCCCCACTCGAGCTCTGTCAGCGCCACTACGGCGGCGGGTGTCAGACGCTCGGTTCCGCGAACGTGGATCGCGTGGAGGGTCTGGGGTTCCAGGGCCATGCGCAGACCCGCTCCGAGCGGCGACGAGAAGGCGGCGCCCGCGCTCGTGAACAGCACCATGATCCCCAGCGCGTGGATGCGTCGGATGCCCGTCCGCTCGTGGCGCGAGCGGACCTTCTGGAGGTGGGTCAGAGCCCTCTTTCTGCGCGCCTGTGCACCCAACTCGACCCGGTTGGCTCGGGGTCTGCGGCCCGCGTGAGAGGTCCAGTTCATGATCTCTCCCCCAGGATCTTGACCTCGGTTTCCAACCGCGTTCCCGTAGCTTCGAAGACGGCTTGGCGAGCCATTTCGATGAGAGAAAGAACGTCTGCCGCAGTTGCGCCACCGGTGTTGGCGATGAAATTTGCGTGCCGGGGGGAGATCTGAGCGCCCCCGACCCGATGACCCTTGAGTCCCACCGATTCGATGAGACGACCCGCGTGGTCGCCGGGTGGGTTCTTGAAAACGGAACCGCACGATGGGACGTTCAGGGGCTGGGTTTCCGATCGGTGCTCCAGCATGCGCGAGACCTCTTCCCGGACCCGAGCTTTGGTGGAGATCTCGAAATCCAGCAGGGCAGACACAATGATCGAGCCGGGTGCGAGGCCGCTGAGCGTGCGGTAGGAGAAGTCCAGTTGTTCGCGCGGCACGTTGATGCTCGATCCAACCCTCGGATCCATGATCTCCAATTCGACGATTCGCTGTGAAATCTCCAGGTTCGGAATTCCCGCGTTCATCGCGATCCAGCCGCCCAACGTTCCGGGAATTCCAGCCCCGAATTCGAGCCCCGAGTAGCCCCGATCGACACAGAATCGGGTGATTTGGCTGTGGGAGACGCCGGACTCTGCGTAAAAGGTCCGGGGGCCACGCTGCTCCATCACACGCATTCGGCTGAGTTGGATGACCACGTGCTGTAGTCGGCCATCTCCTACCAGCGTGTTGAAGCCGGACCCCAGCACGGTGTGCGACACCTGGTGTTCGCGACACAGGGCCATGAGTTGGGAGAGTTCCTCGCGGTCGTCGGGTATGACCAGGGCATCGCTGGGGCCTCCGACACGAAGCGAGATGCAACGAGACATGGGCACGTCGAAAGTCACGCGATCGCCGAAGCGTTCGGTCAGGGCTTCTCGAAACGCCGCCGAAATCAATGCCGCTTCTCCTGCAGGCGTTCGAGCAACCTGCCGCCGAGGGTCGAGATGGTGCCCGCTCCCAACGTGATCACGAGGTCGCCAGGTCGAACCGCGTCGGCCATGGCCTCGAGGACTCCGTCGAGGTCTGCGACGTAGCTCATGCCGCGGTGCCCGTGAGCCCGGATGGCTTCGACGAGCTGCGCGGCGTTGATATCCGGGATCTCGTCTTCTCCGGCGGAATAGATCTGAGTCATGAAGACGAGGTCGGCATCGTTGAAAGCACTGGAAAACTCTTCCCAGAGGTCTCGTGTTCGGGTGAAGCGATGGGGCTGGAAGGCCACCAGGGTCCGACCGCTGTGGATGCTACGAGCTGCGCCTAGGGTGGCGCGGATTTCTGCGGGGTGGTGGCCGTAGTCGTCCACGATCCGAATCCCGTCGATCTCTCCCACGGTTTCGAATCTCCTCTCGATCCCCATGAAGTCTGCGACCGCACTGGCGGCGACTTCGAAGGAGACCTCGAGTTCCAGCGCGACGGTGAGCGTTGCCAGGCAGTTGAGCACGTTGTGTCGTCCGGGCAGGGGGAGTTGTACGCGGCCGAGCTCCTCTCCGCGCTTGTGTACGGAGAAGGTCATCCCCGTGCCTCCCCACTCGACATCCACTGCGCGCAGGTCGGCCTGGGACGAAAAGCCATAGGTCACGGTCCGGCGCGCCATTTCAGGCAGGATCGATTGGACTCCTGGGTGGTCGAGACACAACACGGACAAGCCCCAGAATGGAATTCGATTGGCAAAGGCGATGAAGGCATCTCGCAGAGCGTCGAAGGAGCCGTAGTGGTCGAGGTGTTCGGGGTCGATGTTCGTGATCACGGCGATGACCGGCGCGAGGCGCAGAAAAGAACCATCGCTCTCATCGGCTTCAGCGATCAGCAGGTTCCCCGAGCCGAGACGGGCACCGCTGATGGCACCGCTCGGAGCGAGGACACGTCCGCCAATTACAGAAGTCGGGTCGAGCCCCGCTCGATCGAGTACGTGCGCGATGAGCGAGGTCGTCGTGGTCTTGCCGTGGCTCCCGGCAACGGCGATTCCCTCCTTTAGCCGCATGAGTTCGGCAAGCATTTCGGCGCGCGGAATGGCGGTGATGTTTCGCCTCTCGGCTTCGCGCAGTTCCGGGTTCGAGGCTCGAATGGCCGAGGAATAGACGACCACGTCCGCATCGCCCACATTTTCGACGCTGTGCCCTACAGAGACCTGGATTCCGAGGCTCCTTAGACGCTCGACTGCGGGCCCATCGTTCAGATCCGAACCCGTGACATGATAATTCTGGTTGGCCAGCAATTCGGCAATTCCCGACATGCCGACCCCTCCGGCTCCGACAAAGTGAATGCGTCTGATACGGCGATACATGGCGGCCTCTTCAGGTCTCGCGTCCGTCTGCTCGCAGCAGGGACGCGCACTCGTTCACCAGATCCTCGGTTGCGTTGGGACGGGCCAGCGCCAATGCGCTCGTGCTCATGGAGTGGAGGGTTTCCGCAGCTCCAGGGTCCCCGCTCAGTCGTTCCAATTCCCGCACCAGAAGCTCACCGTCCAGGGTTTTCGGATCCAACACCCAGGCAGCGCCCGATTTCGCCAGGCTTGACGCATTGGCGGCCTGGTGGTCGTCTGCTGCGAAGGGGTAGGGGACGAGCAGGGCCGGCAGACCGGCCAGAGCAAGCTCTGCGACGGTGAGTGCACCTGAGCGACACAGACCGAGATCCGCCCATGCATATCGGCGAGGCATGTCGGGTTCGAAGGCCACGACTTCCGCCTGGATTCCGTTTTTCTCGTAGGCCTGGGCCACTCGTTCGCGATCTGCTTCGCCGGTCTGGTGCACGATTTCCAGGCTTGCGCCGTCGAGTTGCTCGGCGGCTGTCATCATCGCCTCGTTGATTTGTCGTGCACCCTGGCTCCCCCCAAATACGAGCAGGCGAAGGGGAGCAGAGAATCTCCGCCTCTGCGTGGGATCGCGAAATGACCTCAGGAGGTTGCCGCGCAGCGGGATCCCACTGTCGATCGCTCGGCTTCGGGCGCCACTCTCGTCGAAAGCCTTTGCTGCCTGTTCGAATTGTACGAACACCCGGCGAGCGATTCGAGCTGCCAACCGGTTGGCTCTGCCGGGAATGGCATTGGGTTCCAGGACGGTGACGGGTACGCGCCGCGCAGCGGCGGCCAGAACGGCAGGAACGGACGCGTAGCCTCCCACCGAGATCACCATCACGGCGTTACGTCGTCCCAGAAGTTTCCAGGCTCGGTAGCTCGCTGGAATCAGCCCTGCGATGGAAGCCAGCCTCTGCAACGCCCCCTGTCCCATCAATTGTCTGGAGGGTAGGGCCACCAGCTCGAAGCCTGCATCGGGTACGAGGCGGGTCTCCAGGCCGTGTTCGGATCCGAGAATCAGGACCTCTTCGCCCTGTTCCGTGAGGTGCTCGGCGATGGCGAGGGCGGGAGTGACGTGCCCGCCGGTTCCCCCACCGGCGATGACCCAGGTTCCGCGCGAGGGTGTCTTCGTCAACTTGCCCCCATTCCACTGAGGCCCTGGGGTGCACGACGGCGTGTGATGGCGACCGATCCATCGCTCGCACCCGTGCGTAGGAGCACTCCCACTGCGATTCCACAGATCAGGAGAGAGGTTCTTCCGTAGGAGAGCATGGGCAGTGTGAATCCCGTGGTCGGGAGCATTCCCATGACCACCGCCGCGTTCACAGAGGCAGGAATCACCAACAAGCTCGTCATGCCCAGGGCGATCAGGGCGGCATGCCGGTCTGGACAACGCGACGCAATCCGCAGGCCCGCCACCCCCAATGCCGTAAAAGCACCCAACACCAGCAGGACACCTGCCAGCCCGAGTTCTTCCGCAACGGTCGAGAGGATGAAGTCGGTATGCGCTTCGGGCAGGAAGCCCAGTTTCTGCCTCCCATCGCCCAGGCCGACACCGAAACTGCCCCCTCGGCCGAAGGCGACGAAGGATTGCACGAGTTGGAAACCCTCGTCACCGGCGCGCTCCCATGGTTCGAGGAAGCCCGTCACACGCCGTCGTGCGTAGGCGTTGAAGTAGACAAAGGCTGAAACTCCGCCTGCGGCGACGAGTCCCGGCATCAGTAACGGACGCAGCGGCGCACCCGCGGCGAAGACGAGGACGGCCACGATCGATACGAGAAGGGCTGCATTGCCGAGGTCCGGTTGGGCGAGCAGGAGCAGGGCGGGGATTGCCGTGATCATCGCGATCTGTCGGATCTGTTCCGTCGAGACCCCTGTGTTGCCAGGGGGGGCGGCTAGCAGCCGAGCCGCGATGATCACCGTGGACAATTTGACGAATTCGGCGGGCTGGAAACGCAAACCGGTTCCAGGGATCTCCAGCCAGCGAACCGAGCCATTCACCTCCACACCCACTACGAGAGTCAGCGCCAGCATGAGCGCGCCACTCACCCACGCCACGGGTGCGACGCGACGCCAGAATACGGTGGGCATCCGGAAGGTGATGTAGGCCAAGATCGCTGCAAGTCCCACGGCTCCCGCGTGCCGAAGGAAGTAGGGGGGGATCACGCCGCTGTCCGAGGGGTCAGCGGTGGTGCTGAAGATCATCATCATCCCGATGCTCACGAGAATGGCTGTGGCGGTGAGCACACCGCCGTCGGGAGATCCGGCCCGCATGTTTGAGGGGCGCTTTCCGCTCCGAGGCGGTCCCTGGGTTGCCGAAACGGGTCGCCGGTTGCGTGTCCTCCACTTGCGGGATCGGATCTGGAGGCTCATTGCTGTGCCTCCTCGCCGAGCTGCTCCACGGATTTGCAGAAGCGTTCCCCGCGCGCCGCGAAGTCTCGAAACTGATCTTGGCTGGCGCAGGCCGGGGCCAGCAGCACCACGTCCCCGGCTTGTGCGAGGCGAGCCGCTTCGCGGACCGCCTCGTCGAGGGAATCGGCGCGTCGCACGTCTACCTGGTCTGTCAGTGCATGAGAAAGGGTCTCCGCGCTCTCTCCGATCAGGATTGCGGTTCGGACGCGCTCGCTGGCCACCCGGGCCAGCGGTTCGAAGTCGAGTCCCTTGTCGCGCCCTCCGGCGATCCAGATTACGGGCCGTTCCCAACTCGCGAGGGAACGGAGTGCAGCTCCCGGGTTGGTCGCCTTGGAGTCGTTGACGAAGGTCACATCTCCCAAAACCTTCACTGTCTGGGCTCGGTGGGGCAGGCCTTCGAAGGTGGCGAGAGCCGCCGCGGCACTTTGGACATCCGCACCGGCCGCGAAGGCAGCGGTCAGTGCCGCCGTGACGTTTTCGCGGTTGTGGGCTCCCGAGAGGCGAGATCCATCGGTGGAGACCCGAAGAGGTTCCGCCTGGCCGAGCCAAGCGGGAGGGCGCAGGATCCAGTGGCCGGCATCGCACCAGGCGCCTTCGGGAAGAGCCTCTCGGGTGCTGAAGGCGAGGACCCGGCCTGGGGCGTCCCCCGCCATGGACCGGATCGTGGGATCGTCGAAGTTGAGAATCGCAATGTCTTCTCTCGTTTGGCCCGTAAGAATGCGCGCCTTGGCGCTGGCGTATTCTTCGAAGCTTCCGTGCCGATCCAGGTGGTCCGGGGTGATGTTGAGGATCACAGCAACTCGGGGGCGGAAAGATTCCGTGGATTCGAGTTGGAAGGACGAAACCTCGAGGATGGCCAGATCGAGAGGCTTGCCGACCAGGTCGAGGGCTGGAAGGCCCACGTTTCCCGCCGCTTTGACCCGCATCCCAGAGGCTCGAAGCATGGCTTCCAGAACCGTCACCGTTGTGGTCTTTCCGTTGGTTCCCGTCACCGCGACGATAGGGACCTCGAGTGCCCGGAACGCCAGTTCGATGTCTCCCCAGGCCCGTCGAGCGCGTGCCTCGTAGGCTTCGCGGGGAACACCGGGGCTCGGGACCACGAGGTCGAAGTTTGCCGGGTCGGGGAATTCGTCTCCCGTCACGATTTCCAGGGACGAAGGGAGCTCGTCCAGGCCCTCGATCTCGTTCCGATCCCGCTCGTCTGCAGCGACGACCTGGGCGCCGCGCTGTGCGCAAAAGCGCGCCGCGCTGCGGCCCGAGATACCGAGGCCGAGGATGAGCACGCTCTGTCCTCCAAGCGCCAACATCAGCGCAGCTTCAGGGAGGACAGGGCCAGCAGGCCGAGAATGATGGAGATGATCCAGAATCGCACCACGATCTTCTGCTCGGGCCACCCGAGCTTTTCGAAGTGATGATGGATGGGCGCCATCAGGAACACGCGCTTGCCCGTCAACTTGAAGGAAGCCACCTGCACGATTACCGAGAGTGTCTCCATGACGAAGACGCCTCCCACGACTGCCAATAGGAATTCCTGGCGAATCAGGACTGCAATGGTGCCCAGGGCACCTCCGAGGGCCAGGGACCCCACGTCACCCATGAATAACTGGGCCGGTGAGGCGTTGAACCAGAGGAATCCCAGTCCGCCTCCAATCAGCGCCCCGCAGAAGATTGCGAGCTGTCCGGCCCCCGGGACGGATTTGATGGCGAGATAGTCGGCGATCCCCGTGTGTCCAGCCGCATAGGAAAGCAGCAGGAATGTGCCCGCGGCGATCATCACCGGGCCGATGGCCAGACCGTCGAGGCCGTCCGTCAGGTTCACCGCGTTGCTGGTGGCGACGATGATGAATGTCGCCACGGGAATGTAGAACCAACCCAGGTGCGGAGTGAAATTCTTGAAGAACGGAACGGCTAGGATGGCATCGAAATTCGGATCGTTGTAGATGGCCACTGCGACGAGGAACGCAATGGTCGTCTGCCAGAATAATTTCGTTCGGCCCGAGATTCCCGCTGAGCTCGAGTGACGCACTTTCGCGTAGTCGTCGATGAAACCCAGGATGCCGTAGGCCACGGTGACGCCGATCACCGTCCATACGAAGGGGTTGTCGAGGTTCGACCAGAGGAGCACAGAGACCAGGAGTGAGAGGAGGATCAGCAGCCCACCCATCGTGGGCGTTCCCTCCTTGGCCTGGTGATCCGGGCCGATTTCGCGAATCGGCTGGCCGACCCGAAGGCGGGCCAGAAAACGGATGAGGATCGGACCGACGAGGAAGGCGATGAACAAGGCCGTCAACGTGGCGGCGCCGGTCCGGAAGGTGATGTAGCGGAAGACGTTGAACCCGGGAAATTCGGCGGCCAGGGGATACAACAGGTGATAGAACATCAGTCGGCCTTCCCATCGACGAGGTTGTGGACCACTCGCTCCATGCGCGCGCTGCGGGATCCCTTGACGAGTACCGCAGTTCCACCGATCAGCAGTTCTTTCACGTGTTCGGAGGCTTGCTCGCAAGTTGAAAATTCCAGGGCCCGGGCCACGGGGAGTCCTCCATCCACAGCGCCCCGAACCACGTGGTGGGAACGGCTGCCGACCGCCACCACGTAGTTGATTCCCAGGTCCGCGGCGTGGTTTCCGATGTCGTAGTGGGCGGAATCTGCGAGATCTCCGAGTTCCCCCATCTCTCCGAGCACGGCGATACGTTGCGTTTGGTCTGGCAATTCCACCAGGGCGCGGAGTGCGTTGTCGACCGACTGCGGGTTCGCATTGTAGGTGTCGTCGATCACAATCACGTCGCCGGGCAGGTCAATGCGGACCAGTCGGCCTGGCACCGGTTGGTAGGCGGCGAGTCCCTCTTTCACCTCTTCGAGGGTGGCCCCCGCAGCGAGGGCCGCGGCGCCGGCGGCCAGAGCGTTGATGACCGTCGCCTCCCCCATGCCTGCAACTGAGATGTCGCATTCTCCGGTCGGAGCGATCAGTCCGAACTGGATGCGCCCCCCGGGTGCGGCTGCGACGCCCTCGGCTCGCACTTCGGCAGCAGCAGAGTGTCCGAAGCGTAGTATCCGGGCAGCGGTTCGCTTGGCTTGGTCTTCCATTCTCGGGTCGTCTGCATTCACGACCGCCGTGCCGTGAGCGGGCAGGGCGGCTACGAGGTCGCCCTTCTCTCGGGCAATCTCCTCGCGGGAGCCGAGGTTTTCCAGGTGAGCCGTTCCGATGTTGGTGATCACACCGACATCAGGGCGAGCGATCTCGGCGAGTTCTGCGATTTCACCTCGGTGGTTCATTCCGAGTTCCACCACCGCGAAGTGGTCGCTTGGTCGACGTCGAAGCAATGTGAGGGGCAGGCCGAAATGGTTGTTGAGGTTCCCTTCGTTGCGAAGGCACGGTGCTCGGCGCGAGAGAATGGATGCACACATCTCCTTGGTGGTGGTCTTTCCGTTACTGCCCGTGATGGCCACGACCGGTGCGTCGAATCCAGAGCGGTGGCCGGCTCCCAACGCTCCCAATGCCGCCGTGGTATTGGAAACTTCGATGGTGACGTGGCCGAGGGCGGTCGAGGGCGTCGTGAGGTCTCTCCCAGGTTCCACCATCAGCCCGCTTGCGCCGTTGGAGAGAGCCGTGTCCAGGAAGGTGTGGGCGTCGTGGACCTCGCCGACGATGGCGACGAAGAGCATGCCCGGGGCCACGGTACGGGTGTCGATCGAGACACCGGAGAAGAGGGTCTCCCGGTCACCCCGGAGGAGGGTGCCCTGAGTCCACCGAAGGGCCTGGTCGGCCGAAAACGGAACGAATTCCGTGTGGGACCGACTCATGTTCCACCTCGATTCTCGAGGGCTCGTCGAGCTTCATCGCAGTCCGAGAAGGGGAGTCGGTCGCGTCCGACGATCTGATAGTCCTCGTGTCCCTTGCCAGCGATCAGGATCGTGTCGCCCTCGTGGGCAATTCGGATCGCCAATTCAATGGCACTGCGTCGGTCGACGAGGCTGCAGTAGGCCCCCTGCGTGTCCTCGAGCCGCTCGGGAGAAACCCGCTCCAGGTCGATCAGGCCCGCCTCCACGTCTTCCAGAATGCGCTCGGGATCCTCGGTGCGTGGATTGTCGCTTGTGGCGATGATTCGGTCCGCGTGGTCGACAACCGCCCTGGCCATGAGGGGGCGCTTGCTCCGGTCGCGATCGCCGCCGCAGCCGAACACCACGATGAGTCGTCCCGGAGTCACGAGCCGCAGGGTTCGCGCGACCTTCTCCACCGCATCGGGAGTGTGTGCATAGTCGACCAACACTGTGGGAGCCCCGGGCAGATCCGCGCCAATGCGCTCGACACGACCGGGAACCTGGGGGCAGCGTTCGGTCCCCACGGCGATGGTTTGAGCGGGGATTCCGAGAGCAAAGGCGACCCCGCAGGCCACGAGCATGTTCTCTACGTTGAAGTCACCCAGAAGAGGGAGCGAGATGTCGATGGGTTCCGATCCCAGCGTGAGCCGCGCACGCGTTCCGTCGAGGTGGGTGACGGCTTCCGTCAGTCGAACCTCCGCTTCGGTTTCCGCATTTCTCGAGACGCGGACGATCCGTGCGCCTACGTGTTCTGCTGCGGCGATCATCTCGGGCGCAGAAGGATCGTCGGCGTTGATCACGGCGTTCGAGTCGGGCCCAAGGTAGGTGTTGAAAAGCCGAGCCTTCGCCGCTCGGTAGGTTTCCATGCTGTCGTGGAAGTCGAGGTGGTCCTGCGTCAGGTTCGTGAAGGCTCCGACCCGAAATTCGCAGCCCTCGACGCGCCCGAGTTCCAGGCCGTGGGAAGAGACCTCCATCACGACGGCGTCAGCACCTCGGGTGCGCATAGAGCGTAGGGCGGACTGGAGGTCGAAGCTCTCGGGTGTCGTATTGAGGGAGCGTCGGCGCTCGTCCTGGAAACGGACCTCCACGGTTCCTACGAGCCCAGTGGGAATCCCGGCATGATTCAGGATCGATTCGAGCAGGTAGGTGACGCTGGTCTTGCCGTTGGTCCCCGTGACACCAACCAGCTTGAGCTCTCGCGACGGGTGCCCGAAAAAACGAGTCGAGACCGGAGCGAGGGCGCGCCGACTGTCCGGAACGATCAGGGCCGGCCGGCCGCGCAGGTCGAGTCCTTCGGGCAACTGCTCCACCACCAGCGCGACGGCCCCCAACTCGATGGCCTGATCCAGGTGATCGTGGCCGTCGTCGAGGCTCCCTCGGATGGCAAAGAACAGGTCACCGGCCGTCACACTGCGCGAGTCGTATGCGATTCCTCGGATCAGCGGGTTGGTGTCGGACTCGCCCCCGTGAAGCGCCGGTCTTTCTTCCTGGGCGTCCGCTGCCACTGAGATCACCTCGGAGAGTCGCATCAACCTTCTTTCTTCGTTTGGGTTTCTGACAGGTGCAGGCGAAGCGCCCGATGTCCTCGATGAACCACTGTGCCCGGAGCGGGTTCCTGGGACACCACGGTTCCCTGACCGGAAATTTCGACCCGAAGCGTCGAGTTCGCTGTGACCTGCGTCACCTCGTCTGCACTGAGACCAGTCAGGTCCGGCAGCAGGACACTATCTCCGAGCCTTTCGAGGATCGGGAGCACCGGGCGTGCAGATTTCGAAAGCCGTGTGGTGACCCGAGTTGCGTCTTGGGTGGGTTTCGGAGTCGTGCGCACCACGCGAAGGGGGATCTGGGGGGTCGTCTCGATTCCCATTCTCGAAAGCTGGGCAGCGGCCACCTTGGCGAACACGGGTGCGGCAGCGGATCCACCGGTGTGACGCGGTCTCTGCGGTTCGTCCAGAGCGACGACGATGGCCAAGCGCGGATGGTCCGCAGGCACGACCCCCATGAACCAGGCCACGAAGCGTGAGTTCGAATAGCGTCCAGTCTCCTGGTCCCACTTCTGTGCGGTTCCCGTCTTGCCCGCCACTCGCAGCCCGCGAAGGCCCGCTCGTCGACCGGTCCCGTTATGGCTCACCACCTGCTCGAGCATTTGGAGCGCCGATGCCGCGATCTCCGGCTCCAGCACGCGACGAGCGCTCCGTGGCGGGATGGACTGCCAGGGCTCCGATGGTCTGCGCCGCGCGGCGACCAGCCTGGGCTCCACGAGCCTTCCGCCATTCGCGATGGCTGCCAACGCACGTGTGAGCTGAACCGGGGTGACGTTGAGCCCCTGTCCGTAGGAAATGGTGGCGTGGTCGACTTCCCCCCACTGCTGCCAGGAACGCAGCAAACCCACGGACTCTTCGGGGAAGCCGCTGCCCGTGGATTCGCCGAAGCCGAATCGCCGAAGCATCTGGTAGTGGTCCCGCTTTCCGAGCTGATATCCGATCTTGACCGCTCCCACATTGCTCGAGACACGAAGGATGTCGGCAATTCCGAGATCGCCGTGAGGATGGGGGTCACGAATCGTCTTGCCGGGAATGCGGAACGCTCCCTCCTCGCAGTCGAAGCGGTCCGAGGCTTCCAGTGCTCCCTTCTCCAGGGCTGCGGCGACGAGGAAGGCCTTGAGGGTCGAACCGGGTTCCACGGAATCCAGGAACGCGCGCGAGCGGGTCTTGGAATATTCGAAGTGGCGAAACTGGTTGGGATCGAAGCTCGGCATCTCAGCCAGGGCGAGGATGTCGCCGGTATGGGGATCCATGCTGATCGCCACGCCACTCCGTGCGCCGCTGGCCTGGACACCCGCGAAAAGTGCCGACTCGGCATCGGCCTGCATGCGGGCGTCGAGGGTCAGGGCGATGTCACCCCCCGACGATTCATGGGGTCGGGTGACTTCGCTCATCAGGACGCGGCCCCGCGCATCTTTCTGGACACTGACACGGTGTGCCTTGCCGCGTAGCCAGGTCTCCTCGGCCTGTTCGATCCCGCGCACACCGAAGCCGTCGATGTTGGCGAAACCGAGGACGGCGGCGGCGAGATCCCGATGGGGGTAGGTCCGCGTCGGCTCGTAGAGGATTCCAATGCCCGGCAGGTCCAGTGCTTGGATCTTCTCGGCGGTTTGCTTCGGCACCCAGCGCGCCAGGAACGCGAAGGATCGGCGTTTCGCCAGGCGGGCTTCCAGCGTTGGGACGGGAATGCCCAGCAATGGTGCCAGATGCCGGGCCGTGTCCGAGGCGGCCTCGCGCGCTTCCGCCACGGCGTAGACCGAAGGGGCCCCCACGCTGAGGGCGAGTTCCGTCCCTCTGCGATCGTGGATTGCGCCGCGTTCAGCAGGGAGTTCCAGTAAACGGCGAGTCTGGGCGCGGCCGCGTTGCTCGCCGCGATCGTCGAATACCGACAAGTGCACAGCACGGGCACCGAGGGCGATGAAGACCAGCCAGATCGCAGCCCGGACCAGCGCCAGTCGATCGCCGGACAGGCCTGCTCTGGAGTTCCTCAACGTGCACCCCCATTTCGAAACTGGGCGTTGCCTGCGACCAGGCGTGGTCGGAGATCGATGCTGCGCTTGGGGCGCTCGAAACCCATCTCGCTAGCACGTCGGCTCAGTCCCGCCGGATCCCGCAGTTCGCGGACTCTGCCCCGCATGCGACGGACCTCTTCGCGTAGAACCTTCTTTTGCTCGAGTGCCTGGGCGGACGCGTAGCGCAAGCGGATCAGGTCGACGCGGAGTGCCGAGAGCCCGAGGCCAGTGAGCAGGGCCGTCGCGAGCAGGGCAGGGAGCCACGGGAATCGCACTCGCCCGCGGTCTCTAGGAGTCGCTCCAGTCTGCCCCTTGCCGTGTATTCCCAACGGGTGCTGGGAGTGACGAAGCCACCCGGTATCCCTGGGGTGGGACGTGTTTTTGGCTTTCGGCAGTCGGTTGCCCTTCATGTCGTCTCCGGGATCCGCGCCGCAGCGCGGAGTCGGGCAGAGCGGGCCCGGGGGTTGGAGATGACCTCGTCCGCGTGCGGGGTGATGGGTTTGCGGGTCACGAGTCGAAGGCAGGGTTGACGGCCGCAAATGCAGACCGGGGTGCGGGGCGGACAGACGCAGCCCCGTACAGCGTCTCGGAACGCGTTCTTGACCACGCGATCCTCGGCCGAGTGATAGGCCAGAACCACCATCCTCCCTTCGGGTCGGAGGGCTTGGATGGCCTGTTCTATTCCGTTGCGAATTGCACCCAGTTCGTCGTTGACCGCCATCCTCAACGCCTGGAAGACCAGGGTGGCGGGGTGATGGCGACGACCCCGCCCGATTCCCGCCCGATCGATGGCCTCGATCAGGTCGGCGCTGGTCCGCAGGGGCCGTGCCCGGCGGGATTCGACGATCTCCCGAGCCAACCGCTTCGAGCCTGGCAGGTCCGCATGGTTCTGGAACCATCCCACCAACTCGTCGCGAGAGGCATCTCGCAGCAAATCCGCGGCCGTGCGCGGGGCTGCTGGGTCCATTCTCATGTCGAGGGGAACAAGCTCCGGGGCAGGGCCGGAGAAGCGGAACCCCCGCTCCGGGCTGTCGAGTTGCCAGGATGAGACCCCAAGGTCGAAGAGGACCCCGTCGACTCGTGAAATGCCCTGGCTTTCCAGCACGTTACCGAGCTCCCGGAATGAACCGTGAACGAACACCACGCGATCGCCGAACTCCACCAGGTGCTTGCGGGCAGCGTCCAGTGCCTCAGGGTCGAGGTCGAAACCCACCAGACGTCCAGTCGGACCTGTCGCCTTTAGAATGGCCTCGGCGTGCCCGCCTCCCCCCAGCGTCCCATCCACGACCGTGGCGCCACGTTGAAGCGCCAGGTGCGCAAGAGATTCCTGGAGCAGAGCGGGCCGGTGAGCGAAGGTGCTTAGCACGGGCCCCCTCGGTCGGGCTTCTGAATGGACCGAGCGATGGTTGCTGGGGCGCCCCGAGATGCCTGGATCTCGCCAGGAGCGGTTTGTCCCCCCCAGTAACGCCCCGCTCACCTGCGAGGACATCCCGGGGACACCCCAACCAACCGTCGAGGGACTGTATCGCCCTCGATCGAATCGCTCTGGTACTACTCCTTATTCCCCATGGCGGCGACGGCGCTCTCGATTTCGGAGAGCCGCGCCTGGGTACTTCTCACATCTGCGTCGAAACGCGCCTTGTTCCACAGTTGCAGGTGATTGCCCACACCTACGACTGCGACCTCTCGATCCAAACCCGCGAAGTCCCGCAGGGTTTTGGGAATCAGAATTCGCCCCTGCTTGTCGATGGGGCAGTCTTGCGCCCCGGAAATCTTGAACCGGATCAGCGACTGAACATTGGGGTCGAAGCCCAGGGTGCCGCTCATCCCCAGCAGCCTGTCCTCCAACTCGCACCAGTCCTCGTAGGGGAAGAGTTCGAGACACTCGGCGTGATGCGTTAGGATCGGAGGCCCCTCGCTGCTCTGTTCCAACTTGCCTCGGTCCTTGCGCGGAATACTCATTCGATTTTTCGAATCGATGGTATGAACCGAATGGCCTCGAAATCTCATGGGAGAACCCAATCACCGAAGTGCCGACCGAAGAGTCAAGATTACAACCATTTCCCACTGCTGAGGTCCTGAGTGCCACCTGATGGGTCTCTGTACCACTTTTTCCCACCGGCCGGACAATAGATCCGTTCGGTTCAGAATTCAATAAGAAAATCGAGGTTTCTTGCGCGAAGGTGCAGATTCTCGATGACTCTTCCACGCGCCACAAGATCATGAGGTGGCCATCGATGGTCACCACAACATGGGTGCCTTGGGTGCAGCGACCGGAGTGCGAAAAAATGGAACTCGGGTGTCTCGTTCCCAGCATTGGAACGAATTCCACCTGTTTTTACCCGTTCATCGCCGGGGCGATTTGGGATCAGGCTTGTCCGAGCCCAGGGAAATGGCCCGCGTGGACCTCGCTCACGGCTCCAATCACCGAGGCCAGTGCGCTTCCCGGGGGCACCTCGGTCGCGGGGGGGGGCAATGGGCGGTCGATCAGGTCACTCACCAGGGCCTGCATGCCGGCTCGGAGGCCCGATTCGGCATAACCGCCCTCGAGGACGAAGACGAGCCGCCCGTCGCACAGATCCTCCGCCAACTCACGAACGATGGCGCTCATGTGACCAAACCCTGGCCCAGTGACCTGCATGGATGCCAGGGGGTCTTCGGCGTGGGCATCGAAACCACACGAGACGAGGATCATCTGGGGCTGGAACGCACGCGCCGCCGGTGCCACGAGCCTTTGCAGGGCACCTACATACTCCTCGTCTCCGCAGCCGGGCGGGAGTGGAACGTTGAGGGTCGCTCCAAGGCCGCGTTCGATACCGGCCTCGGTGGCAGCTCCCGTGCCCGGGTAGAATGGGAATTGGTGGGTGGAGGCGTACAAGACCGAGGGACTGTTCTCGAAGCTGTGCTGGGTTCCGTTGCCGTGGTGCACGTCCCAGTCGAGCACGAGTATCCGTTCGACCCTGTGCTCGGTTTCCAGGGCGCGCACCGCCAGGGCGACGTTGTTGAACAGACAAAAGCCCATGGGTCCCTGGGCCTCGGCGTGATGGCCAGGTGGGCGCACCGAGGCAATGCCCTGGCGGACCTGGCCGTCGGCCACTGCCAGAGCGAGGTCGATGGTGCTGCCCGCTGCAAGCCGCGCGACCTCGTGGCTCTGGGCACAGACGTAGGTGTCGGCATCGATCTGGGTGGGCGCGCGGCTCGCTGCCTCGGAAACCACCTCCAAGTGCTCACGGGTATGGACTCTCAGGAGTTCGTCGTCTTCGGCCGGCCTGGGTTCCAAGACTCGAAAGTTCGGTCGGTGGAGAGCCAGCACCGAGTCGATGGCATCGAGTCTCGCTGGACGCTCCGGGTGACCGTCCGGCCCACGGTGATCGCGAAAACGCGGGTCTTCGACCAGTCCGATGATGTCGGTTGTCGCTCCCATCCTGATCGATCCTACCCCAGCCAATGTCCGGCCTGGGCGCTTGGTTGCGACACCTGGCAGATCGATCGCTGCATTGGCCGGGTGAGGCGTCGATTCGAACTCCCCCGTGCCGCGGCAGGGAAACTCCCGTGCACCATGTGATCGAATACACGGTGGTCCTGGTCCTGGCGGGTGTCGTCTCCTGGCTACCGGGGTACGCGCTCGAGCGCCTTGTCGCCAACGATCTGCCCACGGAACTGCGGGGGCTTGCCCGCTGGGTGCTGGGAATCGTGTATTGGATGTTGGCGTCCTTCGCTCTTGCCGCCTGCGGGATCCTGAGGGTCGAAGCGGTCATTGCTCTTGCTCTGCTGGGAGGGGCCCTGGCGGTGTGGGTTCGGGTTCGCGAGGGTCCCTCGTTGGTGCGTCGGGCCCGTCTCGGTTCGTCGGGGATCGCGGGAGTCCTGGCTCTGGCGACGGTGGCCGTGCCCTTCTTCCTGTTGGCGCTGCTTCCCCAGGTGACCTGGGACGCCGATGTCTATCACCTCACGTTGCCGCGTTTGTTTGTCGAGAACGAAGGCTTCCGCTCGGTGCCCTTTAGCGTCTACTCCCATTGGCCCTTGGGCGTGGAGTTGCTGTTCGCCGATGCTCTGCTGTTGAAGGACTACATCCTCGCGAAGCAGTTCCACTTCGGCTTCGGCCTGCTCGCGGTCTACGCCATCGCGGTAGCGGTTCGCGCTCATGGGGCCGCTGTTTCCACTCTTGCGGGGTTGTTGTTTCTCGCGAACCCCGTCGTGTTGAGCGAACTGCACATTGCCTACGTTGATCTCGCAGTGGCCTTCTTCTTCGCAGCCGGATTTCTGTTCGGTTTCGTCTCCCTTGGTTCCCATTCGCAAACCCTCATCGCTCTCGCTGGGGTATGCGCGGGTGCCCTGGTGGGATTGAAGGTCACGGGTGTGGTGGACGCTGCGGTGTTGGCGGTGTTGCAAATCCCCGGATGGGTGCGTGGCCTGAGCAAGGGGGAGGGCGCGTACGTTCTGCGCCGCCGGGTTCTGCCCTTCCTGCTCCCCGCATTGTTGCTCGCAGTTCCCTGGCCCTTGAAGGCCTGGAGCGAGACCGGAAACCCGATTCATCCACTGCTGTACCCCTGGCTGGGAGGTGTGGACTGGAGCGACGGTCTCACGGTTTTGTTCGACCGCTGGCAGGCCTCGATGGGGATGGGGCGCGAGCCGCTCGATTATCTGCTGTTGCCCGTGAGGGTGATCCTCCAGGGCGGGCCCGGATATGCACACTTCGACGGAGCGATCGGAAGCTTCTGGATCGTTCTGGTGCCGCTCACTCTCATCCTGGGCCGACGGGATCGTTTGGTGGTGTGGGCGTTGTGGATCGTCGGCCTTCGCTTCGCGGTCTGGGCCGCCTTTTCCCAACAAATGCGGTTTCTGATTCCGCTGGTCGCTCTGCTCGCCATGGCTTCCGCATCGACTCTGGCGGGTCTCGCCAACGCGGTTGCGGCAAGGTGGGGGGCACGGTGGGCACGTGGACCCGTGTGGGGACTCGTGGTCATCCTGGCGCTCTGGCAGCCCATTCGTTTCGCCGAGACATTGGAGCCGGGGTATGCACTTTTGCGGTCCGATCGCACTCGAGTGGAGGCACTGCGTGAGCGCGCGATTCCCGCGGCATACCGTTTCGCCGATGCTCAATTGCCCACCGATGCAGTCGTGCTCCTGATCAACGACAACCGGACCTTCTTCTGCCCCCGGGAGTGCTGGGCCGACAGTTTCTTTCAGGCTTCCCAGATTGCGGATTGGTTGCGGCCTGCAAGCCGGGCCGAAGATCTCGAGCGGATGCTTCTCGAACGCGGCGTGACTCACTTGTTGGTCGCCGAACCGCGTTGGGGGATCCGCTGGCCGCGTGGTCTGACGACACTGCTCGAGGACCCGGAGTCGTCGGTGCTCCTCTACACCACACCGGAGGGGGGGGTGCGGCTGTACGAGTTGCGGCGATCCGGACTGCTCTCGAAGTCCGAGAAGACTGCGGGTTGTCTCTCCTGGGTTCCCGGCTGAGAGTTCTCAGCGCCAGGGAGGATGGGTCCCTTTGGTTTTGGACCGCTCAGCCCGGCTCGTCTTTTTCAGGAGCAGGATCTCGCGCTGGGTCATGGGCGTGTTTCGAATCCAAGGCTTCGATGGCTTCGGCCACGCGTTCGAGTTTCGCATTGAGTGCCTCGATCTCGCTGCGTCGCGGGAGATCGAGAGTTTCGAATACGCGCTCCGTGGCTTTTTGGATGCTTTGCTCGAAATCCGGTGCCGCGTAGGCGATCCAGTCGTTGATGCGTGAACCGTCGCGCGAACGCTGAGTCAAGAGCCGTCGCAAACCCTGGTGCAATTCGTCGAGACTGCCGGACGCATCGGCCAGGCCGCGCTGCAGAGCGTCGTAAAGCGCATCTCCGCCGCGGTCCATGAGGTCCGAGAGCAGGGTGCTCGAGAGGGATCGGCCCTCGCGCTCGCTGTCCAGCAGGATCTGCGACAAGGTCACTGAGGTGATGTCTTCGCCGGTTTCGTTGTCGACGACACGTACCTCTTCGTTTGATTCGATGAGTTCGGCAATTCCCTTCAGGGTGATGTACCGACTTGTATCTGTGTTGTATAGCTTGCGGTTCGCGTAGCGTTTGATCAGGATCGGCATGTCTTGGGTCTCCGTCGCGGAAGTCTCGGGACGAGGTTTTGCTGCGATCACATTCCGGCGGTTGCGGGATGATTCGAGGTCGAGGGTTCGGGCGTGGTTCGTATGCCCATCTCCCAAAGCGATTCGCGAACAGCAAGGAACACGCGCAGAACCGTGCGCGCGTTTGGGTCCGTGTGCGCACGATTCTCCCAGCGCTTGATCTGTTCGTCCAGGGCTCGGGCGAGATCTGTTCCCAATCTCGAGCCTCGCAGGTCCCAGGGGCGCGCCAGCAGTTCACTCAACTCCTCTCCCGCCCGCGCCAGGAGGGTCAGGGGGCCCTTGGCCGCAGGGGGGGCTTCCTCGCTGGCGAGTGCGGCGGCTTCCACGAGATATTGAAGGGCGGTCAATGCTTCCGAACCCGCTGCTCGGGCGTGCAGTGCCGCCCGATCGAGAGTTTCCTCGAGGGACTCGGGTGTGTCATGGGTAGCATCGCGCGGGTTCGACCGCGCTCGGCCGGGCTCAAAAGGTTCAGGCATCCGGCTCTTCTCCCGGTCGATGGGGTGTCGGAGCCCCCCGGTTTTCTTCGGGGAGGACCATTCGGTCGGCGACTTGCGCCAGTCCCGCGAGATTGTGGACGTCCGCGGCGAACTCGGGAATGCGCCCCCAGTAGCGGCCTATCTCCTCGGTTCGCTTACGCAGGACGCTTGTCGACGCCTCATCGCGTCTCACGATTTCAGCGTATCTCTTTGCAACTCCAAACGCCGCCCGGGCGGCTTCTTCTGCTGGAAAGTCCGCCCCCGCTCCGTGCGCCAGTGCGGCAGTCAATTGCTCCAGAGCCAGGGGGGTCTCCTCGAGAACCGTGGGTAGAGCGTTGCTGGATCCCGGCCAATCGTGGATGCGATTGACGAGTATCCCATGCAGGGGAACACGGAAGTTTTCCAGTCGGTCGAGAAATTGGACCGACTGCGCGACAGAATCCTCGGCGGGGCCCGTGACCAGAACGAAGGAGGCCTCAGGTCCCGTCAGGAGCGACTCGACTCGCTGGGCGCGTTTGCGAAAATCTCCAGACATACCTTCGAAGGCGAGGAGGAACTCGGACACGTCTTCCAGGAACCCGAGACCGGTGACGCGCTCGATGGTTTGGAGGGCGCGTTGCGCGCCTCGTTGGAACAGGCGAAGCCCGATGCGACCGGCAGAAAGAGCGGGGTGGACCAACAATCGAATGATACGGCTGTCGAGAAAATCCACCAGGCGTTGGGGGGCTTCGAGAAAATCGAGAGCGTGTTGCGATGGCGGTGTGTCGAGAACGATCAGGTCGAACTCGCCGCCCTCGTACAGTTCGTAGACCTTCTCCATGGCGGAATATTCGACGCTGCCTGCCAGTGTCTCCGATGCGTGTTGGTACAAGGTGTTGGAGAGGATGCGATCCCGTGCTTCGGGCGAACTCGCAAAGCGGGTGATCAGGTCATCGAAGGTTCGCTTCATGTCGAGCATCATCGCCGAGAGCTTGACGTTGGGTGGAACACCGAATTGGCTCAGGGCGGAAGATGGGATGGGCCGGGGCTGGTTTCCGAGTTCGCCGATGCCCAGCGAGTCGGCGAGGCGCCGTGCTGGGTCGATGGTGAGGATCAGCGTGTTGCGTCCCCTTCGCGCCGCAGCCAGGCCGAGTGCGGCCGAGACGGTGGTTTTGCCAACTCCGCCGCATCCCACGCAGACGGCGATGCGGGCCTCGCCCAGGGTCTTCTGAAAGAATTCATCCCGAGTCACGTCTCGATTCCCGTGAGGGGTTCGATGAGTCTTTCGAGATCTTGAATCCTGCCTGCGCCTCCGGAGAGTTGGGGCAACGGCACGATGGGAAGACCCGTCCGGCGGCGAATCGCTGCCAGGTGGTGCTGGTTGAGCGCATGACGTGAAGTGGCCCATTTGGCGCAATCTGCGAGGATTCGTGGGTCGGGGAAGCAGGCGTCCGGCGGTGGCTCGATTCGTCGCAGGTGGTCTTCCAATTCGGAGATGCCCGAGGGCAGAGGATCGGGTGAAACGCGATTGACCACGACTCGATCGATGCAGACACCGGTCTGCTCGGTCAGGCGGGACACCAGTTCGGCGGTCTCCATCACCGGCAGCTCCTCGGCCAATGCCACGGGCAACAGGACGCAGCGCTCAGGGTCACGGATCAGGGCTTCCACGCGTTCCGCGTTGCGGCGAAGGGGGCCAGCTCGCACCGCCGCGACGGCCACACGCGGAGCGTCGAGGAAGGTCACGCCGTGGCCGGTCGCCGGTGCGTCGACCACGATCAGATCGTGGAGGGGGCGACCGTCTGTGTCGGTCATCTGTTCCAGGTGCCAGATCTTTCCCAGGGTGATGAGCGCTCGCCATCCCGGCGCGGCGTTCATCATCTGTCGAAATGCCGTGTTCTCGACGACCGTTCGTACGACGGATGTCACCCCGAGCTGGATGCCCAGATACTCGGTCAGGGCTTCAAAGGGGTCGATCTTCATGCAGGTGATGCCTGTCGAGACGACCCGCCCGGCATAGCCGACGGGCTGCGAGTCGCTTCCCAGCAGACGAGGGCACTGCTCATCCCGGCCGACTTCCACCAGCAACACCCGCTGGCCTGCTCGGGCACCTCCCAGGGCGAGACTGGTCGCCACGGTGGTTTTTCCGGTGCCGCCCTTGCCCGTGACGACGATCAGGCGTCTTGCCAGCAGCCTACGCGCAGGCTCGTGAGACAAAACGGCTCTCCGCGGCTGCGATCGCAGCGGGCGATCGGCGGGCGCGACCCTCAAGCTTCAGCCTGGCCGCACCGAAACGAAGCATGGGTTCGAATTCGCCGGGCAGGCTAGCACACACGGCCCCCGGTCTGGCGTGGGGAGGCGGCGCGTTTGATCGTTACGTGCAGGCAGTGTGACACGCGTTTTCAGCTCGCGGATGAGCGCATCCCCACGGGCGGGCTCCGAGTCTGCTGCTCCGTATGCAGGCACACGTTCGAAATCAGGGGGTCCGTAGACTCCGGGGAGTCAAACCCGACCCAGCGGGTGAAGGCACCCGAACTGGAGCGTCCTGCTGCTCTCGATGGACCCGACGCCCGAGCGCCGGAGGCAGACGAAGCGAGGACCGTTGCGGATTCCCAGCGTTTGGAACTCGGCGAGGGGAGAACCTCCGAGGAGAGCGATTGGGAATTCAACGCCCCGACCCCGCCTCTGCGGACTGAGACCGAATCCGAGGACGCGCTGGCCGCGTCCGATGCCACCCAGGGCTTTCAGGTGCCGCAGCGTTCGGGCTCCCGCGACGAAACCCTCGACCACTGGTTGGATACGCAAGACCCTCTGGCAAACGCGACTCCATCCCTCGCTGCCAACACGGCCTGGGAAACCGAGACCCTGTTCGAATCCCCCGAGTCGACACCCGAGTCCTCCCTTCCCCGGGTTGAAACTCGGGTCCAAACCGATGCGGAAACCGATCTCGAAACCGATCTCGAAGCTCCCGAGCCCGAAATGTCGTCACCGCCATCGCGGATCTTCAGCCCGAGCGTAGAACCACCAACCGAGGAATTGATTCCCTCCGTTGAGCTGTCGCGCCCGTTTGTCCGTGCGGGCAATGTCCTGGGCTGGCTGTGTGTTGCTCTACTGGTCATCACAGCCCTGGCGAGGGGGGTCGCGGAACCCCTCTGGCAGGCAGTCTTTCCCTCACGGGGGGTGGGGGGCGAAATGGGAGGCCTTCTCGAAGGCGAATGGATTCCCGATTCGAGTGGACACCCGGTCTACCGGGTGACCGGTCGATCTTCTCAACCGCCCGGTGTCGCGGCGGGCCAGACCGCTGTGGCAACTCTCCAACTTCTGGATGCCTCGGGTCGACGCGTGGGAACACCTGTGATCGCTCGCGAGGACAGTGGATCCGAGGGGTCGTGGAACTTCCAGGCGGTCCTCCCCGAGGTACCCGCTGACGCGGTCTTCTACCGCCTGGAGTGGACGGTTCCCCAGGAAAGTCCCCGAAAATCCCAGGACCCGATGCCGCCGACCCTGGCGGCTTCCGCATTCAAGAGGTGGGGTTCTCGTCGCTGACTTCGTCCTTGGCAGGAGTGACGTCGATTTCGTCCTTGCCCGCCAGGCCCGCCTTGAAGTTGGTGATGGCTTTGCCCACACCCGACCCCAGTTCCGGGAGTCGGCGGGCGCCGAACAAAATCACCACGATCGCGAGAACGATGAACAGTTCTGTGGGCCCGATGCCGAACATGTGAGGTGCCTCGTGGGGCGTTGTTTTGTGGTGCCGGAGCCCCTTGTGGGATCTCTCGCGGGCTGAACCCGGGTAGCCGCTTCGGAGGCCATCGCCCGGGAGCAACCTTTCGAGGGGCCTACCTCGGGGAATCGTACGCCGGCGAAATCCGAGGGGGACCCGCCCCACAGGGTGCCTGTCCGCTTTACGTTGTCAACCCGATCTCTCGGCGGGGGGCGGCTACACTGCGTCCATGGCAGTTTTCAAGGCTTACGACATACGCGGTGTGGTTCCGGACGAACTCGATGCGGCCCTGGCCCATAAAATTGGTCGGGCCGTGGCGCGTTTCATCGCGAGTGGTCCCCTCGCTGTGGGCCGAGACGCCCGCGTGTCTTCTCCCGAGATGTTCGACTCTCTCGTGCGCGGAATCCGCGAGGAGGGCATCGACGTCGTCGACCTGGGGCTGGTGTCGACGCCCATGCTGTATTTCGGCGTGGATGACCTCGGGCTGGCCGGAGGCATCATGATCACAGCCTCTCACAACCCACCGCAATACAACGGCTTCAAGGTCTGCCGTGAACACGCCATACCGATCGGAGAGGCCAGCGGTCTGCGCGAGATCGAGGCGTTGAGCGCGCAGGTGGCGAGCGATCCCCCGGCAGAACGTCTCGGAGATGTGCGGAGTCGAGATGTGAGGGAAGGGTATGTAGAGCACGTCCTTGCGATGGGCACACAGCGACCTTCTTTGCGTGTTGCCATCGATTGTGGCAATGGGATGGCTTCCGTGGGTCTCCTGCCTCTGCTCGATCGGCTCGATCTGGACGTAGAACCGCTGTACTTCGAACCCGATGGTTCCTTTCCCAACCACGAAGCCGACCCGCTGAAACAGGAGAATCTGCGAGATGTCTCCGAGGCCGTGAAGCGTACGGGTGCGGCATTTGGCGTGGCTTTCGACGGGGATGGCGATCGAGCCGTTTTCGTGGACGAGACCGGTGAGCCTGTTCCCTCGGATCTGTTCACCGCATTGATCGCTCCGTATCAACTTGCTCGGAACCCGGGAGGCCGCGTCCTCTACGATCTTCGTTCGAGCCGTGTGACGGCCGAGGAGATCGAAGCGGCAGGCGGCGTCCCCGAGATGTGCCGCGTGGGTCATTCCTTCGTCAAGGCGAGGATGCGGGAGGTCGGTGCAATCTTCGCGGGAGAACTGTCGGGACACATGTACTTCCGCTTTTCCGACACTCTGGTGGCCGACGATGGAACGGCTGCGTTCGTGGCGTTGCTCGATGTTCTGGGAGGCGACTCCCGTCCCCTTTCCGAGTTGGTGGCACCACTGCGGCGCTATTCCGCAAGTGGTGAGATCAATCGAAAGGTTGGGGACATTCCGAGCGTGCTGGAGGCCTTTCGCGCCGAACATGCCGGTGCCGAGATCTCCGAACTCGACGGCTTGTTGGTGCGCTACAGCGACTGGTGGTTCAACCTGCGTCCCTCGAATACCGAGCCCGTGCTGCGTCTGAATCTCGAGGCCGATACTCGGGAGAAGATGGAAGCGATGCGAGACGAAGTGCTCGCGCGCATCGAGTCCCACTCGTCCTGAGATGGATGGAGCCTGCCCTCAACCCTCGTCGGGTGGTGCGGCAAGGGCGGCATCGATGATGCGTACGAACTCCTCCTCGGGCCGCGCGCCCGAGATCAGTCGGCCGTCGATCACGAAGGCTGGAGTGCCCGAGATCCCCGCGTTGCGAGCTGCCTCCTGGTCACGGGTCACCGCCTCACGAGTTTCGGGTGCCACCAGGCAGGCGTTGAATGCGTCCATGTCCAGCTCCAGATCGACCGCGAATTGCAGTAGGTCGGCATCCGTCAGCTGGCGATTGTTCTCGAAAACCAGGTCGTGGTAGGCCCAGAACTCTCCCTGGGCGTCAGCACACACCGAGGCTTCGGCTGCGGGACGAGCGCGAGAGTGGTTCGGCAGGGGGAGGTGACGGTAGACGAGACGAACCTCATCGGGGTATCGCGCGAGCACGGCGTCGAGGACGGGGATCGCGCGTTGGCAGAAGGGGCATTGGAAGTCACTGAACTCGATGATCGTCACCGAGGCTCCCTCGGGGCCTTTCGAAGGTCCCTCGGCCGCCACATTGATTCGGACAGGCTCGAGCAGGATGCGCACGCCCGCCTTTTCGCGGAGCTTTTCGATCACTTCGCCCGAAAGTCGGGATTGAAGGAAGAGCCGAATCCGGGGTGCGATCTCTTCGAAGGTGGCGCCACCCATCTGGCTCTTGTTCGCCTCGTAAAACGCCACGACCTCGGCTTCATCGACTCCCCCGAGTTCTTCGACCTCGCTCTCGAATAATTCGTCAGCGCTGAGGTTTTGCTTGGCCGAGGCCTCACTGATGACGCGCTCGTCGATCATGTCTTCGAGAGACCTCGAGCGAAGCTCGTAGAGTTGGGAAGGATTGCGTCCCCGGGTCTCCTGATTGAAGAGGTCTTCACGGATCCAGTCGTCGAGTTCCCCCTGTGTGAGGGTCTTGCCGTTGACGACGGCGACCCCTTGATCGGCTCCGGGCTCCGTGTCGCTTCGTTTGGCTGATTGAGAGCCGCTCTGACACCCCATGAGGCAACCGAGCAGGAGCGCGACGGTCCATTGAAGGGAACCCCGGGTCGAGTTGGAAACCATGTTCAGTACCTCGTGGGCTTCGTGCTCGTATCAGCTCGAAGCGATGGGTGTACGGGGGAGACGAAGCGGGCGGTCGGGTCTGGAGCCCCTTAGGGCCCAGTGTAGTATATGCAGCGGTTTGTTCAGCCGAGCATGCAATGGCAATCCTCGCGCAGGGGTGTCGCGCATTGCGCCAGGCAAGAGGTGAAGCGTGGCCCCGTTTGACGAGCGGAACGGATCTCTGACTCAGGGGGTCGGTTTTCTTCTGGAAGCAGTGGGGATGCTTCGTCGCGAGCGGAGGCTGTGGCTGCTGGCCATCGTCCCGGTGTTGCTTTCTTTCACCAGTTTCGTCATCGCGGTGACACTGATCATCGGCCATGCCAGTGAAATCCATCAGCTGGCGGCGGGCTGGCTGCCGGCACCCGACGCCGAGCGTTGGTACGAGTGGCTGTGGGTCGGGCCGGCGCTGGCGTTACTGCGAGTCGCCGGATGGCTGCTGTTCCTGCTGCTGTCGGCCCTCTACCTGATCGCCGCGTACCTGGTGGCGAGTCTTCTCGCTGCGCCCTTCCACGATCTGCTGTCACTGCGGGTCGAGCAACTTTGTCACACGACGTCGGAGGCGGTGGAATCGTCAGGGCCGGTGGGATGGGCGACGGATACGGTGCGCTCTCTGTGGGAAGAGGCGAAGAAGCTCGCATTTTTCGCGTCCATCGTGGTTCCACTGGGCGTGGTGGGGTTCGTATTACCCGGTGCTCAGGTCATCACGGGCCCGCTCGTTCTGGGCTTCACTGTCTTGTTCCTGCCCCTCGATTACGCCAGCTATTCCCTCGACCGGCGGGGAGTGGGTTTTCCGGCTCGACGGCGCTGGGTCCTCGACCATCTGCCACTGATGACGGGTTTCGGTGGAGCCGCCGTGGGCAGTCTGGCAGTGCCCGGTCTCAACTTTCTGGCGATGCCCGTATTGGTGGTGGGCGGTACCCTGCTGGCCATTCGCAAGGGTCCGCACCTGGACCGTGACGAGGCGACTTCCCGATAACGGGTTCGCCAGGGCCTCTTCAAGCCAGCAGGTGGGGCTCGAGGAAGCGCCACATGGCCTTGAGGGCGCTTCCCGCAAGGTCGGCATGCCCACCGGGAAACCAGCAGCTGTGCTTGGGCTCGCCTGCTGCGGCGATCAGCGCTTCGCTGGCTCCGCGAGGGATCACTTCATCGCCCTCGGCGCTCAGGAAGAGGAGGGGCCGGGGGGCGAAGCGTGCGATGTGTTGTACTGGATCGAGACTCGCCGGGCCGAATCCGCCACCTGCCAGCGCGAGGGCTGCAGCGCGCGGGCGAGGGTCGTGGCCGCAGAAGGTCGCTCCGACGATGGCACCAAGACTGAAGCCCGCGAAGGCGAAGAGGTCGGAGTCGACCTCCGGGAGTTCACTCAGCGCATCCAGGGCACGTATGAGATCGACGACGGCTTGGCGCCCGAATTCCTCAATCAGGGGGCTCGGGGCAGTGTTGCCACCGGTTTCTGTCAGGACTTGCAACTCCCGTTGCAGTAGACCGGTCAACTTGGGATTGGACCGCTGGCCGTGTAGGGGCAAGTCGATGCTGGCGACGGCGGCTCCCGCCCGAACCCAGGGGCCCGCCGCGGCATCCATGTACGGAGCCTCCTTGGAGCCTCCGTGGCCGTGCTCCAGCAGGACCGTGGGGTAAGGGTCCGAGGCTGTCTCCGGGAGCAAGAGACGGCCCGAGACTCGATCGCCTCGGCTGTTGAACTCGAAGAGCAGTCTCCGCACCGCGGGTAGACCAAAGTTCCGGGTGGCGTCGGAGACCTCGAGGCTGAGGGGTTCACCGGGGTCGGATTCGAAGAGCGAACGGGTCGCGTTTGAGGCACTCACACGGCGAGTGTAGCCGCGCAGAGGCGGTCACTCAGCGCGACGAGAGAATCCTTCGAGCGCGGTAGAGGTTGGATTTTACCGCGTCCTCGGTCTTGTTGAGGGAACGAGCAATGGTTTCAATGGACCGGTGCCGTACGTGGTGCTGCTCGAACATTTCGCGTTGTATCGGGCTGAGGTCGCATTGTGTGGCCTGGTTGATCTGATCAAGTCGTTCGCGGTACTCGTAGATCTCCAGGGGAGAGGGCCGGTTCTGTCCCGAGGCGGGTGAGTTCTCGTTCGACTCCGGTTCTTCGGAGTCCCAGAGAGGCACGGTCGGGTGTCGCTTCTTCTTGAATCGGTTCAAGGTCGCGTGCCGTGCGACTCCAAACATCCAACTGGCGAATGACGATTCCCCCCGGTAGGAGTCGATGGAGGTCACGACGGCGAGAAAGGCCTCCTGGACCGTCTCCTCGGCGTCCTCCCGGTGTCTCAACCGGCTGTAGACGAAGCGGTAGACCCGGTCGAAGTAGCGGTCGTACAGAAGATTGAAGGCCGCCTCGTCGCCGGCGCGAATCCCTTGGATCAGTTCATCGTCCGACGGGGGACTGTCCTCTAGCAGCTTGGCTGCGGGGGGGGTCATTGTCCAAATACCATCCAGTGCGTGCGGCCCGAACCCAGATCGGTCCGACGCATATCCAGTGGGTGGCATCCAGGGCGCGGCAGGTGTCAAAAAATGTCACCCGGAACCCGAGAAAATCTTTCCGCCGCCGCACCAGGCTTCGTCGACTCTGCGATCCCATTCGACGCTCCGTCCTCAAGTCAGCGGGGTTGCAGCGATTCCCTGCTGTGCGCCACTTACTCGAACTCGCTGCGCTCTTCTCTCGTGAGTCCGAGGTCGTCGTCGCTCAGGCCGGTTCTGAAGGCCGGGGTGGAGATCGCCTGGGGGGCCTCGCGGGGATGAACTTCGCCCTCGGCCGAACCCGTTCGGGTCTCAGGAGCATCGGTGCTCTGCTGCAGCACGTCGCCCACCGCCTCGTACGGATCGCTCGGTGCCGTGGGGGGTTGTTCGGCGGTCGGGTGGAAGGGAGCGTCGTGAGGTGCCGCTTCGGCCTCCAGGGGCGCTCGTTCCAACAGGACCCCGATTCCGGATCCATTGCGAACGGTCTGGTAGCGCACGAGTCGAATCGCCTCACTCCCCAGGGCCCGGGCCGCAGTGAGCGCGGTCCCCCCGAAATTGGGGCAGATCACACAGGCCCCCACCCCCGCCTCTGGCCGAGCTCCGAGGTCCGGGGCAATCTGCAGCCAATCGCCCAGCCTTATGGCGAGCCAGGAGCGCTGAGCCAACGCCAGGCCGATCAACTCGAGATCCTGGCCGGATTCCCCAACCAGAACCACGAGGGTCCGACCCTGGGGTTCGACCACGACGAAGTCGATGGGCGCGTCCGCGCCGAGGATGTCCTGGGCGATGATCCGCGACGCGGGCAGCGCGTCGGAAAGCCGGGCTCTGAGGAGCTCCAACAGTTCCCGTCGGGGCGGGGCGGGCGTGGTCACCAGGTCAAGCAAGTGAGTACTTCCGAGCGTCTTCGACGATCATGCGCGCGACGTCTTGCAGGGCTCGGGCCGCTCGTGACTGCGGGTGCTCCAGCCCAATGGGACGTCTAGCAACGATGGCACGGTAGATGTGGAGATCATCGACCAGCAACCCGTAGCTCAGGAGAGGGCGTCTGAGTCTGCGCTGTACGACTTCCGCAACACGCCTGAACGCGGTTTCCGCCTGGGCGATCCGCCGCACACCGTGAATCGTCAGGCCCACCCGGGCTTCTGGGTTGGCTTCGAGCAGAGTCTTTGTCAGCGCGTAGGTCTCCATCAGGTCTCGGTGCTCGGCGGTTCCGAATAGCAGGCACCATCGCAGGAGAGAGCGGGCCTCCTGACACGGCACCAGCCATGCCGGAGGAATCCTCACGAACACAACTCCGGTGTCGTAGGTCGAGTCCGTAGCCCGGGTGAGGGCAATGTCTCGAGCAGCGCTGGTCAGTGTCGCCAGGTCGGTCGCACCCACCATGACCATTTCGGAACCCACAGGCCCCGGACCGGCGTCGGGCCACAGGAGCGAAGGATTTCCCTGTGCGGGTGCCACGAGGATCGACGCAGCACCCCGACGGGCAACCTCCACGGCCAGGTTCCACGCGAATGCCGCGCGCACCACGTCCTGGTCGCCGATGGGCAGCGCAACGATGGGAAGTTCGGCCGGACGCTCGGATTCCGCCGGCCCTCCATTGCCAAGCCCTGCCCGCGGCCGGTCTCGATCGGTCCGACCGTCGGTCCCCGCGTCGGCCTCGGGGAGGAAGTAGTCGAGGACGTCCTTGAGTTCACGAGGCACGGTCTGTCGTTACTCCCGAGGGGCGGCCGGGGCCCCAACCGACTAGCGAACCACGAGAATCGAGTTCTTGCCACCCAGGCTCGTTTCTGCGACTTCGGGGTTCTCCGGGTCTTCTCTCCACTCGCCATCGATTACGTAGCGGTACTGGTAGGTGCCGGGTGCCAGGTTCAGGACCTTCGTCCAGGTCCGGGTCGACCCTTCGGATTCCATCAGGGAACGCACTCCGCGGTCTGGCACCCACCCATTGAAATCCCCAGCGATGCGCACGTCACTGGCATCGGGATCTCGAAAGCGGATGACCACTTCGCGGGGCACATCGCCTGGCTCCTCGAAGCTCTCCGCGAGTGAGGTTTCGGCCAGCGCCGGGTCGAGGGAGGCGACTTCCAGAGCCAGAGCCGCGTAGTCCACGGCGCCATTGGTTCGTCGCGCAAAGTAGACCAGAGGCATTCCCCGGGCGATGGCTTCGCGCAGTTTCACATTGACCCGGATCACGCTGTCGAAGCACATGTCCTTGAACATCTCACGGATCTCCGAAAGGATCTTCTGCGCATACCGTGTGCGCCCGTCGAAGAGCGTGGGCAACACGCGCACCGTCAGATCGTGACCGATCCGCTCCGAGAGCAGTGCGATCGTTTCGAGCAGTTTCGTCACTCCGTGGATGGCGAAGGGGCTCGTCTCGAGGGGTACGATCACCTCGGAGGCCGCGCGAAGGGCGTTGAAGGTGAGGAGACCCACATTGGGCGGACAATCGATTAGCACGTAGTCGTAGCGGCCATGGACGGTTTCGAGGGCATTGGCGAGACGTTCGGTTCGCGACTCGACCCGCTCCAGGGCCAGCTTCTGCTCGAGGGCCGAGAGTACGATGCCCGATGGAGCAACCTCGAGTCCCGGTTGGGCCTCGACAATGACCCTCGGCAGACTGTCCGTACCACCGGGTTCAGCAAGGACCTCGTAGAGGCTCTCCTCGACGCTTTCCGGATCCACGCCGAGGCCGAGGGTTGCATGGGCCTGGGGGTCCAGATCCAAGACCAGCACACGGGATCCCTGAATGGCAAGGCAGCCCGCCAGGTTGATGGTCGTGGTCGTCTTCCCGCAGCCGCCCTTCTGATTGACGATCGCGATCACACGCATCGGCTGGCTCCCCCGTTCATGACTCTCCCAGGACCCTCGCAATTTTCGCGCACCCTCGGGCAAAAGTCTCTGGCCTTTGCCGGGATCTCGTCCAGTGGGCTCGGCTTCGAGGGTGCGAAGTGAGTTCACCCCCGCTGGACATCAGGCCGTCCGGTGATGGGGGGAGGCGGGGCTGGGGGTGCCGGCGGGATCGGCCTGGGGCGGGGCGCCGCCCACCTGCTGCCAAGCTTCGACTTCCGTCCGGAGGTCCGATACTTCAAAAACCCATTCCTGGCCTGAAATTGCGTCGAAAACCATGCCATCTCGAAAAGCGAGGACCACGTCGCCGGTCGCCACCAGTGTCAACTCACTCAGGGGGAGTCGCACCGAAGGGAGCATTTCGCGCAGCTTCTGAATCGAACGACGGATGCGTTGCACTGAGACTCCGGCGTCGATCAAGCGCTTGGCGGCCTTGAGGGCCACCAGATCCTCGAAACGGTAGCGAGCGTGCCCCCCTGGGGTCTGAGCGCTGGGGCGGACCAGGTCCGTCTTGGACCAGTACTGCAGTTGACGTCTCGAGATCCCCAGAATCTGAGTCACGTCGCGGGTCTTGAAGAGTTCCGGGGGCTCAGAGGTGGCAATCGCCTTGGAGGTCATGGGTCCTCGGAACTGTTCAGGCGGTCCAGGGGAGCGATTCGAAGTCTCGGAACGCACCCATTCGCTCGGTGCCCAGGCTCCAGGCGCGTTGGAGGGCTCGGTCGTCCATCTCTTGGACCCTTTCTCAGGTAAACGGTGGAGGAACCGCCAGGCCGAGTCAAGCGCCCGCGCGACAATGCGTGTCGCCGGAAAGTGGGTTCCTTTCCCCGTGGGGACTGTGCCGTTTTCAGCGGTCGACATGATGGGTCCTCACGCTTGGGTTAGCCTGGTTCGGTGACTACCTCGAGAGATGTCAAAACGGGCGTAGAGGACAAGTTGGAGCGATCTGCGCGGGGTTTGGGGTCTCTTCGGGTGGAAGATCGCGGTCGTGATCGCCCCTTCATGCGCGGGATCCTCGTGCACTCCCTGATGGCTCGGGGAGTCGAGTTCGAAGAGGCCTACCGGGTTGCTGACACGATCAAGCAACGCTTCCGGACGCAGGGTACGGTCGACAAGCCGACCATCGTGGCGGCCATTCACGAACTGCTCGGTGAGGACTGGGCGCGCGACGACCACCAGATTCCCCGAGCGGTGGACATCACCATCACCGGTTCGGGCAAGCGACTCCCTTTCTCCAAGGGCATCCTCTCTCAGTCTCTTCTTGCGGCTGCCATCGATCCCAGCGACGCCTTTGACGTGGCCCGCTCCATCGAGCGGGAGTTGGTTGTCACTGGCACCCGTGAGGTCGACCGAGAGAAACTTAGATCCCTCGTGGTCGAAACCCTTTCGCGGCAGATGGGTCCACGTACGGCCGAGCGGTACCTGGTCTGGCGTTCCTACCAGGAGCCCGAAAGGCCAGCCCTGATCCTATTGGGGGGCGCCGCAGGAGTGGGCAAGACATCCCTCGCTCTCGAGGTTGCCCACCGTCTCGGAATCGGACGGGTGCTGTCCACCGACTCCGTGCGTCAGATCATGAGGATGATGCTTGCTCGCGAACTGGTGCCCGCGCTTCACGGGTCGTCGTACGAAGGTGCGAAGTTGCTCTCAGGGGATTCGTTTGCTGGCAACCCGGTGATCCATGGGTTCCTCGAGCAGGCGACGGCTGTTTCCGTGGGAGTCCGCGCGTCCATGGACCGAGCCGTCGAAGAGAATGCAAACCTCGTTCTAGACGGTGTTTCCCTAGTTCCCGGCCTGCCCGACCTCCGGGTCTACGAAGATGTCGCCGATGTGATCTTCCTGGTCGTGGCCTCCTTGGATGTCGAGGCCTTCGAGGTGCGCTTCGAGGCCCGCGCCGCTGGTGAGCACCGCCGAGCGCGCCACCGTTACCACGAGAATCTCTCGGCGATTCTGGAGATTCAGGAGTACTTTCTGTCCGAGGCCGAGCGCATGAACGTACCGATCGTAGACAACGTGTCCTTCGATCGGTCCGTGCTGCTGATCATTCGGCACGTGACTGAAGCGCTTCGGAAGAAAGCGGGAGTCCAGCCAACGCGCTGACCCCGTAGGAGGGACCGCGATGGCGACGCCGCCTGCAGCCAGGACCATCGGCGAACTCAAGAGTTCTGGTTATGAGACGCGCGGCGTACGGGACGAACTCCGTGCCAATCTCGTAGAGCGCCTTGCTTCCGGTGGACCGCTGTTTGAAGGCGTGATGGGCTACGAGGACACGGTGGTTCCTGCAGTTCAAAACGCTCTGCTTTGCGGACACGACATGATCTTTCTGGGCGAGCGGGGCCAGGCCAAGAGTCGGATGATCCGAGCCCTCCTGGAACTGCTCGACGAGTGGATCCCGGTGGTGGCGGGCAGCGAAATTCACGACGATCCGTTGGCCCCCGTGTCCGCCAGGGCCAGGGCGCAGGTCGACGAGCAGGGGGATCTCTGCGAGATCCAGTGGGTGCACCGCACCGAGCGCTACGTGGAGAAACTGGCCACACCCGATACCTCCATCGCAGATCTGATTGGTGACGTCGATCCCATCAAAGTTGCGGAGGGGCGCTCGCTCGGTGACGAACTCACCATCCACTTCGGGCTCATTCCCCGGACCAATCGAGGGATCTTTTGCATCAACGAGCTTCCGGATCTCACGGAGAAGGTTCAGGTGGGCTTGTTCGACGTGATGGAGGAGCGCGATATCCAGGTCAAGGGGTATCGCGTGCGGCTTCCCCTGGACGTGCTCGTAGTGGCCAGTGCGAATCCCGAGGACTACACGAGTCGAGGCCGCATCATCACACCCCTCAAGGATCGCTACGCGGCACAGATCCGCACCCACTACCCTCAGGTTCGCGAAGAGGAGCTGTCCATCGTACGCCAGGAGGCGGTCGTTCCGTCGGTAGGTGGAATCGACGTGCTGATGCCGCCATTCCTCGAGGACATCATTGCCCAGATGACCTTTGAGGCCCGCCTGAGTCCCGACATCAATCAGGCGTCCGGGGTGTCGGTGAGGATGTCGATTCGAAATTTCGAGACCTTGTTGGCCGCCGCGGTTCAGCGAGCCTTGCGGACCGGAGAAGATGAAGCCGTTCCTCGGATTTCGGACCTGTCCGCTCTCGTTGCCTCGACGGCTGGCAAGATCGAACTCGAGTATGCGGGGATGGAACGTTCAGAGCGCGATGTGATTCACGATCTCACGCAGCGCGCGATCAAGGTGGTCTTCGATGAACGTCTGCCCCTGGAAGGTGCGGCGGCAGAGGAGTTGGCGCCGATTCTCGAGGCTTTCGAGACGGGCTGGAAAGTTGAAGTCTCAGGCGCGATGCCCGCCAGCGAGTACCTCGTGGGTCTCGATGAGATCACGGGCCTTCGCGACGTTGCGGCACGTGTCGCAGGGGGAGACTCGCCGGCTCGATTGGCGTCGGCCATCGAGTTCATCCTCGATGGCCTGCATCTTTCGAATCGTCTCAACCGTTCGGCCTCTGACCAGGGCGCCGTGTACGCGACGTCGTGAAGTCGATCCTCTACAGCCGCTGGGATGGCACTCAGGCGGAGTTCAGCCTGGACGTGGAACGCGTCCTCGATGAACTGTCGGATCTTCTCATGGAAGGCCTCAACATTCAGGAGGCCCTCGAGTGGATGCGACGTGCCGGTTTCGAATTCTCCGGCATGGATATGCGGGTGATGGGTACCGAGGAACTCGTAGAAGAGCTTCGGCGCGAGGCCCAGTCTCTCTACGACCGGTACGACGTCAGCGAGGCACTCGATGACTGGCGCCGTCGCCTCGAAGATCTGCTCGATCGTGAGCAGCAGGCACTTCGGCAATCCGCGGGCTTCGAATCGGCTCGGCTCAACGATTTCCTCGAACGTCGTCACGAGGGGTCCCCTGCGATCACCGATACGATCGAGCGCTTCCGGGATCACGAGTTTGCCGACGAAACGGCTCGCGAGGAATTTCAGGAGTTGCTCGAAGAACTCGACAGGCTCAGCGATCTCGAGTCGTTCATGGATCATCGCGGTGGGCGTTTTCGGGGCCAGGAGAAGGCTGACTACGAAACCGCCCAATCCGTCAGGGAGCAGATCGAGGCCCTGGAGCAGATGATGGAGTCCCTGGCGCGGGGGGATCTCGAATCGGTCTCTCCCGAAGAACTCGCGGAGTGGCTGGGGGAGGATGCGTCTCGTTCCCTGATCCTCCTGCTCGATCTCGAGTCATCGCTCGAGCGCGCGGGATATCTGCGGGGAGGCGATGAGGCTTCCTCGCTCACGCCTCGGGCGATCCGTCGCATTGGTGCGCAGGCTCTGGCCGAGGTCTACGGCGACTTGCGCAAGGATCGGGTGGGGAGTCACGAGACCGATCACCGAGGGGCTGCCATCGCTCGTCCCGACGAAACGCGCCCGTTCGAGTTCGGGGATCCTCTCGATCTCGACATCGTGCGAACCCTGATGAATGGATTGCGGCGTCGCGCTCTCGAGGGTCGGTTCGATCGCTCGGGCGCTGCTGCCAGGAGCCAAAGCCAGCGGATCTCGCTCACGGTCGATGACTTCGAGCGCCGGGAATTCGACCACGGAACCATGACGACCACCGTTTTGCTGTTGGACATGAGCTGGTCCATGTCCTGGGCGGGCCGCTTTGCGGCCGCCAAGCGCGTGGCCATCGCGCTCGACCATCTGATCCGTTCGAGATTTCCGCGGGATCAGTTCTTCGTGGTCGGTTTCTCGACGCGAGCCCGCGAGTTGAAGATTCAGGACCTCCCGGAGGCGAGTTGGGACATGGGAGATCCTTTCACGAATCTCCAGGAGGGGCTTCTGGTGGCCGAGGACCTCATCGGGCGCCACCCGAGTTCGAGCCCACAGATCCTGGTGATCACGGACGGTCAACCCACCGCCTACGCTGAGGACGGGGAACTCCATGTCGAGTGGCCCATGGGTTTTGGAGGCGTGTCCCCCAATGCGGTGGCCGCCACCATGAAACAGGTACGGCGGATCACCCGTCGCGGCATCACGATCAACACCTTCATGCTGGACGACTCGCCAGAGTTGGTCGGATTCGTCGAGCACATGACCCAGATCAACCGGGGACGCGCGATGTTCAGCACGCCCAACCAACTGGGTTCATTCCTCATGGTGGATTACCTGGACGGGCGGAAGAAACGCAGAGTTTGAACTTTCCATCGATGGTGGGATGGGCTGGTTCTCGATGTGTCCGCCGCGCCTGCGGTTGGGGGGTGTCGGGGTGGCAGGCAGAGAGCTTCGAGTCGGGGATCCCAAGACGATGAGTCGTGCACTGAAGTACCAGATTCCCGGTTTCGATTGCAGGCTCGACGTCCATGACCTGGCCCGATACGGCTGGCCTGAAACGTTTCCTCGGCCCGGTTCCCGGCTGGTGGTCGAGGTGGGTTTCGGCAGGGGGGAGTTCCTGATCGATCAGGCCAGCCGAAACCCCGAGACCTCCTTCGTGGGGATCGAGGTGTCCCACAAGCGTTGCCTCAAGATGGCGCGTCGCCTCGCGCGTACGGAAATCACTAATGTGCGGCTCCTGGAAAACAATGCCGAGCGGGTGATGGGCGAATTGTTCGACGAGGCATCGATTGCGTGCTGCTGGATCAATTTTCCGGATCCCTGGCCGAAGAAGCGCCACCACCGCCGCAGATTGGTCCAACGGAAGTTCGTCGGGGCGCTTGCACACTGCCTGGAGCCCGATGGAGTCTTGTACGTGACGACCGACCACGAGGGGTACGCCGAGGCCATTCACGAGTGCCTTTCCTCGGAGGATCAACTCCGCAACGCCTACGGACCCGAGCCCTATCGTCACGACGTGGAGGGTCGCATGCAAACGCGCTACGAGGTCGAGTGGCGGTCTCAACAACGGACCATCCACTACTTCATGTACAAACGCCGGCGGGTTGACACTCGGATCCCGGCTGCATAGCGTCGCGTCGGTCTTTTCGGCGCCGATGGGCGCCGCTCCACATGGCGACTCATGGACACATTGAACCAGCCATCCCGGAGTCCGGACACCGAAGCAGGAGCTGGTGTCGAGCCGGATGATCGGCTTCAGATCAAGAACTACTCGATCGAATCTCTGCGCGAGCGCTTGCCGCAGCTGGGAATCGAGCCCTACCGCGCCGACCAGATCGCGGGCTGGTTGTATGGGAAGGGCGTCGAGGATCCGGACCGGATGACTGATCTGTCGAACCACGTGCGTGGTCTCCTCCGTGACGAGTGGGAGACGCGTGCTCTCCATACCGAGAAAGTGGCTCGTTCCGAGGATGGAACCGTCAAGGCCGTGCTACGCGCCCATGACGGAGAGTTGATCGAGTCGGTCCTCATCCCGGAGCCCGGGCGAACCACCTTGTGCATCTCGACTCAGGTGGGTTGTCCGTTGGCCTGCTCTTTTTGTGCCACTGGGGCTCTGGGGTTCCGCCGGAATCTGTCGACGGCCGAAATCGTGGACCAGGTGTGTCGCATGCGAGAGGTGTTGGAATCGGGGGCGGAGCCAACGACCCGGCACGATGGCAACCCCATCACCAACATCGTCTTCATGGGGATGGGGGAGCCGCTGTTGAATCTCTCTTCCGTGCTCGAGACCATTCGTCTGCTCGTGCATCCCAAAGCCTTCGGCATGGCGCCGAGACGGGTGACGGTTTCCACCGTCGGAGTCGTGCCCCGGATCGAACCGCTTTTGCGCGCGGCTCCCGTCAACCTCGCAGTGTCACTCCACGCCACCCGTGATGAGGTGAGGGACCAGTTGGTGCCCCTCAATCGGCGTTTTCCAATCCGCGTGCTGCTGGACGAGTTGCGGCAGCTCGATTGTGTGACACCGAGAAGGCCCGTGTTCTTCGAATACACATTGATCGCAGGTATCAACGACTCCCTGGCCGATGCGCGGCGCCTGGTCGAACTACTCGAGGGAATCCCATCGAAGCTCAACCTCATCCCCATGAATCCCCATTCCGACTCGCCCCACGGCCCACCCGATGACGCCGCGGTGGACCGTTTTCTCCGTGAAGTCGCCGGACGTGGGCTGTTCGTGTCCCTGCGTCGCAGCCGCGGGCCCGACATCGATGCTGCCTGTGGGCAGTTGGCGCTGCGGCAGGTCTCGGAGCCCGTTGTGGCGCCCCATCGAGCCGAGGCTTGACGCGAGGGAGGCCTTTTGACTCTCAGATCGGGCCCCAGGCGGACCGGGATTTCGCGGCGAAGGTTCACCGAAGGGCCATCGGAGCGAACTGGCTGCCAACGGGGGCGTTTGGGGAGCCTTTTGGGCCTCCCGGGCATCCCCCGTATGTGGCACGACAGGTGGGCTTGCCCGTGTAGAATGGGCGGTTCTCGAAGCAGGATCATACGGCGGACCATCCCTGGGGCTTGGCGCCCATGGCCGTCGATGGTGTCTCCCCGGAGGGGGGACGCGCAATTCACTAGACCCTGTCGGGCCGTCTGCGGTATACGAGAGGCCACCCTCAGGCGGATCCGAGGATGGCCTGGGCGATTGGAGGTACGAGTTCGGTGATGCGCCGAATTTCCCGCGTGTTGGTGATCGGCTGGGTGCTGATGGTGGCCTCGGCTCTCAACGCGGAAGAAGAGAAGAAACGGGTCCCCTACGTCCATTCTGGCTTCTACGTCGGAATCAGTGGTGGGCTGTCTATGGAACAGTTTGACGACCACTATTCGACCTCCGAATATCTGACCACCTCTGGCAATGGCATCCTGACCCGGACCGGGCTCAGTGCTTCGCTGTTCGGTGATCCGCCGGTGGCCATCGAGCCCCCGTTGGATGAGATCAACGCGTCTCCCACCCTGATGTCGCTCAAGATCCAGGACCGCGTGAATGGGATGTTCCGGTTCGGTTACCGCTTCCATCCCAGGTTTGCTCTAGAGATCACCTTCGAGGTGGTCGACGAGTTCGATGTGGATGTCGAGGAGGAGATCCCGTTTCGCAACAGCTCTCAGACCAGTCCAGATGAGCCGCGTCGGGTAAACGTTCAGGAAACCACCACGGGTCTGAAACTCCGTCCACTGGTGGCTACCGCCAACGCCAAGGCCTATCTGCTCACGGGCCGTTTTCAGCCCTATTTCCTGGCGGGGGCTGGCCCCATGTTCGCCTCGGTCGAGAACACGCGGTCCGGAGTCACCGAGAATAAGGTCGTTGCTGCTCTGCGCGCCGGGGGTGGGCTCGACTTCTACATCACCGAAAACGTCATCATGAACACGGGGATCTCCTACGTGTACCCCTTCGGGTCACTCCAGGACGGTCTCGACTACGTGTCGTTCGAGCTGCTGGGTTTCCAGTATCGATTCGGCGGTCCCGAATAGGACCTGGCCCGTGCCGCGCGATGGCAGCGCGGTTTGGGGGCTGTTGCTCACTGTCGCTCTGGGAGTTGCTGGAGCGGGAGCCTGTGTGACCGGCCCGCTTCCAGAAGATATTGCGACCCGCAGGCCTCCCTTTCAGATGGAGGGCGCACCCGGCTGCGACTCCGTGGGTCCGGTGGCCATCACCCCCGTAAATCTGGGTACAGCCATCAGTCGAAACCTCGAAGCGGGGGGACGGCGGATCCAACAGCAGCTTGTGGATTATCTGGTTTCGAAAGGTTGCGCGGCCGAGTTGCTGAGTGAGATCCAATTGGAGCGAAGCTGGCCGCCCCATGTGGCGCTTTCCCCCGGTGGGTTCCAGCGGGATTCAGCGGCTCCTGCCGAGATCAAGCCCGAGGCCATTGCATGGCTGGTGAGACAACTCGATCGTCAGAGGGACAAGAGGCTGGGCGCGGTCGTAGTGCCTTCGATGATTGCATCGGAGGTGGAACTGAGTCAGGCGGGTGCCCGCTGGGACGGGGTCTACCGGAACATTCTCGTCTCGCGAAAGCCCAGGGGATACGCGATCGAGCAGATCAGCGGAAAGGCGACGGTCCTGTCCCTCGAGGTCCAGGTGTTCGACCCCACCGGGCAGCGGTGGTTCCAAGGGGTGGGTGGCCTCGTCATCCCCTTCCGAATTCGTTACGAGGAAGGGCAGGGCGTGATGACCATGCGTCGTGACCCTCTGAGAAATCCGGCACAGATACGCCAAGCCATCGAAATTGCCCTCGACCCCTGGGTACCTCGATGAGGTTGCCTCAGGTCTGACGGGGCTCGATGTTGGGGATCACCATGCGCTCGCCAGGGGTGAGAGCCGCGAAGTCCATGTCGGGATTGAACTGGCGCAACAACCAGACCGGCAACTTGTATTCCTGACGAGCGAGTCGCCAGAGGCTGTCGCCCGGTTTTAACTCGTAGGTGTGGGTTCCGGTGATCGAGAAGGACCCGAAAAACTCTTCTTGCAGGGTTCGGTGGTATTCCAGGCGGCGGCGTTCGAATGTCTTTGCGTCGACACGGCTCAGGTCCAGTTTCGTCCGCCGACCGATTACGACGGTCGAGTTGCTTCGTATCCTGTTCAGGTGGCGCAATCGGCTGGTGCGCACGTCAAGCCAGTCCGCGTAGTGGCCCAGGGTCTCATCCGCTTGCACCACGATGGTTCCATTGTTGCTCACCGCATAGTCCGAGGGGTCGGGTGGGCGCCGAGAGATCAAATTCGGCTTGGCCGATCCCCCTTCTGAGGTTTCCGGGGTTTCGGAGAAGGTCGCAACGAGCATCCCGACCTGCTCCGCGTCCACTCCCTCTACGACCCCATCATCGTCAGACGGATTGCTCGCTTCGTCACTGAGTTCGAATCGCAGTGCGGACAAGAGTGCCACCGATGAAGGTGTGTCCTGGGCTCTGGGCGGCCCATGGGTCTCTTCGGATACGGGCTCGGCCAGAGACTGGTCGTCGGCGTCCACGGTGGAATCTGTCGTGTCCGAGGGTAGGGCGGCGGTTTGGAGGATTTTTGAAGGGGAATCGGGTGTTGCGCCAGTAGCGGTGGCTGCAGGCTTTTCGGGTTCCGGCGCCTTCGCAGTGGTCGTCACAGCGGGTGTGCTGGTCTTCGCCGCCTTGGCCGGAATCGGTGTTTCGACCGGGGGCACGAGGCGCAACTTCTGGTTGCGTGCGATGTGGTGCCGATTCCTCAGGTTGTTCCAGGCCACCAGGTCTTGTTCCCTCAAACCGTAACGGGTGGCGATTCTCGAGATCGAATCCCCACGACCGACCGTGTGGACTCCGCTCTTTGGAATTTCTACAAGCATCGGTGCGGGACGTGAACCTGCGGCATCGTCGGGTAGGACGAGTACCTGGCCGACGCGAATTTTGTGTCGACTGCGGAGATTGTTGAGGTTGACGAGTTTTCGCACGCTGGTTTCATAGCGCTGGGCAATCCGGCCCAGGGTGTCGCCTCGTCTGACCTTGTAGAGGCGGTCGCGATGCTGCGTGTTCTTGCGCTCCGATGCAGGAATTTCCGCCAGTGCGAGGTGGGTGGGCTTGGACTCTGCTCCTCGGGGGACCCGCAGGGAGTAGCCCTTGGGGACGTATTTGGAGTGGCTCCAGACCGAAGGTCTCAGTGCGGGGTTGTGGTTGCGGAGGTCGTCGAGATCGATTTTGAAGGCCGAGGCCAGGCTCGTGGCGGGGATGAAGTGGGGCATTTCGATGATGTCGACCACTTCCGGACGGTGGCGCTCGATCTTTCCGAAGAAACGCTCGGGGTTCTGGTCGATTTCCGACGCTGCAACGAATTCGGCGTAGAAGTTTCGCGACGCAAAGCCGAATGTCCGACTCTTGTGGCGTCTCGCGATCACACCGAGATCCTTCGTGCCGAGCTTGCGAACGGCTCGCACCATGCCTGAAACACCGTGGTTGTAGGCGGTGATGGCGAGAGGCCAGGATTCGAGCCGGCGATAGTTGTCGCGCAAGAGTCGGGCCGCGGCCACGGTTGCTTTGTGGGGATCGAGTCGTTCGTCGACGACGTTGTCGATGCGCAGGTAGCGCTTGCCTGTCGGGCGTGTGAACTGCCAGAGACCCGCCGCGCCGACTCGGGAATACGCGCGGGCGTTATAGGAAGACTCGACGTGGGGCAGGGCCGTCAACTGCTCGGGCACTTCGTAGCGTGCCAGAACCTCGACCACGTGATCCATCCATTGGCCCTGACGCTCGAGCCCGGCCTTGAACTTGTCGGCTTGTCCGAGCTGGAAGCGCACCCGGTTGGCGGCCGAGCGCAGGGTCTTGTTGGAGACATTCTTCGGCCAAAGTGCCAGGATCCGTGCCTGTTCGGCGCTCAGGCCACTGCGCTTCCCCTGGCCGAGAGTGCGCAGTGCAGTTCGGATCTTCTTCCGCACGCGATCGACATGGCGCTCGCGACCGCGGGAGCTCAGGCCGGCTGGAAAACGGATTTCCTCGTACACAACGCCGAGTTCGACGTCGTCGTGGAGCAGGCCGCCCTGGCCATCGACCTCAGAATAGATGCGGGACCAGAAACGCACGTTGTCCTCCAGGCCGGAGGGAATGGGCGTCTGGGGCTCGGCCGCCGCGGACATCGCCAGCAAACAGAGGGCTGCCATCAGGCAAGAGTGCTTCTGCATGCCCTCACCGATCGGCATCGAAGCCCCTGGAATTAAATCCCCAAGAGTCGTTTTCCAACGATTTCTCAACCCACTCGCGGTTCAAGTGTGTCCTTTTTGACCCACTTGGGTCGCCGGTGCGCCACTCTCGGGAGCCGAAAATATCAGCGTCGCCGGTTCTTTTTTCGGGATTTGCGGGCCGCTTTGCGTTTGTTCTTGGCTTGGTTCCGACGGCGCTCGGTGGAGCGTTGCCCGCCACCCCCCGGTCCGAATCCAGGCCCCGCCTGGGACATCAGCATCTGGTTGGGGTCGAAATCCCCGCCTCCGCCTCCGAGCCCCATGCGAGCGAGCAGTCCATTGTCGGAGCCGAGGGAGGACATCATCTCCCGCATCTGGCCAAATCGGTTCACCAGGTCGCGCACGTCCTTGGACCGTCGACCGCTGCCCCGGGCGATCCGAGACGCGCGGCTCTTGTCGATGATGTCCGGATCCAACCGCTCACCGGGGGTCATCGATTGGATCAGGGCCTCGACGCGCCCCAATTCGCCTTCATCGACCTGATCGGCCATGGATCCGAACATCGGGAGCTTGGAGATCACCTCGCGTAGGGGTCCCATCTTCTGGATCGTCCGCATCTGCTTGAGCAGGTCGTCGAGGCCGAATTGTCCCTTCAACAGGCGCTCGGCGTCTTCCTCTGCCTCCTTCTCGTCGACGACCTCTTCGAAGTCTCGGACGAGTCCGACGATGTCGCCCATGCCGAGGATGCGGGAGGCCAGACCCTCGGGTCGGAAGGCCTCGAGCTGTTCAACCGATTCTCCGGTTCCCAGGAACTTGATTGGAACGCCCGTGACGGCCTTGACCGCCAGCGCGGCACCACCGCGCGCATCGCCGTCGATCTTGGTGAGGACCAGGCCGTCGAGGTCGAGCTGTTCGTTGAAGGCCCCGGCGACGTTCACCGCATCCCGCCCCATCAGAGCATCACAAACCAGCAGGGTATTGGCGGGTTGGGTCGCTTCTGCGATTTCTCGGAGTTCGCCCATGAGGGCCTCGTCCACGGCGAGACGCCCGGCTGTGTCGTAGATCACGGCATCGAAGCCCTCGGCTCCGACCCGTTTCAGGGCGTCTGCACAGATCCGATCCGGGCTGACGCCGGATTCGGCGGAGTGGACGGCGACGTCGATGCCTCGACCCAGCTGGATGAGTTGCTCGACGGCGGCTGGCCGCTGAACGTCGGCTGCAACCAATAGGGGACGACGGCCCTGTTTCTGGAGATGGCGCGCGAGTTTTGCCGCCACGGTGGTTTTTCCGACGCCCTGAAGGCCGATCAACATCACCGAGGTCACGCCGCGTGGGCCCCGGGAGAGTGTGGTGTCCACCGGGCCCATCAGGGAGACGAGTTCGTCCTCGCAGCACTTGACGAAGTGCTGACCGGGGGTGATTCGAAGGGTCTGGCCGGTGGCGTCGACCGTTCGAGTCTCGACAAATTGGCCGAGGGCGCGCTCCTTTACCCGCGCGAGGAAATCCCGAACGATGGCGAGGTCGACATCGGCTTCGAGCAGGGACATGCGCACGTCCCGCAGCGACTGATCGACATTCTCGTCGGTCAGCACCCGGACGCCGCTGAGTCGTTCCTTGGCGGACGTGAAGCCCTTTGTCAGGGTTTCCAGCATCGGACGGTCAGAATAGCGAAGCCCAGCGCTGGCAGAAGAGCGCCGGGCCATGCACCATGCTCGAACCACCCGGCGTTTGGAGGCGAAGAGCGAGATGGCAACCGAGATCGAAGCCCAGATTGCGGGCAATGTGTGGAAGATCGAGATGAGCGTAGGGGACAGCGTGGAAGAGGAGGACGTGATCCTCATCATCGAGTCCATGAAGATGGAGATTCCCGTGGAAGCCCCGTGCGCCGGGCGCATCTCCGAGATCCGGGTCTCAGAAGGCGAGGCCGTCGAAGAGGGTGCGGTTCTGGCGGTCATCGCCTAGGCGGACAGGGGCACGCGGATGGAGGCCCAGCTCCTGAGGCCCTCTCAGCGCGAGGCTGCGGTCGCGTTTCTCGCTCGCGACCCCCGTCGCAACCTCTTGCTGATCGAGCTGACCGAGCGCCTGGGAGGGGCGAACGTCCCTGGAGAGGCGACGGTTCAGATTGTCGCTGCCTGGAGGGGGCAGCAGATCATCGGTGTGGCCTCTCTGCGTCCCAGTGTGGTCTTCGATGCTGGGGTGACTGAAGAGATCCTCGACCTGTTCACCCCCTACTTGAGTGCCATGGGGGTGGGGCTGGTCAAATGTGCCGCCTCGGCAGTCGATCTGCTCTGGGATCGGCTCACCCGCCGCCAGCGGCGACGCGTCTATCTGGATCGCCGGGAAACCACCTTCGAACTGGACCATTCTCGTCGGCTCTTGGATCCTCACGAACAACCGCCCCGGGATCTTGCATTTCGCAGGGCGGGCACTCCGGATCTCGATTCACTCATCTACGCGGCCCGTGAGAGCCTGCGAGAAGAGCAGCGTCCCGACCCGTTCCTGACTGATGCCGTGAGCTTTCGCGGTTGGGTTCACGGGAGAATCCCAAGAGCCCGTCTGGCCGCGCTTGACGGGGTCGTTCGTTTCGTGGGGTACGCGGATGTTCAACGCGAGTGGGGTTGGCTGATCCAGGGGGTCTATACCTGGCCCGAAAGCCGACGCATGGGGTTGGCCCGCTATGCCATGAGTGAGATCTGCCGTGAGGCCTTCGCTGCGGGGGCCGCCCACGTCCAATTGGCAGTGGTGGATGGAAACGAGCCGGCCCGGGCCCTCTATGAAGGCCTGGGATTCACGCCTGGTGACTCCCTGAGGACGATTCTGTTTCGTTGAGGGTCCGGGAACTTCGACCCGAGTGGGAGTCGTTCGCTGCGCTTGAAGCGCGATGCGGGGCTCGGGTAGGCTGATTCGCCCCAACCCAAACCGCCCTACCGGCGGCGCTCTGGAGGAGAGGACAATGGGACTGCTCGATGGAAAGGTTGCGATCGTGACGGGTGCTGGAGGTGGCCTGGGCCGCGAGCACGCCCTGGCTCTATCCCGCGAAGGCGCAGCGGTGGTGGTCAATGACCTGGGAGGGGCTCGTGACGGCACGGGTGAGGGGACTTCCATGGCGGACCAGGTGGTGGAGGAGATCCGCGCTGCCGGAGGAGAGGCCGTTGCCAACTACGACAGCGTGGCCACTGTGGAGGGCGGTCAGAACATCGTGCAGTCGGCCCTCCACGCCTTCGACAAGGTGGACGTGGTGGTCAACAACGCCGGAATTCTGCGTGATAAATCGTTTGCCAACACGAGCGAGGAGATGTGGGACATCGTCGTTTCCGTTCACCTCAAGGGCACCTACTGCGTCAGCCATGCGGCTTATGGACACATGAAGACGCGCGGAGAGGGGGGCGTCATCATCAACACCTCGTCCACCTCGGGACTGAATGGGAACTTCGGCCAGGCGAATTATGGAGCCGCCAAGGCTGGAATTGCCGGGATGACGCGCTGTCTGGCCATCGAGGGCAAGAAATACGGTGTTCGCTGCTTCATTTTGGCCCCCGTGGCTCACACTCGTCTGACCGGGGACCTGCCCGGATTCAGTGAGGAGATGAAGGTCAGCCTCGCTCCCAAGCTGGTTTCACCTCTGGTGGTCTATCTCGCGAGCGACCTCTCTGCCGACCAGACAGGAACGACGTTTTACGTGGGGGGCGGGCGAATTGCCGAAATGCGTGTCGTGACCCATTCCGGTATCACCAAGCAGGAAGACGATGGGGTCTGGACGGCTGAGGAGATCGCGGCGCAGATGAAGCCCGGAGAGATCCTGATGGCGGATTGACGAGTCTGGGGCGCAGCCGCGCTGAGTGCTTTGGCGGGCTTCCCGTTCCATCCTCCAAGGCCAGTCGGACCTCGGATCGTGTATTCTGAGCCGTTCGGAAGCGGCGCTACCCCGCCATCGGGCTTCCCCTGCTCTGGCTCGGAGACCCGAGAGGTCACTCAAGATGACTGCCCCAGCCTCCCCCACTCCCGTGCGCTTGGGACGCGACGACGTGCTGTCGGCGATGTCGCAGCGGTTCAACCTCTTTTTTCGCTGGTTTGCACGGCGATTCTTCCGGCACTTCGACCTCGACGACGCCACCGTGGCGCGCCTGCGTGAACTCGAAGAGCGCGGCTCCGTGGTGTACGTCATGCGATATGCGAGTCGCCTCGACTACTTCCTGTTCAACGCACTCTTCCTTCGCAAGGGCTTGAGGCTCTCGCAGTTCGCCAACGGGATCCGTTTCTACTACTACCGGCCCGCCCTGGAGGCGTTGGGGATTGCGTTCCGACGTTCGCGAGGCGTGTCGGTGGCCGAGGAGCACGAGAGGGCGATCGGGCGGGTTCGCTCGATGGTACGCGACGGCGAATCGATGTTTTTGTTCCTGCGAACCGCCACGCTTCGCGGGGCGCTTCGAGGACGGCGTGGGGCCATCGCGGCTGGAGAGCGTGAACGCGAACTCCTCGAAGAGGCGGTGTCGTTGGCGCGGGAATCCGAACGAGAGGTTTCCCTGGTTCCGTTAGCGCTTTTCTGGCGAAAAGGGCCTCGCGCGCGCCGCCGTTTCTTGAACCTCTTCTACGGCGCTCAGATCCGCCCCTCGGACCTTTCGAAGGTGACATCCTTCGTCACGACCTACCGCGGTTTGTTCGTCAAAGTAGGAGACTCCGTCGATTTGCGGGGTTTCGTGGAAAGTCGACGGGATCAAACGGTTCACGACGTGGCGCGTACGGTGCGGCGCTCGATTCAGACCTACCTCTACCGGGAGGAGAAGGTGGTCGAGGGACCGACTCTCAAACCCCTGCACCGCGTGCAGGACATCGTGCTGGGGGACGTCAACGTCGCCGAGGCGATCCGAAGCCACGCAGGCGAGAATCACGGCTCCATCGAGAAGTCACGTGCCGTCGCGGGAAAGATGTTCCGCGAGGTCGCCGCGAACATGAACTCCATGTTCCTCGCCATCTTGAATTTCGTTTTCGGCGCCATCATGCGCCGTTTGTTCGCAGCCATCGAAGTCTCGGGCATCGAGCGGGTCGCGGAACACGCCAAGCAGGAACCCATGGTTCTGGTCCCGAGCCATCGTTCCTATTTCGACTTCGTGATCATCTCCTGCATGTTCTACGACCATCATCTGGTTCCGCCTCACATCGCGGCTCGAGAGAATATGAGCTTCGGCCCGTTTGGCTTCATATTCAGGCGCTGTGGAGCGTTCTTCATGCGCCGGAGCTTCGACGATCCTCTCTACAAGGAGGTGTTTCGAAGCTACGTGGGGCACCTCATTCGTGAGGGATTTACCCAGGAGTTCTTCATCGAAGGGGGGCGTTCGCGGACGGGAAAGACTCTGGCGCCGCGCCTGGGCATGCTGTCCTGGAATCTCGAAGGCTTCTTGAGTAGTTCCCGCCGAGACCTGTCCTTCGTTCCCATTGCAATCACCTACGAGCGCCTGGTGGAGGAGGGGGCCATGGTGGGTGAACTGGAGGGTGCGCCCAAGGAGGAGGAGAGCATGATGGGCCTCATGCGCGCTCGGACTTTCCTCCGACGTCGATTTGGAAGCGTGCATGTCAACCTCGGTGAGCCGTTCTCTCTGGCAGAGGAGTTGGGAGACCGACGCGAACGCTTTGCCCAGCTGGAGACCGAAGAGGTTCGAACCGAGAAGCGATTGTTCACCGAAGGCCTGGGCAATCGAATTGCCGAGGCAATCAACTGGGCCGCCGTCGCGAATGCGACCTCCGTGGCGGCCTGCGGAATGCTGGGCCAGAGGCGTCGCGGTTCATTCCGGCGAGATCTCATCGCTCGCATGCAACAGGTCGTCGACCTGTTGCAGCTGCAGGACGTGAACATCACGCCGGCTTTGGCGGCTGACGGAGGAGAGTATCACGAGTCCATCAGTGCCCTGCTCGAGAGCAATCTGGTGCGTCTGTCCCACGACCCGCGGGGGGAGATTCTGTATTACGAAGAGTCGAAGCGGCGCGCCCTGGATCTCTACCGAAATTCCATCGTGCAGTTCATCGCAACCCCCAGCTTCCTGGCGCGTCGTCTTCTTCTTGGGCCAGCTCCCGGTGCACCGGCCGCCGAGATCGCCGAGGGGCTGGACTTCTTCTATTACGAGTTCTTCGTACCCATGGGGGAGGTCTTCGAGCAGCGTTTCGACCGCGTGCTCCAGTATTTCAAACAGGCGGGGTGGGCCGAGGAGCGGGAGGGTGCGCTCCACGCCACTGCCGAGGGCCGAGCGTCTCTCGAGTTCTTGGCTCTTCAAACTCAGGGGTTCGTGGAAGTCTATTTCGCCACGGTTGTTGCGCTGCTCGGCAACGAAGGCGAAATCAGCGCCAATGGCCTGCAAAAGGCTGCCACCGAGCAGTTCAGCCGTTCCACCCTGGTGGGGGAGGTGGAGCGCATCGAGGCCTCGAATCCGGTGACCTTCGGAAATGCCGTGGATCTGTTGGTGCGGCGCAAAGTGCTCGAGCGCTCGTCGGAGCAGCCCGGTGGGGACCGGCCCCGGGACACCGTCTACGAGCCCGGCTCCGAGTTCGAAGAACTCCCGCGGATCCACCGTCGTCTGGCGACGGCCTTGAGTGCCGGGTAGATTCCGCTTCCCGTGGACCCGCTAGCAATCGTCGATTTCAGCAAATCCAATGGTCTCGTGACGGCCATTGCCCAGGATCACGAGACAAGTGAGATCCTGATGGTGGCCTTCATGAACGAGGAATCCCTACGCAGGACCCTCGAGACGGGCGAAGTCGTGTACTGGAGCCGGTCCAGGAGCAAACTCTGGCACAAAGGCGAGGAGAGCGGAAACACCCAGATCGTGAAGTCCATTCACGTGGATTGTGATGGGGACTGCATTCTCTTCCAGGTCGAACAGCGGGGAGGAGCGGCCTGTCACACGGGACGGCGCAGCTGCTTTTTCCGGCGCTTGGAGGGTGACGCCTGGGAAGACGTTGGGGTCCAGGTCTTCGACCCCGAGGAGGTGTACGGAAAGTGACCTCTCGTTCCAAGCCGATTCTGCGCCTCGGGATCCCCAAGGGCAGTCTTCAGGAGACGACCTTTCTGCTCTTCCGGAGGGCGGGGTTCGACATCCGTGTGGCGTCGCGCTCCTACTACCCGGAAATCGGTGATCCCGAGATCGAGTGTATTTTGATTCGCGCCCAGGAGATGGCCCGCTACGTCGCTCAGGGGGTGCTCGATGTCGGCATCACCGGGATCGACTGGACTCTCGAGAACAAGGCGCAGGTCACGGAACTGGCGGACCTCCGGGCACCCTGGCCCAACTACGGGGCCGTGCGCTGGGTGGTTGCTGTCAAACAAGACTCATCGATACAGAGCCCCAAGGACCTTGAGGGAAAGCGCATTGCGACCGAGGTGGTGGAGCTCACCAGGCAGTATCTGAAGGGGCACGGTGTGCAGGCCCAGTTGGAGTTTTCCTGGGGAGCCACAGAGGTGAAGCCCCCTCTATTGGCCGACGCCATTGTCGACGTGACGGAGACGGGTTCGAGCCTGCGAGCCAACGATCTTCGAATCGTGGACACGGTACTCGAGAGCACGCCAAGGTTGATTGCAAATCGGGAGTCCCACCAGGACGATACCAAGCGACGCAAGATGGAGCGCCTGCTGCTCATGCTTCGCGGGGCGATCCAGGCCGTGGGCCAGGTGGGGCTGATGCTGAATGCGCCCCGCGAGAACCTGTCCGCGGTTCTTTCCCTCCTACCCGCCCTGGGTAAGCCGACGGTTTCCCCCCTGTCCGATGGGGACTGGGTGGCGATCAATACCATTGTGGAAGAATCCGTTGTTACCGAACTGGTTCCAGGCCTAGTGGAGGCCGGCGCCCGGGGCATCGTCGAATACCCCCTCAACAAGATCATCGAATGATCCGCGTTCGGAGCCTGGGCCGCCTGCTCGTGGCGGTGCCGGACTACGCTCGGATTGCCTGGTGGGGGCTCGTTGGCCCGACCCTGTTCGAATCCGAGCCGCTCGTGGTTCACCAGGCTGTGGTGCTCGCGCGTGGTTCCTCGGTGGGGGACGCCCGCGAAGTGCTGCTGACCGTCCGCTGCGATTTGCGGGGGTGGGAGCTTCCGGGCGGAAATGCCGAGACGGGCGAAACCGGTGAAGAAGCCTTGCGGCGGGAGGTTCGTGAGGAGACCGGCCTGGACGTGTCCATTGAACGTCTGGTGGGCGAATACGTGCGCAGCGGCTTTCGTCCCCACACCGCACGTGTCTATCTGTGCCGTGCCGACCGGGTTCCGCCCCGGCCGAGTCGCGAGACTCCCGTGGTTTCCTGGTTTCGTCTGGATGCGGTGCCGCGCACGTTGTTTCCCTGGTATGCCGGTCCCCTTCGCGACGCGCTGGAGAGCGACACGGGTCCCCGATACGAACATGAAGTCCAGGGATGGCGCCACATCGTTGCGGGTTTGTGGATCGACCTGCGGATGCGGATCAGCGACGACCGGGCTGGGCGCCGTGAGGGGGAGAGGTCTGCGGGAGCGCCCGAAGAGCGGGAGGTCTAGCCGCGGTTCTCGCGCAGCCCGCTGGCCTCCCACTCCTTGCTGAGTTGCTGGAGTTTGTGGGAGAAATCCTCGAATTCATCGTCGAAGGAGAGGATGATCTCGGTGGTGCGGGGGATGTCGTCGCCGTTGAGGAGACCGCGGTAGCGGTTCAGATTGGCCAGGATCGCCTCGGCAACCTTGAGAGCTCGCTTCTCGGTCTTGATCAGGGGCGACTGTAGGGTGTAGACGTTGTTGCGCCCCCAGAGGCTCTCGTCTCGGACGATTGCGATTTCGCGGTAGAGGCTGTTGATCGGGTCGAAGTTGTACTCGACACGAACCTCCTTGAAGATGTCCGTGTTGCCCGTGTAGAAGCCTCGCTCCTTCTCCACTTTCCCGAGCTGACGACAGCGCGGGCAGTAGAAGGTGTCTCCGTGATTCAGGAGGAACACGCCTTTGGCGTAATCCTCACAATCTGTGTTTTCGCAATAACCGACGCCGCGTTTCATATTGGCCATCCTCTTTTCGGACCGCCTCCCGGACTCATCGCCAACGGGGGGGTTGGCGAGGCCTTCGCGATGTTTTTCCGGGTCCTTGCAGGGGGTTCATCGCAAACCCCGTGCCACCGGAACCCGGCTACGCCGCATTCTGCTTTGCCCGGCCCTCTTTAGACCAGTCGCTTACCACTGTTTTGCGTGTGAGCGGGGGGCTCGAGAGATCCATTGATGGGTGGCGCGAGGGGAAGAGAGAGAAGCAGTCTTCCGTCAGTTGCCGATTCGATCAGGGCTCGCGCAAGTTCTGTCGCACCCGGGGACCTTGCTCCCCATTCTGTCACGCTTTCCCGCTGGGGGTTGGGTCAGCGCCTGCCTCCATGGGTAGAGAACCAAACGGCAGCCGATTTGCGGCTGTTTAAGCTTATACCGACCGAGGGCGGCCGCTGTCAACCTGCACGGCCTGGGTTCCGGAGTGGGGCCTCTGGAGCGGGTGCGAATTGCGCTTTTATATCAATCGTCTAGAAGCGCTTCCTCAAGTATCGCTCGGCGCCGGGTCAGGTCGACCCGCAGCAGCAACAGGTAGGCGAAGGCGGCAAAGCCCGCGAGTACGGAGATGAGAAATGGCCATCTCATTCCGTCACCCAGGCTGTCTCTCTCGAGGTTGTCGGGGTGCATGGCCGCCTCCCCGAACAGTTCGATTGCGTAGTAGTTGAGCGGAATCTCGAGCACGCCGACGATCCCGTAGACGGCCGCGAAGCGAGCTGCCCGCTCGCTGCCCTCGGTGAAGCTGCGCAGCAGTAGGTACGCGAGGTAGGTGAACCAGAGCAGGAGCGTGATCGTGAGCCGGGGGTCCCAGACCCACCAGTGTCCCCAGGTTCCCTTGGCCCAGATTGGGCCCGATACGATCATCAGGGTGCAGAAGACCACACCGACCTCTGCGCTGGAGTGGGCGACCTGGTCGTAGCGTACCTCCCCTCGCCACAGGTACAGGATCCCGAAGAGGGCGGTGATTGCGAAGCCGAGGTATGCGGCGAAGGCACTGGGGACGTGCACGTAGAGGATCTTCTGGATGACCCCCTGCATGGAGTCGATGGGAGCCGAGTAGACCAGGATCGCGAAGGCCAGGCCCAGGGCCAGCAGGATCCACCCGCTTACGCGTAGGGCACGGCCAGGGGAGGGATTTGCGTGGGCGGTCGTCATGTCATCCGTCCAGGACGTAGTCGAAGAGGATGAAGGAGGCGATGCAATAGATTCCATCCGCGACGAGCAGGAGCTGAAGCGAGCCCGGGGGGACCTTCCCCTCGGTGAACAAGCCAACGGTGGCCTCTACCGCTGCTGCCAGTACCGGCAGCAGCGGGGGAATCATCAACAGGGGCAACATCACTTCGCGAAAGCGCGTGCGAACCGCCATGGCAGAGAAGAATGTACCCACACTGCACAGGCCAGCGGAACCCAGCGCCACGATTCCTGCGAACTGAGGAACGATGCCCGAAAAATCCAGCTGGAAGAACACCGCGAAAACCACTGCGACCACGATCTGCACGGCGCCGAGGATCAAGAAATTGGCGAGGAACTTTCCCAAGAAGACCCAACCGCGATCCACCGGAGCGAGGGCGAGAACCGAGATGGCGTCGTTCTCGAGTTCGATGGAGAAGGCCCGGTTCAGGCCCAGGAGAGCCGCAAAAACGTAGGCGACCCACAGCAGTCCCGGCGCCTGGCTGGCGTTGCGAGCCGTGGCGCCACCGGGCAGTGCGAAGTGGAACACCACAACCACCAGCAGGGAGAACACGAGCATTGCCACTACGCGTTCGCGACTGCGCCACTCGGACACGAGGTCCTTCCACAGCACTGCGGCCAGGACCCTCAAGGGCTGCCCTCCGTCGACTCTGCGTAGAGGGTCTCGAGGCTTTCCGAGGTGAGCGCGGCCCCCCGAATCTCGCGAGCGATCCTTCCGTTCAGCAGGATCAGCGCCGAATCTGCTACCTGGGCGACCCGTGACAGATCGTGGGTAACGATCAACAGGGTCCGGTCGTCTTGTCGAAGTTCTGATAGCCGTTCCGCGAGCTTCGCCGAGGCTCGTCCATCGAGGCCTGAGAAGGGTTCATCCAGCAGGAGAACTGCCGGGTCGTGGACCAGGGCACGCGCGATGGACAGGCGCTGGGCCATTCCCCGGGAGAAGGATCCCGCAGTCCGGTTCGCCACATGCCGAAGGTCCGCTTCCTCCAGAAGCTTGTCGACCCTGGCTCCTAGTTCGGGGACGCCGAGCAGACGGCCCGCAAACAGCAGGTTTTCCCGAGCCGTCAGGTGGGGGTAGAGGAAGGTCTCGTGGGCGATCAGCCCGACTTTCTGGCGGGCGGCGGGCTTTCCTGCACCGAGGCCAGCGATGGACAGATGGCCCGAAGTCGGTCGCGACAGGCCCGCGACGAGTCGCAGTAGAGTCGATTTTCCGGCGCCATTGGGTCCAAGCAGCGCCACGCGCGAGCCGCCTGGGATCGAGAGGTCGATTCCGCGCAGGGCTGGGTTGCGCCCGAAACGCTTTTCCAGGCCCTTGGCGTGGATCGCCATCCCCGTCATCCGGGAGGGTCCCCGGTCGAGGCCCTGGCACCGCATTGGGCGCAGAACTTCGCGCCCGGGGTCAGCTCGGTTCCGCAGGCGGGGCAGTTTCCCGGGTCTGTGCGGGGAGGGGCCGTTTCTGGGGCGTCGGCTTGTTCTGCGCGAATCAATTCCACGGCCTGGGCGCGCAGCTCCGAGCGCATCCGGGCATGGTCGGCTTCGCTGACCTTGCCAGTTTCGAAATCGTGATCGATGTCCTCGATGGCGGCGTACAGATAGTCGCGCTCCCGCCGAGCGGTGTCGTTCCCGTCGATTTCCTGCAGGTCGCTTTCGCGACGGCGGTAGAGGGGCGCCGTCATGAAGATCACGGCCCCGGCCGCAGCCAGACCGACGAGCCCGACGTTGGTCCATTGCGGCAGCGGCGCCGAGGGAGTGATGCGAGCCAGCTCGACCTCCACGCGCTCATCGGGTTCGATCGCGAAGCCCTCGAGATACATGAACACCCGGTCACCGGAGCGCTCGGATCGTCGCCGGTGCAGGCGCTTGGAACTGGCCACGAGGCTCGTGTCCGATACCAACACGCTGAGCACCGGGAGGGGTTGGGTAAACCGTCTTGTGAAGCGTGCGGGTTCTCCCTCCACGGGCAGGCGATACTGGAAGTTCACGGTACCGGGACCTGGTGGGAGTGGACCCCGGAGGGCCACCTGACCTGATGGGTCCAGGATGAGTCCCAGGGCGAGGGAGGCATTGGAGGATTGCAGACCCTCGGCGTCATCCGGGATTTCGATGCACAGGAGTGGGGATCCGGAGTTCGAGTGAGCCGAGGCACCGTCCGGGACCTCGAAGGCATGTTGCTCATTGACGCCGATGATGGCGTCGTCGGTTTCCAACCAGATGCGGGTTTCGGTCAGTGCGAGGGATGGACCGGATGAGCCTCGGGGGGGGACCAACATGTCGAATTCCAGCACGGCGCCTGGTGGCATGGCACTCAGCACGCTTTGTCGGGTTCCGCCCCGGGAGTTCCAGGCCATGGGATCACGGGGGGCCGGTGTGAACGGCGCCCCCATGGGAGCGGGCCAGGAATCGGGATTCGAAACCACGACGCGATCGGCGCCGCGGGGCAGGGTCCGGCGCACGTTCACAGGACCCTCGGGTAGCGTGTAGCTGAATTCGAGCGTGTGGGTGTCGGGATAGATGGGGCCCCAGTAGAGGAGATTTCGGCCTTCGAGGCTGACCGATGCCGGGTTGCCCAACGGAGGCATCAGGTTGCCGGCTTCCGCAGGAAGCTCGACCACCAGCAGCGGCGACGCCTCGCCTCGCCGCGCCTCGGAGACGTACAGGACCCGCTCCCCGGAATTGCGCAGGATGTGGGTCTCGGTCACCCGCAGGGCTTCACAGCTTCGGTCCACCAGCAATCCGAGGGATTCGACGCTGAGGTCCGCGGTGCTCTCGGTCGGGTCGTTGATGGGGAGTTCGACGAAGGTTTCGTCCCGTCCTGGTTCCCACTCGATCCGGGTTCCGTAGGCGACTTCGGCGTGTCTCGCTGCGATGAGATAGATGGTTCCCGGTGTCGCGAAGATGTCCTCGAAGCGGAATTCGCCCTGGGCGTCGGTTCGAGTGGCCTCGGTGAAGGGCTCGGACGAAGACCGGAGACCGTAGAGGAGAACTTCGACACCGGCCGCGGCTTCAGGGCGCTGGTCGTGTATCACGCGCCCTCGGATCGTGCCGGTGGCAACGGGGCCCGGCGCAGACATCCCCGGTACTCCCTGGGCCAGGCCAGGTGCCGCGCCCAAGGCGCTCAGCAGGGCGATTCCGACACCCAGAGCCACCAGTGTCGCCCGTGCCCGTTCGTGTCGGCTCCGCCCGTTTCTCACGCCGCTGGCGCCGACGTGCGGTGCCCGACTCGCGGGTCGGGCAACAGGATCAGCACACTGCCGAGCACGAAGGTCACCCCGCCGATCCAGATCCAATTGACCAGGGGGTTGCGGTAGATCTTGAGTGTGGCGGAGCCATCGGACTCGATGGCGGTGAGGATGACGTAGAGATCCTCACGCCAGGTCGAATAGACCGAAGGGATTGATGCTGGCTGTTGTTCGAGCCAGTACATGCGTTTTTCAGGTGTCATGACGGTCAGGGGCTCTTCGTCCCGATACAGGGCGAGGCGCGCCACCGCACCTCCGTAGTGTTGTTCGGGGATGGCTTCGGCGGTGAGGTATCGGAGCTGGTATCGATTCAGCGTGACCTCACTGCCGGGGGCCACGTTTTCGAGCCGTTCTTCGTTGAGCGCTGAGCCGGCGGTTCCCATCAGAATGAACACGATGCTCAGGTGGACGATGTACCCCCCGTAGCGGGCCTGGTTCTTGCGCAGCAGAACCCAAAGGGCCTGAAGGGCGTTTTCCTCCCCCCGTCGGGTTCGCGCCCGAATCGCGCGTGCGTATTCCTGGACGATGCTGGCCACGACAAAAGCGCAGAGACTCCAGGCTGTCACGGCGTAGAAGCCCGCTTTGCCGACCCAGACCACCAGGACCGCCGAGGTCGCGATGCCTGCGGCCCCGGGCAGAATGAACTGCCGTCGCAGACTCTCCATGGAGGCGCGGCGCCAGGCGATCAGTGGACCGATTCCCGCGAGCAGCAGCAGGAGGAGCGCCAACGGACCGGCCATGGTGTTGAAGAATTTGGGTCCGATGGCGATTCGGTTGCCCGTGATGGCTTCCGAGAAGACTGGGAAGAGGGTTCCCCAGAAGACGACCATCAGGATCGCGATGAAGACCCAGTTGTTCAGCAGGAAACTGGCCTCCCGGGACACCATGCTGTCCATGCGCTGGGGGGAGTGGAGTTCACCGCGACGGGCCAACATGGCGATCAGGAAGACACCGGCGTTTGCGATCACGTACCCCAGGAAGATCGACGTGAACAGCGGTGTCTGGGCAAAGGCGTGGACGGATTGCACGATGCCGCTGCGCGTCAGGAACGTGCCGAACAGGCAGAGCGTGTAGGTGAGACCGATCAACAGGAGATTCCAGGTGCGCAGCATGTTGCGTTTTTCCTGGATCATCACCGAGTGCAGGTAGGCGGTGGCCGTCAACCACGGCATGAAGGATGCGTTCTCCACGGGATCCCACGCCCAATACCCGCCCCAGCCGAGTACCTCGTAGGCCCAGCGCCCGCCCAGTAGGATCCCGACTCCCAGGCAAAACCAGGCGAACAGGGTCGAACGGCGCGTCGTTCGGAACCAGTTCGTGCCGAGCTCGCCGGTCATGAGAGCCGCAAAGGCGAAGGCGAAGGGGACTGCGAATCCTACGAGTCCCGCGTAGAGGACCAGGGGGTGGATCATCATGACCGGGTGCTGGAGCAATGGGTTCAAGCCGTTTCCATCGGATAGGACGTGGCCGGCGGGAAGCCGCTCGAAGGGATCGCTCACGAAGCACAGGAGCACCAGGAAGAAGACACTGTTGGCGAGCAGTATGGCCACCACCCAGGGCATCAGGCTTCGGTTGCGATCGCGTTGCGTCCAGACGCACACCGCCGAATACAGGCAGAGGACGAACAACCACAGTAACAGCGAGCCCGCCTGGCCTCCCCACAGAGCTGCCAGCCGGTAGGCCAGGCTCATGCTGCGGGCCGAGTGCTGAGCGACGTACACGAGTTGGAAGTCGAAGGTCGCCAGGGCATAGAAGAGCTGGGCGATCGAGAAGCCCACGAAGGCGGCCACCACCAACAAGCAGCGTTCGGCTACACGGGTCCACTGGGGATTGCGGGAGATCCCTGCGTAGATGCCCGTGCCGATGCCGAAGATGGCCAGCACGAGTGCGAAGCGAAGGGACAGAGCGCCGAGTTCGGACATGCTTCAGAGGGAAGTGGGCTGAGGGGTCTTTGCTTCGAACTTGGACGGGCACTTGGCGAGCACCTTGTCCGCGTGGAAGACCATGGGTGCGCCGGCGTGGGGCTTCGCGAGCCTTCCCTCCACCACCACTTCGGCGCCGTCCTTAAAGAGGTCGGGGGTTTCGAGACTGCCATACACCACGGGGAGCAAATCTCCAATCTCGCCCCCGGCGTGGGGCGGATCATTCTGGACCGAGAACAGCACCCGCATCTGAGGGACGTCTCGATCGATGGACCCCATTGCGACGTAGCCGTGAACACGCAGGTGGCCGGTCATGGCACTCGAGTCGCGCTGGTATTGGGTCTGAAAATCCTCGAGGTTCTGGAAATAGGCGAACGAGGAGCCATCCTGGAGGTTCGCCATGGCGTACCATCCGAGCAGGAGGGCGATCAGCGTTGCGCCACCAGCCAGCTGTGTACCCTTCGACATGTGGGCCCTTCGAGCAGGAAACGATCCGTGCGATTTGACGACCGGTGGGCGTGTGTCTGCCACCGTCACCACGACGCCACGACACCCGCGTGCCAATTTCGCCCGAGGGTATCCGCTGGGGGGGTTCTGTCAAACCCGAGCTGGCGAAATGCTTTGCGAAAACAAAAGGTTGGGTGCTCGATGCAACGTTCCGAACCCACTTCCGGATCGATCTCGTGAAGTCGTCGAGCCCGAGCGCTGGCGAGGTGTCCCCGTTTCTCGCCATGGAGATCATGGAGCGGGCCCTGGAGATGGAGCAGGCGGGCGCCGAAGTCGTCCACCTGGAGGTGGGCGAGCCCGGCGCGTCGCCTCCAAGGGCGGCGATGCGCGCCTGCGCGGACGCTCTCGAAGCCGGCGAGACGCGTTACACCGACAGCCGGGGGCTACTCGAACTGCGCCAGGAGATCGCCGCCGACGCCCGAAGGCGCTTTGGGGCACGCATCGATCCCGAGCGCGTGATCGTGACCAGTGGAACCTCGCCCGCCATGTTGCTGGTCTTCTCCCTGCTCATCGAGCCCGGCGATGAGATCGTGCTGGGGACGCCCCACTACCCCTGTTACCCGAACTTCGTGCGGATTTGTGGTGGCACGCCGATCTTTGTTCCCATGGATCCGACACGTGGCTATCCGCTCGAGGTCGACGAGGTGAGAGCCGCTGTGAATGAGCGCACCCGGGCCATCGTGGTCGGCTCCCCCGCCAACCCCACCGGCGCGGTGCAGTCGGCCGAGACGCTTCGGCGGTTGGCCGAGATCGGTCCTCCGCTGATTTCCGACGAGGTCTATCACGGGCTCGTCTACGATGGGGTTCGCGCCACGTCGGCCCACGAGGTCTGCGACGACGCGTTTGTGTTCGATGGTTTCTCGAAGCGCTATGCGATGACGGGCTTTCGCCTGGGGTGGGTGGTGGCGCCCGATTACGCGGTGCGACGCTTGAGGAATCTGCAGCAGAACCTGTTCATCTCCGCCAACCGCTTTGTTCAACACGCGGGCGTGGCCGCCCTGCGCGAGGGAGCCGCCGAAGCCGAGGCTGCTCGACAGGTTTACGACAGTCGTCGAACGCGCTTGGTGGCGGGGTTGAGGGAGTTGGGGTTCGACGTACCCCAATTGCCCACCGGAGCCTTCTACGTGTTCGCCGATGCGCGGCGCTTCGGGCGCGACTCATTGGCTCTGGCCTCGACCTTGCTTGAACGCGCCCAGGTGGCCGTGGCCCCGGGCATCGACTTCGGAAAGGCGGGGGAGGGTTGGTTGCGCTTCTGTTATGCGGTTTCCGACGACGCGATTGACACGGGGCTGGAACGGCTCGGCGCTCTCCTGCCCGAACTCGAGGCTGCAGGATGAAGGTGCTCAGGGCCGAATTTTTGACGTCCGCGGCCTCGCCCCAGGGCTTTCCCCCCGCCACGGCACCCGAGGTTGCCTTTCTCGGGCGCTCGAATGTTGGCAAGTCGAGCCTCATCAATCGCCTCGCCAACCGCAAACAGTTGGCGCGTACCAGTTCGACACCGGGCAAGACTCGCTTGATTTCCTGGTTCCAGGTGGTGGGTTCGGCCCAGGAGATTCACTTTGTCGACTTTCCCGGCTACGGCTACGCCAAGGTGGCCAAGAGCGAACGCAAGAGCTGGAAACCCCTGGTCGAGAGTTATCTCGCCGGACGCGAAGCGCTGCGGGTGGCTGTCCTGCTCCAGGATCTGCGACGCGAGATCGGTGAGGACGAGGCTTTGCTGATTGAGTGGTTGAATGAGCACCACGTACCCGTTGTGCTGGCCCTGACCAAGGTGGACAAGCTCAAGACCATGCGGCGTGCGGCTCGGATCCGCGAACTGCGTAAGCAGACCGGCCTGCCCGCGGACTGCATCGTGGCCACCTCGGCGCAGAAGGGCCTGGGGGTTCGCGAACTGTGGGCGTGTCTCGACCGCTGGGTGAGCGAGCCCTAATCGCTCGATCCCAGGCCTGGTTGGGTGGGGTCGGTGGTCAGCGGAACAAGTCGGTGGACGAGTCCCGCAAGGTCTCCCGAACCGAGCCGTCGCCCTGCACTGCAACGCCGTCCACCCAGACCGCCGGGACCCCCGAGTCCTTGGGCATGAGCAGTCCCGCGGCCGCGGCAAGTTGGTCGCAGGTGGCCGTGGCTGTGACCTCGAGTTCACGTCCCACGAGATCGACGCCACCGCGCAGATCCTCGATGGGACGGATGCCCGCACTTCCCAGAGCCACGTCCACCAGACCCTCGCGCCAGGGCCGGCCGAAGGTGTCGCTGATCACCACGGCCAGGGGGCCGGTGCCAGCCGCCAGCAGCGCATTGTGGAGGCCCCGTGCCGACGCGTCGGGATCAATGGGCAGTAGCACTGCGCTATCGGGGTGGGTGGCGTTGGACAGGTCGACCCCGGCATTGGCGCAGACGAAGCCGTGACGCGTTTCGCAGATCATCACACCGTGTCCGCGCCGCACGATGCGGGTGGCTTCTCCCAGTACGACCTCCACGACACGCGGATCCTTGTCGTCCTCTCGGGCGATCTGCCGGGCTTCGGCCGAAGGCTCGATGGTGTCGAGCTTCACTACACGGCCCTCGCTCTTGGACACGACCTTCTGACAGATCACCAGGGCGCCGTTGCACAACTCGATGCCCGATCGACGGGCACTTTCAAGGACCAGTGCGGCGAGGTCGTCACCGGGCTCGACCGGCGGAATTCCCTGTAACGGGTGAAGGGTGATCACGAGGGCATCTCCAAAAGGCTGCGGGTGCGCGCTCCCAGGGTGGCTGCTCCGCTGGCTCGGAAGCGCTCGATGTCGGCGGCGTCATCGATGTCGATGGCCAGGGAGGGCATCTCCATTCGATGGAAGATCGCACCCGCGTCGATGGCTCGTTGGGCGTGGATGCGGGCACTGTTGGGACCGAAGCCTGCTGCGATGACGTTCCAGGGGCGTCGCAGCAGCGCTGACGTGCCTCCGTCGCTGGATGGGGCGAGGACCACGCCAGATTCTTCGAGTGCGGTGATTAGGGCCTCGACCTCGGCGGCCTGGACACCGGCCACATCCCCCAGTACCACGAGCACTGCGTCGTCAGGGGCCGGCGCCAGTTGGGCCGACGCTCCATCCAGGGCCGCATTGAGGTCGGGATAGCGGTCGAGAAGGGGGTCTGCGCCCAGTGTCTTGGCCGCCTCGGCGACGCGGGGGTCGGGGGTGACCACGGCGACCCGGTCGATGGAGGGTGTGCGGTGTAGTGCGTCGACGACGTCGCCCAGCATGGCGATGGCGAGCTGCTCGACTCGGGCACGGCCCAGGTGCGGGAGCAGGCGGGACTTGGACGAAGCCAGCCCCTTGAGCGGTACCAGAGCCGAGATCATCGCAGGCCTGCCGCGAGTTCGAGGACATGGCGGGCCAGGGAGGCTGCGATGCCGGGCTTCTTCATCAGGGTGTCGGTGACTCGCGTTGCCAGGCCCAGGGCTTCAATGTCTTTCGATTGCTCGGCATCGTGTTGGTCGAGGACGAAGCCGTCGGCAACGTCGCGGTACAGGGTGGCCACACCGCGAGCCGAGACCTCGGCTCCCACTCCCCGCAAGAGCCGGTCGGCGGGGCCCTTGACCGGTGCGCCCGCTACGATGGGTGAGATTGCAACCACGGGAGCGCGTGCCGCCGACAACGCGGCTCGCACGCCCGGCAGCGCCAGGATCGGCCCGATGGAAACCACCGGGTTGCTGGGGCAGAGGATCAGCGTGTCCGCGTTCTCGATGGCCTCGAGGACACCCTTGCTGGGGGTGGCGGCCTCGGCGGCCGACAGGTCCACACGTTCGACCGTATCGGGGGCTCCGTCGCGCACCATGTAGTCTTCGAAGTGCACCACACTGCCATCGTGCAGAGCGACGCGGGTGGGGCAGGGGGACTCGGACATGGGCAGGATGCGTGTCGTCACGCCAAAGGCGCGGCGCAGTTCATCGGCGATGGCGGCTAGCCCCAAGCCCTCGCGCAGACGCAGACTGCGGTGTTGGCAAGTTGCGAAATCGCGATCGCCCAGGCGGAACCAGGTCTCGTGGCCCAATGCACCGAGGGCTTCTACGACCTGAAAACTGTCGCCCCGCAGCCCATAACCGCGCTCGGAGTCCACGCGATCGGCCAGGGTGTAGGTGACGATGTCCACGTCTGGCGATACCCACACGCCGTAGAACTCGCGGTCGTCGCCTGTATTGACGATGGCCGTGACTTCTTCCGGTGCGATGACTTCGGTCAGACCCCGGAGAAAACGTGCCGCACCCACACCACCCGCCAGGGCGACGACCGGCGCGTGCTCGGACGCAGCGTTCGACAAGCCTCCTCCGATTCTGTCCGGCCTGGCCCGGCTTCGTCGAGCATTCTTGGGGAGCGACCCGTCGCCGTCAAGCGGCGAGAGGTGTCCATCCCGGGCATCAGCCCCCGAACTCCGCCAGACGCTGCTTGAGGACACTCAGGGCACTCTTGTTCGCTCCGACGATGCGTTCCATGGACGGTGCCTCCTGGCTGATGTCTCCCAGTTCCGCGAGCACGGTATGGACGTCGTCGTGGGCCGGAACGTTGTGCATGCGCTCGAGCCATGCGCTCACACTCGGGAAGGGCGTGAAGTCGTAGACGTTCGTGTACTCCGACTGGAGCTGGCCAAGCTCGGAGTAACAGCTGAGGTCCGCGATCGTGCAGGCATCGCCGCATAGATAGGGAGAGTCCGAGAGCCAACCCGTCTCGAGCGCTCCGAGGGCCCTGGTGACGGTTGCACGCGCTGCGCTCTGCATCGCTTCGGGGATCTCCAGGTCCTTTCGGATCTTCGGAGCGACGAGGCCGAGGGATGCGTCGCGGACATTGCGATGGTGGTAGTGGAGGTACCAGTCGACCCGGGCGCGCTCTTCGGCGCCTGCGGGGTAGAGGTCCGTCCAGCCGTGGCGATTGCACAGGTAGGCGAGGATCGCGTGGGACTCGGCCAGCAGAAAGCCGGTTTCCCGGTCCTCGATGGTGGGGATCGTACCGGCGGGGTTTTTTTCAAGATAGCTTGGGTGTCGGCTACCGGTCTCGCCCTTGGATCCGGGGTTGATGAGTTGCATTTCGAAGGGCATACGCTTCAAGAAGAGCAGCCAGAGAACAGCGCGGACGGGCTGGGAGAAGGGAACGCCGTACAGAACCAGGGAGGGTTTCGCCTCGGACATGGGGTCTCCATAAGGATGGGGGCCCAGCTTAGAGCTTCCCGATCATGTGTGGACGAGAATTTCCAGGCTCAATCTGAAGCTCTCAGACACCTGGGAATGTCGGGTACGGGTCGAGCAGGAGATGCGCCTCTGTAAAAACGAGGCGGGTGCCCGTTCGAGGCGGAACTGTACTGGGTCGTTCAGCGCGGAGTGCGAGGTTCACGCGGCCACGCGTCAACCCCAGACGACCGGAACCGCAGTCACGCCGCGCTCGTACAAGCCGATGATGCTCGGCGCCTCGGCATTGGGGTCGAGGCGTAGATTGGGCAGGCGTTCGAGCAGGGCGGTTACCGCCGTAGCGATCTCGATGCGCGCCAGGTTCTTTCCCAGGCAGACGTGGGCTCCTCTTCCGAATGCGAGATTCGTGCGCGGGGTGCGACCGGGATCGAAATCATCGGGTCTTTCCCAGCGTGACGGATCGCGGTTCGCGGCTCCGTAACAGACATGCACGACGGAGCCCTTGGGGATGTCGATTCCGCGCAGGGTTACATCTTGATGGGCGAAGCGCCCGAAGGTCGGGTCCGTGGCCTCCCAGCGCGCTGACTCCTCGACCACTGCATCCAGCAGGCTGGCATTCTCCCGCACCGCCTCGAGCCACTCGGGGTGCCGAAGCAACGCGACCAGTGTGATCCCCATCTGCTTCCACGTGGTTCCCGACCCGGCGGCGAGTAGCAGCCATGAGAAGGCAAGGATGTCGCGGTCGGAGAGCACCTCTGGGTTGCCCTCGTCGTCTGTGATCTCGGCATTCACGAGAATGCTGATCAGGTCGTCGCGAGGCTCGGCCCGCCGGGCCTCGATGAGGGGCTGGAGGATCTGGGCCAGGCGCCCGGCCCCTTCGCCCTGACCCGCGCTCGTCACAGATTCGCGGATGTCCAGCGCATCATCGGGTGAGATGCCGAAGCTTCCACAGATCGTCAGGGTCGGGATCGCGGCGCAGAATTCGACATTCAGATCCGCTCGACCGCTCGATTCGAAGGAGTCGATGAGTGCATCCACCGTCGGGCGGACCCAGTTCTTGGTCCACCAGGGCATCTGCTCGGGACCGAAGGACGGTTGGACGAGGGAGCGGTAGCGACGGTGACGGTCGCCATCCATGGTGAGCATGCTCGACTCGATGTAACGAGCCTTTTCCGGATCCGGGTCGGGCGGCGACATCCAGAATGCTTCGCGGTTGCGAACGATCTCATCGCAGGTTGCGAAATCAAAGGCCGTGAAATGTCGTCGCTCGGGTTCCGGCAGGCCGAAGAAGATCTCATCGCCCTCGAAGCCAATGAGCCGGCCAGCTGTTCCTTCGTGGAGCGGAGCAGTGTCACGAAGCTGATGCCAAGCGGGGTATGGGTCCCCTGTGAAGGCACCCAGCGTGTTACGCCGCATGTCGAAAAGTTCGCGTATCCGACCTGAGTCGAGGGCAATGTTTGCGGATGTCATATGTTGCTCCGTTCGCGTCACGTACTTGTCGAAACTCAGTTCCGTTGCTGCCGCAAAATCTCAAAAGCGGCCGCGGCCGTCGAATCAGTGTGGCCAGCCCGACTTCAACAGAATACACGCATTCGAGGGGCGCATTGTGAATTTGCGCGGCGCATCATGGGATTGCGAGGAAGCCCGACACGTGCGGGCTCATCGAGTCGTATCGAAAGGTCAGCCTCGTATGGGTCGAGTCGGACCCTTTTCTCGGTGCTGCATTCCCATTTGCGCCTTTTCTCGGGTGGGCTGTGCCGCTGGGCGCGACGGCTGGTGGCCCCAATCGGCTCCCGGGTTCTTCGAAGGGCCCCGTCACTTTTAGAGAGCCGCTGTAACCTCTTCTTTGAGGTTCTCCACCCATTCAAATTGGCTTGAATGGGCCTTTGCCATTCCTGTCCGGAAAGAAGGAGGGGTTTCCTGGTCTACAACGACCGCTGGCATACACTACTGGTTATTGAACCACGGCTGAGCGATCTTTCCTCAACTCTAAGCGGTTCGCCTTGCTCATGAGTACGATCATGTGGGTTTTCTGCGCCTTGGTGAGACAGAAAACGTCCTCCGCGAACATTGGTTTCACCACCGCTTGGCTCACCCTGGTGGTTGCTGTATTTGCAACCTCCTGCAGTGAGCGGCACCCCATTGAATCGATGGTCGAAGGCCGTCCGATCGAAGTCACGGGGGAACGTTATGCGTCGTCTCGTACATGCGAGGCCTGTCATCCGCAGGAGTACTCGACTTGGCATTCCTCCTATCACCGTACGATGACGCAAGTGGTCAAGCCGGAGACGGTAGTTGGCGAATTCGATGGTGTGAAGCTGAAGGTCGGCCAGCGGCATCTGCGTCTCGAGCGGCGGGGTGACGAGTTCTGGTTCCGGACGCAGTTTCGCAAGCGCGACGAGCCGGCAACGGAGAGTGGTTGGAGCGAGCGGCGCGTCGTGCTTTCGACCGGTTCCCACCACATGCAGGTCTACTGGGCGGAAACGGAGAATGCCCGTACTCTCGAGATGCTTCCCTTCAGCTATCTCGTCGATGAGCAGCGTTGGGTCCGACGCCGGAGCAACTTTCTGTTGCCACCGGAGCGGAGCGAGTCGTCGAATCGCGGTGAGTGGAACCGCAACTGCGTCGGTTGTCACACAACGGGTGGTCAGCCTCGCATGACCAACTCGGGTCAGTTCGACACGAAGGTGGCGGAGTTCGGGATTGCGTGTGAGGCGTGCCACGGGCCCGCGGCGCGACACGTGAGTTTGAACCGAAATCCTGAGCGCCGCTACGCGCTACATCTCAGCGACGAAGGTGATCCGAGCATCATGTTGCCATCTCGCATGTCGGGCGCGCGCGCTTCGCAAGTCTGCGGTCAGTGTCACAGCGTCAACTTGATTACGTCGCCGGAAGAGGCAGTGCGCTACTACCGAGAGGGATCCCCCTACGTTCCCGGAGATGATTTGTTCGAAAGCGTGCACGTCGTCCGCGGCGATGATCATCCGTCGGTGGAAGACCTTGGCTACGTGGAACCTGGGTTTCTCGATCTTCGATTCTGGCCGGATGGGATGGTGCGCGTGTCGGGCCGCGAGTACAACGGGCTGCTCGATTCACCATGCGCGGTGAGCCCAGACTTCTCCTGTCTTACGTGCCACGATATGCATCCAGATAACAATGATCCCAGGGAACTCGCAGAGTGGGCAAACGACCAACTCCGGGTTGGCTTCGGCGGAAATGCTGCTTGTGTCGGTTGCCACGCTGAGATCGCCGCCGACATCCCCGCTCACTCTTTGCACCCGGTGGATTCTACAGGCAGCCAGTGCATGAACTGTCACATGCCTCATACGACCTATGGGCTCCTCAAGGCCATTCGGAGTCACCAGATCGACTCGCCCTCGGTACAGGACAACCTCGACACGGGTCGTCCGAATGCGTGCAATTTGTGCCACCTGGATCAAACACTCGCCTGGACTGCAGGCGAGCTTCCCCGATGGGGAACTCTCGAAGAGGCCGTGCTCGACGAAGACGAATCCAGGTATGCGGCGGGTGTGTTGTGGGCGCTGCGTGGCGATGCTGGGGTTCGGGCGCTGGTGGCTTGGCATTTTGGCTGGGCGCCGGCCCAGGCGGCGTCCGGGACGGACTGGATGGTGCCCTTTCTTGCCGAGCTTCTGACCGACCCCTACGATGCCGTGCGCTTCATCGCCGGGCGATCACTTCGCACGGTTCCCGGCCATGAGGACAACGAGTTCGATTTCGTCGCGCGAGTACGCGAGCGGTCGGCGGTGCAGGAGCGGGTTTTCGAACAGTGGCGACGCGACGGTTCGCCGCTTCGCGGACCGCGAGATGCACTGATGCTCGATGATGAGGGAGGTTTGGCGCGGGAGGCTTTCAATCGCCTGCTCGCAGCTCGCGATCGCCGCGACGTGGCGCTCCTCGAGTAGCTCCGTCCGTCGGGTCACCAGTTGGACACCTCTATCCGCCTTGGATTGGCCGAAACATTGGGGCGATGACCTCCCCCTCGATTTCCGAGAACGAAAGCGGTCTGAATACGCACTCGACGGGCTCATCGACGACGAGCCCCTCTGGGTTGCAATCGACTAGCAAGGTCACGAGACGCACGCGAGGGTCTTCGTCGAGGACGACGATCCCCGGTATGTAAGGCGCCTTGCTCGCATATTCTTTGAAGAGCGCGCGTGTGACGTGGCTCCATGAGAACAGTTGCCCACGTCCACTGACGGCCCGCCACGTGAGTGCTTCGCCGCCACAGTGGCGACACGCAGGAGGCGGGTACCAGTTCAACGAGCCGCACGCGTCGCAGCGAGGAATGCGCAGCTCACTGGCCGCAGCACCCTCCCAGAAGCCGCGTGTGGGCTCCCAGCTTGTGTCGGGTAGCGGGAAGCCGGGATGTTTCATCGGTCCCTCCGCAGTACGAGCGTGCTTGCCCGGTGTCCGCTGTAGCCACCGTAGATGCCGATCTCCGCATCTGTGACTTGATTCGGTGCTGTGCCGCGCAGTTGGTGTACGACCTCGACGACGTGCGAGATGCCGAGCACGTATGCGTGAGAGAGCATCCCGCCATGCGTGTTCGTCGGCAGTGCGCCTCCGTCGAAGTCGAGGCCCTGATCCTCGCAGAACGCGCCGCCCTCGCCCTTGGCACAGAAGCCCATGTCTTCGATCTGCATCAGCGTGACGATGGTGAAGGGGTCGTAGAGCGTAAGGATGTCGACGTCGGCTGGGGTCACGCCCGCCATCGCGAACGCGCCAGGAGCTGAGAACACCTGCGGTGTCGCAGTGAAGTCGCCCTGTTGGCTCCAGTACGGCGAGTCCGTCCTGCCTCCGCCGACGCCTGCGACGACGGCGGGCGTATGAGGCAGGTCACGTGCGCGCTCGATGGAGGTCATCACGTATGCCGCACCGCCGTCGGAGATCAGGCAGCAGTCCTCGACGCGCAAGGGGTCCGCGAGCATTGGTTTCGCGAGATACTCCTCGAGCGGGAGCGGCTTTTCTCGCATCACCGCGCCGGGGTGTCGGTTTGCGTGTCGGCGCGCCGAGACGGCGATCGCGCCGAGTTGCTCGGGCGTGGTCCCGTACTGCCCCATGTGGCGGCGTGCGATCGTGCTGAAATACACCGGCTGGGGGAACCAGCCGAAGGGAACCTCTAGGTTGGCCTTGAACTGTTCCTGCGCGTGGAACTGGCCGGGGCCGCCCGTCATGCTTCCGCGCTGCGTCGCCCACGCCACCGAGAAGACGTTGACGATCGTCGTCGCCTTTCCTTCGCGGATCGCGCGCGCAGCGTGGTAGGGCGCTGTTGCCGCCCATACGACACCGCCACCTTGATGTGAGACCCAAAGCTCGTGCTCGACGCCAAAGCGCTCGCGGTAGAGCTTCTCGTCGAACTGGTCGCCGACGCCCGGACCGAACATGATGCCGTCGACGTCGCCCGGCTTGAGCCCAGCGTCAGCAATCGCGCGCGCAATCGCCTGCTCGGCGATGTCGTGTGTGGTGCGTCCGGAGGCCTTCGAGTGGTCCGCCTCGCCGATGCCGACGATAGCCACCTGTCCCGAGACGTTGTCGAACGCCTCGGCTTTGCCCCAATCCGGCAGATTCATTGCCGCCATGCTGCCTCCTGCCCGCGCGAAACGCGGCGAAGAAGAAACGTTTTCAGCGTATTGCTTTTTTCAGAGCCGCGCGACCCGTCCCCGAGGCAGCGGGTTGCTTGCCCAGGATGATCCGCCTTGACCGGGGTCTGGCTCCACACGAATGGGGTTTTAAGTCCGACGGAGGCCCCCACGCTCTCCAGAAAGCCGGTGTGCCTCTTCTTGTTCCTATTCGCAGGGTCATGGGAGTCTTGTGATATCCCAACCATGGATTCTGGCAGCAGCATGACTCAATACGAGTGGCCAGTTCCATGGAAGTGATGTGGGGCATGCTTCTCGATTTATCATCTTTGCTGATCGTTTCGAGCAGTATGGTTTGGTGGTTTCGACGTATGAAAAAGCGTCGAGATTCCCGACAACCGAGTCCCCTTTGCTCTGTGGGTGACACTCGGCGGAATCCTAGCCGTCGTTGCGGTCACGGTTTTTCCGAGTTGGTCAACGGTTCCGGTCTCGACAGTTGCCAGCCTTCCCGTTCTCTTCGTTTTCTTTCAGCTGATAACAAGCCGCCAGAAAACGGATCGAGGGATCGAGGCCTGGGGACGAGTGACCGATTCGGTCCTCGCAACATCGCCAGGCAACCGGGTTTGCCCGGTGTCGTTCCTCCGGACCTTCCGGTTTCAACGACGTTACGGGTTGATTCCAGCGGACCACCGTTTGGAAGGATCAGTCCGACAACTATCAACTGCGATCGGCCCCCGTAGTTGTCTTGGGCGCGGTGAGAGCACAACTCACTTGGCTGCGTTCCGTTGGTTGCAGGCCCGCGGGATGGGGGTTTAGCCGTGGCTTTCGTGCGCGTCGAGTTGTTCAGTGATTGCCAAGGCAAATCCTGCGAGATCGCTCACGGCCAGTTCATCCGCGATGGGTTCCCAGATTCCTCGCAGCGTCTTTGATTGTCCGACCATTCGGGCCACGCGGCCTGGTGTGATCTTGGCTTACCCAACGTTTCCCGCCGCTTGATGGTTTGACAAAGCGGCCAACGCGGAATATGTGAGCTCTTGAAGTGCGACAAAGAGTCGCTGTTCTTCCGCTGGAGTCAGCTCCTAGTCGTTGACAGCTTTCAGTCAGAGCGCGTTGATGCCTTCGTCGACAAGCATTTGGCGGATCTTCGAGTCGACTGCGGCGGATTTCTGAAGCACGTCCGCTTTTGCGAGCTCGTTCGCTTGGCGTTGAGCCTCGGCACTTTTCCGAACCTGAACCGCGAGGTAAATCAAAGTTATGATGGCCGCGATCCCGCCGATGAGCTCTTCCGGATTGGCGAGTTGCGTGAGGTTCATGATGATTCGTTCCTGTGTTTTGGGCCGGGCCTAGTTTGGCGATTGGTTGCATTGAAAGCACTCAAATAGGAAAGCGAACTCACTATTGGCCTTCATTGAACCGATTCGGTCCGCATAGCCTGGGCAGGGCGCTAGATTCATTCACGTGGATTGCCGTTGCCTGTCATCGCGCCGCGGGCGTGGGGATTCCTCCGTGACCGCTCGACTCTTCGCTTTCCTCCGCACGGAACTGGCGTTGTCGCCGCAGCGCTGGCGGGCCATTGGGCGCATCGTCGTCGCCTGCGCGATCGCCACCACCCTCATCATGACGCTGCGTATCCCGGAGGGGGGGTGGCTGATCCTGACCATTCTCATCGTTTCCATGCCTGATACCGGGGCGTCGGTGCTTCGTGCCGTCCAGCGCCTGCTTGGCACGTTGGTCGGGTGCTCGGTTGCCATCGCCTTCGTCATCGCGTTTCCCCAGCAACCCTGGTTTCTTGTGCCGTTTATCGGGGCGTCCATCGGGGTCGGCATCTATCTGAGCCGCACGGCAGCGGCGCCCTCGATCCCCATTTTGGGAACGCTCACGATGGTGCTTGCAATTCCGGGTGCGATGGATTCCGGGTCCCCCGAGAGCATCACCCGTGCGTTATGGAGGCTCGTCGAAATCTCTGCGGGCAACATCATCGGGACTCTCTGTCAGGCTTTCCTCTGGCCGGAACGCCCCGAGAAACTCCTCGTGGAGCACTTGGCCAAGAGTCTCCGGTATTCACGGGATCGAATGAACGAGGTCCTGCTGCCCCGAGACCAGGTCGTTACCAACCCCGAACGGCTGGCGAAAAGCGAGGAGCGGGTCATGAACTCCCTCGCCCAGTGGACGAACTGGCTCGACAATGCCACCCACAGCGGGAGCGGTTTGCGCGCTCGGCACGACGACTTCATGAACCTGATCGGCGAGACGAACCAGGTGGCCGTCGCCTCTCAGCAGATCGCGCGCATCGCCGCGTCGATGGCCACCGACGGGAACTTCGCGACGTTCGCTCCGGAAATCTCCCAGCGCGTGGAGGCGATCCGAGAACGATGTCGTCGCTACGCCGCAGCCATTGAAGCCGGGGTCTGGCTCCCAGAGCTCGATGCTTTACCGCCCCTCGCCATCGACTTGTCTCGCGCGATCGTGGACGTGGAGGGGGCGGACCTGGAAGCGGGCGTGACGGAAAGGCCCAGCGACGATCGCGCCACGGTTTTGTCTTCGTTCCTCAGCATTGCTCAGGCGCTGGACGGAATGCACGACGCCGTCGATTTTTTGCGCTCCGAATCCGAGCATCGGAGCGGCGCCCGGCGCAGCCCCTTGTTCCCCCAGGAACGCCAGACGTTCTCGTGGAAGGCCTACCGCAATGTCCGGAAGGCCGATGTCGTCTCGGCAGGGAAGGGCGCCCTCGCGGCGACCCTTGCCTACATTTACCTCTACACCATCGATTGGCCCGGTGGAATCACGGCCGTCGTGACCGCGGTCCTGGTGTGCCTCGACAACTACGGGGCCATGATTCTAAAGAGTGTGCTGCGCCTGATCGGAGCGTTCGTGGGCGGGTTCGTGAGCCTGCTCGTCATTCTCTATGTGATTCCGCAGATCACATCGCTCGCTTCCTTCCTGATCGTGACGAGCCTGGTCTTCGGCCTTGCTGCCTGGGTCCAGACCGGAAGTGCGCGAATTTCCTATGCAGGCCTCCAGATCGGGTTCGCCGCGGCACTGTGTTTGATCAATACGCACTACCCCAGCACCGACCTGATGCCGTTCCGAGACCGGATGCTCGGCATCTTCACGGGGCTCGTCATTGTTCTGATGGTTTACGGGATCTTTGGAGAGGTCCGCGCACGGATCTGGGCCATCGACAATTGCGTTGAAACGCTTCGTTTGCTGGCGCGCTGCTCGACGCTCGGGTTCCGCGATGTTACGCCCGCGCGGGAGCAGAGCCCGCTCCTGGGGTTTCGCTTCGAAATCTTCCACCGGATGTCCTTCGGGTACAGGTTGCTGACGGAATCCATGTACGAAGACTGGTTTTCCCGAGACAAGGCAGCTACCCGGGCGGAACGGGCGGCGCTCCGCCAATTGCTGGACCGGATTCGATCGCTCCAGCGGGTGGTTCTTTCCCTCGTCTGGAACCGACTCGATTACCAGCGGCGATCGGACTCCAGTTTTGGAGGTCGCATCGAAGTGGAGGCCGTTGGGCGGACTCTCCAGGAGGCTCTCGAGGTGTTCGCGAACCGGATCGATCATGTCAACCGGCCCGATGCGTCGGCGCTGGCTGCAAAGGTGCGTTTTTCCGAGAAACTGGAACGCGCCCAGTTGGCGCTGGAAGCACACCCGGTCTCGAGTGAGTCCTCGGAAGACGAGCGGGAGGTCCATCGCTTGCTGCATTCGCAGGTTGGCTTCTATCGAGATGTGGAGATCCTTTTGGGCCTCCTCGCGCAAGATGCGAGGGATCTGCACATCAGCCCCGACCGGTTTTCTCTTCTCGCTCGTCTGCGCGGTTCCGAGCGCCGTCCGGAGTCGCCGCAGTTCCGGCCGGCCTAGGGCTCCGGCCCGTCATCGAAGCCCTTGATTGTTACAACGGCCGTCTGTCCCATCCGGTAGGGAAAATCGGCGTTGGGGGGCTCGAGGATCACGCGTACAGGAAAGCGCTGGGCGAGGCGCACCCAATTGAGATTCGGTTCCACATCCGGAAGTCCTCTCACGCTGCTCCCGTTTTTCTGCCAGAGGGCCCAGCCGATTCCCTGGACCTCACCCTGGAAGGCGCGACCCGGATAGGTCATCAGGTAGACCACGGCCCGCATTCCTGGGCGGATTTCTTCCAGGAAGACCTCGCGAAAGTTGGCCACCACGTACCAGTTGCGGTCGTCAACCAGTGCGAAGACCTGCTGGCCCTGGTTCGCGTATTCGCCGACCGCAATGTTGAGATTCGTCACGTAGCCGTCGAAGGGTGCGCGCACCGTGCAGTAGTCGACGTTGAGTTGGGCGTCGTAGAGCCTGGCCTCCGCGGCTGCTCGACGGGCGTTCACGCCGTCGGACTCGCCCAGGTTCTTGCGCGCCCGCTCCAATTCAAAGCGCGACCGGGCGACCGCCGCCCCGCTGGCCGTCGCCCCACACACGGCCACCAAGACCAGATTTGCGGTCACGAACACTTTTTCCACGAGGGGGCGGACCCCGTCGAGATACTAGGTACCGG
>JAKVBI010000013.1 GCA_022447545.1 Myxococcota bacterium
CAGGCAGAGCCAGCTCACCGCCACAGCGAATGCGCGCACCCATGGGGCGCGGCGTAGGAACAAACACAGAGGCGCCGCCATCAGCGGCAGCACGATTTGGAGGGCGGGCAATTGCTCGATCATGCTGTGGGCTCGTCCGCTCCGTTGGCGGACGCCGAGTCGAGTTCATGGATTTCGTCTTCTTCGGTGGTCCCGTAGGCCTCTTGGATGCGGACCACGAAAGAGAGCCCGAGGGCCGTGGTGGCGATACCGACCACGATGGCCGTCAGCATCAGGACATGGGGAAGCGGGTTGCTGAACAGGGTTTCCCGCCAGGGGCCTTCCGGATCGAGAATTGGCGGTGTGCCGCCGCGTACTTTGCCCACCGCCACATAGAACATGATGACGGACACCTGGAAGATGTTGAGCCCCATGATCTTCTTGATGAGGTTTTCGTGGGCCATGACGATGTAGAGGCCAATCATCATCAGGACGATCACGATCGGGTAGACCCAAAGACCGATCAGGCGCGAGAGGTCGATGGTCTCCATCTAGTGTCGACCCCGACCCGAGAACTGGTAGAAGATCATCAAGATCGAGCAGGCCACGGTGATTCCCACGCCTCCTTCGATCAAGAGCAGGCCGCGGTGCAGGCCATGGGTGATGTGCTCCTTCGTCATGGGCTCGCCGGCGTGGGCACCGAGAGTGGAATAATCGAGGAACATGCCGCCTTGCAGCATGTTGACGATTCCGGTGCCGGCGAAGAGCAGTACGCCCAGGGCTGCCCCGATCTCGACGATTCTGGGAGGGGCCACGCGTTCGGCGTTGTCGAGACCGAAGATCAGGCCGTAGAGGACGAAACCCGCCGCGACGATCACGCCGGCCTGGAAGCCCCCGCCCGGCCCAAAGTCTCCATGGAACTGGACGTAGAGACCGAACAGCAGGATGAAGGGGATGAAGGCCTTGGCGATCACTCGCAGGATGGCCTTGTCGCGCATCCGCATGTGGGAGCGTGCTGCGTCGGGTCCGGCCTCCACGGGGTCATGGTGACCTGGCTGTGTGTGACTCCGTCCCAGGGCGGCCATGACACCGACGATGGCGGCAAAGATGACTGTGGTCTCGCCGAGGGTGTCGTAGCCGCGGTAGCTGCCAAGCACGGCGGTCACCGCGTTGGGGATCTCGAAGGTCTCAGCCGTTCCCTGGATGAAGGCCCTTGTGATGTCGTTGTGGGCGAAGGCATTGGGGTCGCCATAGGCGGGCATGTCCAGGGTGCCCCAGAGGAGCGCTGCTCCCGTGAAGAGAACCACCATCAGAGGCAGCGGTCGCGTGGGGCGCATTCGCTCCTGTTGCCGGGTGACCGAGAGCGTTCCGAGAAGCAGCACCGTGGATACCCCGGCACCCACTGCGGCTTCGGTGAAGGCGACGTCGACGGCGTCCATCAGAGTGAACAGCCCCGCTGACATCAGGCTGAACATTCCCGTCAGCATCGCGGCTGCGAACAGGTCCCGCATACGACCGATTACGATTGCCATGGCGATCAGGAGTGCGAAGAGAATGGCTTCAATCGGGATCTGCATGCTTGCTGTCCGACGAGTCGTCTTGGGGGCTGGCCTGGTTCCAACGGATCCCCCTGGCATAGGCGGCCTTGACCAGTGCATGGGTTGAGGCGGGTCCCGTGGCGAGCAGGAAGAGCAGTAGGGTGAGCAACTTGAGGGTGACGAGAGTGTTGCCGTCGCCAATGCGAAGAGAGGCACCTTCACCAAGAAGAGGAAGGTTCAAGCCGCTCTGCAACATCAGCCCGAGGAGGATCATGCCCGCGCCGAGGGTGTCTGGAAGGGTGGCCGCGTGGGTCCGCGTGTAGAAGTCTGGCAGGCGGAGCATTCCCACGGCGCCAATCACGCAGAATGCGGCGCCTCCCACCAGTAGGATCCAGACCAGGGCGTGGAGCAGTGAGTCGATCAAGGGTTCGGGTCTTCTCCAGAGGCGTGCCGCCGATGGTCTCTCGCCAGGTTTCCAAAGCGTGAGAATTTTGCCACCGCTACCGAGCCGATGAAGTTCAGCAGCGCGTAGATGAGTGCGAGGTCCATGAAGTCCGGGCGGCCAAAATGGTAACCGCACAGGGCGATCAGCAGGATCGTCATGGTGCCGAAGGTATTGACCGCGAGAATGCGATCGAACACGGTCGGGCCCCGCGAGGCCAGAATGAGCTCGATCACCATGGTGACGAGTACGCCCAACAGTGCCGCGGCGTACATCAACGAAGTCCTCGCGCGGTCCAACTCTGGAGCGCGGTCATGACGGCCGCTCCATGCGGTTTACGCGGCGTTCCATCTCGCCGCTGAGTACGCCCTCCGCGGCCTCATGGGTGAGGGCGTGGACGAGCAGTCCATCGCCGCGAAGATCCAGAGATACGGTGCCGGGCGTGAGGGTGATGGAATTGGCATAGATGACCCGCCCGAGGTCCGTCTGCTGGGGTACAGGCACACGGATCAGGCGTGGGCTGATGGGAAGCTTCGGGTCGAGGATGATTCGCGCTACCTGAAAGTTGGCCTTGACGATTTCCCAGCCGAGCCATGGCAGGTAGGTGATCAGGCGAGGGCCCAGCGTGTAGCCCGCCTTGGCCTCGGCGACACGGTGCATGCGTCGTGTCATCCAGACCACGAATGCGATGGAACAGGCTCCAAGGCCGAGTATCAGTGTGTTGTCGTATATCCCGGACCAGAGCAGCCAGAGTGCGCTGAGCGTGACGACGAGTGCGATAAGCAACGGGCCGGTTTCCTTGCCGGAAAGGGACTGCGGGGAGGGGGGCAGATCATACATCGAAACCGCCGGAGTCGGCAGGTTCTTGGCAGCGGTGAGCGGAGTGCGTGTACGATCCTCATGCCAGTTTTAGAGGCGGGCAGCCCATGGGAGGAACGGCTTGCAGAATGTCTTTGCCAGGGCCCGTTCATGCGCGCTGCTGGTCCTCATTTCAGTCTTGGCCGGTGCTGCACGTGCTGAAGAAGCCTTGGAATCTGCTCCTGAAGGGGTCGATGCCCGAGCCATCGCGCTGCGCGCCGAGGAGAGCCTGCGAAGTGATCGGACCTACTTCAAGGGCAGTATGACGATCCGTTCGCCGCGCTTGTCGCGACCCCGAGTGGTGGCTTTCGAGTCCTGGGGGGATCAGGGTGGCGATCGCTCGATGATTCGAATCCATGCACCCGCCAAGGATGCCGGCACCGGATTTCTCAAGCTCCACCCCAACCTGTGGATGTACGTGCCTCGGGTCGAACGCACCGTGCGGATCCCGCCCTCCATGATGCTCCAGTCCTGGATGGGCAGCGATTTTACCAACGACGACCTCGTCCGGGAGTCCAGCGAAATTGACGACTACGATCACCGCTTGTTGGGGGTCGATCCCGGGGGGCGCGAGACGTTGGCCCCCCGTGCCTGGGTGGTCGAGTACACGCCTCACGAGGACACCGCGGTGGTATGGGGGCGAATCGTGGCATGGCTGTCCGTCGATACCGGTGCCCCCCTGCGCCAGGAGTTCTATGACGAGCAGGGTGAGAAGATTCGTGTGATCCACTTCAGCGAGATCCGGGAACAAGCTGGGCGCCACTTTCCCCATCGCTGGGCGCTGACACCGCTTGAAAAACCGGGCCACTCGACGACCATCGAGATTGCTGAGATCCAATTCGACGCCGATTTCGACGATGGCATCTACACCACGCGTCATCTCGAGCGCGGAGCCGGCCGTGTCGATTGAGACGCGGCTCGCTTGGCGCAATCTCTGGCGTAACCCGCGTCGCACGGCTCTTTCGGTAGCGGCCACTGTGTTTGCCGTGGTGCTGGTGATGTTGTCCGAGGGCATGGGGGCCGGCAGCCATGAAAAGATGATCGAAGATGCGGTGCGGTTGCAGTCGGGTCACGTTGCCATCTCTGGAGCCGGTTACCGGGATCACATGACTCTCGACTACTTCCTGCCTTGGAGTCCTGAACTCGTCGAGATCGCCGACTCGGTGCCGAGCGCGCGGGCCTGGGCGCCGCGCATCATCAGCTTTGCGCTGGTATCTCTGGCCGATGCCAGCCGGGGTGTGATGGTCATGGGTGTTGACCCCGAGCGAGAGCCCAGTGTGACCACGATCTCGAAGAAGGTGGATGCCGGGCATTTTTTATCGGCTCAGCGAGCGCCCGGCGTACGCGAGATCGTGTTGGGTGAACGCCTCGCTCAGGATCTCGGTGCCCAACTTGGGGATGAGGTGCTGCTCTACGGGGCCGCCTACTCGTTGGAAAATGCCTACGAGCTGTTCACCCTCACTGGCATCGTGGACCTCCCGGATCCGAAGATCGAGCGCAACCTGGCGTTGATCCACATCGAGGACGCGCGCGAATTCTACGTCTACGACGACCGGGTTACCGAGATCGCGCTATTGGCCCGCGATGCCGATCACGCTCCGCTGCTGATCGCCGAACTCGAGGGGGCCTTGGTGCCCCTGGCACCGGATGGCGGTGTTTTCGAGGTCCAGGGCTATGAAGAGATGATGCCCGCATTGGTTCAGTTCATCCTGCTCGACGATGCGGGCCTGTACATCATGTTGGTGATCCTCGTGGTGGTGGTGGGCTTCGGGATCCTGAACACCATCTTGATGGCGATTCTCGAACGCACGCGCGAGCTCGGCGTGGTGCTCGCTCTCGGTCTGCGACCCGCTGCTCTGTTTCGAATGGTCTATCTCGAGTCCATGCTGCTGGCTGCAGTCGGGCTCGGCCTGGGCCTTGCCATTGCGCTACCGGCCCTCCTCTATTTGAACGGGATGGAGTTCGCGTTGACGGGTGATGACCTGGCGGCGACCGCGGAGTTCGTGGGCATGGAGCCGGTCCTGACCTTCAAGCTCAAGCCTCTCAATCCACTGGGTTCGGTTCTCACGATCCTCGGTGTGGCCGCGCTGGCAGCCCTCTACCCGGCATTGAAGGCCAGCCGGGGACGCCCCGTCGATGCCCTGAGGAGTCCCTGAGCCGTGTTGGTGCGGATGGCCTGGCGAAATATCTTGCGCAATCCGCGGCGGACTCTGGTGGTGACGACGGCCATTGCGGTGGGGATTGCGGGCTGTGTTCTCGCCATGGCAGTCAACATCGGCATGGTGACCGACATGATCCACACGACCATCTCCAATGGGCTGGGGCATCTACAGGTCCACGGCCCGGGTTGGGATGAGCGCCCGGAGCTCGAAGTGCGCATCGAGGGCGGTCGGGAAGCTCTGGCGCCGGAGCTGGAGTCTCTGTCCGGGGTGCAGGCGTGGTCGACGCGCGTTCGCTCGGATGGTCTGGTGGCGTCTCCGCGAGCCAGTGTGGGGGTGGCGGTCATCGGTGTGGATCCCGAGCGCGAGGCCCGGGTCTCGGAGTGGTCGACTTCAGTGGTCCAGGGCAATTGGCTCGAGGAGCCCCGACAGCTCGTGGTGGGCACGGAGCTGGCGCGCCGCCTTCAGGCCGACCTGGGCAGCAAGGTGGTCGTTTCGGTGCAGGACCTCCAGGGGAATCTCACGGGTCGGGCCTACCGGCTGGGTGGTCTGCTCGAGTCGGACCTCGGGGCCATCGATGACGCGACGGTTTTCATGCACATCCGCGACGCCCAGGGGCTGTTCGAGATGGGAAGCTCCATTTCCGAGGGTGTCGTAACGGTGATCGATGACCGCGAGATTCCAGCCGTTCAGAGCGAGCTCGAGGCGCGTTTGGGCGAGGCCTTCGAGGTGCGCAGCTGGGAGCAGTTGGAGCCGGTTCTCGTCTATATGATCGAGGCCTTCGACTCCGTGGCTTGGGTCCTCTACGCGGCTGTCTACATCGCCATGTCGTTTGGGATCGCCAACGTGTTGATGATGGCCGTCTTCGAACGGACCCGAGAGATCGGGATGATGCGAGCCATGGGGATGGGCCGGGTCCGAGTGATGGGGCTGATCCTGATGGAGGGAGTGTTCGTCACGGGCCTGGGCCTGCTTGCCGGCATCGGGCTGGCGCTGCTGGGTGTCTGGGCTCTGCGGGACGGCATCGATATTTCAGCTTTTGCGGGTTCCCTGGACGACTACGCGATTGGAACGCGTTTGACGCCAGTTCTGCGCTGGAGCGATCTCTGGGATCCGGTCATCATCGGCGCGATCACCGCCGTGTTGTCCGGGATTTGGCCGGCGTGGCGCGCCTCACGAGCGCAGCCCGCGGATGCACTCAGGCATGTCTGAGGAACGAAGCGAGCGAAACCAAATGAGTGAGAGACGAGGACGATGATTCTCCAAGCCGTCGAAGTCACCAAGGTATACGAGACACGTGGTGTCACGACGCACGCCTTGGACGGTGTGAGTCTTCAGATGGATGAAGGCGAGTTCTCGGCGATTGCAGGACCCAGTGGCTCGGGAAAGACCACTCTGCTGAATCTTTTGGGGGCACTCGACACTCCGACCTCGGGCAATGTATTGCTCGATGGAGAGGAGCTCACGACTCTCGACTCCGCGGCTCTGGCGGGTCTGCGTTTGCACAAGCTGGGCTTTGTCTTTCAGTCCTACAACCTGATCCCTGTGCTCTCGGCTTGTGAGAATGTGGAGTTCGTGATGGATCTTCAGGGGGTGGAAGCAGGGGAGCGGAAGCAGCGCGCGCGGGAGGTGCTCGAGCGGGTGGGGCTCAGTGGTCTCGAGGACAAGCGGCCGCCAGAGATGAGTGGTGGGCAGCAACAGCGCGTTGCCGTGGCCCGCGCCATTGCGAGCCGGCCCCGCCTGGTGCTGGCTGATGAGCCCACCGCGAACCTCGACTCCGATACCGCGAAGCGGTTGCTCGAACTCATGGCCGAACTCAACCAGGTGGAGGGGATCACCTTTCTCTTCTCCACCCACGACCCCCTGGTGATGGAGGCCGCCCAGCGGGTGGTTCGGTTGCGCGACGGACGTGTGGTGGATGACGGCGCCGGGAACCACGGGTGAATCTCCGCGGCCTGGCGCTACTTGCGGGCGCCCTGGGCTTCGCATCTGCGGCGGGTGCAGCGGAAGTGTGGTCTCACGAGGAGATCTCCCTTTCGCTTTCGGGTTCCATCAGTGAGTACGCGCTCTACACCCATGCGACCAGCTCCAGCGACTTTTCCGACGCGGTGGTGGCGGATTTGGCAGCGGGAAACACCACGTGCGTGGTGGCCAGCCAGTTTGCGAACTGCCCTGCCTTCGAGGTGGTGAACCAACAGAGTGTGGGGCAGAGCCTGACCCGTTTCCGACTGCGTGCCGACTTGCAGGTGGGCAAGGCTTGGTCAGCCGTTGTGGTCTACGACAACGAGACCCTGGCTGGGATCCTCGACACCCTGCGCAGCGATTCCTTCTCGGGTTTCGAACGCGACAGTTTTCTCGGCGCCGAAGGCATCCTCCTCGAGGGTGACCACGTGGAGTGGCGTCAGAGGCTTTACCGAGGATACGTGCGTTACCAGCATGGTGCCGCCGAAGTCTCCATCGGCAGGCAGCGCATTGCCTGGGGGGTCGGCCGGTTGTGGAACCCCATCGACCGTTTCAGTGCCCTGCCCCCGTTGACTCTAGAGCCCAACGTGGTTCCCGGAATCGATGGGATCGACGCGCGCTGGAACCTCGATGGTTTCAGTTATCTGCAGTTCGTCTACTCGCCGGGATCTCGTCGCGATGAGCAGCGCTGGGCGGCTCGCGTCCACGGAGTGGTAGCGGACACAGATCTCTCCCTCCTGGGTGGAGTGTTCGAAGACGCCCCCACGGTCGGCATGGACCTGGCGCGCAACCTCGGAGATGGTGCCGTCCGTCTCGAGGCGGTGTACACCGACCCCGAACACGAGGTCTGGAAGATCGGCGACCCAGCCCCCGGGCCCCTCAGCGACTACTGGCAGGTGGACGTCTCGGCCGACATCAACTTGGATGTGGGGACGGGTCTCTACCTCTTGGTTGAGTACCTCTACAACGGGAACGCACTGGGATTTGGTCGTGGACGGGCGGGCACTTTGTTGCCTTTGTTCGAGGCGACCGATGTCGCGCCTGTTGGGTTGCCCCCGGTTGTACCGGGCCCCTACGTAACCCCCGGCAGTGCCGAACTGTTCGGGTCGAGCCGCGTCGTCACGTCGGCGCGACACCAGATGGGTTTCCAGATGGGCTACGACCTGACACCGGAGCTTCGCCTCGACGTGATCAGCCTGGTGGACTTCGATGGCGGGAGCGCAGTCTTCTTCCCCCTGCTCGCCTACACGCCCCTTGGTTCTCTCGAGCTGACCTTTGGCGTGCAGCTGTTCGCAGGCCCGCGGCTGTCCCAGTACGGCTCTCAGGACGAACTGGTCTATCTGCGGGCCCAATGGTTTCACTGAGGATGTGGTGCAAGGTCGAGACGCTAGTCACCGACCGGCAGCTCGACCTTGAGAGTCCCAGTGGACAAGCCCGCCGCGCCGGCGCCGTCGGTGTACAGGTTCTCGCCCGACACGTAACTGGCCGCATCGCTGTTGAGGAATGCCAGGGGCCAGCCCTGTTCTTCGGAGGTCGAATTTCGACCCACGGGTTTTGGGTATGCGTCCATGAAGGCGGCTCCCGCCTGCTCGACGAAGGCTGGCATCATGGGCGTGTCGGTGGGGCCGGGGCTCGTGCAGTTCAACCGGATCCCGGTGTCAGTCGTCAACCCGGGTGCTCTCCGCATCGTGTAGGCGATGACACACATCTTTGAAAATGCATAGCCATCCATCCAGTCGTGCTTGGCGTTGTCCTCGACCCAGGCGCGTGCTTGATCGAAGCCAACGGTTTCGAGCAGCGGCGTGATCTTGTCGAGATTCATCATGTAGGCCATGCCCGCCGAGGATGAAATGGAGACCACGGCGCCGTTCCCAGGCATGTGGGGGATCGCGGTCTCGATGGTGTGACGCAGGCCCACGAAGTTCACCATCATCACTTCCACGTTGGTGAAGCGTCCGCCCGGCAGGCCCGCACAATAGAAGAGCCGATCGATGGGGCCCGCCCCTGCAGTTTCGGCCACCATCTGCTCAATGGCGGCCGGGTCGCTGAGGTCGACTTCCAGGTAGCGTTCGTATTCAAAGCTGCTGGGTTTCTTGATGTCGGCTGCGACGATTTCACCTCCCAGGCTCTGAACGACGCGCGCGGCCGCCTCGCCCATTCCGGAAAAGCAACCGGCGAAAAGACAGCGCTTGCCCTCGTAGCTGAAGAGATTGTCCATTGGTATATGCTCCTATCGCGTCATTGGCGTGGGTTGTCGAGGCCGTAGAGGCCTCTCATGTTGCCCCCGGTGATGCCATCTCGCATGGCTTCGCTCATGGATCCCGTGAGCCTCTCGATCACCTCTTGGGTCCGGGGAAAGGTTCCATCGCTGTGGGGGAAATCGCTGGCCCACATCAGGCGGTCGCTGCCACCGAGGTGGGCGGTATGGGTGGCCGCGTAATCGTCCTGGAAGGTCAGGTAGATGTTCTCACGGAAATAGTGGCTGGGTGGCCTGGGCAGTTTACTGGTTTCCAGCCAGTAGCGATGACGTTCGTAAGCGTGGTCCATCCGGTAGGCGAAATGCGGCGCCCAGCCCGCGTCGGCTTCGGCGCAGACCACCCGTAGCCCCGGATGACGTTCGAATACGCCACTGAAGATCAGCATCAGCAGGATGTCCTGCACCCCGCGGATGATCGACATGAATTGGGTGATCTTCGGCCCACGGGATTTCCGGATGATGATGGTGGACAGGTCGTCGGAGTCGCTGGTGAGGATGTGGAAGTGAATGGGGAGCTTCAGGTCGATGGCCGCTTCCCACAGTGGGTCATAGCAGGGATGATCGTAGTCTTCGACGTTGGGGTTGCCGGGAAACATCACCCCTCGAAAGCCCATTTCGCTCGCGGTCCGGAGTTCCTCGATGCCCTCTTCGATACTTCGGAGGGTTACGGTGGCGAGGCCCAGGAGGCGGCTCGGATCGGCTTCGCAGAAGCTGGCCAGCCAGCGGTTGTAGGCGTCATTGCAGGCTTTGCGATAGTCGATGTCTTTGACGCGACACAACATCATGCCCACGCTCGGGAAGATGACCTCGCATGCGATGCCCTCCCGGTCCTGATGGGCGAGGCGGGCGGCGGAATCGTGACCGGCGGGGTCGAGTCGTTCCCAAACGACCGGGATGCCGATGTCCTCCGGTTTACGTCCAGCTGCATTGATGAAGGACATGGGAACGGGCGCAGGAAGTCCGTCGACCACCATGCCGGCTCCGAGCTCGTCGTCGTGAACGAGGTGCGGGGCGCGGTCGCGGAAGGCGGGATCGATTTCCAGGTAGGCTTCGTTGGGCTCAGCGACGTGGGAATCGGCGGACATCAAAGGACTCGTCATCGCGGACCTCCTCGGGTGATCAGCGGCGAAAGCGTGGCCTCCAGTCTACTCGCGGCGATCCAGGCCGTGGGTCCGAAGTCACCCCTCGTCGTGATCCCGCGGGTTCTCGGCCCCGCTCCTGGGAAGCGGGTGTCCGGCGATGGCGGCCTCGAAGGCCTCGTCTCCCACGCGCTTGCGCGCCATGTCGTCGAGCACGGGTGCGCGGGTGAGTTCGTTGCCTCCCTCCATGCCGAAACTCTGTCCCGTCATCCAGGCCGATTCGGGACCCGCCAGGAATCGCACCCCCGCGGCGATGTCCTCGGGGGACCCCAGCCGTCCCAGCGGCTTGTGGGCCAGGAACTGCTCGGCGAGGGCCGGATCTTCGAAGAGGTACTCGGTCAGCTCGGTGCGCAGTAGGCCGGGTCGCACGGCGTTGACACGCACTTGGAGTGGGGCCAGTTCCAGTGCCGCCACCCGCACCAAGCCTTCGAGGCCTGCTTTGCCACTGACGTAACCCGCGAGGTAGGGGAAGGCAATGCGGGCGGCATCCGAGGAGATGCATACGATGGAGCCGCCGCCTGCCTGAGCGAGGTGGGGGGCGGCTTCTCGAATGAGGAGAAAGGCGGAGACGACGTTCAGGCGGAGACGTTCGACGAAGGTTTCCTCATCCAGCATCAACAGTGGGGTGAACTCGCCTCCCTTTCCCACCACCGATACGGCCATGTCGAGGGCACCTGTGGGTTCAGTGGCGTAGCGCAGGGCGTCACGGAGGGTCTCTGTGTGTGTCGCATCCCCGACGTAATGGCGGATCCTGGCTTCGGGGGCGGCGACTTCCTCGACGTTGGCCACCGCGGCGCGCAGAGTTTCCTCGGTGCGCCCCAGAAGAGTCACCGAGGCTCCGTCGCGGGCCAGTGCGCGAGCCGAAGCGCTCCCGATGCCGCCGCCCCCGCCGGTGATGAGGGCACTCATTCCTGCGAGTGAACCTTTCGTATTGGGGGTCTGCACTGTGGGTTCCTCCATGTCTTCGACCCGTCGGATGTTGACGTGATGGGCAATGCCGCCCCACGTCCAGGGGATTGTCCCTCCTGGACCGACTCCATGGGAAGGGAACTCCACGGTGCCCGAGATCCCTTGACACATCTCCAGCACGCGGGCGAGGATCTGCGGCCGATTGCTCTCTTCTTCGTGGCCGAGGATTCCGAACCCAACATGGATGCCCCGCTTCCCGCCGTCATCGAACGCCCGGAACAGCTCACTCCGCCTTGGCTCACAGCGGCGCTTCGCGCTGGAGGACTGGAGACGACCGTTGCGGGCTGCTCGCACCGCTCGGTGGGAACCGGGCAGATGGCGGACAGCTATCGTGTGGAGCTGGAGCTCGTCGATGCTCGAGCCGACGTCCCGCGTTCGTTGGTGGTGAAGCTCCCCTCCGCAGATTCCATCAGTCGGGCGTCCGGAGCCCGCGGTGCCTACGCCAGCGAAGTCCGCTTCTACCTGGAACTCGCATCCCGTCTGGCGATTCGCGTGCCCGAGTGTCACTACGGTGCTGTGAGCGATGACGCGGCGAGCTTCGTGCTCATCCTCGAGGACCTGGCGCCCGGTCGTCAGGGTGACCAACTCAATGGATGCTCGGTCGATCAGGCTCACGCTGCGGTGGTAAATCTCGCTGGCCTTCACGCACCTCTGTGGTGCGACGCTGCGATCTGGGATCTCGAGCTGGCAATGAAGATGGACCCCGATTCGGCAGCGATGCTGTCTGAAGTCCTGAAGCCAATGACCGAGGGATTCGTGGAACGCTACCGGTCGCGCTTGTCCGCCGATGACGTCGAGGTCCTGGGCGGATTCGCGGCGGGGGCCGCGAACTGGGTGAGGGGCCGCTCCGAGCGATTTGCGCTACTGCACGGTGACTACCGGCTCGATAACTTGTTGTTCGCCACGTCCGAGGGTGGCTATCCGGTAGCCACTGTCGACTGGCAGACCCTGGGCGTGGGTTTACCGGCGCGTGACCTCGCCTATTTCCTTGGAAATGGCCTGACGCCGGAAGCTCGCCGCGACCACGAGCGCCGCCTGGTTTCTGCCTATCACGACGAATTGTTGGCCCAGGGTGTCGCCGGCTACCCGCTGGAGACCTGCTGGGAAGACTACCGATATGGGCAGTTCCAGGGCCCATTGATCACGGTGCTCGGGGCCATGAGCGTGAAACAAACGGATCGAGGCGACGACATGTTCATGGTGATGGCGTCACGCGCATGTCGGGCGATCCGCGACCTCGACGCTCTCGATCTGCTCTGAGTGACGGGGTCAGCTCCAGAAGGGACGCGCACTGTCATAGACGCGCTTGGCGAATTCGCCCGGGGGCATGTGACGGGTACTGTCCGAAAGGATTTCACAGCTCACGGGCCCCGTGTAGCCCTTGGCGCGGATGCTTTGGCAGAAGCGGGTCAGCTCGAAGTGGCCCTCGCCGGGCATGGCGCGTCGATTGAGCGTCTCAGCCACGAGATCGTCGCTCTCGAGGGTTGGGTGGTCATCGAACTGGATGTAGGAGATCTCGTCGAGCGGTAGTGCTTCGAGGTCCTCCCAGGTGTCATCGCTGAAAAAGAAGTGCCAGCTGTCCACGATGACTCCCGCTCCGTCGACCTGAACTCGATCGAGCAGCGATCGCGTGGTCTTGAGATTTCGGATCTCCGGTAACCATGGCAGGTATTCGATGGCGAGGCGGGTCCCAAGCTCGCCCAAGGCGTCGCCAGCCCGGTGCAGCGAGTCGATCACCGCCGTGTCCACCGCCGACTCGACGTTGAGCTGAACAAAGTCGGGAGCGAGGGCCTTTGCCATAACGACCAGTGCGTCGATGTCTTGCCATGTACGGGCTGTGTCTGCACTGATGCCGAGGGCGGGTAGCTCGAAGGTCCGCATTCTGGTGCCAGCAATACGTTCGGCAAGGTCCTCGAGCCGCCCTCCTTCGTCGCAGTAGCGTTGCAGGCTGAAACTGTCGGGACCGATCAGCGTGAAACCTGCCCGTGCAGCAGCATCGATCTGCCCCGGTAGATCTGGGTCCACGTCGCCCATCAAATAGGCGGATCGGTTCATACAGTTGAAGCAAAGTTCGTTCGCCATGGTCTCCTCCGAGTTCACAGGTAGCCACGCTCGCGGCCCACTCGGACGTAGTCGGCGGTCAGGTCCGAGTTGGCGATGTGGAAGCGTCGCAGGGTGCGCGGGACATCGTTGGGCTCGGGCCGGGCGTGTTGAATGGTGAGGTTGTCCCAGATGAGCAGATCACCGGGCCGCCAGCAGTGCTCGTAGATGTGGTCCGGGTGATAGAGAGCTGCATAGATCTCCTCCAGGATTTCGTCACTGCGCGATCGTGACAGACCCAGGATTCGGTCGGTGTGCTGAAGGCAGGCGAACAGGGAGTCAACGCCCAGAGCGTTGTGCCAGATCATCGGGTGCCGCGCCCAGTAGTGGTCGGGCCCCCAGCCTCTCTCGCCGCGCTGGATCAGGATCTCCGGCTCTCGGTTTTTTTGGCTCGGTGCTTCCGGCGCCATCAAAAAACAGGCGTGGGAGGCTTCGCGACCGGACAACTCATTGAGCAGGCTTTGGGGGAGCCGTGAGAGAACCCGGTGGGAGTCTGCAAAAAGCGTCGGAGTCGATCCGGGATCGACGACGAGTCCATACATCGAAATGGCGGGTATGGGTTCCGGGTCGTAGGCATAGTCGTAGTGAAAGACGAGTTCACCCTCCGGGGCCGTGGATTGGTCGTGTTGATTGGTGACCTCCATCTCCATGGGCTGGCCGTTGGTGTCGGGTTCGATTCGTCCGAGCTTGCTGAGCAATTCGATCTGGCGTTCGCGAGAAATCTCTCGGCCCCGCAGAAGCAGCAGACCGTGCTCGCCAAAGGCTCGCCGAAGCAGTTCACTCTGTTCTTCGTCCAAGGGGTCTTCGGTGCCGAATTCGATTCTCGCGCCCAGGGGTGCATCCAGGGGTGTGCAGCGCATCATGACCATCGACCATACTGGAGAAGCTCGGACTCGGGGAAGTGGAGAAAGGGAGGGATCCATGGCTGATGACAACGAGGGGATCGAATTTTGTTCGTTCGATTCGACACAGCGGTTGAAGAGCCCGGTGGGCGACGCCGCCGTCTGGCGTCTGGGATACGACGAGGATCCGGTGCGTCCGGGGTTCATGCACGTGAAATGGGGACCCGGTGAAGGGGCACCCGAGCATCGCCACAAGGCCTGGACGGCCAATGTGGTGATTCGTGGGAAGCTGAGGATTGGTGAGCGTTGGTGCGAGACGGGAGATGTTGCGTTGATCGAACCCAACGTCTGGTACGGGCCCCTGGAGGCCGGTCCCGAAGGGGCCGAGATTCTCGAGATCCATGCCACGATCCCGGGTGTTGAAGCGATATGGCGCGATCTCGAAGACCCCGCGGTGAAGAGCATCGTCGAGTGGCTGGAGGAGACGGGTCAGGCGGCTTGGAAGGATTGATGCCGGTTCGGTTCACGGTCCCGTCGACAGTGGAGGGGCTGTGATAGCGTCTGCATGCATGTCGTGGTCGACTTCTGGTGACGACACACAGGCGCGGAGCCGTTGCGTCGCGAGACGCGGTGCGCTCGTCCTGTCGGTTCTGGGGATCTGGGCAGGGTCGTGCCTGGCCTGTGCGGGGTCATCGCCGCCGTCCCAGTCGACGTCCAATTCGGCCGCCTCCCCGCAGAGTGTGGACGATGCACGCCTGGCTCGAGCGGGTGAGGGCGCCGACGAGTGGCTCGCCCACGGCCGGACATGGTCGGAGCAGCGCTTCAGCCCTCTCGCCGACATTGACACGGAGAATGTCAACCAACTCGGCCTGGTCTGGACCTTCGACCTGGAGACGACCCGCGGTGTTGAAGCGACCCCGCTCATGGCCGATGGCAGCCTGTATGTGACGGGCCCCTGGAGCGTCGTGTACGCCTTCGACGCAAAGACGGGAGCGCTGCGCTGGAAATTCGACCCGGAGGTTCCCGGTGGCCATGCGCGGGTACTGTGTTGTGGGGTCGTCAACCGCGGAGTGGCGCTGTATCGGGGGCGTATCTATCTGGGAACGCTCGATGGTCGACTGATTGCTCTCGATGCGAAGACCGGTTCTCTCGTCTGGGAGGTGCAGACCACCGATCCCACACTTCCCTACTCGATTACCGGTGCGCCGCGGGTGTTGCAGGGACTGGTGGTGATCGGAAACGGTGGCGCCGAGTTCGGTGTACGCGGTTACGTGTCGGCTTATCGTGCCGAAGACGGTGAGCTCGCGTGGCGTACCTGGACGGTGCCTGGCAATCCCGATCTGCCTTTCGAGAGCAAAGCGCTCGAGATGGCCGCCTATACATGGACGGGCGATTGGTGGAAGACCGGTGGAGGGGGAACGGTCTGGGACGGGATGGCGTACGATCCGGAACTCGACCTGCTCTACGTCGGTGTTGGAAACGGGTCTCCCCATGCTCGAGACCATCGCAGTCCGGGGGGAGGTGACAATCTCTTCCTTTCTTCGATTCTCGCCCTGCGCCCTGCCACGGGCGAGGTGGTGTGGCATTTCCAGACGACCCCTGCAGACAACTGGGACTACACGTCTACCCAGCACATCATGCTCGCCGATCTCGAGATCGATGGCCGGGTTCGCAAGGTTCTCATGCAGGCTCCCAAGAACGGCTTCTTCTTCGTACTCGACCGGGAGACCGGAGAGTTCATCTCCGCGAAGCCCTTCGTCAAAGTCACTTGGGCGAAGGGTGTCGATGTCCACGGAAGGCCGATCGAGAACCCCGACAACGACTATTCGAAGGGGCCCCAGATGGTGTGGCCGGGTCCTTTCGGCGGTCACAACTGGCACCCCATGGCATTTCACCCCGGAACGGGCCTCGTCTACATCCCCAGCCAGGACATGGCTTCGCGGTACGAGGTCGATCCGGCCTGGGAACATCGAAAGCGTTCGCTCAATACTGGGTTGTCGACGGATTTCTTCACTGGCAGCGTCGACCCGGACGCCGGGATCTCGGTGGTGGGAAGTTTGCTGGCCTGGGATCCGGTGGCTCAGCGCGAGGCCTGGCGTGTGGAGCACGGAGGCGCGTGGAACGGCGGGACCCTGGCCACTGCGGGAGATCTCATCTTCCAGGGAACGGCCGATGGGCGCTTCGCAGCCTACCGGGCCCAGGATGGTGAGAAACTCTGGGAGTCTCCGGTGGGAACGGGCGTCATGGCTGCGCCCATCACCTACCGGATCGATGGCGTGCAATACGTGGTCGTGGCCGCGGGTTGGGGGAGCGGCTATTCGCTTTCCGCCGGGCCCGCAGCGGCACTCCCCGCAGTTCGAGGCGGGGGCCGGGTGCTGACTTTTGCACTGGGAGGGGAGGTCGAGATCCCCCCCCCGAGTCCCGAACCGCCGCGAGGTCCCGTACCGCCCCTCCCCGAGGGCGTCAGCGAGGCCGATCTTCGCGAGGGCGACCGCTTGTTCGCTCGCGAGTGTCTGCTTTGCCACGGGACCTTCGCAGTGGGGGGCGGGTCGGTTCCGGATCTCCGTTTCTCATCTCCCGAAGTCCATGAACGTTTCGTGGACATCACACTCGGTGGCATTCGGGCCGACCGCGGCATGCCGAGCTTCGCCGACGTCTTGACACCCAGCCAGGTGCGGCAGATCCAGGCCTGGCTGATCTCTCGCGGCCACCAGTCCCTCGACTGACGGCCATGGGGTCATCGCCCCGGTGTCAGTTCCAATCCATCTGGTGGAGCATCCAGTAGACCAGGATGCCCGTGACGGATACGTACATCCAGCCGGCCCAGGTGAAGCGCGCCATGCGCCGGTGACGGTCGATACGTTCGGTCAGCGCCAGGAAGAACGCCCAGAGGATCGCGGGGAAGACAACTGCGGACAGGGCAATGTGGCTGATCAGGACGAAGAAGTAGAAGGGGCGTATGAAGCCTGTACCCTGGAACTTCGTGTCGCCTACCGCGAAGTGGTAATAGATGTAGTTGATGAGGAACAGGCTCGAGGCCACCAGTGCGGCGGTCATCAGGTGCTTGTGGACACGCCTGCGGCCCGAGCGAATGGCCCACAGGCCGCCTACCAGGAGGGATGCTGCACAGGCGTTGAAGATCGCATTGAAGGTCGGCAGTCGGGAGTCGGCGGCGCCACCTTCCGGGCTCTCGTGGAAGTAGACGAGCCATACCAGGAAGCCCAGGGCGACCACAGTCACGACTGCGTCCAACAATGCAAAGGCCCGGGGGCTCATTGCGGGAGATTCGGGCGGCGAGGACACCCCGGGGGTTTAGCTCAGACGGAGGGTTGTCAACACGCGCGCATGCCCCCCAAGACTCATTCCTATGCCAATCGGGCGCCACCGTCGACATCGAGTGTGGCGCCAGTGGTGAAATCGCTTTCGATCAGGAAGAGGATGGCCCGTGCGATCTCATCGGCTTGGCCGAGTCGGGAGATGGGCATGCGCTTCGTGGCGGCTTCCAGCAGCTGATTGCGGACTTCGGCGGGTGTCGTGTGCATGGGGGTATCGATGATGCCCGGTGAGACCACGTTGATGCGCCGTGGAGCGAGTTCCACAGCGATGGCGCGGGCGAACCCCTCCACGGCATTTCCCACCGTTGAAATCGCCGCCGCGCCGAGGGACGGCTTGCGAGCTGGATAGCCGCTCACCAACACGATCGCGCCGTCTTCGGCCATGTGTCGAGCGGCGAGCCGCACGGAGTTCGTATAGCCCCAGAGTTTGCGGAATGAGGCCTGAAAGGCGTCCAGGTCCATTTCGAGGAAAGGCCCCGCTGCACGCGCCCCTCCCGTGGCGGCACTGACGAGGATGTCGAAGGGGGCCTCGTCGAGGAACAAGGCCTCGAGTGCTTTGCGGTCCAGGACATCGGCTCCGCGGAAGGACACGCCATCCCCTACGGTTTTTGCGGCCTCCAGTCGGTTTTTCTCGGATCGGCTCACTGCCACCACATGGGCCCCGGCGTGTTCCAGGGCCTGTACGGTAGCCAGGCCGATGCCCGATGTTCCTCCAAGCACTACGGCTTTCCGGCCGGAGATGTTCATGGCGTTCCCTCTTGGCTGTCACAATTGGGAGGCATGCTCTCCGAAAGGGGCAACTCTCGCCGGTCGCTGGGTCCCCAGTAGCCTTCGAGACGAATGATCTGCCCCTCTTCGTTGAAGCGTGCGACATCCGTGGAGTGCGTGCGGTAACGGGCGCCGCCCCGCACACTCTCCACTGTGAAAGTCATGACCGCCGCGTCCGAGTGGGAGCCCCGGATGGGCGCGCACAGTTCGAGCCTGGGCTCCACCCTCACGGCGCCGCGAAACCACGCCTTGATCTCGGCACCGCGCTTGACCGGACTGCCCACGGGATCCTCGATCTCGGCATCCGCAGCGAACAGGGCGAGCACGGCATCGGCATCTCGAGCGTTGAGCCCGTCGAGATACGCTTGGAGGGCGGCCTTCATCTGCATTTCGGTGGGCAAGGGCGATCTCCTCAGGTTTCACCCGTGCGGTGCAGGCCGATGGCCGCAATGCCCGCCAACACCAGCAGGACTGCGACCGTCACGGGAACCCTCGGTCCGACGGGCAGCGGCGAGGAATCCGCAGCGCACACTGCGGCGCCTGCTGGGACCCAGTTCTCGCTCCGCCAGTCGCCCTCGGCACAGTAGGTCGGGGCATCCACGGCGGAGAGCATGATGCGATTGTTGAGACAGCCGATGGAATTGGTGTCGGTATCCGCGAAGCTCTCGAAGCCCTCTTCGGTGTAGTCCCCTGCGATGACCGCGCCGTTCAGGATCGCAACGCAATCGGCATGCTCGGTCCCGTCGGGAACGACGGCGTCGTCATCGGTGCAGTGCCGCAGAGCAAAGACGCAGTAGTTGATCACGTTGGGTTCCACGGTGTTCGAGCACAGGCCGCTCGCTGAAACGGGCGATGCGTGACCGCAGTGAAGTCCGTAGGCGTTCGCTTGTTCCTGGCCTTCTACCGCTGCGGCTTGGAGGTGATGGATTCGGCACTGCACCGTGTCTCCATATCCGAATAGCTGGTCATTCTGGGAGACGCCGCCGAGAACCTCTTCGGAATAGCCCGAGCAGGCGGTGAGACATTGGGATCTGGAGGGGACGCCTGCGCTCGTGAAGACATTCGTGCCCGAGTAGTCGCTGTTGTTGGTGTCGTTACAGATCTCGAGGGTCATGTCGCAGTACACATCGCAGTAGCTTCCACACACACCCCCCCCGGTCATGGAGGACGCGGCACAGTGGGCCTCCCGGGTTGCCCCGGAGCTGCTCTCGGCCTGAAGGGCGTGGTACATGCGGCAGCCCAGGGTATTGCCGGTGGTATCGGTGATGCTGCCGAGGGGCATGATCTCGAGGTCCGGATGGTTGCAGTAGTCGAGACAGAACTCTTCGTCGTGGACGACCTCATCGAGGCAGTACGTGGTCTGCAGGTCGCACCAGGCGGCACAGGTCAGGGCCTGAGCCTGGGCCTCTCCAGCCTGTAGCCAGAGAAACAATGCAGTCAGAACTCCCAGCCTAAGGTGGGAACGGGACCCACTTCGGATCGCGCGGCTCAGCATCGAGTGTCTCCGATTGGTGCCTTCGATTATACCGCTCGAAGGTCGTGGAATTCGCGGGGCGGACGAGGATGCATCGTTGCGCATCTCGTCTCGGGATAGAATGGCTCCGCCATGGCGCACTCCTCACTCACCGATCGCGACCGTCGAAGTGTCTGGCACCCCTATGCGCCTCCCGAGGCGGAGCCCCTTTTTGGGGTGGCTCGGGTCGAAGGGGTCCGACTGACCCTGGAGGATGGTCGTGAACTCGTGGATGGAATGTCGTCGTGGTGGGCTGTGATTCACGGCTATCGACATCCCGCGATCGAGGCGGCGCTCAAACGCCAGCTGGAAACTCTGCCCCACGTGATGTTCGGGGGGCTCACTCACGAACCCGCAGTGGGTCTCAGTGAACGCCTGCTCGAACTCGCCCCCGAGGGTCTCTCTCGCGTATTTCTGAGTGATTCGGGCTCGGTGTCTGTCGAGATCGCGATCAAGCTTGCCCTCCAGTTTTGGCAGGCTCGAAAGCGACCCGAGCGCAACCGCTTGCTCACTGTGCGTGGTGGCTACCACGGAGACACATTTGCGGCCATGTCGGTCTGTGACCCTGTGACAGGCATGCATCATTTGTTCAGCGGGCTTCTTGCTCAGCAGTTGTTCGCCGAGCGCCCGGTTTGCCGTTTCGAACAGACATGCGAGCCCCATCACACCCGTGACCTGGAGACGCTGCTTGCCGAACACGCGTCGGAGATCGCAGCTGTGATTCTGGAGCCGGTGGTGCAGGGAGCGGGTGGCATGTGGTTCTACGCGCCGGGATACCTGCGACGGGTTCGTGAGCTATGCGATGAGTACGGTGTTCTGTTGATCCACGATGAGATCGCCACGGGTTTCGGCCGTACGGGAAAGATGTTTGCCTGCGAGTGGGCGGGGGTGTCCCCGGACATTATGTGCGTGGGGAAGGCACTGACTGGCGGTGTGATGAGTCTGGCCGCGACCCTGGCCACGGAAGAGGTATGCGATGCCGTCGCGATGTCCGAGTCGGGCGCCATTGCCCATGGTCCGACCTTCATGGGCAACCCTCTCGCCTGTGCGGCGGCCCTGGCCAGCCTCGATCTGCTCGAACGCGAACCCTGGCAGGAGCGTGTGCGAAGCATCGAGGCTCAACTTCGCGAAGAACTCGCTCCTTGCGCGGCTCTGCGGTCGGTGGCCGACGTGCGAACCCTGGGCGCCATCGGCGTCGTCGAACTTCATGAACCCGTGGACATGGCCGTCGTCCAGCCGGCCTTCGTAGAGGCCGGGGTCTGGGTCCGGCCCTTCGGACGCTTGGTCTACGTGATGCCACCCTACATCACGTCGAGTTCCGATTTGAGCCTGCTCACGCGTGCGATTCACGAGGTCGTGTCTCGCCACACCTGATGGCCACCATTCACTGGACTCGATCCCTCGTCCCTACGGCGCGGACGGGTTCGTGGGCGGTGGGGGGAAGTTCGCAAGAATGGCGTCCACGGTCGTGCGAATCAGGGCCGGGGGTTGGCTGCCTCGATTGAGCCGTCGCGACGCCCAGCCAACCCATACGGCCTGACGGTTCTTCGCTTCGAACAATTCGATGGCCAGAGAGCCCTCAGTGTACTCGACGGTCTGGAGGTCGCTTCCGCCATACCAACCCCCATACACGTAGCCGAAACGGCTGGGATAGAAGGTGGGGGAGGAGAAGACCCGCGTCTTAGTCTCGGTTCCGACCGTGTAGGAGACGACTAGATCCGCCTGCTCGGGGGTGTCGACCTGATGGAGCCCTTTGGCTTTGAAGCTTTCGTCGACGGCCGCTCGAATTCGTTTGTCGTCAAGGGGGTTGATGAACGGCGATACCTTGCCGATGCCGGGTTGCGGTTGGATGAGCGGTTCGTTGCTGATCCACGCGTAGCTGTGAAAGCGAGAGAAGTTGACTTCTGGGTCCCGGTCGAACCCCGTCTCCGGCGTCGTGGCGCATGCCATGAGCCCGATGAGCCCAAGGAAAAAAAGGGCTTCGAATCGTTGAAGCGCGTTGTTTCGCACGTGCCAGTCTCTCCCCTGTCGGATGTTCGTTTCACGGTTCGGGTCGTCTTGTGGTCCGCGGGGACCCCTTTCGGAGTATATAACCGCCAGATTTCGACGATCGAGAGGCGGGTTGGACGTCTAAAGCCGTGTGCCTGTGGGAGGTTGAGGTCTGAAAGACCAGTGTTTCCCTGGATCAGCTCAGGGTTCGGCCTGAGGAGTCGTTTGTCCGCCTAACGGCGGTCACGTGACTTGGAATTACGTAGAATGTGTAGTTCTCGGGTGGTGAGCAAATGGGAGAAGGCATTGGCAAAACTCGAGGACCAATCCGAAGAGCGAACGGCGGAGCCCGTGGGCACGCCGGACCCAGTGGACGCTGCGTCTGTCAATATATTCTCTGCTGAGTTTGCAGCCTGTCCCCAGCCTACGTACGCAAATTTGCGAGAGAAGTGCCCGGTCTCTAGATCGGCAATTGGCGGCGGTCCAATTCTTGCCAAGCACGAAGATGTGGTCTGGGCGTTGCGCCAGCCTGAGATCTTCTCGTCGAAGATGGATATGCAGCTGGCTATGGGGACGGAGCGCCCCATGATTCCCCAGCAGATCGACCCCCCTGAGCAAACCCGCTACCGGAGGATCCTCGACCCTCGATTTTCGAGAAAGCGAATGCTGGAGATCGAGGACGACGTGCGCAAGAGCGCCCGGGATTTGATGGATCAATTTGCTTCCGATGGCTCTTGTGATTTTGGTGAGGCCTTTGCGATCCCTCTACCCTGCACGGCCTTCCTTCATCTGATGGGTCTTCCCCAGGAGGATCTAGGCCTGTTCCTGCACCTCAAGGACAGCATCATCCGGCCCCAGGAGCAGGAGCAGGAGGGCATGGCTGTTCAGCAGATTCGTGCCGATGCGGGCCGCGGCATCTACGAGTACTTCGAGCGGGCCATCGATGCCCGGGCCGGCCAGTCGAAAGATGACATGTTGGGCTTTTTGATGACGGCCGAAATCGAAGGCGAGCGCCTGACGCGCGAGGAGATCCTGGATATCTCGTTTCTGTTGCTTCTGGCGGGTCTCGACACGGTGACGGCAACTCTGGGTTGCAACATCACCTATCTGGCTGAGAACCCGGAGGCCCGTCGCCGATTGGTAGAGAATGAGGGCTTGATTCCCGGCGCCATCGAGGAGTTGTTGCGCTGGGAGACACCGGTCATGGTGGTGCCGAGAGTGCTTACCCAAGACGTCACGGTGTCTGGTGTCGATCTGCGCGAGGGTGAGTTGGTCTCTTTGTTACTGGGATCTTCCAACATCGACCCTTCCGCTTTCGACGACCCTGAACTCGTGGACTTCGAGCGAGATCGCAACATCCACGTTGCCTTTGGGGCGGGACCCCATCGCTGTCTCGGCTCGCACCTGGCGCGAATGGAGTTGCGGGTCGCCATGGAGGAGTGGCATCGGCGCATTCCCGATTACGAGATCCAGCCCGGGGAGACACCGCGCTTCAGCCCAGGAATCCGGGAAGCTCGCTACTTGCCACTGGTCTGGTCTGTCTAGGGGGCTGTTTTGAAGGTTCGGGTCGATCAAAAACTCTGCGTTGGGCACGGTCGTTGTTACGAGCTGGCCCCGGAGGTGTACGACGAGGACGAACGGGGCCACTGCCGTTTGGTTGCGAGTTCCGTTGCGCCAGAGTTGGTGGCCTCAGCCCAGCGGGGCGCTGTCAATTGCCCAGAGCACGCCATCCGTGTCGAGGAAGAGGTGGATCCCTGATCCGGGCGATGCCGACAGGGTCAGGTTCAGATGTCGAACTGCACCGGAAGTTGCCTGGGTCCCCGGAAAATGGCTCCGCGTGCCGTGACCTCATGATTGGTTTTCAGGCGCAATGCCGGCAGTCGATCAAGGACGGCGCCCAGTACCACCCGTAGCTCTGCGCGGGCGAGGTGGGAGCCCAGGCAAAAGTGTGTGCCCGCTCCGAAGGCGAGGGAGTCGTGGGTGCGGCGTTCGATCTTGAACTCGTCGGGTGCCTCGAAAACATTGGGGTCGCGGTTGGCTGATGCGATGCCGAACAACACCCATTCACCCGTGGCAATTTCCGTTCCGGCAATCTGGGCGCCGTGTCCCGCGATACGTGGCTGGATGGCGACTGCAGGTGCAAAGCGCAAGCTCTCCTCCACGGCCTTTTCACGAGCAGCGGGTTCAGCACGCAGACGTTCGACCAGTTCCGGGCGCATGACGATTTGTTGCAAAAGATTTCCCAGAGCCAGATAGGTGGTGTCCGCACCTGCGGGGAAGAGCAGGCGAACGAAGGAGTAGATCGTTTCATTGGAGAGCGGTCGTCCATCGACCTCGGCGGCGATCAAGTGAGAGAGCCAGTCGTCCCGAGGCTCAGCGCGGCGCAACGCGACCAGGGGTTCGAGGTAGTGGGTGAAGTCCTGGCGCGCGGCAAGCGCCCGATCCGGGTTCACGCGGTGGCTCAAGAGGCCGTGGGCCCATTCACGGAGCCGGGGCTGGTCGTCTTCGGGCAGGCCCAGCAGATGGAGGATGACTGTGAAGGGATAGGGCTGGGCGAGTTCACTCACCAGGTCGGCCTCCCCACGCTTTGCGAAGCGCTCGATTCGGTGATGGGCCAACGGCTCCAGCAAACTGGTGGTCAGCTCCGTGACGCGTGAGGGGTTGAACCAGGGCGCCACGAGGTCTCGGTGGCGTCGATGCTGCCTGGGGGGCATGCATTGGAGGGTTCGTCCCTGGGCGGGCTCAGCGAGCCGTTGGTAGGCCTGTTCTCCGGGAAAGGCGTCGTCGTCGCGAAGCGCTTGGGAAAGCTCCGCGTGTCGCAGAATCATCCAGGCATCCCCGCCGTCGTAAGTGACGCGCGCCAGGGGACCCTGTGAACGCAGCGGTGCCAGCACCGCATGGAGGTCGGGGAGCGGGTCACGGCCGAAATCGACCCCGCTGCGCGACGTCAGTGATCGATCCCCGTCAGCGGATAGGGGAATCCTCCGTGACACTCGAGCGCGGCACCCGTGATCCAGCCCGCATAACGGGGTTCACTCAGCAGCAGGCAGGCGTTGCCCACGTCTTCCGGGCTGCCCATCCGTCCCATCGGGATCTTGTCTCGGACGTCCTTCCCGCCCTCACCGTAGTAGGTCTCGGAATCCTTGGTGAGGATCAAACCCGCGATGACGGTGTTGACCCGTACTTTCGGGGCGAATTCCATGGCAAGGGAGCGACAGAGATTGGACAGGCCCGCCTTGGCGGCCGCGTAGGCGGGGGTAACTGGATCGGGGATCGTTGCGGCTACACTCGAAATGAAGACGATGGATCCCCCCTCGGGATTGCCCTTCATGGCGTGATAGGCGGCCACGCTGCAGTTCAAGGGTGCCACCAGGTTCAGGTCCACGGTGGAGCGGTGGAAGCCGGGAGACACCGTCAGTGTGTCGGCGTAGGCGGTCCCTCCCGCGTTGTTCACGAGGACGTCGAGGCGCCCAAAGGTTTCGGTGGCGGCGTTGACGACGCTTTCGACTCCTTCGGGTTTTCGGATGTCGGCCTGGACGAAATGGGCCTGGCGGCCTCCATCCTCGACGGGTTCGGGCAGCGGTTTGCGTCCGCAGATCACAACGTCGGCGCCGGCCTCGAGGAAGCAGCGTGTGATGCCTCGGCCCACACCCCGGCCTCCACCAGTGACGATGGCCACGCGTCCCGTCATGTCGATCAGACTGGTCAGAATGTTTTCCTCTTGGTGCCGAGGTGTATCACGAAGCCCTCCTGGATTGCGAGTCCACACACGGGTTCGAAGAAGAGCGATGAATGGTTTCGCAAATGGTTATGCAACGTATACTGCCTGTCGTCAACGAGCCGGGCCGAGTTCGGGTGCCGGGCGACACGAACGAGAAACCCGTTGGTCGATTTTCACCCCTTCGCTGACAGTTTTCTGGACGATCCTCACGCGAGCTATCGCGCACTCAGAGACGAAGCTCCCGCCTACTACCTCGAAGAGTTCGACTGCTGGTTCTTGTCGCGTTTCGAGGACGTTTGGCGAGCCGAGCAGGATCTCGAGGCCACGACCGTTCGCGCTGGGGTGACCTCCTATCAGTTGTTGGCCCCCCGCGAGCAGCGCGAGGCGAGCCGTCAGATGTTGGAAGAAGTGGGATTCGTGGCGCTCGCAGGCCTGGATCCACCGAATCACACCATCGCGCGCAGGGTTTTGTCCCCCCGCTTTCTGCCGCGCGCTTCTCGGTCCCTGGAGCCGTTCACTCGCGAGTGGGTTGGTCGCTTCATCGATGACTTCATTGAGCGGGGTGAGTGCGATGTCATCGGGGATCTGGCCATGCGGATCAGTGTTCGCGTGGCCTGCCAGATCGCCGGCATCCCCCTCTCCGATGCCGATCTCCTAGCCGACATGGTCAATCAGTCTTTCAGTCGCAACCCGGGTGACGAAACCGAATTCGAATTCGGTGCGTCCCCTCTCTATGCCTACCTGATCGATTTCATCGCCCAGCGGCGTCGCCAGCCCGGTGATGGTGTCGTCGATCTTCTGATCCAGACCGAACTCGGTGGGCGAGCGTTGACTGACATCGAGATTGCGAGCCACATGAGCCTGCTGGTGGTCGGAGGGACCGAGACACTTCCCAAGGCGTTCTCGGCGGCCGTGCACAGGCTCTGGGAGCATCCCGATCAGCGTGCCGAATTGATCGCGGATTCCTCGCTGATCGGTCCCGCTTTCTGGGAAGCGCTGCGTCTCGACATGCCCACCCAGATGCTGGGCAGGACCATGACCCGTCCGATGGAATTCCACGGCCAGACCCTGGAGCCTGGTCAGGGCGTCTTGTTCCTATTTGCTTCGGCGAATCGGGACGAGCGCGAGTTCGAGAATGCAGACCATTTCGACATTCACCGCCGTGCTCCACGGATTTTGAGCTTCGGCCACGGAACCCACCGCTGTTTGGGGGCCAACATGGCCCAGATGGAGGGCTGGGTGATGCTTGAAGAGCTTCTGAAGCGGCTTCCGGAATACGAGGTCGATCTCGAGCGTGCGACCCGCTTCCGATCAGAGTTCTTCGCCGGCTTCTCCTCGCTTCCGCTGCGTTTCGAACCAGGAGCGCGGCTTGGCCCTTGACGCTGCCGTCACGCGTCCTGCTCCAGACTCGCTCGCAGCCGAAATTTCTCGATCTTGCCACTGGCGGTGCGGGGCAATTCTTCCAGGACGACCACGCGTTCCGGTTGCTTGTAGCTGGCCAGTGTGTGGGCGGTGAATTTCGTCAGGGTGGCGACGTCGGGTGCATCGCAGCCTTCCGTCGGCACCAAGAAGGCCACGATCCGCTCTCCGAGTACTGGGTCGGGGCTGCCGACGATGGCTGCGTCGGCGACGTCGGGGTGATTGCGCAGTGCTAATTCCACCTCTGCGCTCGAGATGTTTTCACCCCCGCGACGGACGATGTCCTTTTTGCGGTCTACGAAGAAGAAGTAACCGTCCGCATCGAAGTAGCCGAGATCTCCGGTGTGGAATCGGCCGTTCTGCAAAGCTGCCTGGTTGGCTTCGTCGTCCTCCACGTAGCCCTGAAAGGGAAGAGATTCCACGGCGAAACAGACTTCGCCCACTTCCCCGACTTCGGCGATGCTTCCGTCCTCACGATGGATCTGCATGGTGCTGTCGGGAAACCGCCGCCCTGCACTTCCTGAGCGTCTCTCTTCATCCAGGCGCGTGTAGGTACCCATGCCGGCTTCGGTCATCCCATACCAGTCGATCACGGGAACGCCGTAGCGCTCTTCCATCAGTGGTGCGGCGGCTCCCGCTCCGAGGGCGATGATGACCCGCATCGAGTGCTCGCGTTCAATGGGGGTTGGTCGCAGGCCGAGGAGAATGTGGACGATGGGCGCCAGGGTGAATAGATAGGTGGGGCGTGTGCGATCCACTAGTTCCCAGAAGCGCCGGGCGGAAAAACGCCGTTGGAAGACCGCCGAACCTCCGTAGCCCAGGGAAGATCGCAACCCGCCCGCGCCGTTGCCGTGGAACAGTGGGGTGACGAACAAACTGCGGTCGGCGCTGCTGACTCCGAACATCTCCTGGTAGTCGATGCCCTGTTGTATGACATCTCGGCCGAATTCGACAGCTTTCGGCCGGCCTGTGGTTGTGCCTGAGGTGTACATGAGGTGTCCTGGGACATCCTCGGGAACCGCTGGGAGGTCGAAGCCCCCCCCTTCGGGGGCGGCCGTCAGCAGGGAGTCGAAGCTGATCGATCCGGAGGGCAGATCTTCGCCCAGGGAGATCACGTGCTCGAGGCTTTCGATTCGAGTCGCCAGCTCGAGGGAGCGCTGCAACAGCTCCGGCTCGCAAACAATGGCGCGCGCCCGCGAGTGACGCAGCACGAATTCAATCTCAGCGTCCGCCCATTGAGGGTTTGCGAGCACGGCCGGAAAGCCCACTGCGCCGAAAGCTGTCTGGATCTCCACGTACTCGGGCCGGTTCCACATCCAGATGCAGGCGCGTTCACCGGGTGGAAGCCCCAGGGCGTGGACCAGGGAGTGGGCTAGGCGTTCGGCATTGCTAGCCAACTGTGCAAAGGTTCGACTGCCATCGAGTTCCGAGATCAGCGCCAGTTGGTCCGGCTTCTTGGATGCGTATTCCCGGTAGTTGTCCAGCTCGCTGAGCAAGATTCGTTCCTCCTCGAACCGTGGTTTGGCTGACTCGTTGGGATTCTACTCCCCTTCGAACGAGATGCGGGCCAAAACCGTGTCGAGGATGGAGTCAGGGTCGGTGTCACCTGTGTCGTCCTGCTGATCCCGACATGCCGCCAGAATCTCACCAAAGCGCGGCCCGGGAGTGAATCCTCGGGCGATCAAGTGTCTTCCTAGCACTACGTCAGACGTTCCGCCTTGATCGATTTCAAGATTCTGCGCGTGAACTAAAAATGTGTCTCCTGATTGAAATTCACCTGCCAGGGCATCGGGAGTGGTGCGTCCCAGGTGGTCGGAACGGGCGACTCGCTCGAGTAGCTTCATGTCCACACCCGAGGCATCGAGCTTTCGGGCTAAGCGTCGATAAGCTCGCTCGGATGCGCCGCCCGCATCGAACAGGGCAGGTGCAAGATGGTGGCGTACCAGTGCCTCGGTGCGGGTCACCAGGGTTGCGGGGGCACGGAGCCGCTCGAGCAGGTTTCTGGTGAGTTCGGCGCCGAGGACATCGTGACCCTTGGAGCGCACGCGGCCGTCTTGGGTTTCCGTGGTGGCCGGTTTGCCAAGGTCATGACACAGAGCGGCCCACATCAGGGCGAGGTCGACCGGGTCGTCGTCGTGGCGGAGTCGGGCAGCTACGTCGACGACTCTCAACGTGTGGACCCAGACGTCGCCTTCCGGGTGCCACTCGGGGTCCTGGGGTACGCCCACCAGTGCAGCGAGTTCGGGGAAGAAACGGAGCATCCCCGTGCGTTCGAGCAGGGACAGCCCCAGGGACGGCTGGCGCCCTTTGAGCAGGAGCTTCCGGAACTCCTCGAAGCAGCGTTCTCCAGGCAGCTCCGAGAGGTCGAGTTGCGAACACAGTGAAATCAACTCGTCGTCGGCGTTCATTTCGAAGCGAGCTGCGAACTGCGCGGCCCGCAGGCCTCGCAGAGGGTCTTCGGAAAACCGCGTGGGGTCTGTGGCACGCAGGCGTTTCTGCTCGAGGTCGGCGCATCCCCCATGCGGATCGAGCAGTTCGCGGTTGAGTAGGTCATAGCCCATGGAGTTGATGGTCAGGTCGCGCCGTTGTGATGCCTGCCGGAAGTCCATGTCGGTGTCGACGGAGACACTGAAGCCCCGGTGCCCGGGTCCGTGTTTGTTGTCCCGCCTGGGCAGGGAGAAGTCCACTTCGAGCCCTTTGACCCGCAGCACACCGAAGGATCGTCCGACCTGGATCACTTCGCCGAATTCGGAAAGCACCTCTTCGAGTCCGGAGAGATCGAGGTGGGAGACTTCTACGTCGAAGTCCTTGGTCGGAAGTCCGAGCAAGGCGTCACGGACCACCCCCCCGACCAGCAACACCTGGCCACCTCGTTCCGCCACTGCAGCGGCCACCGTCCGCACGACACGTCCTGTGGGGTCGGTGTCGAGTTCGCGGTCGAGCCGTTCGAGCTCGTCGTCCCATGTTTTGGGCAGGGTGTTGCTCACCTGCACCTCCGTCTCGAACCACAACGGTACTGCAGCTCGGACCTTGCTCGCCCGCCGCCCCGGTTCGAGGGTATGCTGATCCCGAGGGAGCTGCATTGTCGCTGTCCGTTGCCGAACTCGATCACGTAGTGCTGCGCGTCGTGGACCTGGAGAGGTCCCTTCGTTTCTATACTCATGTCCTTGGCTGTCGAGAGGAGCGCCGTGTCGAAGCGGCCAACCTCGTCCAGCTTCGAGCTGGCCGTGCGCTCATCGACCTGGTGGTCGTGGACGAGCCAGCAGAGGCTTCTGGGAACATGGATCACTTCTGTGTCCGCCTAGACCCTTTCGAGGAGGAGGAGATTCGGAAGGTGTTGCGCGAGAATGGGGTCACTGCGGGCCGGACCGCCCGGCGCTACGGGGCGGGCGGGATGGGGCCCTCGATCTACATCGAAGACCCGGATGGAAACGTGGTGGAGCTGAAGGGCCCCCCGGATCCAACGTGACCCTCCGGCTTGGTGAAAACTGCACTGTGTGGTGGGAGTGCGAGACGAAATGACGAAAAACGATGCAAGACTGCAAAGGCTCGAGGAAATCGCCGACAAACGCGAGATCGAAGATGTCGTGCTGCGCTACTGCCGGGGGGTCGACCGCGAGGACATCGAATTGATCCGCTCCTGTTATCACCCCGATGCAACAGAAGAGCATGGAAGTTTTCAAGGCAGCATCGACGAGTACATCGAATGGGTGAGTCGCCTCATCTCCCGATACAGCATGAGCATGCACTTCGTCGGGAATGTGTTGGTGGAACTCGGAGAACCCAAGGCCGATGGGACTCGGGCGGCTCGGTGCGAGACTTATGGGATCGCCCATCACCGGAGCGAAACCCATGGGCCCAATGCCAATCTGATCGTGGGCTTTCGGTACATTGATCGTTTCGAGCGCCGCGGCGAGGGGGGGTGGCGGATCGCGGCACGTGTTTGTACCACCGAGTGGGTACGTGTCGACGACGAGGCGGGAAGGCATTCGATTCCCGATGACATGCGGGTTGGGATGCGCGATCGGAGCGATCCGGTATACGATCCCATCGATTGAGGGATTGCGTCGAGCCCGCTCACTCGTGGTACGGTGAGGCCGGTCCACCATCAACCGGAGGGAGGCCCCATGACCTTCGACCCCACCGCCCCGCTTCGTTTCGGCGTTTTCTTGGCTCCCTTCCATCCGGATGACGAGAACCCCACCGAACAACTCCATCGCGATTTCGGATTGATCGAGCAACTCGAGACCCTGGGGTACGACGAGGCCTGGATCGGTGAGCATCACTCGGGGGGCTACGAGATCGTGGGGAGCCCCGAAGTGTTCATTGCTCACGCAGCCGCGAAGACTTCGCGCATCCGCCTTGGAACCGGGGTGGTGTCCCTGCCCTACCACCATCCACTCATGGTGGCTGATCGTATTTCTCAGCTGGATCATCAGACACGCGGGCGTGTCATTTTCGGCGTCGGCCCGGGCCAACTTCCCACCGACGCATTCATGATGGGGATTGACGTTTCGGAGCAGAGGCGCCGAATGCGTGAATCCATCGAAGTCATGGTTCCGCTGCTGCGGGGGGAGACGGTGACGCGTCGTACTGATTGGTTTGAGTTGAACGACGCCCGCCTTCAGCTTCCGCCCTTTCAACATCCCATGGTCGAGATGGCTGTGGCGAGTTCGATCTCCCCATCGGGGGCACGCGCGGCCGGGAGCCATGGACTCGGCCTGTTGTCTCTAGCCGCCAGTGGACCTGATGGATTCGATCAACTGCCCAAGCACTGGCAGGTGTGTGAAGAGAAGGCTGCGGAGCACGACCGTCAGGTAGACCGCAGCCACTGGAGGCTCGTCGCCCCCATGCACATTGCCGAGTCGCGGGAGCAGGCCTGGGCCGACATGGAGCACGGTATGTTGCGCTTGGTTCGTTATATGGAGCGTCTTGGAGGAGGCTTACCCGATTACGGACACTCCACTCAAGCAGCGCTGGAGGAGTGGACCGGCAAGGGGTTGGTGATCTTCGGCCGGCTCACCCTGGGAACACCCGATGACGCGGTGGCCACCATCGAATCGTTCATCGAAAAGTCAGGGGGCTTCGGCACCGTTTTGCTGTTGGGGCACAACTGCGCAAGCCCCGAGGCGACGCTGAAGAGCTACGAGTTAATCTCGCGTTACGTGATGCCCGCCGTCAATCGTTCCAATGCCAATCGCACTGCCAGCCTCGATTGGGCCCACGCAAACAGCGAGCGCTTCGTGGGCGCCATGGCAGGGGCTATCGGGAAGGCGATCGAGGAGCACGAATCGGAACGGGTGGAGCGCGATGGCTCGGGAACAGCCTGGACCCGTGGGGTGCAGCCCAGCACGACGGAGTAGGCGTCAAGGAGGAGCCCTGGAGGTCGGTGAGAACTGCGACCGGGTTATCATGGATGGGTCGCCGCGTTCACCAAGGAGGATCTGTGATGTCCCCGACTCCCATGGAGAGGGCTCCCCAGCCGGATCTCGAATACGTTCCGATTCCCAAAGACCGCTATACGAGCAGGGATTTCGCCCGACGCGAGTGGGATCGCATGTGGACCCGCGTCTGGCTCATGGCGGGTCGTGAGAGCGATATTCCCGAGCCTGGGGACTACTTCACCTTCGAGATCGGCCCTGAGTCAATTCTGGTGATCCGGCAACACGATGGCTCCATCCAAGCTCGTTACAACGTCTGCATGCATCGCGGCAATCGGCTGCGTGAGCCTGGCCGAGGTCATGCCTCGGAGTTCAGCTGCCTGTTCCACGGATGGCGCTACGACATCGACGGCACGCTGGCGGCGGCGCTCGACCCCGAGTGCTTCCGGCAGGGAGTTCCGAAGGATCGTCTGAGCCTCCAACCCGTGCAGTGCGACACGTGGGCAGGATTCGTGTTCGTGAGCCTCAATTCCGATGTCGAACCGCTGCGCGAATACCTGGGTGTGATCCCAGAGCACCTCGATCCCTATAGGTTCGAGGAATGGAAGGTCGAGTTCGATTGCACGGTGGAGATCGATTGCAACTGGAAGACCTGTGTCGACGCCTTCAACGAGGCCTACCATCTGTCTGCGACGCATGCCTGGACGATCGCTTTCAGCGACGACACACGCACCGAGTACGACTGTTACGATCGCCACACGCGCATGATCTTCCCCGAGGTGCAGGCGAGTTTACGCCACCCGGAATCGGGAACCGCCACTCAAGAGATCAAGGAGATGTTCTTGAAGCGGGTGGGAATTGACATCGATCAGTTCGAGGGTGGCGAAAAAGAGGCCCGTGCGGCCTATGCCGGTGCCATCGAGAAGATGGCGCCCATGCTCGGAGCGGACTTCTCCCAGCTCAATCAATCGCAGATGTGTGACGACTATCACTATACGATCTTTCCCAACATCACTTTCAACACGCACTCGATGTTCGTCTGGGTCTTCACCCACCGTCCTCACCCCACGGACCCGAACAAAATGTATTTCGACTTCATCAACCTCGTGAATACGCCGTCTCAGGAGGTTCCACGTCCGGAGAAGCGATTCTTCAGCACAGCCAATGGGGACACTCTCGAGGGTGTCTGCGGCGGCGGCGAATTGTTGGATGAAGATCTCTACAATCTGCCGAGAATTCAAAAGGGTATGAACTCGGCAGCCTTCCAGAACCTGCACTTGGGGACCCAGGAGGTGCGTATCCTGCACTTCCAGGACACTCTGATGAAGTATCTCGACGCCACCTGACGGATGAGCGAGGCCGCGGTGACTGAGAGGGCTGCAACCCTGACGCACATGGACCGTCTTGCGACGTGGCTCGTCGCCCTGGGATTGGCGGTCGCCTTGGGTTGGCTCCAACTCGAAACGCCAGGTCTGGTGACTGGCGATGGGTATTTCCACGCTCGCGCCACCCAACAACTCGCCGAGCATGGCGTTCGCAAGCAGTTTCCGCAGACGGTCTTCAGCACCTGGGCGGATCGCTACAGCGACAAGGATTTCCTCTTCCACGTCCTCCTGATTCCCTTCGCGGGTGAGGAATCACGGATGGTGGAAGGCGCCAAGGTTGCGGCGTGGCTATTCGGCTCTGCGATCATGCTTACGCTTGCCGCTTTGCTGATCCGATGGCGCGTGCGGTTTGGTTGGCTGTGGCTGCTGTTGCTCGGAGCGGCTCAGCCCTGGTGGTGGCTCCACCTGATCCAAGCGCGCCCGCACCTGTTGGGGATCTGGTTATTGCTGGTGGAGGTCGGCGCCCTGCTCGCGGGCCGGCGTTGGCTGCTGGCGGGAGCCGCCGGAGCTCATGTCCTGAGCCACACCTCTTTCTTGTTGCTCGCGGCTCTGCCCTTGGCTCGCGCCGTCGGCCTGGCGTTGCGCGGTCGGCCCGCCGCCCCGGGCGATTTCGTGGCCGTGGGCGCGGGGGTGTTGTTGGTGACTTTTTTGCACCCTTACTTCCCCAACAATCTCAGTCTGACCTGGGATCAGGCTGTTGAACTGGCACGCAACCTTTGGAGTGGATCCCCTGCCATTCCCAAGGATCTGTTTGGTGCGGAACTCGGGTCCCTACGTCCCCGTTCGTTGTTGCGAACCGGTGTGTTGTGGATCCCTGCAGTGTTGGCCCTGGTGCTGAGGCTTCGCAATTGGAGGCAGCGGCCTCCATCGGTGGAGGTTTTGACCCTGGCCGCACTGAGCGTCGGGATGCTGGGTGTTTCCTTGCTGTCCATGCGTTTCATGGCGTTCTTCCTGCCCCTTTGTGCACTGACCGGTGCGCTGGCCTTAAGCGAGTGGCTCGGGGGGCTTCAGTGGGCATTGGCCTCTCCAGGCAGGTTTGGACGCAGGCACGTGGTGTGGGTGGGAACGGGTGGGCTGGTGGTCGCGCTGTGCCTCGGCGGGATCGCCGACAATGTGAGTCGTGTGGTTGAGCGCATCGACGGTACGCGCAGCGTCGGGGAGGCGGGGCGAGCTGTCGCGTTTCTGGATCGGGTCGCCGCGCCCGAGGACATCGTATTTCATGCGTTCTGGCTGCCGTTCCCCACCCTCTATTTCCACCGACCCGACGGGCGATACATCCAGGCCCTGGATCCCATCTTCCTGTACCGGCGAGACCCCCGTCGTTTCCAGCAGATGCTCGAAGTCTACCGGGGTATCTCGCCGGATCCGCACGCCGTGATCGCGGGGGCGTTTCGGGCTCGTTTCGTCTACGTGCCCCGTACCAAGCCGTTCCAGAGCATGTTGAGGCCCTTGATGGATGACCCCCGCATTCGACTCGTGTACATGGATCGCCATGCCATGGTCTTTGAGGCCGAAGGGGTCGAGGGTTCGGGGAGCTAGGAGTTCCGGATAGGGCTTGCAGGCTCGTCAGGCCTGTCCCGCTGCTCGTTTTCCCGCGCGCCGTCCAAAGAACGTCGACTCTCCGATGCAGGTGCCACTGGAGTAACCGGTTCCGTCCTGGGCGATGTTCGACGCGCAGGCGCCTGCGGCGAACAATCCCCGGATCGCCGAGCCGTCCTCGCGTAGCACTTCGCCATCTGCGGAAACTTTCAGTCCGCCCAAGGTGAAGGCCATCCAGTCCCCCTGACCAAAGGACCCGTCGAGGGCCGCGTAGGGGGGGGTGTCGATAGGTGCGAGCCACTTGGATTTTTTGTGGAAGTCCGGGTCCTCGCCCTTTGCTGCATTCTCGTTGAAGCGTCGGAGAGTCTCCTGGAGGTTGCCCTCGGGGATGCCGAGGTCGCGCTCCATTTCCGCGAAGTCGTCCCAGGCGTCGATGGGCTCGTAGCCTCCGAACTCCGGTCGTCCGAAGCAGTCGTTGTCGACGATCAGGTAGGCGATGCCCTCGGGCTGCTGGGTGGCGATGATGCTGGCTCTGGAGTGGTAGGAGTCCTCGGCGACGAAGCGTTCGCCATTCTTGTTGACGAGGACACCCTTGATGAGTTCTTCCGGAGGGTAGAAGGGGCAGGTGATCAGTGCGCCTTCCATGTGCTCGGCGACGCCACCTGCCTGCATGCCCAGTTGGATTCCCGCACCATCGTCGTTGGGGGTGTACTGCCGCGCGATGCGCTCGTCGGCGAGGACCGGGCAGTATTCGTTCAGCATTTCGAGGTTGTCGGTGAAGTGCCCTGTGGCCAGTACCACGCCACCTCGCGCTCGTACGGTTCGCACATCGTCGAAAGTGTCGTAGCGCACGCCCACGATCTGGTCCCCATCGCGTATGAGTTCACGCACGCTGGCGTCGTAGTGGATGGTGACTCCGAGATCTCCCGCTCGATCGATCAGGCGGTCCATCATCTTGGCTCCACCGGCCTCGCCGACCTGGGCGACCTTGTGGCCGCGGGGTGCTGGCTTCGCGTGGTCGCGATAGGGCCAGACCTCCTCATTGCCCGACCAGATCAGACACTCGTCGGTGGGTTGGAGGACGTGCTTGCCCGGGTACATCGTGTCGTTGAAGGGAACCCCGTTTTCCACCAACCAATTGAAATGGTCGACACTCTGCTCACAGTAGAGTCGGATCTTTTCTCGGTCGGGCACGGGGGTGACATCGAGGAGGTAGCGTTCCATGTCCTCGATGGTGTCTTCGACACCCACGGCCTTTTGCACCCGGGTTCCGCCACCGAGGTAGACATGCCCCGCAGCGTTGGCGGTCAGGCCCCCACCACCACTAGCTCGCTCGAGTACCGTCACGTGGGCGCCCGCCAGGCGTGCCTCGATAGCCGCACAGGCCCCTGCTGCACCCATACCCGCGATCACGACGTCGGTCTCGGAGTCCCAGCTTTCGATGTCGGTCGTGGCGACGACCCGGTAGTCGCTCATGCGCTCGCCCTTTCCCGTAGGATGCTGCGGGCGGAGATTATCACGGAAGCACCCAACTGCGGGGCGCCTGCGCCGACGGGTGGTGTGGGAAGAAGCTGGCCGGTTACGTCGACATCCGGTTCAACCCGCAGCCGGTCAAGGAGGCCCGAGCTATTTGTTCTCGCCCACTTCGAGGAGTTCGTCGTAGGCGTCGCCGGCGGCCTCGTAAGCGCCTTCGCCCTTCTTGCGGTCTTTCTCGTAGGTGTCTCGAAGGGTCTGGCCTGCGTTCTCGACGTTCGCACCCGCATCGCGAGCTGCGGACTCGGTCTCGCCACATCCATTGCCAATCCCGAGAGCGATGGCCGAGATCAGGCCGATCATCCAAACACTGCGGTATCCCATCGTTTTCTCCTCATACTCTGCGACCCGATCGAACGTGTGTCCCGGGCAGGCGGGCGTGAGCATAGTGCAAACCCAGCCCACCTTGGAGCGGGGCCACGGAAGAGGTCCGAAACCCTCCTCGGGGGACGCGTCGCCCGGTGCCTCGACGGTCGGGATGGCCTTTCTACCCGCGCCGTTCGCTGGGCGTGCGCCGTTCTCTTGATGAGGGGATAAGTCCACGTTTCGCGGGGACTTGCATGAGGCTCAGAATCGTCCGATCTGCTCTCGGTTCCGGCCACCCGACATGGATTCGTCCCGGAGGGTCCGCGGCATGCATGCACGCCAAAGCATCGCGGACACGAAGGACTGCGTGCGACACTCGAGGCGGCGGCGGGGCCAAAGTGGGGTTCGACGCTGAAGAGATGCAGAAGGAGGGGAACGTGGGGATGCGATGCCTCGGCTGGTTGTTGGGAAGCCTCGTGGCGCTCGGCTGCGCGACCTCGCCCACGGGTCGCACTCAATTCCTTCTGTTCTCTGAGCGAGACCTCGATCGGATGGGGTTCGAAGCCTTCGAAGCGATCAAGACCGACGAGTCCGTCTCGAGGGATGCCGAGACCAACGAATACGTGCGTTGTGTGGCCGAGGCCATCACGGCAGTGCTGCCATCTGGCGAGCGAAGTGGCTGGGAGGTCGTCGTGTTCGAGGATGAAGACGTCAACGCCTTCGCGCTGCCCGGGCGGAAGATTGGTGTCCAAACGGGCTTGTTGGCGGTCGCCCATGACCAGGACCAGCTGGCGAGTGTCATCGGCCACGAAGTGGGCCACGTCATGGCGCAACATGCCAATGAGCGGATGTCCCAGAACTTTGCAGCGGGCACGGTTCTGTCTGGCGCGCAGATTGCGTTGGGCGATGACTCGCCGGAGAGTCGCGCACTCCTGGGTGCGCTCGGCCTCGGTACACAGTTCGGGGTGCTGTTGCCCTTCAGCCGAAGTCACGAGAGCGAGGCCGACCTGATCGGCATCGAGTTGATGGCGCGCGCGGGTTTCGATCCCGCAGCCGCGCCGGCGCTGTGGCGCAACATGGCTCGGGCAGGAGGCTCCCAGCCCCCCGAGTGGGCTTCGACCCATCCGAGCCATGGGACGCGGATCGCCGACCTCCAGCGGGCGGTGCCAGCAGCTGAACTTCTGAGGCAGGAGGCGCTTGCAAACGGACTCCGGCCTGACTGTGAATGAGGGCCTCGTGTCGGATCCGTGCTCTCCGGTGAGAACGCCGCCGTCTCGGCTATGACCGTCCGTCAGGTGTTGCCCGCCGGGAGGTCCGACTGGCGTGTGGCGATCATCCTGGTGACTCCCTCTCGCCACGGCACGCGACAGGGCCCGGCCAGTTCGATGCGGCGGGTGGGGTCGATCCAATACTGATGGATCCCGTCGTCGCTTTCGACGAACTCCACCTCGCAGCCCGCCAACTCCGCCATGAACCGACACAGCTCCCGGATATCCACGGGTTCGTCGCCACCCCAGTTGGTGATGGTGGCTGGAATTGAAGCGGCGGCCAGCAGGCCTGGTGTCTGATCGAAGATGTCGTCTTCGTGGATGGGGCTGGCAATGGGGTCGCGACCCTTCAACAGCGGGATGGGATATCCGGCCAGGATGACATCCAGCAGCATGGCGGCCAAACCGCCGTTGTCCCCGTAGGCGGCGTTCATCCGAGCCAGGATGGTGGGGAGTTCGAAAGTGGTGGCGCAGAATTTCGCCACGGCTTCCTGGGAGATCTTCGAAACGCAGTAGGTGGGTGCGTAGGGTTGGGGGCTGCCGCCCAGGGGGTCGTCTTCGAGGACCCCATGATGGGCATCGTCGGGCGACGCGTACACGCCGCAGGTCGACATGACGAGGCAGGCCTTGGCGTTCCGGAAGCGACTCATGACGTGGCCGGTTCCTTCTGCATTGATGCGAATCGCCGTGGCGTAGTCGTGGCCGGGGACGATGGAAGCTGCCAGGTGCAAGACGTAGTCGAAGTCCGCGGGCAGGTCTCCCCAAACCGGCTCCGCAAGATCCACCGCTCGAGTCTGGATTCCTGCATCCTCGACTCGTTGTCGACTCGTTTCGTCGCTGAAGCGTGCGATGCCCCAGACCTCGTTGTCGAGGGCCAGCCGAGAGGCCAGGGGGAAGGCGATCTGGCCGGCCGGACCGGTGACGAGAATCTTCTGTCCCTCGAGACGGTTCATGGAGGTCTCCTGTGTGTGGGTTGACGCAGTGGGTTCGTTGCTGGGCTTCGATCCCGCTATTGGGGGAATTCGGCTCGGTTCACCGCCGAGACGGCAGCCCTGCCCAGGACTTCGCCGTCGATGGTCGCCGCCACCAGTCGCAATGCACCCTCGTTCCCGGTGGAGAACTCGCACGATGCCTCACCCTGGACGGGTAGGTTCTCGCCATTGGTCCCGCGGTAGCGGATTTCGACCTCGCCCGTGGACGTCTGCAGGGGATTGCCGAGTGCTTCCACTGGGCTCGGTAGCCCTCGGTAGTAGCGCACCACCGAGCCACAGGCTTCAGCGGGACCGCTTTCAGGCGGGGCCGTACACGCGAGGCAGAGCAGGCTGGTTGCCAGGGTCACCGTGGGGATCTTCGCGATCATGGTCGGCGTCCTCCTGCGGGCCGCGAGCCGTGGGTTTGTTGGAGGAAAGATTCTACGCGGCAGCGTTCCGCGGGGGAATCATGTTTCGCTGGCATGGAAGGGGGCGGGGCATTGGGGATCTCGCGTCTTCTGGGGCCCCGGGACCGGTATGATGACTCGGCAACCTGCGTGGGTATCGGGAGGTCGGGGTGGCGAGTCGCGATCTGTATCTCTACGAAGTGGTGGATGTCGTAGGTCAGGGCCAATACGACTACATGGAGCATCTCTGGCAGGATCCGGTGCTCCGCATGCCGGAGATGTTCGGTCTCCAGGGATCCTTCTACGTCTGCGCGGCGGGCGGCGGCCGCTGGCCCCAGGTGGTCAATATCTGGGATGTCGGCAACCGCGGCTGGCAGGGTTGGGCGAGCAACGTGGATCGGATGAATCTCAAGCGCCGCAAGGCCTTCTACGGAGACTGGTGGGATGAAGCGGCTCAGTGGCGCACCGGAGGCTTCGACCGCATGTGCGCAGGGGTTCCGGGCAGCCCCAGCACTGAGGAGATCGCGGCTCAGGGCATTCGTGGCACGCTGTTCGTCAACGAGATCCTGACGGTGAGGCCCGGCACTCAATTGGAATTTCTCGCCGCGGTCCGCGAAGAGCGCGTTCCCTTCATGGCCGACTATGGGCACCGGCCCACGGGCCTCTACGAAGTCACGAGCAATCTCCACGAAGTCGTGATGGTGTGGGCCACCGACATTCCGGCGCAGATGCGTCTGCGGCAGAACCGCGACACCACCCGTGGCTTGTGCGACGAGGGGGAGGTGGACGAGCGTCTGACGGCGTGGGACCGGCGGCTGGCCGAGTACGTGACGGGAGGCGACTCCCACGTCATGACACCCCTACCACGAACGGTCTACGGACCCGAGGAGTGGGAGGATGCAAGCCTCGACGACTGGCTCGCCGAGGCCGAAAAGGGCCCCTGATGTGAGTCCAGCGCTGTTCGGGCCTCAGCGCCCGTTCAGGAGTTCCACCACCGGCGCCAGGGTCTCCATGTGGTCCACTCCGAGCACCCAGTAGGAGATCCCCCAACGCTCGCGGCGCCGTTCGAGGCTCTCAGCGATCTCTGCCTGGCTGCCCACCCAGGCATGTGGAACTTCGCGCGCTTCGGAAACGGGCAGGGGGTAGCGCGATAGTAGGAGCCTTTCGTCCTCGCTGCGGTCTCCTGTGGCGGCCACCAGGTGGACACTCGCTTGCAGCTCCAGGCCTGGGAACCGCTCGCCGGCCGCCTCTCGCACCCAGTTCAGCTTTCGATCCGTCGCGTCGGGGCTGGCGTCTCGATCGGCGGCTTCGTCGTGAACCCCTGATCTCGCCACCGGATTGATTCCCACGATGTCGGCCCGACGCGCCGCCAGGGAAAGGATCTTTCTGCCCCCGCCTCCGATCGAAAGAGGAGGTGCCGGTCGTTGAACGGGAGAAGGCGTACCGACCAGGCCGCGCACTCGGTAGTGACGACCGCGGTAATCCAGGGGTTCGGGGGCAAACAATCCCAGCACGACGTCGATGGCCTCTTCGAGTTTGGCGATGCGTTCGGCTGCGCTCGCCATGGAGAGGCCGGCCTGCAGGTAGTCGTCGGTTCGCCACCCTGCGCCCAGGCCGAGTTCGAGTCGCCCCCCCGAGAGGCGATCCAGTGTTGCGGCTTCTTTGGCGAGCATCACGGGGTGACGAAAGTCGTTGCAGAGCACCTGGGTGCCCACCCGGATGTTTCGGGTGAGGGCGGCAGCCGCTGCGGCGGCGGGCAGTGGCGCGAGCTGGTCCCACACGTGATCCGCGAGCAACAGACTCGAATAGCCGAGGTCCTCGGCACGTTGCGCCTGGGCGGCCAGCTCCTGCCCGCTTGCCGCCCTGCGCAGCTTGACGCCGAATCGGAATCTTCTCGGATGTTCCATGCAGGCTCCAGGACCCCTTCTACAGTTGGGGGGGGGCGATCCGCAAGTCACTGGTTTTCTCTCGACGGCGCGCGCGGCTCGCGTCTATAACACGAGCAGTGAGCTGTATCCCAAACCCTGTTCCCGAATCCTCCAGGAGGTCCTTGCCGTGAAATTCGCCTTCTCCGAGACGATGTGCGATCCGAGTCATCTCGTTCCCCTGGCCATCGAAGCCGATCAGGCGGGTTACGACACCTTCGGGATTCCCGACAGCATTTGTTACCCCGAAGTGGCAGTCGACGAGTACCCGTACAACGACGATGGCAGTCGTGAGTTTCTCGACGGCACCCCCTTCATCGACCCCTTCGTATTGGCAGCCTCCATGGCTGCAGTCACTGAGCGCATCGTGTTTGAGACCGGTGTCGTGAAGCTCCCCATTCGCAACCCGGTGCTGGTGGCCAAGACAGTGAGTTCCGTGGCGGTCATGAGCAACAACCGATTCGTGTTCGGTGTGGGGCTCAGTCCGTGGGTCGAGGATTTTCAGGTCTGTGGCCAGGACTGGAAGACCCGTGGGAAGCGTATGGGGGAGATGATCGAGATCATCCGCGGACTCATGAGTGGCGACTACTTCAGCTTCAAGAGCGAATTTTATGACATCCCGCGGATCAAGCTCTGTCCGGTTCCCACTCAGCCGGTCAAGATCCTCTACGGTGGCCACACCAACGCCGCATACCGCAGGGCCGCCCGTCTTGCTGACGGGTTCTATTTCACGGGTGCCTCCGAGGTGGAGGTGCTCGAACGCATGAAGATCATTGATGGCTACCGCCGCGAGTATGGTCGTGAGAACGAGCCCTTCGAAATCCACGCCGGCCTGGCGTTTTCCAGCCTCGATGACATCAAGCGGCTGGAGGATCTTGGAATTTCGCAGCTGGTGTTCGGCCCCCGCGGTGGTTACGAGCCGGATACTCTGACCTTCGAGCAAAAGCGGGACATCCTGCGAAAGTTCGCCGACGACGTGCTGACGAAGCTCTGACGGCGGGGGATCCGATCAGCGGACGACGTTGTGCTGAGTGTGCCCAGGATCGCCGTGTACGGTTGACTCGACGGGAAGCTGAATCAGCCATGTGCGGGGAGCGATCTCGATAATCTCGAGGGGGGCGAGAGGGTCGGCGGCCTCACCCGGGGTGTTTGAGTCCGTACTCCCGGCGATGGCCGACTGCACCGCGGGATGCTGGAGTAGTGATCGGCTGCGTAGGTCGAGATCCTTCTGCGCGTGATCGGCACGGGCATTTCCCCGCTGGTGTATTGGCTGCCCTGCCCTGCTGGTGCCGATCCACACCCCCAAGCCCGTGAAGAAGAGCGCAAAGCCAGCGACCAGGAACCAGCGGAGGAGAGTCCTCAAACCTGGAGGCCTTTCATCGGTTCGCGCTCACAGCGGATTTCCGAAGTGCGAGGGACTTTCGGCCCTCCGTTCAAGCTTCCTGGCGGATCTTGTATCGGATGGGGAGGCGTTTGACTCCGCCCACGAGGGCTGAGTGAAGCCGCGAGACCGGTCCAGCCAGCTCAATCTCTTCGATGCGTGGCAGTAGATGCTTGTAGGCCACTCGCAGTTCGAGCCGGGCCAGATGGGCGCCGAGACAGAAGTGCTCGCCGACCCCGAATCCAAGGTGCCGGTTGGGACGGCGGTCGATTCGGAATTCGAAAGGATCTTCGAAGACTTCTTCATCGCGGTTGGCGGACGGGTAGAAGAGCGCCAGGGCATCACCGGTCTTGATCTGCTTTCCCCGCAGTTCGTAGTCGACGGTAGCTGTCCGACCGAAGTGGATGATGGGGCTCGTCCAACGAACCACCTCTTCCACCGCTGAGTCCATGAGGCTGGGATCGGCTTGGAGGGCGCGGAGTTGATCTTGGTGCTCGATGAAGGCCAGCATGCCTCCGGTGGTGCCATTCCGGGTGGTTTCATTGCCTGCTACGACGATGATCAGGCACCACGCGAGAATGTCCATGGGAGGCAGGGGCTTGCCGTCGACTTCGAACTGGGTGAACAGCGTGATCAGGTCGTCCTGGGGGTTCTTCCTCCGTTGCTCCACCAGCTGGGAGAAGTACTGGAAGAGTTCGATCATTGCTTCGCTGGCTGTTTCCTGTTGGGTCTTGCCTTCCGAGATGTACTCGGGGTCGCCGGCACCGATGGTGCGGTTCGTCCAGTCGAACAGCAGTTTCCAATCTTCTCGTGGGACGCCGAGTAGCCAGGCGATGACTGCGATGGGCAGCGGTGCTGCCACTTCCTCCACGAAGTCACACTCTCCGCTGTCTTTGTCGACGACCAGCGCATCGACGATTTCCTTGCCGATCTCCTCGATGTCTCCATGGATCTTTTTGAGGGCTCGTGGGGTAAAGCGTTTGCTGATCAACTGGCGGTAGAGACCGTGTTTCGGAGGGTCGAGCTGAATCAGGGTGGGAGGAAACATGTCCCGCATCCCCTCGACTTCTGGCTGGTGTCCAATCACCAACCGGGGTCCATTTTCGAATTCGTTGGGCAGGCGCGAGATCTCAGTGATGTCGGCGTGCTTGGTGATGGCCCAGAAGGGGATGCCGTCGGTGCGGTCCCACCAGAAAACGGGTTCATCGCGTCGAAGCTGTGTCCAGATGTCGTGGGGGTAACCCTGGGACGCGTAATCGACGGGGTGAACGATGTTGAAGTTTTCGGCAACAGATGCGGCGCTGGCCATTGGAACTCCTGTCGTTGGTGGGCGCTTTCCTGTCCGAGGCTTGGAACTCTGACGAGGTGCTCTCCCTATTCTACCGCGTGGAGGATGCGCTGGACCGCCATGTCAGGTGCCCTGCGGCCTTGGGAAAGGAGGGAGGCTTTTGGGTCCCCCGGCTTGTTCTGGCGTTAGAATTGCTGCGGTACGGATCCGCGGATTTTCGAGGGAGGAACGGAGCATGGCGCACGATCAGCACGGACTGAGTGGTTTCGATGGACGAGTGGCGGTCGTGACGGGAGCTGGGCGGATGCGCAGTATTGGCCGGGATATCGCCTTGACCCTTGCGCGTCTGGGCTGCGATGTGGTCGTGACGGGCACCGGTCGAGATCCTGCGGACTATCCCGACGACGAGAAGGAGGCGGGATGGCGAGACATCGACTCGGTGGCCGACGAGATCCGCGAATTGGGGAGGCGAGCCGTTCCCCTGGTGAGTGATGTTCGTGAGCCCACCGCCGTGGAAACCTTGCTCCAACGCACGCTCGACGAACTCGGGCGAGTGGATTTCGTCATCAACAACGCCGGGGCGGCTCGTGGGGGCGATCGCGTCCCTGTGATCGATCTCGCTCTAGAGCAGTGGCACCAGGTCATTGGAGTCAACCTCCACGGCAGCTTCTACATGTCTCAGGTCTTCGGCCGTCAACTCGTGGAGCAGGGAGATGGCGGCGCCATCATCAACATCTCGTCCATCGCCGGGAAGATGCTGGCCGCCAACACAGCTGCCTACGCGGCCAGCAAGGCGGGGATTCAAGCGCTCACGGCGTGTATGGCAGGAGAAGTGGGCGTGAAGGGTGTGCGGGTCAATGCCATCTGTCCAGGTATCGTCGATACCTATCGGATGGATGACATTCCCCGAGGCAAGGTCTGGGACGATCTGGTCGCATCGTCCATTCCACTGGGTCGTGCGGGGACCGGCTTCGACGTCGGATGGATGGTGGCCTTCCTGTGCAGCGAACAGGGCTCGTGGATCACAGGTCAGTCTTACAACGTCGATGGTGGAACCGTGGTCCAGCACTGACACCCGGCACTTCTGGAAACGGAGGTGTAGGCTGGTGCCATGGCGCCGCGAATGGAAGATGACCCCCAGGGCGAACTCACTCGTATCCACGCGGACGTGGATGCGAATGTCGAAGATCTGACTTCGACCCACGCCGAGCGAATTCACTGTCAGATGGGCTGTAGTGCCTGCTGCATCGATGACATCAGTGTTTTCGAAGTCGAGGCGGATCGGATCCGCACCCACTGCTCGGAGGTCCTTGCCCGCACCCCCCACCCGGTGGGGGCCTGTGCATTTCTAGATCGTCACGGCGCGTGTCGTATCTACGCACACCGCCCCTATGTGTGCCGAACCCAGGGATTGCCGCTGCGCTGGTACGAGGAGCAGCCCAACCGCACCGTGGAACTCCGGGATATCTGTGAACTCAACGAGGAGGGCCCGCCCGTTGAACGCCTACCCGAGGAGGAGTGCTGGCTGATCGGGCCCGTGGAGGGACAGTTGGCCGAGTTGCAGGCCCGTGTGGACCGTGGCCGCCGTCGCCGCGTACGCTTGAGAGACCTCTTCGAGGCCGCCCCGTCGGTTCCTCGGCGCCCGCGTGGGGGTCAAAAGGCCACGTAGATGAACTGCGGTGCGTCGAAGTTCCACAACGCCACCACTGCGGCGAGCATCAGCAGGTGCAGGGCGATGGAAAGCGAGACTTTTGCGATCCGTCTCGCCGGGATTTTTTCACTCATCATTTCAGCTTACCTCCATCCCCTGGCGAAAGGGGACGCCCCTCAACCTCCGAACGGCGAAGCGAGAGCCTGGCTTGTCATGCGGGCGACTTCTTTCAAGGGATAGAAGAAGAGCAACCAGCCGTAGCACACGAAGGCGTAGCAGCAGAGCCAGCGAATCGCCGAGCGCACGCCTCCGGGTTCAAACCATTCGGGGCGTCGATTGCGAATGGCTGCTTCGAGTCCGAGCCCGAGCCCGTGGAAGACGCCCCAGAGCGCGAAGTTCCACGCGGCGCCGTGCCATAGACCGCACAGGGCCATGGCGGCCAGCAGGTTGAAGGTCCTTCGTTTCCGATTTCCACCCAGGGGAATGTAGATGTAGTCGCGGATCCAGGAGGTCAGGCTCATGTGCCAGCGCCTCCAGAAGTTCTGGAGGCTGGTCGCCAGATACGGGCGATCGAAATTCTCCGGGACCCTCAAACCCAGCATTCGGGCCAGGCCCACCGCCATGTCGGTGTAACCGCAGAAATCGTAGTAGATACGGAAACCCTGAAGCACTCCCAGGAGCGCCAACAATGGCAGGTTGAAGTTTGGGGCCTGCTCCACGATTGCGATGGGCTCGATCAAGAGGTCAGCAATGCAGACTTTCTTGAAGAGGCCACGAATCACCCGACCTGCGCCCGCGACCACGTTGTCGAGACTCGGGTTCCTGAGGTTTGCGAGTTGTGGGACGAAATCGTTGAAACGCTTGATGGGACCCGATGCCAACGTTGGGAAGAAGATGGCGAACAGGGCGAAATGCAGGGGGTTCCGAATCGGCTCGCGGCCCGCGTAGCGGACCTCGTAGAGGTAGTGGAAGAATTCGAAGGTAAAGAACGAGATGGCAAGGGGTGCCGCGGGGGACTGCCAAGCGTAGAGGCTTCCCGCTGCGGCGGTCTCTCCCATGGAGGCCAGGAGTTGGCCCAGGTCGTGGAGAGCGAACTCGGAATACTTGTAGAAGCTGAGAGCGCCCACCAGCACTACGAGAGCTCCGGTCAGCAGAGTTCGCCTCGAGCCGTCGTGGTGAGCCAGGGCCACGCTGTAGGTCATGATGGCGAGGGCGAGGATCGGTAAAACACCCGCGGGGCCTGCGAAATACCAGTGGAAGACGGCGCTCGCGGCGACCAGCCAGATGAGCTTCAGGCGTCTCGGACAGAGCCAGAAGCCCGGAATCGCGATCCCCGCGAAGCCCCAGAACCACAGATCCAAGAAGAGCATGGTGGGTGATCACGCCCCTGTGAGGTTCGGTCTCCGATTCCGAGCCCTTTCCATTTGAAGGCCGTGTGAAGACTTTGCGAAAGCCTCGCCTGGCATCGTACGATACCAGAGATCAGGGAGGTGACCGATGCGACTCCAATTGGCTCTCAACGTACGGGATCTCGAGGCTGCGATCGAGTTCTACTCCAAGATGTTTGGCGTGCCCGTGACCAAACGTCGGCCCGGATACGCGAACTTTTCCATCGAATCGCCGCCCCTCAAGCTCGTGTTGTTCGAGAATCCCGATGCCCCCGAGCGTCTGAATCACATGGGGGTCGAAGTGTTCGAGGGCGAGGAGGTCACCGCGGCCACGGAGCGGCTCAAGGACGAAGGGATGGAGCACTTCGTCGAGGACCAGACGACCTGTTGCTATGCGAAGCAGGACAAGGTCTGGGCCGTGGAGCCTGAGGGAATTCGCTGGGAGTGGTACCGGGTTCTCGAGGACTCCGAAGCCTCAGATGGTGAAGAGCCGTTGCACCCGCCCGTCTGAGCTTTGCTCACACAGGTCGTCGCTGCACCAAGGCGAGCCCGTTGTCCCGCATGACTGCGCGGATCTCGTCGCTCTGGAAGTTCTTCAGTTCTCGGATGTAGTCCGAGGGTAGGGGCAGCCCCTCGGCGTGAGGCCAATCCGAGCCCATCAGCAGTCGATCGGTTCCCATGAGTTCTTTCAGCCCATCGACATTGTCCTCGTGGAAGGGCGAGATCGTCACGTGTCGTTTGAAGGTTTCCAGCGGGTCTTCCTGGAAGGAACCCGGGTCCATCCCGTAGGTGCGCTGGAAGCTTTGGATCAGCCAGAACACCCAATGGGAGCCCATCTCGATGCTTGCGACTCTCACGTTTGGGAAGCGGTGAAACACCCCGTGGCAGATCAGGGCGGCCATCATGTCGAAAGGCGAGCGTGATGATCCGCATAGGCTCTTCATGGGGGTCACCTTGAAGGACTGGACTTCCCCGCCTTCTCCCCAGTCTTCGAGATAGCGGCCGTAACCCGCGTCGCCGCCGTGGTAGGCCACCGTGATGCCGGCTTCGTTGACGCGAGCCCAGAAGGGATCGTAATAGGGATCTGCGGGCGAACGGTTCCCGCTGGCCGTGCGAACGGGTGCTGAACGCATGACGATGACTCTCGCATCCCGGGAGAGCACCCACTCGAGCTCGGCGATGGCCTCGTCGAGATCGACAAGTGAGAGATACGGGGCACTGAAAATGCGCTCCTGGTACGCGAAGCCCCAGTCCTCATCGAGCCAGCGATTGAAGGCTTTGAAGGCGGCGTGAATGGCTTCGCCGTCGGGATACAGGGCCTCCTCCATTCCCACACCCAATGTCGGGAAGAAGAGAGCGCCTTCCACTCCCTGCTCGTCCATGACTCGAATGCGGGCGTCGCGATCTCGGTACTCGGGGCGGATGGGCTCCAGGTCGCCGAAGGCCTCTTTGATGGAAGCGCCGCCTTCGTTCTTGCCCTGGTAGTAATCGTCCAGGCAACCGGGCTTCGCCACGGGATCGAAGGTGGGATTGGGGATGAAGCGATTGACCTTGCCTGCTACCAGCAGATTCTTACGCCCATTGACCTCGGCCCATTGCATACAGCGCTGTTGCATGCGTCGATCCATGTGGCGTGTGAAGGCGTCTTCTGCCTCGTAGTAGTGGTTGTCCCCGTCGAAGAGCTTGAAATCGAGCGTTGCCATTGGGTCTGCCTCCATGCTCGGCGGAGCATAGGCCGCTTTTCCGGCGTGCCTCAAGCCCCGATTGGTGCCGTTCTCTGTAGTGGGTGTCTATTCGGTGCCCGACGCGTTACGCCGTAGCTCACTGGACGAGAGGTCCGAACGGAACTCCGCCTCCGGCAACTCCTCGAACAGATCTTCGAAACCCGAAGGAATTGTGATCTGGGGCAGGGTCTGAAACTCGTCACCCATACGACGCCCAGCGACCAGAAAACCGCTGCCCCTCGCCCGGAGGGTCTCGAGAGCTTCGTGCATTCGATCGGGTGATCCGTCATAGAAGCGTGGGTCGGTGATCCGCAGCGCCGTGTCGATCCCCACTACGAATGTCAGGTCCGGGAAGTTCTCGGCCTTTTCGACGAAGTTGGCAGCGTGGGTCAGGAGCAGCGGTGTCCGGTCGAATTGCGCACGTCGACTTTCTACCGTCAGATAGTCGAGGGGCGGTTTGTCAGCGTTGCGGAGTGTGAGTTCCCAATAGACTGGGCCTGAGAGGTGTTGCTCGGCCGCGTGCCGCAGAGCTTCGTGACCCGCGTGCAACGGGTCGAAGGAGCCTGAAAGCAAACCGCGCGGCGACTCTTCCAGTACTTCTGTGAGCAATCCGTCGGGTAGCGCCCAAATGCCCGCTGAACGGCCAGTCCAGACCGCCGCAAGTTTTGGATCGGCCTGACGCTCGCGGTTTTCCACCTGCTCGGTGCCTACCAGGGGGAGCCCGGGAAGAGAAGAGAGGGAGCAGGCGCGGGACAATGCGTATAGGACCAGGGCGGCGGCCAGGTCTTCTTCTTCGTCCCGGTTCCGCTCGCCTCGCTCGAGTTCGAGGCTGTAGAGCTGCGTGCTGGAGGGGGTCTGGCTCGCCACGTGAACGCGGTGCGCTCCGCGCTTCGGGCGATCGCTCGTCAAGGCTGCGGTACAACCGACGCCCACCAGAGCACTGGAGCCCTCGTCCGCCAGTTTGCTGGCGCGCAGCCAGCTCGCGCTGGCCAGAGCCAGGGCAGTGGCTGGGCTGCAGGCTTGATCCGGGCTTCGCCCCAGCAGTTGTTTGAGGGACGGTTCCGCGTACGGGACGATGGCCTCGAGGAGGGTGGCCGACGCGCCGGGTACCGCGAGCAACTCAGAGATGGCACGGCTGCCTCCCCCCGTGGCGGCGATCACCACCTGCGCCGGGGACGCGTGGAGCGTTCTCAGAGTTTCCTTCCAGGCCTCAGACACCGCTACAGATCTACTGAACCCGGTGTGGACCCGCCAGCGGCCCACCCGATGGGACCCCGGCGAACCTCTCTCAGGGCTTCTCTGGGTGTTTAGACGCTGCGGGGCGCCAGGCACATGGAGTAGTAGTAGAGGAGGGTGTTCCGGGTCCGGGTGTTGGACAGGTCTTCCTCGATCACCCGGAAGGGGGAGTCCTCGAGGAGAGCCAGGTAGGCCTCCCGTGTGCGGGTGTGGCGGCCGCGGTCCGCGAAGGCCACTACGTTGTTGATCGGTTTGCCCGACAAGTAGACGGTGTCGAGCGTAATGATCCGCCGGACCGTTCCGCTGCTCGCGAGTACATCGAGCAATCCGGCCACCTCTGTATCGTCGAGGTGGTGGAGCAGCGACATTGCGATGGCCTTGTTTGGGCGCAAGGCCATCATGTGAGCCGCGGTCAGAGCTTCTGGGCTGACGTCGATTCGGCGGCCGGGAAACTTGTTTTTCAGAGCCGCAGTGGCGCGCTCGTCGACATCGAAACCGTGATAGCTCGAGAAGTCACGGATGTATTCCAGGGCATGACCGTTTCCACACCCCACGTCTACCACGACATCTTCCGTGTGCGCTTCCAGCCAGGCATAGGTCTCGTCGAACTGCAGTCCTAAGCACAAAAGGGCTTGAACTGTGTCGTAGACCCTGGGGTGACCGAGGATCTTCGACGCGATACCCATGTCGTGAAGCTTACGCCAGCTGCTTCAGGGAGTCCCAGAAGCAGCCGATCATTTCCCCTTCTCGTAGGCCTGGCCCACGAGTGAAATGGGGTCCTGGCCCCAAGCTTGGAGGAGGCCTTCCGCGAGGTCATCGCAGCTGTATTTCAGAGGCCCTTCATCGTCGAGGATCGCAGTTCGAATACGCGATGCGGCTTCCGAGGTGGGTGTCGTGTGCATATCCGCACCCTTGCGCTGCTCGTAGGCCTGCATGGCCAGGTCGCGGTACGCGGGAAGGTCCGCGGCCTCGGGAATCCGGTCTGAGCGGGTCAGCATGTCGGTATCGATGGGTCCCGGCATGATCTCCACCACGCGGATTCCAAACTGCGCCACTTCAGCCCGAAGGCTTTCGCCAAGCGCCGAGACGGCAGCCTTGGAGGCTCGGTAGAGAGTGTAGAAGGGAACCGCGGCGAGGATCGATGACGAAGTGACGTTGCAGATCACGCCACCTCCCGCTTCGCGCATGACCGGGATGGCGCGTCGCGTTACCTCCACCAGTCCGAAGACGTTGGTTTCGAACACCGAGCGCCAGTCGTCCATGGAAATGGATTCGAGGGGGAGGTATTGACGCTCGATTCCCGCGTTGTTGACCAGGACCTTCAAACCGTCGGGGATCTCGATGGTCGAGGGGTTGTCGACGTCCAGTCGAGCGATGCGGATGGATCCCGCAGCGGATTCGATTTCCTCGGGGAGTCCTTGTCCATCGGACGGGTTCCGCATGCTGGCGACGACGTCGAAGCCGGCATGGGCCAAGTCCACGGCGACAGCACGGCCGATTCCCCGGCTTGCCCCTGTGACCATTGCAACACCACTGGGTTCCATTGTCTCCCCTTCTCCCGACTTGATGGAGGTGGTTTTCTAGAAGTGTGTTTCCTCAGCTCTCGATTCCATAGAGCGAAGCTGCATTTTCGAACAAAATTCTGCGCCTCACGTGCTCGTCCTCTCCACCAAGGCCTTCCTGAATGGTCTCGGCGATGTTTCCGTACAAGCATGTGGGGTGGGGGAAGTCTGTTTCGAACAGGATGTTGTCGGTTCCCACGCTCTCGAAGTGCTGGTTCGCGTCGCGCTCGAACCAGTAGCAGGCATAGACCTGTCGGCGGAAATACTCGCTGGGTTTGAGGTCGAAGTGTTGTCCGTCGCTCGTGTCGCCCTGGGTGAGGCTGTAGTCGGCGGCTTCGAGAACGAAGGGTACCCAGCCGACCCCGCTTTCGACGGAAACGAACTTGAGTTCCGGAAAGCGCGCGAGAACGCCCGAGAGAAGGAGGTCCGCGAGTTGTATGCCATTGTTCAGAAACAAGACGCAGGAGGAAAGCGCATATGCCGGTGCAGTCCCCATGGTGGCAACACGCTCCGGTGAGAACACTCCAAAATCGTCGCCGCTTCCGATGTGGAAGCTAATGGGGAGGCCGGCCTCTTGGGCGATGGACCAGAGTGGATCCCAGTGTCGGTCGCCGAGTAGGGGCAGGCCGAAATCCTGAGGCGCTGCTGTGAAGAGGATGCCCTTGAAGTCCAACTTCGCGCAGCGCTCGACTTCTGCGGCGGCTGCTTCCACGTCCCAGAACGGAGTCGCCATGATGGGAATGAAGCGGTCCGGGTCCGGTGAGATCCAATCGAGTTGGAAGTCGTTGTAAGCGCGAACGCATGCGAGTTTCAGTTCAGGTTCCGGGATACGTAGAAAGAATTGATTCCCGAAGCCTCCGACATTTGGATAGAGGACCTGGGCACGACAACCGACCTCGTCCATATAACGGATGCGAGCACTGGCGTCGTAGGCACCGGCGTGGGCTTTTTCGAAACTCGGGGGGTGCTGGGGGAACTTTTCTGGCCACCCCGCCAGGGCCGTCATCCCGACCGGCATCATTTTCTGGTCGCTGAGGAACCAGCATTCCTCTTGGTTCTCGTCGTCCCAGCGCACCTGGGGAACACGTTCTCGCCAGCGGCTGGGGACACGGCTGGTCCATACATCTGCAGGCTCGGTGATGTGCGTGTCCGCGTCGATCCATGTTTCGGGGGGTCGGTCCAGCATCGCAGCACTCTACCACGAAGCCACTCCCCTGGATGGATGTTCAATCGCGGGTGAACAGCGCGCGCACGCGGTCGACCTCAGACCCTTCGACGGTTGCCGTGGTGCTGAAGGGAAGACCGATTGCGCCACGCAGTCCTGCGGACATCTCTGCGGACTTCATGGCGATGAGTACTGGGTCGAGGATTGGGATTCTGCGGTCACCAACTTCGATATGGGACAGCCCTGCGAGGGTGCACATGGGCCCCAGCCCGCAACAGCCCACTACAATTACGTCGGCGCCGTCCTCGACCAATTCACGAGCCCTTTGCTCGACACCATCTGCCACGAACTGAGGGTCTTCGAGGCCGCGCTCCCAGGTCTCCTGGAAGGAGTGGACGTCGAGACGGATCCCATTGGGGATCACGCGATCCCGAAGGCCCATGTGTGTCAGCTTGTCTTCGACCGACGCGATTTGCTCGGGCATGTTCGTTGCGATCACTCCGAGCTTTCGTCCCAGCATGCAGGCGAACAGCAGTGTCGCCTCTCCCGCACCGATGATCGGCATTTGTGTCACGGATCGTGTTTCGTGGACGGCCGTGTCAGCAAAGCACGCCACCATGGCGGCATCGAAACCACTGCGATCAGCGTCGATCAAGACCTCTCCGACTGCGGCCTTGTTGAGTAGGTCGAAGTAGGCATTGTCGAAGTCGAGGGCGTGAGATCCACTCAGGCCTTGACGGATCGACAGAAACTCGACGTTCGTATCCGGGTGCAGGGCTTTTTCGAGGGCGGGCCGAATCATTCCAAACCAAGCATTGTGGAAGTCGGGTTCGTGTTGGGAGTTGTTGACCAGTGCCAAACGCATTTTGTTGCGCCCTCCGGGGACAAGGAAGCCCAAAAACTCGTAACAGGATACACCAACGCGTTTTTCCGGTTTGCTGTGAAGCGTTGGCTTGTGGTTTCCGACTTTGCACGGTTAGCATGAGCAGATGACGAACTCGGTTCGCTCGGCTGCTTCCATTCGCGAATCTCTAGATCACCCGGTGGTGGATGGTGATGGTCACATCGTCGAGTACTGGCCGGCTCTCGACCATTACCTGCGCGAAGGCGGCGTCGAGGGCGGGATGCAGACCTTCATGGCGACGGCCACCTTCGATGGTTCTCGCACCATTGACTCGCTGTCTCCCGACGAGCGCCTTCGCGCGCGGAGCTATCGCAGCCCCTGGTGGGGCTTTCCGAATGATGCGAGGGACCTGGCGACTGCGTCGGCGCCGCGTCTGCTCTATGAGAGACTCGACGAACTCGGCATCGACCTGGCTGTGTGTTACCCGAGCGTGGGGCTCCAATTCCCAGCGCAACGCGACGAAACTTTGCGGAGGCTGGGATGCCGCGCCTACAACCGTTACGCGGCGGATCAATTCGAGGGCCTGGGTGACCGGTTGTTGCCTGTGGCGGTCGTTCCCACGTCCAATCCCGATGAAGCGCTGGAGGAACTCGAGTTCGCGGTCGAGGAACTGGGTTTCCGCGCTGCGATGATCGGTGGGTTTGCGGTTCGTTCCTTCGAGGACCGAGACGAGCAAGGGGTCTGGATCGACAGTCTCGGACTCGACAGCGTGCACGATTATGATCCTCTCTGGAAGCGGCTCGTGGAACTGGGTGTGGCACCCTCGCTTCACTCAGGCTCCATGGGGTGGAGTGGTCGCAGATCCATCAGCAATTTTTCCTACAACCACATGGGCAACTTTGCGGGCGCTGGTGAGGCAACCGCGAAGTCGATGTTCTTCGGCGGTGTTTTCCATCGCTTTCCCGAGTTGCGTGTCGCATTTCTCGAAGGGGGTGTGACCTGGGCGGTTCAGATGCTCGTGGGTTTCGTGGAGCATTGGGAGAAGCGCGGCCCCGACGGATTGACGAAACTCGATCCTTCGAAGATCGATGCGGAACTTTTCGATCGGCTCATGCTGGAAAATGCAGGCTCACTCAAGGTTTTTGAGGGTTGGGGGGAGCAGTTTCGGCAGGCCCTCAGTACGCCGACGCGGGTGAACGATTTCGAAGCAGCGGGAATCAGCGGGCCCGAAGACATCATCCGCCAGGTCACGCGTCAGTGTTTCTTCGGTTGCGAGGCCGATGATCCCTTGACGGGTCTGGCGTTCGACACGAGCCGCTTGCCGGGTGGATCCGAACTCAGCCCAATCTTCTCATCCGACATCGGTCACTGGGACGTGGCACACATGCACCATGTCCTTCCCGAAGCCCACGAGCATTTGGAAAAGGGCTGGTTGGACTCGGAACAGTTCCGGGCATTCATGTGTGACAACGTGATGAGAATGTATACCGAGGCGAATCCGGATTTCTTCGCTGGGACCGTCGTCGAGAAATACGCGTCAGGGATGACGGCCTGATCTAGTCCCTGGACCGGGTGCAATTCTATGCAGTACTGGGTCAACGCGTTGATGGTGGAGGCAGAGCAGTTGCTGCCGATCGCCAAAGCTGCCGACGATCTGGGTTACACCGGTCTGGCATTGGCCGATCACAGCGTGATGCCTGCCGTTGTCGAGTCCGCCTATCCGGGTGGCGCCATGCCGTTTACGGATGCCGACGATTGGCCGGACCCCTGGGTACAGATTGGTGCCATGGCGGCGGTGACCCGTCGGCTGCGCTTCGTGACCAATGTCTATGTCTTGCCAGCTCGTCCACTGCTCGTGACCGCTAAAGCTGTTGCCACGGCGGCGGCCATAGCTGGAGATCGGGTGACTCTGGGCATTGGCGTGGGTTGGATGTCGGAGGAGTTCTTCGCCATGGGCGAGGACTTCTCGACCCGTGGTGCGCGTACCGATCAGATGCTGCCGCTGCTCCGGTCGCTGTTGCGGGGTGAATACGTGGAGTCACACGGAGAGTCCTACGATCTGCCTCGGTTGCGGTTGCGGCCTGTGCCTGGCAATCCGCCGTCAATCTGGGTGGGAGGAGAGAGTGATGCAGCTCTGCAGCGCGCCGCCCACCACGGCGATGGCTGGATCAGCGGAAGGGATCTACGATCGGCGGCCGCCCAACTTCCAACCTTGGCACGGTTGCGTAGGGAGGCGGGACGGGCGGATGAACCCTTCGAAATTGCAGCGAGCCTTCACGTTGCTCCTGGAAGAGAGGACGTCGACTTTGCGCTCGACCACAGGGTGAGCCATCTGAAGGTGCAGCCCTGGAATTGGTACGGTGGGGACACGAACCTGCTCGAGACACGCCTCGCCGCTCTCGAGCGGTTTGCCCAAGAAGCACCCGACTTCCATTCGACGTGAATTCGCTGACGCAGGGCCTCTCGTTTGTTGGAAACGAGAGTTATACGTCCGATGCGTTGTCGTTGATCCGCTGGATCTCGTCCTTTTCTTCGTCGGTGATCGGCAGGTAGATGGTCGTGAGGGCAACCGGGTCACCCTTTTTCTTCCCCCCGCGGAGGATGACGCACACAGTTCCCTTGCTTTCGATCAGCGCTTCCAATTGTCCGGGCAGCCACTCGGGATTGTCGGTTTCGTTCATCATCTTGCCGCTGAAGTTCTGGCGTACCTGGGTGACGCTCATGCGGCCTCCGGTCAGTTTGACGTCGAATTGCTTCGCCTTCGTGACCTTCCGCTTGCACTTGTTGGGAATCTTCGACTTGGTCTGACCTTCGGGCTTGGGGAAGAACTTGCGCTCGGAGGTGCTCTTGAACTTGATCTTGACGCTCTTCGATTCCGGATCGTAGGACTTGATGATACCGAATGAGGAGCAGCTCGAGGCGGCGCTGGCTTGTCCAGCTGCAAGACCGAGTGCGATGAATGCGAGGATTGCGATACGGAACGACATGAGGACTTCTCCCTGAGTTTGCGGGTCGTGCCCACCGAAGCTGGGGAACCGCTTCCACTTCCGGTGGGATGCACAGCCAGGTCGGAGGCTGAGCTTACCAAGCAGGCGCAAGGGTCACCCCCCCTCCATTTGGCGTCCACGCTGGCCCGCCGTTTCCTAGGTAGACGCAGCGGCCCCTGAAGTGATTCGGTCTGGCGTGCTCAGTGGGCGGCACCGAGGCAGGCGCGGGTGACTGAGATTCACCCCATTGTTTAGGAAGTGTTGGAATTTCAAGAGCTTGGGACGGCGCCTGGGGTGAGGGAATGGGTCGGAGGCCAGGTCCATCCACCCGCCGAGATCCCCGGGAGGGGCCGCCTCGTCGCGACCCCGAGTCAGGTTCGACATCCCTGAGAACCCCGTTCGATCCGGTGTAAGATCGCCCCCTCGAATGGGCCTTTCCGGGTGTGTCCGGAATGGATCCCGGGCATTCATCCCCGATTTCAACCCCCGATTCACTGCCCGAATCAACTGGAGGTTTTCATGGCTCGAGAGGCCGTTGTCGTAGAGAGCAAGCGCACGGGTCTGACCAAGGCCCACCGTGGTTCGTTCAACATCACTGAACCCGTCGATTACCTCGCGCACACCTTGCGCGAGGTGGCCGCAGCGGTTCCCAATTTGGACGCTGCAGAGATCGAAGATGTCATCGTTGGTTGTGGTTTTCCCGAGGGCTGCCAAGGAATGAACATGGCTCGCATTGCTGCCATGGCGGCGGGCTTTCCCAAGGAGGTTGCGGCTACCACGGTGAACCGCTTCTGCTCTTCGGGTTCTCAGGCGGTGATGATGGCGGCCCACTCCATTTTGAACGAGGGCGCTGATGTCGCCATTGGAGCGGGCGTCGAGACCATCACCATGATGCAGGACGGTACTCAGAACACGACGCGTCTTTCGAACAAGGTGGCACGAGAGCGCTTCCCGGGTCTCTACTTTCCCATGGGAATCACGGCCGAGATCGTCGCCGAACGCTACGGCATTTCGCGAGAAGATCAGGACGCCTATGCGTTGCAGAGCCAACAGCGCTACGCGGCTGCTCAGGAGCAGGGCTTCATCGCCGAAGAGATCGCTCCCATGAAGGTCACTCGCAACGTGATCAAGAAGGATGCCGATCCCTACGAGGAGGAAGCCACCGTGGAGCTCGATGAGTGCAATCGCGCGAGCACCACTCTTGAGGGCTTGGCATCGCTGGCACCTGTCTTCAAGAAGCCCGAAGAGGGTGGAACCGTGACCGCAGGGAATGCTTCGCAACTGTCGGACGGGGCTTCGGCGACACTTCTCATGTCCGCTGACAAGGCCAAAGAACTCGGTGTCGAGCCGCTCGGCTTCTATCGAGGCACGGCTGTCGCAGGCTGCGGGGCCGAGGAGATGGGAATTGGTCCGGTGTTCGCCGTGCCCAAGCTGCTCGAGCGGAATGGTCTCACTATCGACGACATCGACATCGTCGAACTCAATGAGGCCTTTGCGTCCCAGTTGCTCTACTGCCAGCGCGAATTGGGAATTCCCAACGAGAAACTCAATCCCTCGGGCGGCTCGATTGCCATCGGCCACCCCTTCGGGATGACAGGATCCCGGATGACCGGTCTGCTTTTGCGCCAGCTCAAGCGTCAAGGCAAACGCTACGGGATCGTGACCATGTGTATTGGAGGCGGTCAGGGGCTGGCTTCTTTGTTCGAAGCGGCCTGACGGGAGTCGGGAAGCTTGGATCGGAAACGGGGCCTCGTGCAAAGCGGTGGAGCCGCAGTCTTCGCTGCTCAGCCAGGGGCAGACCATGAATCATCGCGAGCTGCCAGGTCCACGGAAGTTCGAGGAGAGCCGTTATGGAGTTGAACTACGCGACGCTTTGGGAGGCCATCAGCGACGAGATCGGAGATCGCGAAGCCGTGGTTTCCGGCTCGAGGCGGCTGACTTGGACGCAATACGAGACGCGAGCTGCGAAATTGGCCTCGGCTCTGGCGGAGGCAGGTCTCGGTCCGGATTCGAAACTCGGCCTGTACCTCTACAACAGCTCCGAATACCTGGAAGCTCAGTTCGCATCGATGAAGGGGCGGGGAGTCCCGATCAATGTCAACTATCGCTACCTCGACGACGAGTTGCTCTACCTCCTCGAGAATTCCGACGCTGAGGCCCTGGTGTTCCACACGAGTCTCGGGGACCGTGTGGCCCGGGTGATGGAGCGCGCCCCTGGGGTGAAGCTCTGGATTCAGGTGGACGATGGGGGTGAGTCGATCCCAGGAGCAGTGGATTACGAGGAACTGATCGCGGCACACGAGCCGGCGGCGCGTATTGGCCGTTCTGCTGACGATCTCTACATGCTCTACACCGGGGGCACCACGGGGATGCCCAAAGGGGTCATGTACGACACCGGTGGGATGCTCCAGGGGTTCATTGCAACGGCGTTTCCCATTTTCGGCCTCGGGTTGCCGACCATTGACGAGGTTCCGGCGCTGACCGCCAAGCTATGGGAAGAACAAGGGGGGCTGACGTCACTTCCAGCCTGCCCCCTGATGCACGGCACCGGCATGTGGTTGGGGGCTTTGATTCCCCACTGTGCGGGAGGGCGGGTCGTGACCCTCGAGGGGCGCTCTTTCGACGCACACGAGTTGTGGAGTACCGCCCAGCGTGAAGCGGCCAGCCAGGTGGTGATCGTGGGGGATGCCTTTGCGAAGCCCATGCTTCGCGCTCTCGACGAAGCAAAGTCCGAGGGCAGAGCTTACGACCTTTCCAGTGTGAAGTTCCTGATCTCCTCGGGCGTCATGTGGACGTCGGAAGTGAAAAAGGAGTTGTTGGATTGGAACGAGTTCATCCTGATCGATGCCATGGGTTCGACTGAGGGGACCATGGGGACGCAGATCACCACACGCGGCAACATTGGGGAGACGGCAAAATTTTCCATGAATCCCACCACGCGTGTTTTTACCGAGGACGGACGCGAGGTGGAGCCGGGCTCGGGCGAAACTGGGATGGTGGCCGCGGGAGGCAGTGTGCCCATCGGGTACTACAAGGACGAGGCGAAATCAGCGGCTACTTTCCGAACCATTGATGGAGTCCGCTACTCGTTTCCTGGAGACTGGGCACTCGTGGAATCAGACGGGAGTCTGACTCTGCTGGGCCGTGGCTCCAACTGCATCAACACCGCGGGCGAAAAGGTCTACCCCGAGGAGGTCGAGGAGGCGGTCAAGAGGCACCCGGACGTGATCGATTGCCTGGTGGTGGGAGTGGACGACGAGAAGTTCGGGCAGCGTGTAACGGGAGTGGCTTCGCTCCGACCCGGAAGTGAGATCACTGGCGACGAGTTGCGAGAGTTCACGCGTTCGAAGCTGGCAGCTTTCAAGATGCCCAAGCAGATCTTTGTCGTGGCCGAAGTCAGGCGTGCCCCAAACGGCAAGGCTGACTACGGATGGGCACGCAAGACGGTGGAGGAGGCGCTTTCCTAGGGCGTTTTCCTGCGGATTTTCGAAAACGCTGCGGGTGACCGTGGCGATTCAATTGGATGGAGTCGACATGAGTGAATATCGTTCGATGAGTGAAGACGAAGTGCGGGAGCGCACACGTGCTTTGCTGGAAAAGATCCACCCGGAGAAGTCCGACAGCGTTACTTTTCGCCGTGCCCAGTACGACGAGGGGCTGGCTTGGATTCACTTCCCCGAGGGCTACGGCGGGCTCAACGTCTCACCGAAGATGAACGTCGTGGTTCTGGACGAGATCTCCAAGCATTCTTCGGTCGTATACAACGACCCGCCCGCGGGCCTCATCGGGATCGGAATGGGTGCGCCGGTGTTGCTCACCTACGGCAGCGAGGAACTGAAGAAGACTCTGCTGCCTCGCATCTTCAGCGGTGAAGACATCTGGTGCCAGATGTTCAGTGAGCCCAGCGCGGGCTCCGATGTTGCGGGCCTTGCGACCCGCGCCGTTCGCGATGGGGATGAGTGGGTGGTGAACGGACAAAAAGTCTGGACCACGGTGGCTCACCTCTCCAAGTGGGGCATGTTGGTCGCACGCACCAATCCAGACGTTCCGAAGCACGATGGGCTTTCGTACTTCCTACTCGACATGGAATCGCCCGGTGTGGATGTTCGACCGCTCTATCAAATCACGGGGGAGGCTGAATTCAACGAGGTCTTCTTCAATGATGTTCGGATCCCTCATGAGTACATGTTCGGAAAAGAAGGCCAGGGTTGGCGTGTTGCCATCACGACTCTGATGAACGAGCGTGTGGCGATCGGGGGTGCGGGCCCGAGGAAGAAGGGCGGCGGCTCAATATCCCAGTTGATGAAGTTGTGGAGTGAGCGCGAGAAGCAAAACCTGTCGCCAGGCCAGGAAGCGGTCATGCGCGACCGGGTCAGCCGCCTCTACATCGAGACGGAGTTGCTCCGATTGACAGCTCAGCGGGCTCGCGCCGCTCAGAAGGCCGGGAACCCGGGACCGGAGGGGTCCGTTGCCAAGCTTGCTCAGGCGGACATCAACAAGCGTCTTTGGGAGACGGCTGTGGATATTCTGGGGTCGAAGGGTTTGTCCTTCGAAGCGGGTTATGAACTGCGCCAGAGTGCGGGAGTCGACGCGAGTTCGACGGAGGCCTTCGCGAAATATCAGTTTTTGCGGTCTCGTGCGAACTCGATCGAGGGCGGAACGTCTGAGATCATGCGCAACATCCTCGGCGAGCGTGTCTTGGGACTTCCCGGTGAGCCGCGGGTAGACAAGGATGTGGCCTGGAAGGACGTACCGCGTTCCTAGGGGCGGGTGTGGATTGAGCGGGTTCTGTCAAAGTGCCCGCTGGAAGGAATCGATTCGATGAATCTCACGTTTACAGAAGAGCAGGATGAACTGAGGGCCACGGTCCGCCAGTTTTTTGCAGACAAGTCAGACGAGCAGGCGGTTCGTGCGCACATGAACCTGCCCAGTGGCTACGACGGTGATCTCTGGACGCAGATGGCGGAGCAGATCGGTCTGGCCGGATTGATCGTTCCCGAGGAGCACGGTGGCGCCGGCTTCGGTTATAAGGAGCTTTGCATCGTGATGGAGGAAATGGGGCGTGTACTTGCCTGTGCCCCGTATCTGGCGACGTCAGTCACCGCCACGAATGCCCTGCTTCAGTGTGCGGACGAAGCTACGCGCAACTCTCTGCTGCCATCGATTGCTACGGGTGAGACGATTGCGACCCTTGCCTATGTGGAGTCCAGTGGTTGCTGGGACCTTTCCGAAGTCAACATGCGAGCACAGTCCAAGGACGATGGCTGGCTGCTCGACGGAGAGAAGGGTTGGGTGCTCGATGGTGTCGCGGCCGATGTGATTCTCGTAGTTGCACGAACGGAAACGGGCCTCGAGGTTTTCCGGGTCGAGGGGGATGCGGAGGGGTTGACCCGATCTGATCTGCCCACCCTCGATCTCACACGGAAGCTGGCCAAGTTGAGCTTTGCGTCCACGCCGGCCACGAAGATCAGCGAGGGGGATCAGAGCGAGGCGCTCGAGAGGGTACTGGCCTTGACGGTTGTGGCTCTGGCGGCCGAACAGGTTGGAGGTGCCCAGGCCTGCCTCGACATGGCGGTGGAGTACGCGTCCACGCGCTTGCAATTTGGACGGCCCATCGGTTCCTACCAGGCGATCAAACACAAGTGCGCTGACATGCTGGTCGAAGTCGAGTTCGCCAAGACCGCCGCCTATCACGCTTGCTTCAGTGCAGCTGATGAACCCGGTGAACTTCTGGAGGCTGCGAGCCTCGCTAAGGCGTATTGCTCCGAGGTGTACTTCCACGCAGCCGCGGAGAACATCCAGATCCACGGCGGTATGGGTTTTACCTGGGAGCACCCAGCTCACCTGTACTTCAAACGCGCCAAGGCGAGTGCGTTGCTGTTCGGAGATGCTGCGCACCACCGTGAGGCCCTAGCCACCATCGTGGGGCTTTAGGAACGACCGCTCAGCGCTTGCCAGAGAAGGAGTCTTTCTTTCGGCCGGTGCTCAGCCTTCGCGTCCGATACGTGTTGCTGTAATTCGGCGAGCTTGCGAACGGAACCGTGAATGCTCATCACCGTCGTCAATCACGAACACAATGCGGAGGCGGTGGCGCTTTCAGGGCGCCTTGCACCCTTTGGCGACGTCGTTTCGATCGACAGTGGTTCAAAGCTCGAGGATCATCTCATCGATGCGTTTGATCTGAAGCTTCCCAATGTCTACTACACCGGGCTGCTCAACGTTGCGGTGGAGCAGGCAGTCGCACGAGGGCACGACGAACTTTTGTTCATCTGCTCGGATGTATCGATCTCCGATTGTGATTTTCTGGTAGCGAAGGCACGCGAAGCTCTCGCAGACGACGAGGTCGGCTGCTTTGCGCCATGCGTCCCAGGATCCCCGCATCTGCAGATGAGGCCGCGTGGCTCGGGCTCGATGCGGGAGGTCGCCTTCGTGGAGGGCATGTGCTTTGCGGCCCGGATCGGGCTTCTTCGGAAATTCTGCCCGGTGGATACAAAAGTCAATCTCTACGGATACGGGCTCGACGTGGTCCTGGGGTATCACGCGATGAAGGAGAACATGAAGTCCGTGGTCGACGATCGGGTACGGGTCCACCACCCAAGGGAAACCGGTTATGACACCGAGTCTGCGACCGCGCACCAGAACCGCTGGCTGGCTGCGCAGGGCCGCGAAGTTCTGCGTTTCAACAGGCTGACGAGGATGGACTTCTTCCAGACTCGGCTTGGCTTCGGACTGCTCAGGAAGTTCTACTGGGGTTGAGGGGCTTGCAGGTGCGGCGCCTGGCTGAAGGCCGAGCTGCCGTGGGTCCCTACGAGACGCATACGCGCCTCAGCGGTGGATCCCCCGGGGATCGTCACCGAGGCCCGTGCTGAGTTCCATAGATTTCTCCTGCCCGGACGACCGCGTTCGAGCAGGGCTCTGTGTTATGGTCTGCCGCGCGACGGTTTCCAATCCCCGTGTGCTTCTTCAGAGGGTACGGGAGATCCCCCCCTGCTTCCTCCATCCGGCTCCAATGGATTGACTCGGAGAGGCCTGTGTCCGAATTCAGCAAGGTGAGGCGTGGAGACCTGCGGATTTTCTGGCGGAGGATCAAGCCCTTCGTTCTGCTGGAGAAGAAGGCCTACTCGCTCGCCAGTGTGTTCGAGGTTCTGAGCCTTACCACCGTCATCGTCTACCCCTGGCTCGTTGGGTTGATCGTCGACGATGGAATCGAGAACGGCTCGATGGGTCGCCTGAACGATCTAGTGATGATCCTCGCAGGTGTCTTGATCGTTCAGTCGGTTTCGACCTACATGCGCAGCTACCTCTTCACCATGGCGTCTGAGCGCATGATGATTGCGCTGCGAAAGTGGATTTTCGGCAATGTGATCGTTCAGGAGATGGCCTTCTTCGACGATGAGGGTGTCGGCAACCTCACGACGCGCGTTAACGCGGATGTCACCCTGTTGGGGAACATGATGCGCATCATGATTCCCGAGGTGATTCATTTCGGGCTGATGGGGAGCATCGCTGGCGCGCTGATGGTTTACACGAGCCCAATGCTCGCGGCCATCGTTCTCCTGGTGGGGCCCGCCATGTGGTACGGGGCCTCCCGTCTCGGGGCACGTCTGCGACGGTTTGGCGAGCAGACCCAGACGATGAATGCGAAGGTTTATCACACGGCTCTCGAGGCATTTTCGGGCATCCAAGCCGTAAAGACCTTCCGAGCTGAAGAACGCGAAGTTGAAGAGTACTCCCAGGTATCTGAGGAAGTGGTTGGTGTCGCCAAGCGATACGCCCGGGCTTATGGGATGCTCGAGGCGGCAAATAATTTCATCAGTGAAGGTGCCATCGTTCTGACCTTGTGGGCCGGGGGCGCTCTGATTGTCTCGGGTAATTTGACGGCCGGCGCCCTGGTGACCTTCGTCCTCTACGCCGGCATGGTGACCCGCTCGGTCCGTAATGTCTCCACGGCCAGTGCGGATGTCATGCGAGCCGAGGGCGCGACGCAGGTCGTCTTCTCGTGGGGGGAGCGGCAATCCCAGATGCCCGAGGAAGGGGAACTGGTTCCCGACGGAGTCGATGGCCGCATCAGCCTCGAGGGTGTTCATTTCAGGTATCCATCTCGCCCCGATTCCCCTGTCCTCGGTGGAGTGGATCTCGAGATTCCGCGGGGCCAAGTTTTGGCACTGGTTGGCGCCTCGGGGTCCGGGAAGTCGACGGTCACCAAACTGATCGCACGGTTCTACGAACCGTCCCAGGGGCACGTTCGCCTCGATGGGCGAGAACTCGGAGAGTACGACGCAAATTGGCTTCGCAAGCAGATTACTCTCGTGCCCGCCGAGGCGATGCTCTTCGCGCGAAGTGTCGCTGAAAACATTCGCTACGGGAGGCCTATGGCTTCCGACGGTGAGATTGAGGAGGCGGCGCGGGTTGCCTTCGTGGCAGGTTTTATCCAGGATTTTCCTGATCGCTATGAGACTGAAGTCGGGGATCAGGGGCGCCTATTCTCCAGCGGCCAGCGCCAACGCATCGCCATCGCGCGATCGGTGTTGGTGGGTGCGAAGGTCCTCATCCTCGACGAGGCGACTGCGGCGCTCGATTCTGAGGGTGAAGCGATCGTGAAGGAGGGCCTGCGAAAGCTTCCCCAAGGGCCCACGATCGTGATGATCTCCCACCGGCTTTCGACGGTGATGGATGCGGATCGGGTAGTCGTCATGAAGGACGGGCAGATCGTCGGAGAGGGAACGCACGAAGAACTGCTCGCATCGTCGGACATCTACCGAGACCTCGTGGAGAAGCAACTGCTGACATTGTGAGAGGTGTCTTTCCGTCGATGTCTTGGTGTTCGCGTTCCCGCAGAGATGGCTTGCTGGATGGCGCTGACCGAATGAGATCTTCGAGCGGTGTGCGGTAGAGTCGAGACCCGTGCGTATCCTTTTTTCGAATGGCACTCGCGACTGGGGGGGGGAGAAGACCTGGGCGATCGAAACTGCGAGCTTTCTCCAAGGACAGGGTCACGCCTGCGCCGTGCTGGGCCGCCTAGGTGACCCCTGGGTAGAGGCTTGTGCCCAGCAGGGCCTAGAGAGTCACGGCATTCGTTTTGGTCCCGCCATCTTCAACCCCGTCGGTCTGTTCAACTATTTCCGGGTGGCCCGGGCGTTCGCACCGGACTGCATCCTGGTCAACATTTCCCGCGACATGTGCGCTGGGGCGGTGGCTGGGGCTTTGTTGGGTATCCCGGTCTTGCGCCACGTGGGGCTCGCCGAGGATCTCAACCACGACCCCGTTGACTGGTGGCTTCACCGTCAGATGCTGACTCACACCATCGCGGTGGGTCATCAGATGAAGCGAGAGATGCTCGAGAAGTACCGCTGGTTGGAGGCTGAGAGTGTGGAGGTGATCCACATCGGAAAAGACATCACGCGATTTACGACAGGCTCTCGAAGGGATCTGCGCGACGAGTGGGGGATCCCACGGGATGCCCTGCTCGTCGGTGTGACGAGCCAACTCGAGGAGAAGAAGGGGCACACGGTTTTGTTCGAGGCACTGGCCCGACCTTCACTCGAGGGTTTGCACCTCGTGGTGGTTGGCCGGGGAGGAAACCGAGAGGCGCTCGAAGCGACCGTCGACGCATTGGGGCTGCGAGGTCGGGTGCACTTTCTGGGGTTCCGTCGGGATATCGAAGCGGTTCTGTGCAACCTCGACATCTTTGCACTGCCGAGCTTGAACGAGGGCTTCCCGAACTCACTCGTCGAAGCCATGGCGACGGGTAGGCCCAGTATCTCGACCGATCTGGCTTGTGTATCCGAGATCCTTCAGGATGGGATCAATGGTTTGCTGGTGCCGCCCGGAGATGCCGCTTCTCTGGCGAATGCACTGGAGACGATGGCTGGAGATCCCGTGACCCGGGCGCGGATGGCAGCGGCTGCGCGGAAGACAGTGGAAGAATCCTTCAGTCTCGAAGCCACGGCGATGAAAACGGCGTCCCTGGTGTCTCGCTGCGTCGCTGAATACGCCGTTGGGCGCTCCCGCTGAGGGAGCGACGGTGCGAACCCGATCCCCAAATTCCTCAGAGTCCCACGATCTCGGCGATCTGTTCCAGGCGTTCTACGGTCTGGCGTTCCTCGGAGAGCGCTGCGGTCTGGACGATCAGCCGGCGAGCGCCGGTCTCTTCGTACTGGCGAGCCAGGTCTCGGCTGGGTTCCCAGGTGTACATCGAGATTTCGAACTCATCCGGGTCGCGTCCCGCAAGTGGCGCCAGCTCACGCAGTTCGCGCATCCGCCCCTCCAGTTCTGCGGGAGTCGTGCGAAAGCCCACCCAACCGTCCCCCCAGTCCACCATTCGTCGTACCAGGGCGGGTGAGACACCGCTCAAATAGACGGGAGGGTGGGGTTTCGATCGCGGTCGGGGAAAACTCCGAACAGCGGGAAAGGAATAGAATTCGCCTTGGAATGCGACCTCTTCTTGGGTCCACAATTCCTTCATCGCGAGCACGGCTTCGCGCGTTTGGGCCCAGGGGCGCTGCATTTCCCCTCCCATCATGGCGCGCTCCTCTCGATTCCAGCCCGGACCGACTCCGAAGAGAACGCGTCCGCCACTCAGGTGATCGAGCGTTGCGATGGCCTTGGCGAGTCTGAGTGGGTGATGCTCGGGTACGAGGGTTACGCCCGTGCCAAGTTTGACCTGGTTCGTGACCGCCGAGGCTCGACCGAAGGCCACCATGGGGTCGAAAAAACCAGGCACCTGACCATTGGCAAATGTGGGAGAGAAACTCTCACAATGAACCGGTGACGTGACGTGTTCTCCGATCCAGACGGACTCGAAGCCCAGACGCTCGGCTTCTTTGGCGAAGAATGCGAAATCGATCCACACGCGAGGCGGGTCCGGGGGCGTTCCCAACGCGACTCCAATCTTCAAGGGGCTCCCTCCTCGGCGAAATGCAAGGTCCGCGCCGCGGAGCACCATAGTAACCCGGCCTGGGGGGGGGCCAGGCTCCGCTCCGCCTGGTGGCCGCTTCAATCTTCCAGATCCCAGGGGTGTTCCGAAACCGGTATTGCGGTGCCTTGGGAAGGGTGCTGCTGGGCCGGGACCCATGGACGGGTTCGTCGGTCCCCGGTTTGTTTCAGCTCTTGGACTCGGGATTGAGGCCGAGCTTTTCCATCTTGGTGTAGAGGGTACGGCGGCCGATCCCCAGGGAGCGTGCGGTGGCCGAGCGGTTGCCCCGGTTGTCGCGCAGGGCCCTTGTGATGCGCCATGCCTCCGCGAGGGCGAGCCAATCCTTTAGAGGTAGAGGGGACTCCCCCTCTCGTGCCGAAGCCGAGCGTTCGAGGTCCAGAAGTTCCTTCGAGTCGAGTCGATGGCCGTTTGCATGGCTGTCCTCGGGTTGCGACATGGGATTGGAAGAAGCAAACCCTGTGCCGTCATGGCGGGCGTCGTCTTCCTGGCTGGGAGCTTTCGGGGCCACTGGGATGCCGCCACCCCGGGCACCCGCTGCCCAAATCTTCGGCACGGGGTGGGTGGTGAGATGGGAGCGCGGGCGGTCCTCGGGGGGGGGCTTCTTGCTGCGAATCGGGTCTCGGGCCCCTGGGGATATTGCCCGACCCGTGATCCGATTCTCGCCACTCCCACGACTGCCCCCTTGCATTGCAGCGATCGGGAACCCCCGGCGGTGCCCAGACAGGAGAAACACTCATGGCCAACCCCAACGACCCGCTGACCCTCGAGGCGGGCCGCCGCCTGTGGAAGCAATCCAGATCCAAGGTCACGTTCCCGAACTGTGCCCGAACTCTCATACTGATGGTTTTGTTCGGTCTTTCGGCTTGTTCCGAGACCCCGGTCTGGGTTTCACACGACGGTTCTCCTGAAGGCACTCCGGCTGAATTCGTTGTCCATCACGAGGCCAGTCACGCGCATGAGACCGTGGGCGATGTCGTGATCCACGGTTGGTGGCGCAGCCAGAAGCTGGGTGGGGATGGCAGGCTCTACACGAAGATCGAAGTTCCCGGTCTGGCGAAGCTTCCGAAGGTCGGCGCTCCCGACGTCCCGGTGATGCACGTCGATCTGGCCTTGGCGCCGGGTCGGCTGAAAGTGGCCTCGCCGAGCGTCGAGGTGATGGACGAGGAGATCGTCCGGATCGAGGTTCCCAATCTCCTACCCATTCCGGTGGGCGAGACGGACCGAGAATCTGAGGTCGAAAATGAAGAAGAGGGGAGTTCCAGGCTCGGTCCCTTCGTCCGAGACGAGCACTACTATGCGTCCAAGCAGCCGTTCCCCAGCAGGGAGCGCGTGTTGGAGAGCCGGATCGAAACCCGGTTCCGTTCGATTCAATCCACCGGTCTGACGCTGGCTCCCATACGTTGGGATCCCTCCACGCGCATTCTCGACGTTGCCACGCGGACGGCGATTCGTATCCATCACCCGGTCGAGACCGAACCGGCCAAGCCCATGACCCTCGAGCGGGCGCGGCTCGCCGAGTTGCGCTTCATGAACTGGGATCTGGTGAAGAGTTTCTATCCCGTCGATCGCTTCATCTATCGCGCCGACTACTTGATCATCTATCCCAACGACGACTACGCAGATGAGATCGCACCGCTCGCTCAGCAGAAGTGGGCGCGTGGCTACTGGGTCACTGAGATGACGGTGGACGAGATCGGAAATACCTGCAAAGAGATTCAGATCGCCATCAACGCTTGGGAGGCGAGCGTTCCCATCTGGCATGATGCGTACGCGCTTCTCGTGGGCGATACGGACGTGATCCCGCTTTGCACAAGCCCAGACACGGGTGATCCCACCGACGACCTCTACGCCTCCACCAACGGTGGAGATCTCGATGAGGAGATTTTCCTGGGTCGTCTTTCAGTGGATGATGAAGCCGATGCCGCCAATCAGATCGAGAAGATCCTGACCTACGAGGACTCACCAGATCTTTTCTGCTGCTACCACCGAGCGGGTCTCTGGGCCCACAAAGAAGGGGCCCCAGGCAAGTACGTGGGTGCCCATGAGACGGTTCGTACCAACACCTATTCGGTCCCTCCGACGTTCATCACCCACTACGGGAGCGTCGCGTCGGTTACGGACACGGACATCGTCGACCAAGTCGACAACGGAGTGGGAGTCCTGGCTTATCGAGGTCACGGCAGTGCTGCAGCCACTGCCACGGACTGGAACCAGCTCTCTGAGTTCTTCAACCTCAGCGATGTTCTGAGCCTCGTCAACCCGATGCAATGGGCGCCAGTGGTTTGGGCTTTTGCGTGCTCGAACTCTGACCTCGACATGGTGCGACGAGACGATTCAATTGCTGAGATCTGGATGGAGCAGGTGGGTGCTGGCTCCGTTTCCTACTACGGTGCGACGGTGCCTTCTTTCACTTCCCAGAACCACGTTCTCGATGAGTGGATGTTCCTGGCGGTCTACGACGAGGGACTGACCAAGCAGTCCCACGCCATTGAACGGGCCGAATCGCAGATGGCCGCCCTTTCGGGCTCCGACAATGCCTGGATGTATCTCTTGCTCGGTGATCCCGACATGGACATCCGGCGCCGCAGCCCTTTCCAGTTCAAAGTCGTCCGACCCGACGACCTCGAGATTTGCGAGAAGGATCATTGCAGCCTCGAGCTATGGGTGTTCAACGAAGCGGGAGAACCTGTGGAAGGCGCTCGGGTTGGCTTGTGGAAATCCGGCTCCTGGGCGGACGAATCCCCCACGATTCTCTTGGCCACCGAAACGGAGAGTCTCGATTTTTCGTCCTCCGATGATTCCGGACCCGAGGTTTTCACCAACGGGTATACGGACGCCGACGGCAGGGTCATTTTGGAAGCTTCGCCCCGCACCGAGGGAGAGATCCGCTTCTCGGTTCAGGATCTCATGGGCGAGTCGATGGTCGGCTCGGTTGCGATCCGAGGAGCCCAATATTGAGAGCCCTCCGTTTAGAGCGGATGTCTGGCTTCACGTTGGACTCTCGGTGGGCATCGCGTATGGCAAACGCGTTAGATTCCGGCTGAGAGGCCAGTGGGGCCTGCGGAGGGTTCTGAATGCTGTCGGGCGAGAAGATTCTGGTGACAGGTGTGACGGGAGCCGTCACCTCCTGGCCCATCGCAAAGTCGCTGGCTTCGGAGAACGAAGTATGGGGGGTGGCGCGTTTCTCGGACCCCGAAGCCCGTGGACGAGTCGAGGCCAGTGGGATCCGCGTCCATCCCGTCGACTTGGCTCAGGGTGAACTGTCCGGCCTACCGGACGATTTCACCGTCGTGCTGCATTTTGCCCACGCGCGGATGGGAGAGGGTGAATTCATCGAGGCCATCCAGGCCAATGCCGTGGGGGCCGGGCTCGTACTGCAACACTGTCGTAAGGCCAGAGCGGCCTTGGTCATCTCGTCGGCCGCCATCTACTCGACCCGTCCCGACGACCCGATGCACTTGTTTTCCGAGGGCGATGACATTGGCCGCAGTTATACGCCCTGGGCGCCTACCAGCCCAGCATCCAAGGTGAGCCTGGAGGCCGTGGCGCGTTTCTGTGCCGAAGCCTTCTCGCTGCCCGTCACCATCGCAAGAATCAGCACCGCCTATGGGCCCGCCGGAGGCATGCCGATCATGGACATGGACTCGGTGGTCGCGGGCAAGACCGTCCACACCTGGTCGGACCCTTACCCGCACTCGCCCATCCATACCGACGACCTGATCGAGCAGGTCGAGCCCCTTCTGCATGCCGCGAGTGCACCCGCCAATATTGTGAACTGGTGTGGTGACGAGGTGGTCACTCAGCGGGAGTGGTGTGTTCAGGCGGGTGAGTTGGCCGGCGCCGAAGTGGATCTTCAGCTGACTCCCATCCCCGGGGCACAGCAGGGGGGGGCGGCGAACCCCGACCACCGTCGCTCCATCACGGGACCCTGCCGCCGAGTGTTTCGTGAATCCTTCCAGGAGATCTTTCACGAGCGTCATTCCCCGGTGTGACCCCTGGATCGGCTCATTCCAGAATAGAGGCGGCCTGGGTGTTCTCAGGCGCACGGGCTTGCGCTCGGTGACGTGATACACCTCTGTAATGGTCTGGGTCGGGGGAGTGGATGGTTGCCGAGGGGGGTGGTTTCGCGTTCTGCGCGACACCACGAGCGGAGAATTGGCTTTCGGGCTCTTCCAGCGCGCGGAGAATTTGCTGGAGGCACCTCCCATCCCTTCAGTTCTTGCCCTCGATATGCCCATCGGCCTTCCGGAGGCGGGTGGACGCTCGTGTGATCGCCTGGCACGCGTGTGTCTGGGGTCGGATCGGCGCAACAGTGTGTTTCCTGCGCCAATCCGTTCGGCCCTGGATGCTTCGAGCCATGAACAGGCCAGTGAGATCACACAGGCCATCGATGGCCGTCGTGTGAGTGCTCAAGCATGGGGTCTGTTCCCCAAAATTCGGCAGGTGGATACGTGGTTGCGCACGTGCGATCTCGCCGGCCAGCGGGCCTGGGAAGCTCATCCAGAACTCTCGTTCTGGGCGTGGAACGAGGGATGCTCCATGAGTCACGCCAAGAAAACTCCTTCCGGGCGCGAGCAACGCTTGCGCTTGGCCGAGGCCTGGCTTGGGCCGGAACTGCTGTTGCGTGCTCGTGGAAGCTGGAAGCGTAGTGAGTTGGCGGACGACGACATCCTAGACGCTGTGGCCAACCTATGGACGGCACATCGCATCGGCGAGGGGACTGCCCAGGTGTTACCCGATCCACCCCCCATGGATGCGGTGGGGCTGCCCATGCGGATCGTCTACTGACGCATCTGCCAAGGCAAAACTCCGACCCAGGAGACTGATGATTCAGTGCTCGTCCTCGTTCAGCGAGCGCCCTGTGTTCTTCGGGGTCAGTAGCACCAGTGCGGCAGTCATGAGGCCCGTGGCCGCCATGGCGAGAAAAGCGCCGGTGAACCCCGTTCGTGATTCCACGGCAAAGATGATCTGTCCGCAAAAGGCTCCACCCAGGTGACCCACGCCATCGCTCAGAGAAACTCCGGTGGCGCGCACGCGAGTGGGGAAGCTCTCGCCCGTGATGGTGTAGAGCAGTGGCACCACGAGCCCGATGGTAAATGAGGCCACGAAGCCCAGCACTGGGATGGTGGTGGTCGAAGCCGTAAATCCGATGGTGCCAAGGCTCACAGCCCAGACCAGGGCAGCCAGGGCAGAGGTCAGGCGCCGATCCATTCGGTCGCTCATGAAGACTGCCGTGACGGAGCCGGCTACGAAGCCAAAGCCGGTGACCGACAGGGAACCGATGCTCTGAGTGAGGCTGAGCCCATGGCCCGAGAAGAGGTCTGCGGCCAGAGTGAGCCACGCGTAGTTGCCCACGTAGTAGACGAACCAAAGTACGCCCAGCACGAGCAGGTGATTTCGGTGAGGTGGCAAGAGGAGTGCCTTGAGCGCTGGGTCGGAATTTGGCGCAACCGATGCGATGGGCCCAGGCGGCTCGAGCGGTTGACCGAGGCGTGATTCGGCCAGCGCCTCGGCAGATGCCAGAGCCGACTCCGCTTCATCGAGCCTCCCGCGCGCCACCAGCCAGTGGATGGACGGGGGTAGGCCTCTGCGCATGAAACCGATGAGCGTTCCTCCAAGCGCGCCGGCTACGAACAGTGCCCGCCACCCCCAGCTGAAATGGGGTACCAGATGAAAGGCCAGCAGGGGAACGAACGCGAAGCCCGAAAACGCTGCGACCAGTGTCCAACCCGTGAATCGACCCCGCAGGGGCGCGGGAGAGGACTCTGCCATGTAGGTGGTGACCAGGGCGATTTCGGCTCCGATCCCCATGCCAGAGATGAAGCGCCAGAAGATCAACCAACCTAGGCTCGGACTGGTGGCGGAGAGCAGGGAGCCGATGGAAAAGGCGGCGACGGAAAGGAACAGGCTCACTCGCCTGCCGTAGCGATCACCAATTCGGCTGTCGAGAAACGAGCCCAGGATGTATCCCACCAGCCCGCTTGTCACCGACCAACTCGCCGTTTCCACCGTGACGCCGAACTCCTGGGTGATCACTGGGAGCGCGAAACCAATGGTCACGATGTCGAAGAAGGCGAAAAAGAAGCCTGCTCCGATGATCCATAGGACGGAGGTCGGGTAGGGCCATACCGGAATCCGGTCGAGCCGTGCGATCAGTTCTGCTCCGCTGGAAGCTGTTCTCTGGGTCATCTTCGCGTTCCGGGTGAGAGGGGTAGAGATTACCGTAGGGTTGACCGCATGGTTTCCTCAGGAGGGTCTCCCTGGACGCATCTCGATTTCTAGTCCACGAGTGCACTGGACGGGGTAGCGTACCGAGCCGCAACGCCAGTGAGGTCAGCCATGCCGACGCCCCGCGCCGAGCCTTTCGAGATCCATGTTCCCGACGACGCCCTCGACGATCTTCGCGATCGCTTGTTGCGGTGGCGTGCAACGCCGGATTTCGACAACGACGACTGGCGGTACGGAACGAATGGGGACTATCTGTCCGAGCTCGTGGGCTACTGGATCGATGAATACGATTGGCGGACCCACGAGGCGGCCATGAACGCTTTCTCGAACTACCGCGTGGAAATCGATGGTATGCCCATCCACTTCCTGCACGAAGCTGGCCGTGGTCCCACCCCCCTGCCCCTTGTGCTCAGCCACGGCTGGCCCTGGACCTTTTGGGACTTCGAGCAGGTGATCGGTCCTCTCGCCGACCCCGGAGCTCATGGAGGTGATCCGGCGGATGCCTTCGATGTGATCGTCCCATCTTTGCCAGGCTTCGGATTTTCTTCACCGTTGAACCGAAGTGGTGTGGGGATCACCACCACGGCGGTTCTATGGGACGAACTCATGCGCGGCGTGCTCGGTTACGAGCACTACGGCGCCCAGGGAGGAGACTGGGGTGCGATCGTGAGCGCGACTCTGGGGCATCGCTTTGCAGACGCTGTGGTCGGAGTCCACGAGAGCCTTCCCGGTTTCCTTGGTCTCGACTACGCGTCCCTTGCTCCAGAGGACTACGGACCCGATGAGGCGGACTGGCCGGCTCGCATGGCTGCGAAAATGGCGACGGCGACGAGCCACATGGCAGTGCACTCCATGGACCCCCAGACTCTCGCCTACGCGCTGGATGACTCACCGGTCGGATTGGCGGCGTGGATCGTCGAGCGACGTCGCGCCTGGGGCGATTGTGGGGGAGATGTCGAGAGCCGTTTCTCGAAAGACCACCTGCTGACCACGGTTTCCGTTTACTGGCACACGCGCACCATCGGCACCAGCATGCGGTACTACTTCGAGAACGCCCACGGTGAGCAGTTCGCGCCCGTCCACGACCGTCAGCCAGCCGTGGAGGTTCCGAGTGGTTTTGCGGTCTTCCCTGAAGACGTTCTGCTGGTGCCGCGCAAAGTGGCTGAGCGCCATGCCAACGTCCAGCGCTGGACCGTCATGGAGGCCGGGGGGCACTTTGCGCCCGCCGAAGAGCCCGAGTGTCTGGTCGAGGATGTACGTGCCTTCTTTCGGACCTTGCGGTCCACCTGATTCGGAGGTCTCCTCTGAACGCGGCGTTGTCACATCCTTGGATGGTGCTCGGGCCCCAAAGCGCGGAGAGACCGAAGCCGAGTCGCCATCGGCCCTTCGTCGTACGCGCATGGTAGAGTTCGTTCCGGATGGGGGCGTAGATCGAAAGGGGAGTGGTTAGCGAGTGGCGAAGGGAAGACTCCAGGATCGGAAGGTACTCGTGGTGGGCGCCTCTTCGGGCATTGGCCTGGCCAGCGGCCAGGCCATTGCGGCCGAGGGTGGGCGGGTGGCTTTTGCGGCGCGTAGGGTGGCCTTGCTGGAGGAGGCCGTGGCTGCGGCCGGCGCCGGCAGTGTCGCCTTGGCATGCGACGTCTGCGACCCGGCGTCCTGCGAGCAGGCGGTGGACCAAGCGGCTGAGGCCCTGGGCGGACTCGATGCTCTCGTCTACACGCCAGGGGTCACGCTCTACAACGACATCCAGGACATGGACGCCGATGCCTGGCGTCTGACTCTCGATACCAACGTCATCGGGGCGAGCCTGGTCATGAGCCAGGCGCTTCCGCACTTGGAGAAGGTTCGCGGCAAAGCCGTATTTTTTTCGTCCATCTCCATTGACGATCAGCCCCCCCGGCGCGGTATGGCGCCCTATGTGGTGAGCAAGACCGCTCTCGAGACACTCGTTCGCGCCTGGCAGGGAGAGCACCAGAGCGTGGGATTCACCACCATTGCCATGGGTGACACCTTGTCGGGCAAGGTGGGTGAGAGCAACAACAGCCGCCTTCCCGACTATGTCCAGGGCTGGATCGAAAAGGGTTACATGTACGGTCGGTTGATGGAGGCCGAGAGTGTGGCGGCCCAGGTCGTGAACGTGCTGAGTTCACCCGAGACGGTCCGGCGCCTCGCCATCACTCCACAGTACGCCGACGCGGACACGGTGATGGAGAGTGTCTTCGTCTCAGAAGACGCCTGAATTCAGACAGTCTCTGCGAATCGTTTGCCAACCCCAATGGGTGGGATGGAGTCATGAGCCAGCGCAACTACGACCCCGACTTCGATGAGCTGCTTCCTCTTCTGCCTACCGTGACCGACTTCTCCAGCCTAGAGGCGGTTCAGGAGATGCGCGCCAATCGCGCGAACATGCTCGGCGAAGTTGTCGATCGCGATGACGTCGACAAAGACGACCGGGTCATTCCGGGTCCCGCCGACTCGCCCGATGTGCCGATCCGAATCTATCGGTCGAAGGTCGAAACCGACGGTCCCCGGCCCGGGGTGTTCGAGATTCACGGTGGTGGCTTCATGATGGGAAGCATCGACATGATGGACGCCTGGTGCCAACGGGTCGCTGCCGAACTCGATGTGGTGGTGGTGTCGGTCGAATATCGCCTGGCGCCCGAAGACCCCTACCCCGCCGGCGTCGAGGATTGCTACGCGGCTCTTGCCTGGATGGCGGCTCAGGCCGATGCGCTTGGGGTCGATCCGAAGCGGATTGCCGTGGCGGGACAGAGTGCGGGAGGGGGTCTGGCGGCGGCGACCGCTTTGCTCGCTCGAGATCGAGGAGGGCCCGAGCTGTGTTTTCAACTGCTCGAGATTCCCGAACTCGACGATCGCCTCGACACGCCCTCCATGTTGGCCTTCACGGATACACCTCTGTGGAACCTGCCCAACGCCCGATGGAGTTGGCGCCACTACCTCGGTCCCAACCACCAGGGTGAGGTCTCCCCCTACGCGGCACCCGCCCGTGCCGAAGACCTCTCGGGCCTACCCCCCGCCTACGTGTCCACCATGGAGTTCGACCCGCTGCGCGACGAGGGCATCCTGTACGCGACACGCATGCTGCAGGCGGGGATCTCGGTCGAGTTGCACTCCTTTCCGGGCACCTTTCACGGGTCGGCGCTCTTGCCGGGGGCCGAGGTCTCTAAGCGCAGCCTCGACGAAGTGATCGGGGTGCTTCGCCGCAGGTTGGCTGCCTGACCTCGGGGGCCCGTGTTTCTTGCCAGCTGGGGTCTGATTCTGGGGAACCTTCGTCAAGAACGGTGATCCGGGGCCAATCGATTGATTCCGATCCCCGAACTGACCGGCCATCGCTGTTCAAGGCGTCCGGTTTTCCGATACAGTGGAGCCGGTTCTCGGAGGGGAGCTTCGGGCTGGCCGGGGCGAGACGATGAGCGCCGCGCGACCAAGGGGAAAACGATGGCTGTGCCGACACACGAGCAATTAAAGCAGTGGGCCCAGGGTTACGTGGAGCACTGGAACTCGGGTGACAAGGAGGCTTGGAGGCAGAATTGGCTCTCGGTGGCGCCCGGAGACTTCACCATGTGGGATCCCGTGGGCACTCCTTCCAAGCATGGTTTCGAGCACTGTGCACTCGATTCCTATGATCTCTTCCAGCCGGCAGTTCGTTTCCATGTTCCGCCCGAGACCTGTTTCTTCAACGGAAATGAAGTGGCCTGGGTGATGCAGAATCTCTTTGAACGCGACGGTGAAACCCAGCGTCACAACAGCATCGAGACCTACCAGTTTGGTGACGACGGCTCGGTGGTGATTCGGACCTACTACGTGGTTCCCTCCCATGACGACGCTGCGCTCGGGGAGATTTTTCAGACCTACCTGCCGGGCGAGAAGTAAACGGGGAGTCTTCGTTTCCGAACTTCCGAGTCGGGGATCGGGTTAACGGGGCGCGCGATGGGATCGCCGAGTCACGTGATCGGATCGCCCATGCGTGCGAATACGTCGGCCATCTCGCCTCCATAGAAGCGTTGACGCCGGGTTTCGGATAGATCCTTCAGCGCCTCTCGGTAGTAGCCCATGGGATCGGTGTAGCCTTCGAAGTGTGGAAAGTCCGATGAGAAGACGATCATCTCGTCGGGAAGCTCCTCGATCACCCGTGAAACGGGCTGGTCGGTCGCCCAGGACAGGGGGGTGCCGCGCACATTTCGTGTCAGGTACTCGCTCGGCTTGAGGGGATACTTCCATTTGCCGAGGAACAGTTCGCTGGTAGGCACGATCCGGCCATCGATTTGTCGGTGAAACCAAGGCAGCCAGCCCACTCCGAGCTCTGCGAGGAGCAGGGTGAGGGTCGGGTGTCGCTCGAAGACGCCGTTGAAGACGAAGGCCGAGAGCAGCGTCTGGGCTCCTACGTGTAGGTGGCTCGATGCGAACTGGCGCAACTGGTCGACGTCGGTGCCCAGGTTGGCCCAGCCGGGATCGAAGGCACTGCGCTCGAAGCCCACGTGCAACATCGGCGCCATTCCGAGGTCCGTGGCGGTAGACCACAGCCGGTCCCATTGGGGGTGGCATGGTGGGATCCCATTCACGGGGTAGCCCGGGATCAGGAAGATTCGGCTGTTTCGGGCGCGCATGCGTGTCAGTTCCTCGATCGCCCAGTCGAGGTCCGAGCAGTCCAGGGTGGTGACCGGCAGCAGCCGTCCTGCGGCCGCGTCGCAGTTGTCGGCGAGCCAGCCGTTGCAGGCTCGGATGGCTTCTCGTAGTAGCGGTGGATCCCGGTCCTCGAGGGCAATCCGGTACGCCATGCCCGACAAGCAGATCACGTTCTGCACGTCGATGCCCTGGCTGTCGAGCCATTCGACCCGCGCTGCGGCGTTTGCGACTTCGAACTGGTTGTGACCCTCGAACTCGGCGCGGCGCTCGGCTTCGCCCTCCTTCTCCTGGGCGAATAGGGTGAGCAGGCCCGGCGGTGTGAGTTCCTCCACGGTGGGCTGGTCGGCTTCGGGCACGTCGCGCAGCAGATTGCCGGCGATCCCGTCGATGGCGGTGATCGCCGGGTTGAGGGTCGGGAGCCGGGACGACAGCTCGGGATAGGGGTCGAGCCAATCTTCACCGGGCTCGAAGTGGGAATCGATGTCGAAGATCACGGAGCCTCCTGATTCCACGGTGTGCATTCATTATGGCACTCCCCTCCCTGTGGTGTGGGTTCTGGACGGGGTCTCCACGGTACCTGATATCCTTTCCCCGCCTGAGGCTTCGGAGGCTGAGCATGGACCAGGATCAGGGAAGTGGGTCGAGTTCGAACTGGGATCGTGTCGTCGATGTCATCGTCGTGGGCCAGGGTGCAGCGGGCTGTGCGGCCGCCCTGGAGGGTTCGGAAGCCGGCGCGGAAACCCTCGTGCTCGAAAAAATGCCCGAGGGGCGCGATGGCGGGAACACGCGGGTCTCGGGGGGCATCTGGTTCCAACACCACGATCCAGAAGGGATTGCGACGTACCTGAGGGCGATGTGCGGCGAATACCCAGTGCCCGAAGATGTGATTCGTGTATGGGCGCAGGAGACACAACGCAATTCGGCGTGGATTGAAAGTCTCGGTGCGGCCATTGGTGTTCATGGGGAATATGTGCCCGAGTACCCGGAGCTCCCCGGCAGCGAAGCCTACGCGGGGTATCTGGGCATCGAAGGCCAGATGGGAAACGGGCGTCTGTTCGGCGTCCTCAAGGCAGCGCTCGCCGCTCGGGGCATCGAGGTTCTTCTCGAAACACCGGCGCGCGAGTTGGTGCAGGACCCCGCGAGTGGTGAGATCCTGGGTGTCTTGGTGACGTCGGGAAGCCAAGAGCTTCGCTTGGGGGCTCGTCGTGGGGTGGTGTTGGCCACGGGTGGTTTCGAGAACAACGCCGAGATGGTGCGCGACTATCTCCGCCTGACCGACGTACCCGTCTGGGGTTCTCCCGCTGGCACCGGCGATGGCATCAAGATGGCTCAAAAGGTCGGTGCAGATCTTTGGCACATGGACAACATGATGACGACTCTGGGCCTCCGGGCCCCGGGGTTCGAGGCCGGATTTTATGTGGCCTTCAACCATGCCCAGGGTTTCCTGTGTGTGGGGATGGACGGCACTCGGATCAGCAATGAGTTGCCCCAGGTGGGACACGGCCAGGCGGTGTTGAACGGGAGTTATGAGTTGTTCCCGACGTCTCCCATGCACGTGATCTTCGACGAGGCGACGCGCCGCGCCGGGCCCATCTCTCCCACTCGCGACGAGCTGGAGGTGGGTTGGAATGTGGTGATCGAGAACTATGACTGGAGCCGCGACAACAGTACCGAGATCGAGAAGGGTTGGATCCAGCGTGCCGACACGCTGGATGAGCTCGGCCCGAAACTGGGTGTGGACGGCAAGGCTCTGACGCAAAGTGTCCAGCACTACAATCGGTCCTGCGCGGAGGGTTTCGATGCCGCCTTCGGGCGCGATCCAGACACCCTGGTTCCCGTCTCCGAGCCCCCCTTCTACGGCTTCACATCGGCTCCGATGTTGGGCTGGAGTAACGGCGGGCCTCGGCGCGACGAGCAGGCGCGGGTCATCGATGCATTGGGCGATGTGATCCCTCGCCTCTACGCCGCGGGTTGCATCAGCTCGACCTACAGCTGGTGCAAGGATGGAGGCATGCACATCGCCGATGCTCTGGCTTTCGGACGTGTAGCGGGACGCGGAGCGGCCGCCGAGGCGCCACTGGGGCTTACTTCGTCTGACCGCACGTGACCGAAGTCGTGTTCAGCTCGCCGATCCGCGAGCGAACCACGCCAGCGAGATCCAGCCCCCCACAAAGCACAGTCCGCCGAGCGGGGTGATTGGGCCGAGCCAGCGGGGCCCGCCCAGGGCAAGGGCGTAGAGGGAACCCGAAAAGGCCAGGATCCCCGCCGTGAACAGGGCTGCCGATGGTTGAACCGAGCGCCCGGTGGCGTTCCCCCAGAGCACCACGGCCAGCAGGGCTACGGCGTGCACGAGGTGGTACTCGACGGCCGTCGACCAGGTCTGTAGCTGTTGAGCGTCCAGGCGAGCCTTGAGGGCATGAGCGCCGAAGGCTCCCAGGGCCACTCCTGCCGCGCCCAGTAGAGAAGCTGTGCTGATCCACATGTTGTTCCCCCGAAGTTGGGTTTTTGTTTCAACCGTTCATTGGATGTCACCGTACTGCGGAGGGTCGGTGGCTTCGAGGCCCTTTGTCTTCAGCGGAGTTCGGGTCGCCGGTCCGCCCACGGCCGGGCTCGTTCGAGCTGAGCGGCCAGTCGCAGCAACCCACCTTCGTCTCCCAGCCGCGCGGCGAATTGGATTCCGATGGGCAGGCCTGCTTCGTTCCAATACAAGGGAATCGACATGGCAGGGTGCCCTGAGGCATTGAACAATTGGGTGTATCCCACCGATGTGAGGAGGGCGGTCACGAGTTGTTTCGTATCCGGGTTGGAGAGTGAAGGCACCCCCAACTTTTCTGGAGGCGCCCCCATGGTGGGTGTGAGGATCATGTCGTAGTCAGTGAGAAAACGTTCGACCTTGCGTCCCACGGCGTGGATTTCGCGAATCGCTCGCGCGTAGTCCAGGGCGCTGCGCTGACGGGCGCCCTCGGTGGTCACCCAGGTGAAGGGCTCGACGTCGTCAGGGGTGAGTTCCCGGCCCAGGGTGGCTGCGCGATCATCGAGTAGGCTCGCCACGTTGCCACCCATGATGGCCTGCCCGGAGGTCCCCAGGGCCTGCCGATCCACGGAAAGCTGTGCCTCCTCGACCTCGTGTCCCAGAGATTCACACAGCAGTGCTGCGTCGCGAACGGCAGCCTGGCAGTCCGGGTGGGTGGGCAAACCATTGAAGGTTTCTCCAATCAACGCGATGCGCAGGCGCCCGGGGTCTCGGTCCATTTCTTCCAGGTAGGGGCGTTCTTTGGGCTTGGCCTGATAGGGGGCCCCGACGTCGGGTCCTTCCACGGCGTCCAGCAGCACGGCGTTGTCACGGACCGAGCGGGTGACGGCATGCATGGTGCTCATGCCACTCCAGCCCTCGCCTACGTCGGGACCAAAGGGGATGCGACCCCGGCTCGGCTTCAAGCCGAACAGTCCACAGCAGGCGGCCGGAATTCGGATCGAGCCCCCACCATCGCTGGCGTGGGCACCAGGGAGAATGCCAGCGGCTACAGCCGCGGCTGCGCCGCCCGAAGATCCGCCGGCCACGTGCTCGAGGTTCCAGGGGTTTCGGGTCTGACCAAAGAGTGTGGATTCCGTGGTGGTGGTGAGGCCGAATTCTGGAGATGCCGATTTGCCGAAGATCACGAGCCCAGCTCGTTTGTAGCGGATCACGATTTCTGAATCGTGGTCGGGGACGTGGTCGGAAAACAAGCGGCAGCCGTGGGTGGTAGGGACTCCGGCGTAGAGCACTGCCAGATCTTTGAGCAAGAAGGGCACGCCCCGCAGCGGACCCTCTGGAAGGCCGTTTTGGATAGAGGCGCGCGCCTGCTCCTGCATGGGAATCACGATCGCATTGAGGGTGGGGTTGAGGGCGTCCATTCTTGCCAACGCCTCGTCGAGGATCTCGTTCGGAGAGATCTCACCATTGCGCACCAACTCGGCCAACCCAAGTGCGTCGTAGCTCTCGTATTCGTTGAAGCTCATGTCCCGTGACCCTTCTCTTACATGATCTCCGAGATTCTACTGTAAGAGGAACTCCCCATGAGAACCGCCCGCCCAGGGGCTCATCACTCCGTGGGTGAGGCGCCGTATCGTTCTCTGTGGCACAAGCGATTGCCTCCTCCTAGAATCAGCTCTCGCTTCGGACCGGACTATCGCCGGCACCATTGGAATCCCATTGTCACGTACGAAAGCAGAAGAGAGCCTGGGCGCGAGCCCGGGAGAGGCGGCACTCAACCCCGCGGACTCCGTTGCCATGGGAGTTCAATCGGCGCACGCACCACACATCGTCGAGCCGGCTCGCGTGCGTGCATTTGTCGCACTGCGGCACCGGGAGTACCGGCTGCTCTTCATCGCCTTTCTCGTCAATCAGATTGGATTCTGGATTTCGCACATTTCTCTTCAGGGGCTCATGGTCGAGCTCACCGACAACGATGCGCGCCAGAGTGGTCTGCTCTTCTTCGCTTTGTTCTTGCCGGCTTCCGTGGTGGCACCCGTTGCGGGCGTCGCAGCCGATCGTTTTGATCGAAAGCGAATCGTACTTGTTTGTTATGCGGCCGTCGCAGTCGTCACGGCAGCCCTTTCGGTGTTTACCCATCTCGGCTGGATGACGCCTGAGCGTTTGCTTCTGCTTGCCCTTTTGATGGGTACGTCCTTCGCAGTCTCAGGGCCGGCCAACATGGCCATCGCGGCGAACGCGGTTCCTGAACACGACTTGCCCAGCGCGGTCTCCATGCAGTCCGCCAGCAATAACCTCACTCGTGTGCTTGGCCCGACCCTGGCAGCGCCATTGCTCGTGGGCGAACGCTTCGATATCTCCTTTGGAATCTATTTCGTGGCAACCATCGTGGCCGCACTGCTGATCGCACAGATGCGCCTCTCTCCGTATCTGCCGGACTACACCGAGTCGGGCATCTTTTCTCGTGTCCGAAGCGGGGTCGAGCACGCCCACCAGCGCTACCCCGCACTCCCCGCGTTGTTGACCGTGGCGACGCTGTCTTTGCTGGGGGTGTCGCACACAGTCCTGCTTCCGATCTACGCAGAAGAGGTCCTCGGCGACCGCGACTGGTTCGCGTGGCTGGTGGTGGCCACGGGGATGGGAGCATTCGTTGGAGCCATCGTCGCCGGCAGTGCGCGTCGGCCTCCCTCTCTGGCGCGTTCCGCACTGGCCGTGGCCGCCTATGGGGCGTTCTTCGCACTGTTTGCGGTTTCACGGGCACCGACTTTGGCGATGTTCGCTCAGGTGTTGATCGGTTACTTCTATTTCGCAGTCATGACGAGTTTGCAGACTTTGATTCAGCAGATCGTGGACGAACCCAAACGCGGTCGAGTCATGAGCTTGTTCCAGATTGCCTGGGCGGGGTTGGTGCCCTTTGGCAGTCTCGGAATGGGGTATTGCGCCGATATCCTAGGGACCGTGCCCACTCTTCTGGGTGCAGCGGTACTGCTGGGTCTCTTCGGTTTGGCGATGTCCCTCTGGGTCCACTTTACGTCGCCAACGAGCATCGACCGGATCCTCGATCCGGCTTGATCCCACGTGGTGGATCGGGTGGTTTCTACGAGCTACTCGAGATCGCTAGGGGAAACTCTCGGCTGGCTGAGTTCCGTGACGAGCAGCTCCGGGTCAGCGAGGATGTCGGCTTCGCGGTAGAGCATGGGTACCCATTGCTTGCGCGAGTACAGGCGCGTCTGATCCGCGTAGTGGGGCGATTGTGTGTTGACGCTCTGTGAGTAGGTGACCAGCGCGCGACTGATGGGTCCCTGGTCGGTGAACGCCATGATCATGATGAAGCTCGAACCGTCTTCGATTTCCGGATAACCGATTCCGGGGCGCAAGGGGATGTTTTCTCGGCCCAGATTCCTTGGCGGGTAGCTGACGTTGAACAATCCCTCTTTGCCTCGACCGCCGTGGATGGGGATCCGCTCGCCGTTGCGTTCGACGAACTGGACTTGGCCGAGTTCCACATCCAGGGGGAGATCGGCATCGCGCAGTTTCACGACCGCGCGTGCCAGGGCGCGGCGCACCTCGGGATCATCGGATGCCAGCCCACGGGGAGTATCGACGGGTTGGTTGGGGTCGAAGGGGATGCGATAACGCGCACCACCAAAATCCATGAATTCGCGGAACAGCACTGCGCCTCGGCTTCCCAGGTCGGCTTTCAGATCCCAGTTGGCGAGTACCTCACAGGCTTCGGATACGTCGATCACACGGTTATCTTCGAGCGTGACCATTGGGTCTTCGCGGCACGTCACTACGAGCTCGTCGCGTAGCAGTTCGCCGCCGTAGTGGCGGTTTGCGAACATCAGTTGCTGGAGCCGGTCGAGGTCGAAGAGCCCGTTCCCTTTGCCACCGTCAGCAGACAGTTGATCTTCGATCATCCGGATTCCGATTCGGGTTCGTAGATCGCGGGCAGTTGTCTCATCGCCCAGGCTGCTAGGGAAACCAGTCAGAGGCTCGCTGGGATTGCTGAGCCAATAGCTGTCGTTGGAGTTCGCCACGTAGTCGAGGCGCATCAAGTGCGGGAGTTCCTCGGGTGCGAAGATGCCCGGTGCGGCGGCCTCGGGATGGCTTTCCCAGAGGCAATCCGAACGCGACCCATCCAGTCCGCCCGGCACGGTACAGCGCTTCGCCAATTCGTCGGTCACCCGCGGAATGGCGCCTGGGTCCGCGAAGAAGGCTTCCCCCGAGTCATCCACAGCGATCAGGTTGACGGGCCAAGCCTGGTAGCGGTCGACGATTTCGCGCATCTCCCGTACGGATTGAGCGCGCTGGATTTGGTGGGACTGCTCGGAGCTTCGCCAACCCGTATCTACCGTGGCGACCGCCCAGGCGTATTGTTCACTCCAGGTCAGCGGAGCGCGCCCTGTTTCTATGAGAGTTGCGCCAAAGTGTGTGGTGTAGAAGGTGTGGGTTCGCGGCGTCAGAGAACCATCCTCCCCGCGTACCTGAACCGTGACTTCCTGCTGTCCCATCTCGTGCTGTTTTCCATCGAACTCGTAATTCGTGGGATGGCCGGGAACGAGATCAAGTCGGTAGAAGCTGAAGCGCCGTGCCGTGGAAACTGTGGCGCTCCATGCAACGTGCTCGTTGTGCCCGATGCCCGCCCCGGGGAACGAGACTGGGCTGGCGCCGATGACGTCGAGAGTTCCGGGGATGGTCAACTGTTGAATGAAGAAGCGAAACGATCCCGACCATGGCTGGTGGGGGTTGGCGAGAAAGAGTCCACGGCCGTTGCTGCTGGCATCGCGGCCCAGAGCGATGGCATTGCTTCCGATTCCCGGTGCTACAGGAGACCAGTCTACTGGCACTACGGCTTGCGCCTTTGTGTGCGGCGGGGGTACGGCAGCGACCATCAGCGCCCGAAAGGCGACATAGAATTGGTTGATACGTGACATTCGACGGACGTCGATTTCAGAAATTTCTCGTACCCATGAGGCGCCGCGGCAGCTGGGATCTGGCAAGGCATCGACACCGGTGTCGCGCAGATAGCGGTTGTAGCCCGCGGCGACTCCACGCATGAAGGCGCGCACATCGGGTGACAGTCCGGGTTCTTTGGCCCACCCGAGATCCCGGATTCGTTGGTAGAAGAAATCGCTTCGGACGTTCTCTTCCCTGGGGCCTGCGCCGAGGAAGCGTGATCTCTCGGCGCTCGCGCTGAGATAGAGGTCCGCGAGCAGGCAAATGTTCTCCCGAGCGACTGCGTAGCCTGCACCCAGGCCCAGGCTTCCGTAATCGTCTGCTTTCACGTGGGGAATTCCGAAAGCGGTTTGTCGGATCGTCACACGATAGGGGTCGGGAGAGAAAGTCTTTGGATGAACGATGGGTGCTGTTGTGCAGTTCACGGCGCATAGCGCCATGGCGCATGCTGCGAGGATCGATCGAACCATTGTCGACAGGCCTCCCGGGTTGGGGGTTCGAACCCGTATCATGACACGATCTGGAGGCCGAGCGGACCCCGGCGAGGGATGGAATCGTTCCCACCGGGCCAGGTATCCGTGAGACACTTCGCGGGCTCCGTCGACCGCTCGTTTCCGGGAACTGGGTCGAAAGAGGTTGAATCATATGATCGACTACGATCCCTATTCCCACGAGGTGATGTCCGACCCCTGGCCCCACTATGCGAAGCTTCGAGACGAGGCTCCGGCCCACTATTTGGAGCGCTACGACTGTTGGGTGTTCTCGCGTTTCGAAGACATCTGGAATGCCACCACCCAGACTGAGATCTATACCGCCCACCGGGGTGTGACTCCTGAGGATGTCCTGCTGAAGAAGGAGCCCGAGCACCACTCTTTCTTGACCATGGATGTTCCGCGGCATCGCGCCTACCGGGGGCTTCTATCTCCGACCTATACACGGCGTGCCATCGCAGGGCTCGAGGAACGCATTCGCGAGATCATCCGCGAGCGCTTGGCTCCCCGGGTTGAGGCCGGCCGATTCGATGTCTACCGCGATATCGCGAATCCCACGGCGACGCTGTTGATCGCTGAGTTGATCGGAATCCCTCCGCAGGATGCCCTCGAGATGCGTGAGTGGGTCGAGATCTACTTCCGCAGAGAGCCGGGTCAATTCGGGACTTCCCCCAAGGGTGAGGCGGCCGTGGGTCAGCTCTTCGAGCGTGCTGCCCAACTCGCCATGGCGCGTCGAGAACAGCCGGATCCCGGCGGTGATGATCATCTGAGCGTTTGGTGCCGCGCTGAAGTCGAGGGCCAGCCCATGACGATTCCGGAAATTGCTACCAATGTGTTCGGCATGTTTGTGACCGGTGCGGAAGTGATTCCCCTCGCGGTCTCTGGAACGCTCTACTATCTGTGGCGCCATCCGGATCAGCGGCAACGCGTCGTGCAGGATCCCTCGCGCGTTGCGACGACCTTCGATGAGGGTCTGCGTTACGACCAGCCCACCAACCTGCTGGGGCGTCGCTTGGCCAGGGATGTAGAACTCCATGGCCAGCAGTTGCGTGAGGGGCAGGGGGTGCTCTTCCTGTGGGCATCGGCCAATCGAGACGAGCGAGAGTTCGAGCGTGCCGATGTGTTCGACATCGATCGCCGGCCACGGCGCTCGCTATCCTACGGTCACGGGATCCACAAATGCATTGGTGAGTTTCTCGGGCGGCTCGAGGGTCAGGTGTTGCTCGAGGAGATTCTAGCGGTGGCTCCCGATTACGAAGTTCTCGATTTCGAGGCCGAGCGTGTCTACGGTGAGTTTCTTCACGGTTATCACCGCTTGCCGATCGAGTTTTCGCCTACGACCCTGGTCGTCTGACAGGGGCGTTTTCCGGCTCGATGAGTGGGGTTCCAGCAAGTGTCCGAGATGTCCGTTCCTTTGCTCGACTTGAAGGCGCAATACGAGCGCATTCGTGAAGACATCGACGCCGCCATACGGAGAGTGTTGGAGAGTCAGCATTTCGTGATGGGGCCGGAGATCGAGCAATTCGAGGCCGAGATCGCCGAGTATTGTGAGACGCGCCATGCGATCAGTTGTGGGTCGGGATCCGACGCACTCGTTCTCGCCCTGATGGCCCACGACATCGGGCCGGGCGATGAGGTGATCTGCCCCACCTATACGTTCATTGCCACCGCTGGAGCAATCGAGCGGGTCGGTGCGACCCTCGTGTTGGCAGACATCGACCCCGGCACATACAACGTCAGCCTCGCGAGTCTCGAGGAAGCGGTAGGCCGTTGCTCCCAGCCACGCGCGATCCTTCCCGTCCATTTGTTCGGACAGATGGCACCGATGGATGAGGTTGCCTCGGTTGCTCGTGAGTTCGACGCTGCAGTCATCGAGGACGCCGCTCAGGCGATCGGGTCGAGAGAACCGGCAGGGAAGCGGGCGGGTTCCCACGCGGACATCGGATGCTTCAGTTTCTACCCGTCGAAGAATCTTGGTGCCTATGGAGACGGTGGAATTCTCACGACCGACGATGAAAGTCTCACCCATCGAGCTCGAGGGCTTCGAACCAATGGATGGGTGACGGGTCCCCACCACCGCCATGCCGGGTTGAATTCGAGGCTCGATGTGCTCCAGGCTGCGATCCTTCGAGTCAAACTTCAGTACGTCGATCACTGGAGCCATGAGCGGCGCGCCAACGCGTATCGATACGATGATCTCCTGGTAGCTGCGGGTGCCGAGATAGGACCGGGAGATTTCAAGGATCTCGAGATCCCCATTCGTCTCCCCGCTCGTGTACCGGCACCCGCACAACACGTCTTCAATCAGTACGTGGTCCGAGTTCCGGCCGAGCACCGCGATCCGCTTCGGGCGCATTTGAAGTCGAGAGGGATCGACTCCGCGGTCTACTACTCGGTGCCTCTCCACCTTCAGCCTCGCTTTGGTGCACTTGGCCACGAACGAGGTGACTTTCCCGAAGCCGAAAGAGCGGCACGAGAGACCCTGGCCCTGCCAATCTACTCGGAACTCACGCAGGACCAGATCGAAGCCGTGGTGGATGGAATCTGCGGATATTTTCGACGTTGAGAGCGAGGCGGTTCAGGGCGCGAGTCCTTGCCGGACAGAGCGGGCACGCCGGGATCACCCGAGTCGATGCGCCAAGGGGAAGAGCATGGCTGGAAGACTCAATGATCGGGTCGCCATCGTGACTGGAGGTACCAGCGGGATCGGGGCTGCCATTGCCGGTCGCTTTGCGGCCGAAGGTGCGAAGGTCGTTCTGACCGGTCGAGACGCTTCTCGTGGCGAAGCTGTGGCCGATTCGATTCGCAAGGATGGCCATGTGGCGGACTTCATCGCCTCGGATCTCACTGATGAGGTGTCGATCCAGGCACTCGTAGGAAATTGTGTGCAACGCTACGGTCGCCTCGAAGTTCTCGTCACCAGTGGAGCCGCTACGGCGACCAATACAGGCGAGCGGGAGATCAGCGTCACGAACCTCGACAACGAGATCCTCGAGCGCTCGGTGAAGACGAACGTCCACGGATTGTTGTGGACCTTCAAGTATGCATTGCCATACCTCATCGAGGCGGCTTCACCGGAGGACGATTTGACGAGCGCGGTGGTGACGATTGGCACAGCGGGTACCCGCAATGGAACGCCGGGGATGCCCGCCTACTGGGCGAGCAAGGCCCCCGTGGAGGTGATGACCCGTTCATTGGCGCGAGAGTTCGGAGGTCGTGGGGTACGGGTCAACTGTGTCTTGTCGGGTCTCGTCCTGACAGAGTCAGAACGCGGCGCCATGTCAGACGAATTCCGCGACTATGTGCTCGGACTCAACTCCGTTCCCTATCTGGGACGGCCCGATGACATCGCGGCAGCTTGCACCTTCTTGTCGAGCCATGAGGCGCGCTACGTCACGGGTGCGACCCTCGCGGTCGACGGTGGTGCATCCATGTGAGCCCTGTCAGCGGATTGGGCGGCAGCACCGTCGCCAGTCCTACTGCAACCTCGGAGGAATTCGACATGTCCACAGATGTTCGCCTGACCTTCAAGACCCGTCCCCAGCACACTGAATGGGGGCCCATGGCCGATTTTTGGCTGGAGGCCGAAGGCATCGAAGCGCTGGAGGGTGGATGGCTCTACGACCACTTCTACCCCATTCCACCCCACACAGGTCCCGGTATGGACTCCACGGGCACCTGCTTCGAGGGCTGGACGGCGCTCTCCTATCTGGCGGGTCGTACCCAGCGCCTGCGGCTCGGACTGATGGTGACCGGGAATCCGTATCGGCACCCGGCCGTGCTCGCCAACATGGCAGCGACATTCGATGTCTTTTCCGGCGGCCGGCTGGAGTTGGGCCTCGGAGCGGGATGGAACCAGGAGGAGTCGGACGCCTACGGGATCGAATTGCTACCGATCGGCAAGCGGATGGACCAGTTGGAAGAGGCCTGCGAGGTGATCGATCGGCTCCTCACCCAGACCTGCGCGAACTTCGAGGGCCACTATTACCAGCTTCGTGACGCTCGCTGTGAGCCCAAGCCCGTTCAAGCCCCTCGCCCACCTCTGGTCATCGGTGGCCAGGGTGAGAAACGAACCCTGCGTATTGCGGCCCGCTACGCCGATGAGTGGAACTTTCCCGGTGGCAGCCCTGAGCAGTTCGCCCACAAGGTCGAAGTGTTGCACGGTCACTGTCATGACCTGGGGCGTGACCCGTCTGAGATTGCAACTTCGACCCACGTGTTCGTGGTGGGCGATCCGGCTCAGACTGCTGAACAGGCGGCGGCCTTTGCGGAGGCAGGCGCCAGTCATCTGGTGCTCTACTTCCTCGATTGCTCGGACCCGAGTTGGCTGGGGAAGACGAGCGAAGCCGTGGTTTCGGCCCTCGGCTGAGTCTGCCATGGGCCAGAGAGAGCCAAGAAGGTCTGGATCAGCTGCGGGCTTGTTGGAGAACGCGCCGTGTCGCCTCGGCAGTCTTGCGTCCGACTTCCGCGGGGGGCATGTCGTCGTGAGTTTTGTTGAAGACCTCGACTCCCATCGGTGCCGTTGAGCCGATTTCATCCAGAACACGGACTACGTCGGCGATGGGGATGACGCCCTCGCCAGGGGTCAGTCGAGCTTCCATGCTTTCGCGCGGAAGGTCCTCCCACGCTTCCACGGGCGCGTCGTTGAGTTGGGTGCTGCCAATCCGATCGCCGGGGATGGTGCGAAGGGGTTCGAGGTCTGCGCCCGACCGGAACCAGTGCCAGGTGTCCAGCATGATGGTGGCGTTTTCGCATCCGGTTCGTTGAACCAGGTCGTAGGCGGCGGAGGCGTTGGGAATGCCCGACCAAGGAAGGAACTCCACGGTTACGATGAGGCCGTGTTCACGCGCCCGATTGCATACGCCTGCCAGGTCCTCGGCGGCTGCATCGAAATTCAGGGTGTCTCCAAACCCCTGAGCCAGGTTGAGAGAACGGGCTCCCAGCATCTCGGCAATTTCGTAGAACTCGCGCTCGTCGGACAGTTCGATGGCGGCTTGGCCCGGGCCGGGCAGGATCTGGTCAGACCAGTTGAGCAGGGGGTCGAGGTCCGCAACCACGAGACCGTTGTCGGACAAGAGCTTTCGCAGGTCTTCGGGGGTGTGGCCCTCGGCGCGGGCACGTTGAACGTCCTGGGGCCAGAGTGTAATGGCGCGGTAGCCACCGGCTACCGCGGCCTCCACCATTTCATTGAAGCTGCCCGCGAGCAGGGTGCCTGAGCAGAAGACCAGGTCGTTGGGTCCGAGCATGGTGGTTCCTCTCCCGTGAAGAGCAGGTCTCTGGGAGCCGGTGGATTCGGCTCGAGGGCGATCATACATGGCTCTATGGGCCTCTGGTTTCTTTGCCGATCGGGTCGACTTGTGCGACTTATCTGCCAAGCGCCCCATTTCTGATGAGGACTCCCATGAGCAGCGAGATGAACGACGAACAGATGCGGGCGGAACTCGAGCGCCTCCGCTCGGAGAACGCGGCTCTCAAGCAGCGGGATGCGAAGGGACTGAGTCTTAAGGTCAGTCAAAAAGGAGCCGTCTCGGTGTATGGACTCGGCCGTTTTCCGGTGACCCTGTACAAGGAACAGTGGCTCAAATTGCTCGAGATGACTGACGATATCCGCACCTTCATCCGGGAGAACGAGGGACAGCTCAAGTCCAAGAGCTGAGGGCCCGAGATCACTTCCGAGCCCCATCCCGGGTGCCGAACCCGGCCTCCCGTTGTTCAATCCCCCGAGGACTTACCTTGCCGATCCCCCGACCCGTCCAACCCACGACCCCGGCCCGCGACGCATTCGAAATCCACCGCGCACCGGTGGCCGAGGGCATGCGACTCGCCTACGTACGCGAGGGGGTCGGGGGGTATCCACTCGTGCTCGTGCATGGGTATCCCGAGACCAAGCGCATCTGGTGGCGGAACATCGAGTTCCTGGCCCAGGCGGGCTTCGAGGTAATTGTTCCCGACCTACGTGGTTATGGGGACTCGGACATTTCCAGTGAAGACCAGTACGACCTCGTCTTGTACTCTCGCGATCTCTATGCCCTGGTCCATGACGTGCTGGGCCATGAGCGCTGCGGGTTGTTGGGGGGCGACGTCGGTGGTGTCGTGATCTGCGACATGGCCAACCGCTTCCCAGGCTTCGTCGACCGGATGATCTTCTTCAATACGATCCCACCGACGATTCCCGACGAGGCGGACTGGTACTCGGCGCACGGCCTGTCGATGAACCCTTTGGAGCACGGGCCCACCGGGGATTACAGGATCCGTCAGGGGCGGGACTGGAAGGAACTGCTCGACGAACTCGACACTCCGGCGCGCCGGCGCCGCTACGTGCGCGATTTCTACGAGCACCGTCTGCTGGCCGCGCAGTACTCCTTCGACGAGGAGGACTACGACTTCATGGTCGAGCCCTTCGAGGAGGCCCAGCGCCTCTATGCGGGTTGGGCACCCTACCAGCTCGAATTCGGGCGTCCCATGAGCGAGCCTCCTCTGTTGGCACAGAAGGTCGAGGTCGAGACGCTGGTTTTGTATGGGCCCGAGGATCAGGTCGTCCCCCGGGATTTTCCCAAGCGCTGTGAGATTGCGTTCCCCAATCGGGTGGGTCCGCTGGTCGTTCCCGAATGTGGGCACTTCCTGCAGTGGGAGCGAGCCGATGTGCTGAATCCCCTGGCGAAGTCCTTCTTCGCCGATTTGAGGGACCGCTGACGGGAGCTAGGAGGCCGTCGGGGGCTTCCAAAACCCCGGCATCGAATCCCGCCGCGTGCAGTATCATGGAGTCTCCCAAGAGCTCTGGAGGATAGGGACATGTTCGATCTCGTAATTCGCGGAGGCACCATCGTGGACGGAACCGGGGAGCCTCCCCGGATAGGAGATGTCGCGGTGCGAGACGGCAAGATCGCCGCCGTGGGGGAGGTGTCAGAAGCGGGCCGGGAGGAGATCGACGCGACGGGTAAGATCGTGACCCCCGGTTTCGTCGATATCCACACCCACTACGATGGCCAGGCCACCTGGGACCCCTACCTCACGCCCTCCAGTGGACATGGTGTTACGACCATCGTCCTGGGGAATTGTGGCGTGGGCTTCGCGCCCGTGGCGCCGGGCAAGCAGGATTTTCTGATCCAACTGATGGAGGGGGTGGAGGACATCCCGGGCACGGCCCTTTCCGAGGGAATCCAGTGGGAGTGGGAGAGCTTTCCGGAGTTCCTGGATGCTCTGGAAAAGCGCGAGTTTGCCCTGGACATCGGCACCCAGGTGCCCCATGGGGCCGTACGTGCCTACGTGATGGGCGAACGGGGGGCCAAGAACGAGCCTGCAACCACCGCCGACATCGAGCGCATGGCGGAGTTGGTGGAAGAGGGGGTCGAGGCCGGCGCCCTGGGGTTCTCGACGTCGCGCACCGTGGTGCACCGCGCCATAGACGGGGAGCCCGTGCCGGGCACCTTCGCGGCCGAGGACGAGCTGTTCGGCATCGGGCGGGCCCTTCAGCGGGTCGGTAAGGGCGTGTTCGAGCTGGCCCCAGCGGGCGCAGCGGGAGAGGACATCGTGGCCCCCCGGAAGGAACTCGACTGGATGCTGCGCCTTTCCGCCGAAATTGGTCGGCCCGTGACTTTCGCCATGATTCAAGTCGACGCGGAGCCCGAGTTGTGGCGCGAAATGCTCGACCTCTCCGCAGCCGCCGTTGAGGGCGGCTCCCAGGTCTTTCCCCAGATCGCGGGGCGGCCCTCGGGGCTCATCATGGGCCTCGAACCGGGCTATCACCCTCTCGCCATTCGGCCGAGTTACGTGGCCCTGGCGGATCTCCCGCTGGCCGAGCGGGTGGCCCGGTTGCGCGACCCCGAGGTGCGTCGGCGCATTTTGTCGGAGAAGACCGAGGCCGCCGACCCCATGCAGGCCTTCATGCTGGAGAGCTTCCACAAGCTCTTTCCCCTGGGAGAGCCGCCCGTCTACGAGCCGCCGCCCGAGGCCAGTCTGGCGGCCGTCGCCGAGGCCCAGGGCCGTCCGGCGGACGAGGTCTTCTACGACGCCATGCTCGAGAACGACGGCAAGGCCCTGTTCCTGTTCCACCTGTTCAACTTTGCGCACTCCAATTGCGATCACATGCTGGAGATGTTCCGCCACCCGCGCGCGGCGCTGGGGCTTTCAGACGGAGGGGCGCACTGCGGTCAGATCTGTGATGCGAGCACGCCCACCTTTATGCTCACCCACTGGGTGCGCGATCGGAAGGGGGAACGCATCCCTCTCGAATTTGCGGTGAAACGTCAGACCCGCGACACCGCGGAGCTGTACGGTCTGCTCGATCGTGGTCTGGTCGAACCGGGTCTGCGCGCAGACCTCAACGTCATCGACTTCGATGGGCTTACGCTCCACGCTCCTGAGATGCGCAACGACCTGCCTGCGGGAGGCAGCCGCTTCGTTCAGCACGCCGACGGTTATGTGGCCACCATCGTGGCGGGTGAGATCGTGGCGCGCGACGGAAAGAGCACCGGCCGTTTGTCGGGACGCCTGGTTCGCGGCGCTCAGGCCGACCCACGCGCCTGTTGAGACGGCTGGGGACGAATCGTCCGGCTTTCGCCGAGCCCCCTGAAATCCAGGTGGAAAGAGGGGAGGCTCGTGCTTCGGATCGAAGGCGACGCTAGCTGGGACGGATGCCGGGTTCGCGTCCTGGCAGACGATGGGCGATCTGTTTTCGAAGACGAGGAATGCGACGTCCGCGTCAGAGACGGGGGGCTGGAGGTCGTCTACTGGGACGATCGAGGCGCGGTGTACTTCTCGGGTCGGAGGGAGCCAGACGGAGATTTCGACCTGTGGTGTCGCAGCCGACCGCGTCGAGCCGTGCTGACCTTCGAATCGGAAGCACGACGCTTCACTGGGACCTGGAGGGAGGGGGACGACCAGGGCACGTGGGTCGTCGAACTTCCGGATGCGGTCGACTGAGAGGACAACCCCGCCTGGGGTTGCGCGCGACTCTCAGGTTCCCGTGAAAACGGGGGCGCGCTTCTCCATGAAGGCGCGCGGCCCCTCCCGCGCGTCGTTGGAGTTCACCACCACGGCCGACTGTTCTTGCTCGATCGCGTAGGCATCGTCGAGGGATCGACCGCTGGTCCGGATCACGGTTTCTTTGATGGCCCGAAGAGCAATGGGGGCGTTGCCGGCCAACCGCTCGGCGATTTCGAAGGCCCGGGGCATCAATTGGTCGGGCTCCACGAGTTCATTCACGAAGCCAATCCGGTGTGCTTCCTCGGCCGGGATCGGGTCGCCGAGGAGTAGGATCTCCATGGCCTTGCAGTAGGGGATTTGGCGAGGCAAACGCACCATGGACCCACCGCCGGGGACGAGCCCGCGCTTGGCTTCCGACAGTCCAAAGCTGGCTGTTCGCGACGCGATACGGATGTCGGTGGACTGGAGAATTTCTGAACCGCCTGCCAGTGCGAAGCCGTTGATGGCAGCGACGATCGGTTTGTAGAGTTCGAAGGGGCGCAGCAGTGCGGTGGCCATGATCTCACCGGCGCTGGCCATCAGACGCTCGTCCCAGTGGTCTTCAGGTTTCCGTGCCCCGGTAAAGAGGGGGAGCAGGCTGCCGAGGTCGCCGCCTGCGCAGAAAGCCACGTCTCCGGTACCGGTCAAAATTGCGACGCGCAGGTCGTCGTCGTCGCGAAAATCCCGCCACGCTTCGGCGAGCAGGATCAGCGACTGTGGGCTGAAGGCATTTCGTCGCTCTGGGCGGTTGAGGGTGATGAGCGCGATGTGGCCGCGTTTTTCGTAGAGAAGGTCCGGCATGATCGGGAAGTCTCTCCATGGTGATGGGTCCATGTGGGTGGCCCGCTAGCTTAGGATCCCACCCGCCGCCATTTCGGCGATCTCTTCTTCGCGATAGCCCAAGATGTCCTTCATCACCTGGTAGGTGTGTTCGCCGATGGTGGGGCCCGCTCGGGTGGGCCGCGCGGGTGTGTCGGAGAAGAGGGTGACGGCCCCGTCGAAGAGCATGCGCCCAATTTCCTGGTGCTCGAGTTCGACGAAGAATTCGCGATGGGCGAGCTGAGGATCCGCGTGAAAATCGGTGGCGCGAAGTGAAACATATGCGGGCACGCCGGCCTCACGCAGCCGTTGTGCGACTTCGAAGCTGTCTTGGGTTCGGCACCAGGCACCGAGAAACTGGTCCAGTTCTTCACGTCGAGTCAGTCGTACGCTCAATTCATCGAGTATCGGATCCGCCAGATCCCTCAGAGTGGGTACGATTTTGCACAGGGCACGCCACTGTTCGGAGGTTCGTGTTTCGATGGCCACGTAGCGCTCGGTTTCCGAGGTCGCATACACGCCGTGGGGACATCCGCGATTCGAAGCCATTCCGGCGCGCTCCAGGATGGTTCCATGGCTCTGATGGTCGAGCATCAGGGGCCCGAGGAAATGGATGGAAGATTCGATCTGGGAGAGATCGATGCACTGACCTCGACCTGTGTGGTCGCGGTGGTACAGCGCTGCAGCCAGAGCAGCCAGGGCGTAACGCGGAGAAATGAAATCCGTATAGGCGCCCCAGGGGGCTTGGGGCTTGCGGTCGGGCCAGCCCGTGACGGCTACGAAGCCTCCGAGTGCCGCGCCGTGAAGGCCGAAGCCCGTGTGCGCACGTTCGGGCCCTGTCTGCCCGCGCATGCAGGTGTACAGCATGACGAGTTCCGGATTTCGGCGGCTCAGGGTCTCGTAGTCAATCCCGATGCGCTCCGCGGTTCCTGGCGTGAAGTTCTGAATGACGACGTCTGCCCAATCCACCATTCGGTACGCGACTTCGAGGCCGGCTTCGCTCTGGAGATCGAGGGCAACCCCGAGCTTCGATTGGTTCATGTTCGCGGCCGTGTGGCCGGTTCGAATTCCAGGGTCTCCCTTCCAAGGAGGTAGAAAGCGCAGCGTGTCGACGCGTTTCTCGGTCTCGACCCGCAACACGGTGGCGCCCAGGTTGGCGAGATCCTTGGTGATCAGTGGTCCCGCTGCGACCCAGGAGAAGTCAGCCACCTTGAGGCCTTCGAAGAGCATTTTGCGCGGGGCCAGGTTCGAAGCCGTTGGCGCAGATGGGCGTCGTTTGCTCGAACTGAGGAGGGCCTGGTCGCGGGCCAGGGTCGGGGCGCTCGACCGGTAGCGAATGGGGGTCTCGGAAAGATGCGCGAAGGGTCCCGGCAGCTTCAGGTCATCGACCTCGGTCCAATAGTTGCGGAAAGACAGCTGGGGATCGCTCAGGAGGTCCTGGGCGTTGTTGACCGGCGCAATCAGCCACTTCTGGGCGACAGCCTGCTCGTGGATTTCGGCCTTGGTCATGCTGCGCAGGTGGGCGAGAAATTGCTCGATCCCTCGATTGGCGTCTTCGACGCTCAAACTTCCCGCTTGTACCTGCTCGACCCAGGTCAACCAGTCGATCTCCATCAGGTCGGAATCCAGTCCACCTTGTTCGCCGATCCAGTTCATGACGGCGTTGAATCCGTGAGCGCCCTGGGCACCGAGCACGAGGGTCATGACCACATGGCCGTCTCGGCAGGGCTCGACGACGGGCAGGCTGATTCCGGGCATCAGGCTCTGAGCGGTGGCGCGGCTCGCGCGATCTTCACCGAACCCCGGAGGGTTCTCGTCGAAGGCCGCGTAGTCGGTGACGTACATCAGGGTCCAGAGCACCGCTGCTTGTATGGATGTGTCCAGGTGTTGGCCATCCCCTGAGCGGTTGCGCGCATACAGGGCCATCAGAGCATCTGCGGCTGCTTGCACGGCGCCATGGTGGACGGTTTCGGGAAAACCCACGGGAATGGGCGGGCGGTCCCCGTCGCCCTGCATGTTGAGCAATCCTCCGGCTGCCGCCAGGGTGAGGTCCGTGGCCGGGTGGCTGGCGTGGGGACCGGTTTGTCCGAAGGGGGAGATGGATACGTAGATGAGTTCCGGATTGACAGTGCGCAGGTGGTCGGGGCCGAGCCCGAGTTTGGCCATGGCACCCGGCGTAAAGGACTCCAGCAGGATATCGGCACTGCGCATGAACTCGACGAAGCGCTCGCGCTCCGCCCGCCTCTCGAGATCGAGCACGACACTGTGCTTGCCCATCCCCCAGGCCCGCCAGTAGAGGGAGCCTTCGGGGTCCCCCTCCCCTTCTGGGCCGAACGGAGCCGTGAAGCGCGACTCACATCCACCCGGCGGCTCGATCTTGATCACCTCGGCACCCAGGTCAGCGAAAACGCGGCCTGCCGCCTCTCCCATGGCAGTGGTGAGGTCGAGGACCCGGACTCCGGCCAGGGCCTCGGGTGCCTCGGCACTGGGGAATGGATTCGCGGAGGTGTCGCTCATGAGGGGTTCTCTCCAGGCTGGGGTGCCGGCTTGGTGACTCCTGATCCTAGAGCAATCCGATGCCCGGGTGGCCTTCTGCTTCGGCAGTCAGGCTCTGGAAGCGAAGGCAGGACGCATCGGCCCGAGGAGTGTCATCCCTTGGTGGGACTCTTCCGTTCGCGCACGAGCAGGGACCAGGTGCGGGTGAAATCGAGGAAACGCCCGGTCTGTTTCGCCTCTCTCTCGGCGACGCCCGGTCCGGACCAGTAGCGGTTTTGATAGTCGTCCAGGCTGGCGAACCAGAGTTCGGACACGCCATCGATTTCCGGGGCCCCGGGGGCCGCCTCTTCCGCGACATTCTGCACGTACTTGGCGATCCCCGGTTGATCAGCACGCAGGGTTTCGGTGTGGTGGTGGTAGCGCTCCCGAAATTCCTGGCGGGAGAGCCCAGGCGGTCGATAGAGGAAGAACAGCTGTTTGACTCCCGGTCGCCAGCCGTCTTCGCCGAATGGGGGCAGCTCGTCGAAGACGGGGCGTTCGCTGAGCCGGTAGCCGAATTCCCGTGGGTTATCGAACTGCGGCCTGTCATTCCACCATTCCCAGGAGAGGAGCGCGTAGCGGACGGGTCGCCGGGCGGGAGGACCGTGGAGTTCGAGCAACTTCTGGGTCGGATCCACGACGTCGATGACACGCCGCTCGGTTTCCGGGACCTCGGCCGCCGCGAGGGCGGCATCGGGATCGTGGGGGTCGCGGGTGTTTTGGAAGCAGCGCAGCCATTTGCTGGTGGACATGGACGCCCTTCGTTCTCGATTGTCTCGTCTGGTCGCCGGGCCGGGGGAGCAGAGTACCCCAGTCCCGAGGCCATCCGGGTGGCCACCTCGTCTCCGCTGGAGTGGGGTACCCTGCTCCGCGCTTGGCCCATGCGAGCAGATCGGAGGCTTCGTGTCCCTCGCCACCAACGTGTTCGGTCCCACGGGTCATCGGACCACCCGTCTGGGTTTCGGTGCCATGGAACTGAGCGGATTCGACGGTCCACTGGCTGATGAACGCGTCGACCGCGTCTTGAACGGGGTGCTCGACGCGGGGATCAACCTGATCGACACGGCACCGGACTATGCGTCTTCGGAAGAATTGATCGGTGCCCACATCTCCCACCGCCGCGACGAGTTCTTCCTGGCGAGCAAGTGTGGCTGCCTAGTGGGGCGCACCCCTGAGTTGCGAGATGGGCGGCTCACCCACGATTTCAGCCCCGCCAATATCCGGGCCGGGGTCGAGCAAAGCCTGCGCCGCATGAAGACCGACCACCTCGATCTGGTGCAGGTCCATTCGAGTCCCTCCCAGTCCATTCTGGAAGAGCACGGCACCGTCGAGGCCATGCAGGTGCTGCGGGACGAGGGCAAGGTCCGATTTCTCGGAATGTCGAGTGTTTTGCCAGATCTCTTGGATCACATCGCGATGGGAGTCTTCGACGTCTTTCAGATCCCCTACTCGGCGCTTCAGCCCGAGCACGGAGAGGCCATTCGCGTGGCGGCTCGAGCGGGTGCGGGCACGATCGTGCGCGGCGGTGTGGCCCGGGGCGCACCCGATCTCGACCCGGACCATGGGTCCAGCCACGATTTCTGGAGGGGGTTCGTCCGCGAACGCCGGGGCGTATGGGAGCGCGCCAATCTGGACGAACTGCTCGACGGGGAAACGCGCACGGGCTTTCTGCTGCGCTTCGTGTTGGGTCATGAAGACCTACAGACCACCATCGTGGGGACCGCCAATCCCGACCATCTGGCTGCCAACGTGGAGGCGGCCGAGCGGGGTCCGCTGCCGCCGGACCAGCGATCCGAGGTCGAGCGCCGCGTTGCTGAGGTATTGAGCGGCTGATCTTCGATCCCGGTGGGTTCGGGTTTCCGCGGAGGGCTCTGCCGGCGTAGAATCTCCAAACGGGACGATGACGAGGCCCCGTCCAGGACCCCTCGCTCCCACCCCTCGAGTTGCCGCCATCTGGAGCCGCAGAACAGGAGAGAACATGCAGATCCGATTCACGCCCGAACAGGACGCCTGGCGTCAGGAGGTCCGTGATTTTCTCGACGCCGAACTTCCGCCGGAGATGGGCTTCGACGTCGAGTTTGACGAGGACGAGGCTCTCTGGGAATTTTCGGTGGCTTTCACCAAGAAAGTAGGGGCCAAGGGCTGGCTCGGGCTCAACTGGCCCACCGAGTACGGAGGCCTGGCGCGCCCTCCCATTGATCGCATGATCATGTCCGAGGAGTTCGAGTATCGCGAGGCGCCTCTTTGTGGCTCCATCAGCTGGGGGCTCACCGCAGGGAGCCTGCTGGCGGGAGGCACCGAGGAGCAGAAGCGTTACTGGCTTCCCCAACTCGGCAGGCTCGACCTCCACGCTGCCGAGGGGCTCTCCGAACCTGGGGCGGGTTCGGATCTCGCTTCGCTCAAGACGACGGCTTATCAGGACGGAAGCGACTGGGTAGTCAATGGCCAGAAGACCTACACGACCTGGGGGACCCACGCGGATTGTCTATTCACGGCAGCTCGCACCGATCCCAACTCCAAGCGTCACCACGGCATCACGATGTTTCTCATCCCCTACGACCTGCCTGGAATCTCCATGACTCCGATGATGAATCTCGGAGGTGGCCAGCAGAATCACACCTACCTCGACAACGTTCGCGTTCCCGAGGAGTACATGATCGGTGAGGTGGGTGGGGGTTGGAAGATGATCATGAATGCCTTCTACGGCGGTGGAATCCACGCCGGCCACGCCTACTACGAGCGAACCTTTGCTGAAGTCCTGGAGCATTGCCGGCGCGAGAAGCGCCGCGGTCGTCTTTTGATCGAGGATCCTCTGGTCCGGCAACAACTGGGACAACTCGCATTGATGTTGGAGCAGGCACGCATGCTCACCTACGAGAGTGTGTCCAACTACAACAACCAGATTCCTCCTCAGTTCGGGGGAGCCCTGGGTGTTGTGGTTTCCAAAGAGATGCGGCCCCGTTTCTTCGAGATGTGTCAGGAGATCGTGGGGCCTCTGAGTCAGCTAAAACCCAACCGCTTCGCCCCCATGGGTGGCCAGGCTGAAGCCTGGTATCGCCAGTCCTATGCGAACCATGCAGGTGGGACCTCCCAGGTCAAGAGGATGGTGTTGGCCACACGTGGCCTGGGCCTGCCGAGGTAATCATGATTGATCTTGAATTCAGCGAACAGGAAGTCCTTCTTCAGCGTACGGCGGTCGAGTTCTTCATCAGTGAGTGCCCGCTGGCAAAGGTAAGGGAACTCGAAGACAGCGAACTCGGCTACGCGCCCCAACTGTGGAAGAAGATGGCGGATCTCGACTGGGTGGGTCTCAGTCTGCCTGAGGAGGATGGAGGTGCAGAAGGAAGCCTGCTCGATCTCTACGTCCTCTACCTCGAATTGGGGCGTGCTCTGGTCCCCACTCCACACCTCACCTCTTCGGTGATTGCTGGGGAGACTCTGGCCCGCGTTGGTTCTCCCGAGCAACGAAAGCTGGTTTCACAGATCGCCACGGGCGACCTCATCGTGGCCACCGCGTTGATGGAATCCGATGGGGATTACGGACCCGAGGCTGTGCAACTCAGCGCGACTCCGGGCGACGCTGGAGGCTACCGGCTCGAGGGAACGAAACTCCTCGTTCCGTGGGCACACGTGGCGGGCCGTCTGCTCGTGGCAACGCGCACGGGGCCCGGACCCGATGGAACCACACTTTTGCTGGTCGATCCGAGCGCTTCGGGGATCTCCTTGGAGCGTCTCGACAACACCGCCGGGTATCCCTTGTTCGCGGTGGTCTTCGACGGTGCCGAAGTCGCCGCGGACGCCGTAGTTGGCGAGGTGAATCGGGGCTGGGAAACCCTGACGCCGGCCTTGGACCGGGCGACAGTGCTCCAGTGCGCCGAGATCGTCGGCGCTGGGGAGGCGGTGCTTGAGATGTCACTCGACTACGCGAAGGAGCGTGAACAATTCGGCCAAGCCATCGGAAAATTCCAGGCCGTTCAGTATCTGTGTTCCGATATTGCGATCGACCTCCACCTGACCTCTTTGCTGGCTCGTCAGGCGGCTTGGCGAGTGGATTCGGCCCTTCCCTACCAACGAGAGTTGGCTCTCGCCAAAGCTCAGGCTGCCGAAGCTTCCCAACTCATGGTGCGTCAGGCCCACGAGGTCTACGCCGGTCACGGTTTCATGCTTGAAACCGACCTTCAACTCTACACGCGCCGGGCGAAGCATTGGCAGTTCAATCTGGGTGAAGCGAGCCATCATTTCGAAGCTGCGGTGGACGCCCTCTAGGGGACGCGTCTTTCGTTGAAGTCGCGTGAGTCGGGCCGCGCCGTTGGCGCGGGGGACGACAAATCATGAAGATCTACACCACGGCACCTCTCGAGGATCCCCGAGCCGCCAAGGACACCTTCGCCCAGTTGGAGGAGATCGGCTACGACGGCGCCTTCAGCTTTGAGGCCAAGCATGATCCTTTTCTGCCGCTGGTGCTGGCGGCCGAGAATACGCGCAGCCTCCGGCTCGGAACTGCCATCGCGATTTCCTTTGCACGCAGTCCCATGAACCTCGCCAATCTGGCGCACGGGCTCCAGAGCATCAGTGGTGGGCGCTTCATCCTCGGGTTGGGATCGCAGGTGCGACCGCACATCGAAAAGCGCTTCAGCATGCCCTGGTCGAAGCCCGCGGCGCGGATGCGGGAGCAGGTGTTGGCTGTGAAGGCCATCTTTGCGCGTTGGGAGGGGCTGGCCGAACTGGATTTTCGCGGCGAGTTTTACCGCCACACCTTGATGATCCCTGCCTTCGACCCAGGGCCCAACGAGTTCGGGCCGCCCCCCGTGTATACGGGGGGCTTCGGGCCCTTGATGACCGCTGTAGCGGGTGAGGTTGCCGATGGCTTCTTTGCCCACCCATTCAACACCCGGAAATCCATGCTGCATAACATGTTGCCGGCCCTCGATCGGGGGCTGGAGAAGTCTGGGCGCACGAGAGATGCCCTCGACATCATCTGCGCCACTCTCGTGGTCACCGCAGACGAAGAGGAGGATTTCCAGCGCGTGGTCCTGGCTGCTCGCAAGCAACTCGCATTCTATGGCTCGACGCCCGCGTATCGGCCCACCCTCGACTGCCACGGTTGGGGGGATCTCCACCTCGAACTCAACCGGCTCTCCAAGCTCGGTAAATGGGACGACATGACCCACCTGATCGATGATGAGGTTCTCGAAGCGATCGCCGTGGTGGGGCCACGCAGCGAGATTGCTGGAAAACTCCGAGCACGTCTGTCTGGAATTGCTGGTGGTGTCAGCTTGACCCATAACCGGGCCCCCGACCCGTCCCAGTGGGCCGATGTGGTGTCGGAACTCAAGAGTGCCCGATAGGCTCGTCCACCCATACCGAATCCAATGAGGAGGAGCGTGTGAGTTCCACTGAACTGTTCGATGTCCAGGGCCGGGTAGCCCTCGTTACTGGGGGGTCCCGAGGGATCGGACGGATGATCGCCCATGGCCTGGTGAAGGAAGGCGCGAAGGTCTACATCACCGCGCGTACGGGCTGCGAGGCGACCGCGGAAGAGCTCTCACGAGACGGCGAATGTCACCCGCTTCCGGCGGATCTGGCCGACGAAGCGGGAGTGGATGCCCTGGTGTCGGGCATGTCTGCTGCAGAGTCCAAGCTTCACATTCTGGTTCACTCTGCCGCCGCGCACCACGTGGCTCCCCTCGAGGAACACTCGGCCGAGGCCTGGGATCGGTCATGGTCGGTCAACGTCAAAGCGCTCTTCCTGCTCGTTCAGGGATTGTTACCCGCTCTGGAGTCTGCAGGCCGACCCGAGGATCCGGCGCGTGTGGTGGCTTTGGGTTCCGCGGATGGCTTGCGGGTTCCTCCCATGGACGTCTACGCCTACGGGGCAAGCAAAGCCGGTCTCCATCACCTGGTTACTCACTTGGCGCGTAAGCTGGCGCGCAGGGCAATCACCGTCAACGCGATTTCTCCCGGGGCTTTTCCCACGGATATGCTGGGTGCTGCCCTCGATCAGTACGGCGAGAAAGCGGTGACACGTGCAATTCCCATGCGACGCTTCGGCGCCTCCTCGGACATCGAGGCCGCCGTTCTCTACCTCGTTTCGCGCGGTGGAGCCTACGTGACGGGCGCGGTGCTTCCGGTCGACGGGGGCCTTGCTCTGGTCTGATTCTCGTGCCCCTTCAGTCGAAGACCACCACACTGCGCGCGGCTTCGCCTTTGCGCATTTCGTCGAAGCAGCTGTTGATCTCATCGAGGGGGCGCCGTGCTGAGATCATCTCGTCGAGCAGAAGCTGTCCGTTGAGGTAGAAGTCCACGTAGCGGGGCATGTGGACACGGAAGGAGTTGGATCCCATCAGCGATCCCAGTACTCGCTTTTCCTGTATGACGATCTCGAAGCCCGGAAATTCGGCGCTCTCGCCCACTGCCATCACGCCCACCATGACGACGTTGCCGCCCTTGCGGGTCATTCCGAAGGCTTGACTGACGGTGTTCTTGAGGCCGATGGCCTCGAACGCGTAGTGGACCCCCCCACCTGTCAGTTCCAGTACCTCGGCGACGGGGTCGTCTGACCCAGGACCGACACCGTCCGTGGCTCCCACCCGCTTGGCGAGGTCGAGCTTCCACTCTTGAGTATCCACAGCAATGATGCGATTTGCTCCGGCGATCCGGCAGCCCTGGATGATGCTGAGTCCCACACCGCCGCAACCGATTACGGCGCAGGTCGATCCCGGTTCGACCTGTGCGGTGTTGAGTGCGGCGCCGACCCCCGTGGTCACCCCGCACCCGATCAATGCGGCGCGATCCAGAGGCATGTCTTCACGAATTTTCACCAGCGCATTTTCGGGTACGAGCATTTGCTCGGCGTAGGATCCGAGTTGAGCCATCTGGTACAGCGGGTTTCCATCCACATGGAGGCGCGGTGTCTCGCCCGGTTTGCGATCGAGTTCCAACCCGCCGCAGATGTTCGGACGGCCCGTGGTGCAGTACTCGCACGTGCCACAGAAAATCGAAAGGCACGCGATCACGGGATCGCCGGGCTTGACGTAGGTCACACCTTCACCGACCTGCTCAACGATCCCGGCGGGCTCGTGGCCCAGAACGACAGGCGGCGGTATCGGCAGGCTTCCATCGAGTACGTGGAGGTCGCTGTGGCAGACGCCGGAAGCGGCCGTCTTGACCAGCACTTCGCCCGGTTGCGGTTTATCGATGGAGATCTCCTCGATTGTGAGCGGTTCGTTGGGGGCTCGCATGACGGCTGCTTTCACGGGTCTCGTCCTCCTGGCGTGCGCGATGGCGCTGTGACAATTCGTCACCGCGGATATCGATTTACCATACACGAACCTTCATGCCGGTTGCGGCGAGTTTCGAACCTTCGGAGCCGCCGTATAGAGGGGGTACGGAAGCACTGGCTTCTCTGGTCAATTGGGTTCAGTCTGGATCGGAAGCTAGGCGCCGGGCAAGCGTGCTCGAGGCGAGAAGGGGAGATGACATGAGATTTGCGGACAAAGTGGCGATCATTACAGGGGCCGGGACTGGAATCGGGAGGGACATGGCCATCGATTTCACGCGCGAGGGCGCAAAGGTGTGCGTTGCAGCGAGGCGCGAATCTTTGCTGGAGGAAACAGCGGATCTCGCGGAAGGGACGGGTGGCGAGCGCCCGCTGGTGATGAAAACCGATCTCACTCGAGAATCCGACGTTGATGCCATGGTGGATCGCACTGTCGAGCGCTTTGGACGCGTTGATTTCATGATCAACAATGCAGCTTCCGCGGGCAAAGATCTCTTCGTTCACGAGCAGACGCTCGAGAACTGGAATCAGACAGTTGCCACAAATCTGACATCACAGTTTCTTGTTTCACGGGCCTCGCTCAGGCACATGATCCCGCAACGATCCGGAGTCATCTTGACCTTCTCGTCCACGGCGGCGCTCGGCCCGTTTCCTCGCAAGAGCCACTACACGGCTTCGAAGCTCGGGATCTTCGGCTTCACCAGGACTCTGGCCATGGAGGTGGGCGAATACGGGATTCGAGCGAATACGGTGGTCCCTGGAGCCATCAAGACCGAACTCCTTCTGAATTACTGGGAGCGGATTGCAGGGGAACGAGGGGTCGATGTCGAGGTGATCGCAAAAGAGGCTGGGGCGAAGGCGGCGCTGGGTCGAGCCATTGAACCGAATGAGATCACGAAAACGGTGATGTTTCTCTGTTCCGATGAAGCCAGCGCGATCACGGGTCAGGAGATTCGAGTCTGTGCCGGTGCAGCCATGGGCTGAGGGAGCTGTTTGGCGCTCGGAGCTCACGTGGGCCAGAATCGGCATCCACCACCGGCGAAGGAGGGTGGAGTCTTGCATATCACCATGGTGAAAAAACGACTGGCCGACGGGCAGCCGTGTGAGAAGTGTGCCCAGGCCGAGGAGATGTTGGTTCGCCGTGGCTTGTGGGAGCGGATTGACGAGGTGCTGTGGGCGATCGAGGGCGATCCGACTTCTCCAGGTGCGATCCTCGCCGAGGCCCATGGCCTGGCGGTCGCCCCTTTCTTCGTGGTGAGGGATACGGAGGGGGAAGAGCGTGTGTTGACCAGCGCCCTGCGGCTCGTGCGTGACTGCCTCTCGGATTCGCCCGAAACGGGTCCACGTACAGATTCTTCCCAGTCCCTCGATGTGTCCGAATTGGCTCGACGCTTCTCCGATGCTGCCCCCGAGGACATCGTCCGCTGGGGGATTGAACAATACGGGCAGGAGTGTGCGATCGCACTACGGGGCGGGGAAGAGGTCGTGCTCATCGATATGGCAACGCGCATGGGGTTACCGTTCAGTGTGTTCAGCGTGGACACCGGGCGTCTCGACGAGGAGACCTATACGCTATTCGACACGGTTCAGCGCCGTTACGGTGTAACGGTCCACATCCTCTTTCCGGATGCTCATCAGGTGGAGGAGCTCGTCCAGCAGAAGGGACCGAACTGTTTTCTGACTGACGGGCACGAAGAGTGTTGCCGGGTTCGACGTCTGGGACCTCTGAAACATGGGCTCAAGCGCTACCAGGCCTGGATGACCGGACGCTGGGCAAATGCTCAGCCAGCGGGGCAGGCTCCAGTTGCTGTCGAGATCGACCCAGTTTACCAGGGGGCTCGAGGTCAGCTGCTCCGACTCAACCCACTGGTGAATTTTGGCCACGAGCGGGTCTGGCACTACATCCGGCAGAACGATGTTCCCTACAACGAACTCTTTGACCGGGGCTATACGCGGATCGGGTGTCAGCCTTGCACACGTGCCACGGGGGGCGTGCACGGAGAACGTGAGGTTCGCTGGTGGTGGGAACGACCGAAACCCACCGGATCTCTTCACGAGACAGGCGATGGAATCTGAACCTGAGGGTTTCCTGAAGCGGTTGCGCTGAGCCGTTGGCTTGTGGGTCACCGGAGGCGCAAATCAATCGCCCGCACATTGTGTTCGAGGCTTCTCCATGGATGAAACCAGAAAAGCCGGTCTCCGCGAGCATCTGGCGGTTGCGTTCTTGTTTCTCGCCAGCCTGGGTTTCGTGGTGGCTCTCAACCTGACGCCGGTCCACAACGGAGACTTCTGGATCCAACTCACCGTGGGGGACATCGTTCGCGAAACCGGTGAGATTCCCGAAACCTTCGAATTCACCTACACCGAGGCGAAGGACGAGCGCTACGTGGAAGCGCGATGGCTTGCGGGCTTGACGTGGAGCCACCTGTACCAGATTCAGGGTTACGCCGGGATGATCGTCGTGAAATGCCTGTTCGTCCTGTGCATGTTCGGTCTGATCGCCCTGCTCTCCCATCAGGTCGGACGCGACCCGGTTCTCGCCATCGGCTTGGCCAGTTTCACGATCCTCGGAATCAACTTTCGTAGCCTGATGCGCCCAGGGTTGGTGGCCTTCGTGCTCGCCCTGCTGGTTCTCAACTTTCTCTATGCCTTCATACGCACCCGAAGGCCCCGTTGGCTCATCCCTCTGATTCCTCTGGCAGTCGTCTGGACCAACTTTCATCCATCCTTCGTCGCGGGTTTTGCACTCCCAGCATGCTTTGCCGCCGGAGAGGTAGTCGACGGTTTATGGAGATGGAAGGCGAGCGGATTGAAACCCGACTGGACGAGTATCCGAAGAAGTGTGGTTTGGTTGTCGGTTACCAGCTTCGGGATGCTGCTTGCGGCCCTCGTCAACCCCTACGGGGTCGAGTTTTTCGAACACATGCTGAACGTAGAGGCGAGTGATTTCATCCGCGAGAATGTTTGGGAGTGGCAGTCGCTATTTCATCCCAGGTTTCGCGGAGAGCCGTTCATGTTCTTGTTTATCACCACGACGCTGTTCGTAGTGGTTTCAGGAATCATGGGACGTCGGAAGCTCAGAGCTGCGCCGATTCTTCTGGTGATTGCCTTCTTCCCACTTGCACTCAGCGCGATCCGGCACGTCCCCTGGTTCGAGATCATGGCCAGTTTCTTTCTAGCTCATACCCTTGGGCACTCTGAATTTCTTCGTCGCCAACGAGTTCCGATCGCTCTGGTTCTCGCTGTCGTACTGATCGCTGGAATCGGGTATGTGGTCGAAAACGGAAATACCCGCGGGCGGAAACCCGGGTTCTCGAACGACGCTCCATTGAATCCGGCGGCCATCGAAGCGATTCGGGAAGCTGAAATTTCGGGGAATGTATTTCACAGCTACTCCTACGGGGATCAACTCGCCTACCACTTCTATCCCGACATTCGAATCGCAATGGACACTCGGATCTACCCAGAGAAGTACTACCGAGAATTTCGAAGCATGACGGGTGGGAATCCGAGACTCATGGTCGAACCCGAAAAACTCCGAGATTACCTCGCACGCTACGACGTCGAGGCGATTGTCACGGAGCCTTTCAACATGAGAGTCTGGGAAGCGATGGGTCATCTTCCCATTCTCGTTGAGCTCGGCTTTACCGGTCTTTATCAAGATCGCGATACGGTCATCATGCGGCGGAAGTAGTCGGCCCTCAGGGCCTTTCATCGCACATGGCTGGAACGCTCTGATAGGCTTCTTGCTCAGGCCGCGCGATCAGGGAGGGTCCATGTCGGACGATGCCGAGTCCTCGAAATCCAAGGAGCGGACAGAGAAGTCTGCTCTCGCGTCTGACGCGAACCGTTTCGATTTCAGCGGTGAACGGAGCTCGCGTCATTCGCAGGAATACTACGACGGCATCAAGGGTCGTTTCGCCAGCGAGCGAAACCTTCGGCTCGCCTACCGGCCAGAGGGCACTGCACAATTCACGTCGGACCTGACCGGAGAGCTTGGGAAATATGAAACCGATCCGCATTCGAAGGTTCCGGAGGCTCGGGAGCCCATCGAGGATACGGTGGAGGTCTTGTTCATCGGTGGTGGGTTCTCGGCTCTATTGACCTCCGCTCGCCTTCGGGAGAAGGGGGTGGAGAGCATTCGCATTGTCGAGCGCGGCGCCGACGTGGGTGGAACCTGGTATTGGAATCGATATCCCGGCGTGGCGTGTGACGTGGTCTCCTATGATTACCTGCCTCTGCTCGATGAGATGGGGTACGTGCCGAAAGATCAGTTCGCCAAGGGGCCTGAAATCTATGCCCACTGTAAGAACATCGCCCAGCGCTATGGGTTGTACGACCTTGCTGTATTTCAGACGACGGTGACGTCCACCCTCTGGAATGCGAGCGACCGGATGTGGGAGCTGGAGACCGATCGGGGCGATCACATGCGAGCTCGCTTTGTCGTCTGTGCCAATGGCACTTTGTCCAAACCGAAGCTTCCGAAGATCTCCGGCATGAAGTCCTATCGCGGCCATTCATTTCATACGTCGAGGTGGGATTACGACTACACGGGATCCGATCTTTCGAATTTGGCCGACAAGTCCGTTGGGATCATTGGGACGGGTGCGTCGGCGGTTCAAGTGATTCCGAAGTTGGGGGAAGCCGCCCGGGAACTCTACGTTTTCCAGCGTACGCCGTCGTCGGTCGACCTGAAGGATGACCGTCCGACGGATCCCGACTGGGCAGCGAGCCTCGAGCCCGGTTGGCAGGCGAAGCGAAAAGAAATCGCCCTGCGGAAGAGTGAGCCTTCGCCCGAGACGCTGGCAAAACGTGGCCAGATCCCGCGTGAAGAGCGGATTCGCCGACAGGAAAACGCCAACATCGATTACATGATGCGGATTCACCGCCACATCGAGGAGGTGGTGGAAGATCCGTTGACCGCGGAGGCGCTCAAACCCTGGTACATGTTCATGTGCAAGAGGCCTTGCTTTGACAACGATTATCTTCCGGCCTTCAACCGGCCGAGCGTTCACCTGGTCGACACGAAGGGCAAGGGAATCACTCAGATCACCGAAGAGGGTCCCGTGTTCGATGACCGGGTCTACTCCGTCGATCTCTTAATCTACGCCACGGGCTTCGAGGTCCAGAAAACCGGGATCTACAATCGAATCGCGGATGAGAACGGCCTCGACCTGAACGAAAAATACAGTACGGGGATGCGGACCCTGGTGGGTATTCACTCGCACGGGTACCCGAACCTGTTCATCATGGGCGGCTACCAGATCTCGACTCTGTTCAATTTGACGGATGTATTTCAGGTCCAGGCGGATCACATCGCCAGTTGTATCGACTACACCCGGAGACACCGCCATCTGACTCTCGACGCAACCGCCGAGGCTGAGGAGTGGTGGGTGCGGGAAGTCATCTCCAATCGAGGGAAGACCTCGCGCAATGCCGATTGCACGCCGGGTTACTACAACTTCGAAGGGGAGGCCCAGCGTCGGCAGGACGGGAACTACAACGGTTCGTTTGCGCAGTACACCCAGCACGTGAGCGATGTGTTCGCCAACATCGAGGCCAATTTTTCTTTCACCTAGGCCGGCGAAGAAAAGACCTTTTTGGCTCCGAGGCTCACAGTGAACAGCTTTGCGAAGTCCTCGATCCCTCTATATCGAACGCTTGGCGTTCATGGCTCGGCTTCGGGTGAGGGGGCGCTGGGAGCTGATGGCCAGGCCCATGAGCCCGAAGGCCATCAGCAGTGCCGTGCTGGGTTCGGGGACCACCGCGCAGCGGGAGAGTTGGACGTCGTTGAAGTTGAGATGATCACCCACCCACTGCCCGCAGCCCTGGACGTTGTTCATTGTGATCTCCCCCCCGGAATCCGAGAGATCCCAGAAGGACACGCCGTTGACGATGACTTTACTGAAGTCGAAGTTCGAGCCGTTTTCACCGCGCGTCTCGGCGAAGAGGATTGCGTTGTCGCTGATCCCGCCGTTGCCTTTGGTGATGGAGGCATTGCTGAAGAGGAAGTTTTTGCCCTTGTCGCCCGACTTCTTGAAGATGACGCTGGAGTTGGCGGGGCCGTCGATGACGAGGCCTGCGTTGTTGATTTTCATGTCGTTGCCCCTGGGATCGATGACGATCACGTTCAGGCCCGGAGCCAGAGTGATGACGGTGTCTGAATCGACCTCGCCGGAGGAGGGAAGCCTCCAGTTGCCGCTGCCGGTCTTCGAGCCGTCTCCGGAGAGGGTCCAGCCGGTCGTGCTGACCAGGCCTGCGATCTCGATTTCGGCGGCGTCGAGTTCCAGTTCGATGTTCGACATCGCGGTGGCGTCGTTGGCGAAGGTTCCAGAGTGCAGGGTCGAGCCCGAGAAGCTCTCTCGGCAATTGCCCGTCACGTTCTTGACGCAGCGGATCCCGATGTCAGCGTAGATGTCTAGGTTGGCCAGGTCGTAGTTGCCTTTTGAGTTGGTGACCGCAATGTTGCCATCGCTGGTTCGCCCAGAAACCGGCGCCACGGCACCTGAGGGAAGTGGCCAGGGCGGATTGTCGTTCACGTCGGGCACTGAGCCCGAAGGAACCGTACCGAGTTCGCCGAGCCGTCCGTCGCTCACCTTGACGCCCACGGCGGTGTCTTTGTTTCCACGGCCCACGAGTAGATATTCGCCGACGGTCAAGGTGGAGAAGGCACCTGCACCTGTCGCAAATCCGGTGACGAGAAAGAAGACAATCAGTACGTCGCGCAGCGTTTGAAAAGCCGAATGGGACATCATCGAGTGGGTGGGGCGTGACACGTCGGATCACCTCGGGTCTGAGGCCGGGCCAGGAGCAACGGGGCACTCTGCAGTTGCCTGGCGGGGCCGCTTTTCAAGGGAGTAGTGGTCCGCTGTGGGCTGAAATGGCTGCTAAATCGTCTGATAAGTGTTTGAAAACAAACAATTACTGGTTTTTCCCGGGTGGTTTCTGAGGGCATTCTTCCGCCTTTTTCTTGAACGGGGTGACGCGGCAAGGGAGGGAAATCGTGGAAACCGAAAGAGTTTCAAGGTCTTGGGAGAAGTTTTGCGAAGCCGGGGACGGGGCGATCGGCTGGAAACTTCCCGGATACGGAGGGGTGGCAGTTTCCAGAGGTTTTCGCCGATTGGGGCGGGCTCGGGCTCCGGAGAGCCGACACGCATCTGCCATCGGGACCTATTTCAGGAGGGCGAGCAGGACTCCGGCGGCGACCGCCGAGCCCAGGACCCCCGCAACGTTGGGACCCATGGCGTGCATCAGCAGGATGTTCTGGGGGTTTGCCTCGGCGCCCACCCGGGTGACCACGCGTGCCGCCATGGGGAGTGCGCTCACGCCGGCAGCACCGATCAAGGGATTGATGGGCTGCCGGCTGATCCGGTTCATCAGTTTGGCGAGAAGGACACCCGACGCTGTGCCCACCGCGAAGGCGAGCAGACCCAGGGCCAGGATGCCGAGAGTCTCGGCATTCAGAAATTTTTCGGCTGCGAGCTTCGAACCCACTGACAGGCCCAGCAGGATCGTCACGATGTTGACCAGTTCGCCCTTCGCAGCGTTTGCCAGGCGGTCCACGGCTCCGCACTCATTGAGCAGGTTTCCGAACATCAGGGCCCCGACCAGGGGCGTGGCGTCGGGAACCAGGAGGCTACACGCCAGGAGCACCAGGAGCGGAAACACCATGCGCTCGATGGTCTTCACCGGACGCAGTTGAACCATCTTGATCTCGCGTTCTTCGGGGGTGGTGAGAGCTCTCATGATTGGCGGTTGAATGATGGGAACCAGTGCCATGTAGGAGTAGGCCGCAATCGCGATGGCGCCGAGCAGGTCTGGGGCCAGCTTGCCGGACAAGAAGATCGCCGTAGGGCCGTCGGCACCGCCGATGATTCCGATGGCAGCTGCATCCCTCAGGCTGAAGTCTATGAAGGATGCACTGTTGCTGAGTACCAGGGCGCCCATCAGAGTGGTAAAGATTCCGAATTGTGCGGCGGCGCCGAGTAGCGCCATCTTGGGGTTTGCGAGCAACGGTCCGAAGTCCGTCATGGCACCTACGCCGACGAAGATGAGCAGAGGGAAGAGACCGTTGCGGATCCCCGCGTCGTAGAGGATGCCCAGAAAACCCTCCGGGCCCGCGATATCCGCCATGGGGATGTTGGCCAGCAGTCCGCCGAAACCGATGGGAATTAGCAGCAGAGGCTCGAAGTTCTTCGAAATACCGAGATAGATCAGCAGTAGGCAGACCGGCATCATGACCGCCTGTCCACCACTCAAATGGTAGAGCCCGGTGGCCTGCAGGATCTCCGCCAGGATCTCCACTACGCGATGGCCACGAGCAGGTCGCCACTGCTCACCCTCTGGTCGCCTGCCACCGCGATGTGGCTGACCTTTCCCGCGGTCGGTGCCTTGACGACGATTTCCAACTTGAGCGCTTCGAGAACGAGCAGTGGATCTCCCTCGGCCACCGAGTCTCCGATCTCGACCACGACGCGCAGTACCTGGCCGGACAACTCGGCGCAAACCGGTGTGCCGTCGCTCTTGAGGGTTGAGGATTGGCTCGGAGTGTCGCTGTCGATGCCTTCCGTCACGGAGTAGTCGTAGGCTTGGCCATTGAGGGTCGCGCGCCCCCCATCAAGTGAGACCTCGTAGCGCCGTTGATTGACCTCCACCGTGAAGGCGTTGGAGGAGACTGGAGACGCTGCAGAGACGGGGGTCTGGCGACGGATGCCATCGGGCCGCTCGCCTCGAAGAAATGCAAGGCCCTTGTCTCCCAGGGCCGAGGCGATGAAGATGGCTTCGTCGGTGGCTTCGATTCCTTCCCGGTCCAGGGCCCGTCGAGCGGCCTCGATTCCCTTTTCGGGGTCCTCGTCGTTGATCTCCCGGGGGTCGCGCTGGGTGGGCTCGAGGCCCAACTGCTCGCTGGCCAGAGCAACGACCTCGGGAGCCGGTGGTACGGGGGTCTTACCGAAGTAGCCGAGTACCATCTTTCCATAACCCTCGGTCATGCGTTGCCACGGCCCGGCCACCACGTTGGTGAAAGCCTGCTGGAAATAGAATTGGCTCACCGGAGTGACCGACGTGCCGAAGCCTCCGAGTCGCACCACTTCACCCATGGCAGCAATCACTTCGGGAAATTTTTCGATGGTGTCGTTGTCGCGCATCATCTGGGTATTGGCAGTGAGTGCGCCTCCTGGCATGGGTGAGTAGGGGATCAGAGGTTCGACCGCGACGGCCTCGGGGGGCAAAAAGTAGGAGGCCATGCACTCTTTGAAGACCGCTTCGGCCTCGACGACCTTGTCGACATCGATGCCGAGGTCGTACTCGGTGCCCCGCAGGGCGTGCCACATGACGATGAAGTCCGGCTGGCTGGTGCCTCCAGACACGGGTGCCATAGCGAGGTCGATGCCGTCGGCGCCGGCGTCGAGGGCCGCCATGTAGGCGCTGACGCTCACCCCAGCGGTTTCGTGGGTATGGAGGCGCATGTGGATGTCGTTGCCGAGTCGTTTGCGTGCGAGCTTGATGGTCTCGTAGACCTTCTGTGGCACCGCGGTACCCGAGGCGTCCTTGAAGCAGATTGAATCGAAGGGCACGCCATCGTCGAGGATGCCTTCGAGAACGCCCATGTAGAACTCGGGTGTGTGCGCGCCCTCACAGCCCGGTGGCAGCTCCATCAGCGTGATGGTGACCTCGTGCTTGAGACCCGCCTCGGCGATGCAGCGCCCTGAGTACGAGAGGTTGCGCACGTCGTTGAGGGCATCGAAGTTGCGGATTGTCGTCATTCCGTGCTTCTTGAAAAGACGAGCGTGCAGATCGATGATGTCGGAACTCTGGGACTCGAGGCCGACCACGTTGACACCTCGGGCCAGGGTCTGCAGGTTCGCGTCGGGGCCCGTGGTGGCGCGGAAGGTGTCCATCATGTCGAAGGCATCTTCCTGGCAATAGAGGTAGAGGGATTGGAAGCGCGCCCCTCCGCCCGCCTCGAAATGGGTGAAGCCTGCTGCCAGGGAAGCCTCTAGAGCGGGGAGGAAGTCCTCGGTCTTGACCCGAGCCCCGTACACCGACTGGAAGCCATCCCTGAAGGACGTGTTCATGACCGAAATGCGTTTCTTGGCCACCCGCTACGCTCCCTCTGCCCCGCGCCCGAGGCGGTGAGCTTCGATGGCTGCCAAGACGATGGCAATCTCTTCATGGTTTTCGATGTCGGGCGACCGTGCTCCCTGGACGGCGGCAGGCTCGGGCTCCGGGAAGTGGTGGCCGAAGGCGGCAAAGAAGGTGGCCGAACCCCGCATCAGGGCTACGAGGAGCCCCAGAAAGACGAAGACCGTCGTCATGCCGACGGCCATCAGGAACATGCCTTCCGCGACCACGCCAACCCCCCCCCTCGTTGCGCCCTACTTCGTTCCTGGGGGTGGATTATCCACACTCGGCCGCGAAATGGGAGTCCCCAGCGTTCGTCAGCGAAGGAATCCCCCGAAGCGCTTGGCCTGACCGGGGTCGGGAACAGTCAAAAAATTGGTCACGCCAGTGATTCCCTGGGTATCGCCGGCTGCTTGCTCGGCTCTCCGGATTTCTCCTTTCGAGCTGACGGCACCGACCAGGACGGCCTGGGTTCCCAGGACTTCCACGGTAATGTTGATCTTCTCACTTCCGCTTGCGGCGAGTAGAGATCCCACCACCCGGGTTTTAAGCTCCAGCTCGCTGGCCGAATCGGGGACCTGTTCCCCGGTCGGCTTCACGGGCAGGTAGGAGGTGACTGTCAGCAATTCGGGCACGGTACCCGCTGCGCGCTCGAGTGCCGTTCTTTTGTCTTCGCTGCTCACCCATCCCACCAGATAGGCATGGCCCCCCGTCACGTACGGGGATACGGAAATCGCGCTATCGGGCTGGGCGAGTAGCAGCGCCTCCCGCAAATTCATACGCAGCCGCTTGTCGTAGAGGAAAACCGCTGGACGCTCAGGGCTGCGGGCTGCCTGAGCGATCAAACGGTAGGGCTTTGGACCCCCTCCGCAGCCGAGTGTGAGGAAGATCGAAAAGAGGGTTGCGACGAAGGCCAGCGATGCTTTCGATTTCATGGGACCCCCTCTGGATCTCATCCCCGTCAGTTTGAAACACTCCATTGAGCAATATGCCCCATCTCTGAGCGGTTCACGATGGAACTCGGGCTTGGGGCCGTTGAACGAGTTCGGAAAATAGCGCCGAGGGAGTTCGAGCGAAGTGGATCGCTTCGGGTCGACGCTGCCCTTTTCTAAAGGGGGCACGGCAGCTGGATTCCCGTTCCATGGGTCGGCTCCCCTCTCTTTTCGTTGGATGCGTTGGGTCGTGGTTCTCGGTCTCTCCTGACTCCGTCCGGTGCGTGTGTTTGCAGGTTCTCTTCGAATTCGTTTGGATCGTGACATGGACTTCGCCATTACCGGGTCCCAGCCGTTCCGTTCGGGATGTCGATCGAAGGCAGGGAATTTTGTTTTGTGGGGATGGGGAATGGGGCTGACCCTCGCCCTGGGCGCGTGCTCAGTTTCGGACGGAAAACGCTCTGAGTCTTTCAACCCGCCTGCGGCTTTGCCTGGGCATGTGGCCTGTGCGGGACAAGACCCGAGTGGTCAGGCATTTTTTGGCGAACTTCACGTACACACGAAGTTCTCGTTCGACGCCTATCCGTTCGACGTGCGAGTCACTCCGGATCAGGCGTATGCGTTCGCCCGTGGACAGCCGATTCGCTTGCCACCCCTCGATGCTGGGGGAAAGGGTTCCCGTTGGCTGCGCATCGACAGGCCGCTGGATTTTGCGGCGGTGACCGACCATGCTGAAATGTTCGGAGAGATGCGTTTGTGCACCGAACGTGGAACGGCCCAGTACGCGAGCTCTGCCTGTGAGATTTATCGTGGCGAGCGCAGCGTGGCCGGCAGCGAATCTCAGCCTCAGCTTGCCAGGGTTTTCGCGTTCCTGGGAGTCCGCCGCGAACCCTCTTTCTGCGGAGAGGATCTGCGGGCGTGCATACACGCGAGCGGCAGCGTATGGCGAGAGATCCAAGCCGCCGCAGAGCGCGCCTACGATCGCAGCGAGGCCTGCTCGTTCACCAGCTTCATCGGCTATGAGTATTCGCTTACCGACGATGGCAACAGCATTCACCGCAACGTGATCTTCGAAGACGATGTCGTTCCGGAACTTCCCTCCAGCTCCGTCGAAGCCCCCCAGCCCCATCAATTGTGGGAAGCGCTTCACCGGGACTGTCTCGACGCGGGAACGGGTTGCGACGCCATCGTCATTCCGCACAACTCGAACCTCAGCGGTGGGCACGTTTTTCATCTGGACGAGCCTGGAATTTCCGTGGCGGTCGCGCAGCAACGAGCGGATCAGCGAGCCAGCTTGGAGCGTCTGGTGGAGATCATGCAGGTGAAGGGAGATTCAGAGTGCCGTAATGGCTTGTTCCAGGTCCTGGGTGGGCCCGACGAAGAGTGCGATTTCGAAAAGGTGCGGCCAGTCGGTTCGCCTTTGGTCGACTGCGAACTCGGAACGGGTCGCAATGGCTTCAGTGCAGACGGCTGCATCTCCCGCGTGAACTACGTGCGTTACGCGTTGCTCGAGGGACTCCGTCAACGAGAGTCGCTGGGCGTGAACGCCCTGCGTTTGGGCATCGTTGCGGCTACGGATACTCACCTCGGTGCACCGGGTGCGGTTTCTGAGAGTGACTACCCGGGTTCCATGGGGACTTCCGATCATACGCCTCAGCTGAGGCTCGTCGACCGCGAGAGGCTCGAGGGCGCGCCCGCGCGAGCCTTTCCGCTGCGCAATAACCCGGGTGGTTTGGCGGGTATATGGGCCCCTGAGAACACACGGAAAGCGCTGTTCGAAGCCATGAAGCGGCGAGAGACCTTTGGCACCAGTGGTCCTCGCATCGAGCCGCGTTTCTACGCTGCCTGGGATCTTCCATTGGATCTTTGTGAGGCATCCAATCTATTGGAGCGGAGCCAGGCGGGTGGTGTGCCCATGGGAGGGACCCTGGAGGTGGAGGCTCAGGAGCGGCGCATGCCGCGCTTCGTGTTCACCGCCGTGGCCGATCCTGCGTCTTTGAGCAGCGGACTCGAAAGACTACAGATCGTAAAAGGCTGGATCGACGACCAGGGGAGAATGCATCAACGCGTCCATGATGTCGCAGGATCCGGTGCCGCCTATGGTCCACCGGACCGTTGCACGGACGAGAGCCCGCGTGGTCGATCTCACTTGTGCGCAGTTTGGGAAGATCTCGACTTCGACCCCGGCCGCCCGGCCGTCTACTACGGACGAGTACTCCAGGTTCCCACTTGTCGTTGGTCTACGTTCCAGTGCGGTGCTCTAGCAGGAGATGATCGCCCGCCGGCGTGTGACGACCCATCGGTTCCCAAACACGTGCGCGAGCGGGCGTGGACGAGCCCGATTTGGCTCGAGGCAGCGGGCTGACGCCCAGGTCACGTGGCCCCAGGGGTTTTGGCCCACCGTTTCCGGGGTGGCTCGGAGCGTTGTCTCGCTATGCCCTCTTGCGCACGTCAATCAGGATCCCCGACAGGTGCGACATACCCGACAACTTCTCGATGTTGTCGGGGCCGTCGCCCGCTAGCAGGTTCGAGTTGACGCCAGGGTGCTTTGCTGCATGGCGGAGACCGCGGGCGTTCTTGTGGCCCCAACACTGGGGGATGGCGATGGTCCGGGGCATCATTTCTGCTGTGACTCGAACGGGGATCTCGATCTTTCCGGACTCCGATTCGACTTCGATGATGTCGTCATTCACAACGTCAAGCCGATCAGCGTCTTGGATGCTCAGGTAGGCGTAGTTGGTGGTCTCCCTCACGAGGTTCGGACTGTTGGAGGACGACGTGTTCATTCTCCGCATCTGACGGATGCCGATGAGTTTGATGCGGTCCGTGTTTCTTTTTTCACTTTCGAACAATCTTTCGACCTGTTCATCGAATGTCGCGATGTAGCGATGAGGGGCCAGGTCGACTTTTCCATCCGGCGTCAATACGCGGTCCGTACCGAGAAAGTTTCCACCGTGGTTTTCGGCAAGCAGTAGACCATGGGGGTGGTGCTTCGTCATTTTCTTGCGCCCGGGCAGCCCACCACTCTTCAGCATGCCGTCGATCAGCAGTTCGGGGCCGGGCAGAAGCTTTCCGACTGGCCTGTAGGCGACTCGCGCAGCTGTCTTGGCCAGGCCGCTCAGGGCTTTGTTCTTGAACAGCGTGACTCCCATCTCGTCTGCGAGTCGCGTGTACATCCACCACTCGTGTCGTACGCCCGGGGGTGGCTCGAGAACGGGATCGGCATAGATCATGTAGGGCGTGGGGCAGCAGCCCGCGAGGCTTTGGAGTGCATAGGGGATCTCCGGCCGCTCCATCCAACTCGTCGCCGGGAGAACATAGTTCGCGAGATCTCCCACCTCATTTCGGAACAGATCGATCGAGATCAGCAACTCGACGGAAGCGAGTGCCTCGTCCAGGCGCCCATCCGGATTGCTGCAAGCGAGGAGTGGGTTGCTGGCTTCGACGATCAGTGCCGTGACCTGGCCGCTCAGGATGTCGTCTGCGAGCATCCCCGATGGCTGTTGGCCACTGACCGTGGGGAAATCATCGTCTCGGTCGTAGCTCGTCATCATCTGCGGGTCATCGGTGACCTGCTTGGCCATGTCGACGAGGCCTTGGCCCATCAGGGTTCCACCTCGATGATCGAGATTGCCGGAGATGGCATTGATGCACTCGAGGAGCCAGAAGCAAAGCGTTCCGCTGCGTCCCTGGTTGACTCCGGTCGCCATGTAGAGGGCGGCTCCGGCCGCTTCGTCATGGGATCGGACGAGTTCGCGCAGGGTGTCGGCAGAAATTCCCGTTACTTCGGCTTGTCGTTCGGGTGTCCAGGCCTGCACGGTCTTCGCAAGGTCGTCGAAGTTGCTCATGAAGCAGTCGACGCGCTCCTGATCGACGGACCCGATTCGAATCATCTCGTTCACAAAGGCCGCAAGAAAGTAGATGTCGGTATCGGGCCGAATGAAGAGATGCTCCCCAGCCACTGCTGATTCCACCCGGCGTGGGTTCACAAAGACGACTCGCCCACCGCGCTTGGGGATTGCGCCGAGGCGCTGGGCGGCTCGTGGCAGGTGGTAGAGGGTATTGCCCGAAACCGCGGGATTCGCGCCGAGGATCAGCATGAAATCTGTGTTTCCAACATCGGGGTGCGCCAGCCGCATGGGCGAGCCGTACATGTCTTCGTTGACACGGAATTTGTTCATCGTGTCGCAGGTGCCTGTTCCGTACATGCGTTGTGAACCGACGCCCGAGTACAGCGCTCCACGGAACATGGGGGCGAGTACGTTGGCTCCTCCGGCCGACCCTACGAAGTGCCCAAAGGTCTGGGGTCCGTGGGTTGCGATCAGCTCGTTGAGCTTGCTTGCGATTTCTCGAATCGCCTGGTCCCAGGTGATGTCCTGCCACTCGTTTCCGATCCGTTTGATCGGGTTGAGGAGTCGATCTGGGCTGTGTTGCGTTGATGCGTACCGTGTTCCCTTGACGCAGGCGTAGCCCTTGCTCACGACGTGCTCGGGATCGGGCTTGATGTCGACGATGCGATTGTCTGCGACGTCGACCTGCAATCCGCAGGTTGCCTCGCAGATTCGGCAGAAGGTGATTTTGCGCTCGACATGCATCGGTTCTCGCTCCCGGTTCGAAGGCTGATCAACTTCGACACGATTCTAGCCCTGTACGCACGAGGCTGGGCCACGAAGCCGAATTCGAGGATTTCATCGATTTACGAGGTTGTCGGCGCATTGCTACGTTGGATCCATGGAGGCCGGGTTTTTCACTCGGAGGCCCGTATGGACCTCCCACAACCTTCTTGGGGTGACCCTTTGGGTTGCAAGTCGTAGGAGGCGCTGATGGTTGCGAAGCCCGTGAAACTCGAGACCCGTCTGATTCACGCAGGCGAGGCCGAACCGCGGATTCTGGGAGCGGGCGTGCCGCCGATCTTTCGCTCGACGGTCTGGGAGCACGTTCCGGGTGCCGGCTATCACGACATTCTCTATCCACGGCTTTCCAATTTGCCCAACCACGTGGTCCTGGGAGACAAACTCGCGGCTCTCGAAGGCGGCGAGTCCGGTTTAGTGACGTCAAGCGGGATGTCGGCGATCTCGGCATGCCTGTTGTCGCTGCTCGATGCGGGCGATCACGCGCTGGTCCAGGATTGCCTCTACGGCGGAACTCAGGGGCTCTTCACCCGGGACCTGGCCCCCCTCGGGATTGAGTTCGACTTCGTGGACGCCAACGATCCAGTGTCGTGGCAGGAGAGGCTTCGGCCCAACACGCGGGTCTTCTACGCCGAAGCGATTACCAACCCCCTGTTGGAGATCGCTGACCACGAGGGGATCGTGGCCTTTGCCAAGAAGAATGGGCTGCAGGCGGTGATCGACAGCACTTTCGCGAGTCCCGTCAATGCACGCCCTCTCGAATGGGGGTACGACCTGGTGGTCCACAGCGGTACCAAATACTTGAATGGTCATTCAGATGTGGTGGCGGGGTCTATCGTCGGAAGGTCTGAATCCGTCGAGGCGGCCAAACGCAAGCTCGATCACTTCGGGGGTGCACTGGATCCCCAGGCCGCTTATCTGCTCCATCGCGGTCTCAAGACCCTGGCGCTGCGGGTGGGTCAGCAGAACCGGTCCGCTCAGGCCATTGCGGAGTTTCTCTCTGAGCATCCTCGCGTCGAAACCGTGCGGTACCCGGGGTTGTCATCACATCCACAACACGAGCGTGCGCGACATCTCTTCGACGGCTTTGGTGGGATGCTGAGCTTTGAGCTCATGGGTGACCGTGACTCAGCGCCACGCCTGATCGACCGTCTTGAACTCGCGTTGCCGAGCGCGAGCCTGGGGGGTGTGGAGACCCTGATCACTCAGCCGGCAAACACGAGCCACGCGGGTCTCAGTCTGGAAGAACGCGCTCGGGCTGGAATTGCAGAGGGTTTGATCCGTTTCTCGACTGGGATCGAGGCCGCCGAAGACTTGATCGGGGATCTCGAACGTGCCCTCGCTTGAGTGTCCGAAGGTGTGCGACGGGCCCGAACGTTCTCGCCGTAGCGATGGACGCCATGGCAGCCTACGATATGGGCGGTGGCAGGCCGTCCGATAGGCAACGACAAGCGCGAGCGGATTCTGATGCTCGCCACCGACGCGCAGGGCAACCTGGGCGGCATCTCTCAATACAACATCGATGTGATCGAAGCGCTCTCCGGGCTTGCGGAGGTCGAGTCCGTGGTCGTCGTTGCAATGAGCCCTGGTGACCGCTCAGAGCACGTACCCCCCAAGGTTCGGTACAGCGCTCGGCCACGCGGTGGTGTGTCGAGCTTCCTACGCGCAAGCCTCTTCGAGGCGATGAAACCCGGCGGTTTCGACATCATCTACTGCGCGCATATCGATCTGATGCCCGTGGCGGCCTTGCTTGGGAAGATTTTTCGCAAACCCGTGGTGCTGGCGATCTATGGCATCGATGCCTGGTGGGTTCCCAAACGTAAACTGACCGAGCGCGCCAGTGGAATGGCGACCTTGGTGCTGTCGATCAGTCAGATCACGCTCGATCGATTTCGCGAGTGGAACCCCATTGACATTCACCGTACCGCGATCGTCCCCAATGCGATCCGGGTCGAGCAGTTTGGCCGTGCCGAAAGGAACTCCATCCTCGTCGAGCGATACGGGCTGGAGGGGCGAAAGGTCATCATGACGTTTGGCCGCATGCACCCGGACGAGCAGGCCAAGGGCTTCGATCAGGTCATCGACGTACTCCCGACGCTGCGCGAGACCCGTCCCGACCTCACCTATCTCCTGGTCGGGGATGGCGGTGATAGAAAGAGGCTGGAGGAAAAGGCTGAAGCACTCGGTGTTGACGACATGGTGGTCTTTACCGGAAGGATCCCCGAAGAAACCAAGGCCGATCACTATCGGCTGGCTGATGCGTACGTGATGCCCAGCCGTTTGGAGGGGTTTGGGTTCGTGGTCATCGAAGCTCTCGCATGTGGGATCCCCGTGATTGCGAGCAAGCTCGATGGCACCGCGGAGGCGGTACGTGGCGGTGAACTGGGTTTGATCGTCGATCCCGACGAGCCCGAGGCGCTACGCCAGGCGATTGTCCAAACAATTGACGTGCCCAAAGAAGTACCCACCGGCCTCGAATATTTTTCGTTCGAGAATTTTCAAGCGCGTATTCGGGCTGCGTTGGCCAAGGTCTCTGAGATGCAGCGATAGACTCCCATAGTGTCCGAGCCGAACGGTCTCGGAGAATGGGGGGGCTGGGCCTGCAGGAATCAGGATGGGCTGTTCACGATGAAGCGTCCCGAGGAAAGTTCGTAAACCCCACTGGCGATGCCCACTTCGCCCTGGTTCACAGCCTCTTCCACCACGGTCGACATCTTGGTGAGCCGGGACGCCGCGTCCATGGAATTTTGTTTGATGGAGTGGGCGAGCGTGTCCCCCGGGGTTTTCTGGGCCTTGAGGACCGAGGGCAGGATCTGAGCAATCAATCCCGGCAGGCTTCCGGGGAGGGCACCCACATCGGTCTGGTGCTGGATGGCTGCGTCGACGGCCCCGCAGCTGCTGTGGCCCATGATCAGAATCATCCGGGTTCCCAGAACAGCAACCGCATACTCGATACTCGCCATGAGCTCCGGGGTGGGGATGTTGCCCGCTACACCGCAAACGAACAGTTCACCGAGGTTTTGATCGAAGACCAACTCGGGAGCGACTCGCGAATCGGCACAGCGGATCACAGCTGTATCGGGACGCTGGCCCTTTGCGAGGATGCCGCGTGCATTGGCCATGTCATGCTTGCGAAGGTGACCAGAAATGAAGCGCTGGTTCCCCTCCATCAAGCGATCGAGAATCGCCTGGTGGCCGGAACTGAGAGCGGCTGCGGAACCCTCCCCCCCAGTGCTGGCGTGGGCTGAAGAAGCAGCGAGGCTTTGTCCGACCCCAAGTGCCAGTGTCGCGCCGAGAGTTCCGTGCAGCATCTCGCGTCGCGTCGCCCCAACTTCATTTCGCTGAGAACTTTTCTGGTTCATTCGATTCTCCAATTCAGATCGGTTGGAAGCCCGTGGCTTCTCGAATCGTAATTCGAACGAGCTTGCCCCATTGCTTTCCACGGCGATGCTGTGGAAGGGAATTCTCACACGGTCTTCCTTCCCAGGTCAACGCTCAGCCCAATTCTCGTTGGAACGGTCTAATTTCGAGCGCGGTATTGGCGGAAGACGATCAGGGCGATGAGCCCGCTGCTAGCCAGGGCCAGTGTGCCCGGTTCGGGGACGACTTCAAAACGTTGATCGATCACCGAAATGGCCGCCACGGTGCCGGGGCTCGTTGTGATGACCTGGATGTCCTTGAGTGCAGTGACCAGGATGGGCGTGGGCGCGGGGAAAGTGATCGTGTCGGTGAGCTGCGAAAGGCCGCCCCCAGTAGCTGCAACGAAGAGGGTGCCGATCGGGCCGTTACTGTCGAAGAAGACCTCTGACACATTGGCGGTGGAGCCAAGGCCCGACGCAGCACCATTGAAAAAGATTTCCGCAGCCCCAATTCCCTGTGATCCCGAGACAGCAACTTCATAAGACAGTGCGATATCGCCAACGTTCCCATCCGCGACTCCGATGGGTCCCACGAGTCGCCATCCATCGTCGAGGACGACCGCGACGTAGTCGTCGAGATCTGTGCTGAGCGCCCCGCTCAAGACGACTTCGAAATCGGAGAACGTCAGGAGTGTGTTGCCTGAACCGAAACTCGGAGTCGTTCCATCGGTGAGTTCGCGGAGCGTGAATGTGGTGGCGTTCGAGTTGGCCGCGACCATCGAAATCAACAGCATTGCCGAGTAGACGGCCCATTGGATCCGATTCCACATGCGATTCTCTGTCGACCTCCTGGATTCCGCGGGAGCGCGTCACTGCAGCCACGGGAGAGGCTCTCTCGGCCTCTCGGTTGTGTGGTGAGTGGGGTGTGCTTATGTCATCGGCACCGGCAACAAATTTCGTAAGCCCTGGTTTTCGATCGGAGACTCAGCGCCGAGCGCCGGGAAATTCCATTTGCGTTCAATGGGTTGTGGAGGTGCTGGTGGCTTTGGGCCCCAATTGGGGGCACGCCAGTGGAGGGGACCTCGAATGGATGGGTGAATAACCTGCGGTGTTAAAGACTCACTCTCGTGAGTCAGTCTTCCCGCGGTTTTTCAGAGGCTCTGATCCTGCGGCTACGAATCGGGTCGCCGCCTGTGGAAGGCGCTGCGCCTGTCGTTCCCATGGTTGATCTACCGACTCCTGCCGTGGAAGTAGAATCGGGTTGAGTCGATCCCATGGAGGTGCGCTGGCATCGGCACGGGTGATATTCGGTACAGCCTGCGTCGAGGCGGCTCGATTTCTCGTTGCTGGAAGGGGGAACTCGGTGATCAGTACATCTCGGGCAGGGGTGGGCGCGCTGGGCATTTTCCTGGCCTGGGCGCTTTGGGCTTGGGGGCCGGTTGGTGCAAATCCCTCTCTGGATGCGCCGACCGTCGTTTTGATTTCTCTCGACGGTACTCGTCCCGAGGATCTGAACGAGCAGGCCCTACCGAGCCTGGTGTCACTCGGACAGCGGGGAGCCGTCGCGCAAGCGATGATCCCCGCCATCCCTACCAATACCTTTCCCAATCACGTGACCCTCGCGACCGGGGTCGCACCCGAAAAACACGGTCTGGTCAACAACCTCTTCGAAGATCCCAAGCGGGGTCTGTTCCGGAAGCAGGACATCCCGAGCTGGATCGAGGTGGAGCCGATCTGGTCCATCGCGGAGCGCCACGGGGTCGTTTCGGCCGCCTATTACTGGGTGGGCTCCGAAGGATCATGGCCCGGGGGGAGGGCCCCCACCCATTGGAAGGTGTTTTCGGGCCGAACTTCCGAAGCGAAGAAAGTGGACCAGATTCTGGACTGGCTTGATCTGGACGATCCGAAACGCCGGCCGCGTCTGATCATGAGCTGGTTCCGGGGTGGCGATCACGCCGGACACGACCACGGTCCAGGGAGTCGGGAGGTGATCGAGGCGCTCCGCATTCAGGACAAGGAAATTGCTCGTTTGATCGATGGGTTCGATGAACGGGGGCTCTTTTCGACGACGACGCTGATCTTCGTCTCCGATCATGGGATGGCGGCGCCGAAGGGCCGAGTCGACCTGGGACGGGCACTCCAACGTTCGGGAATCGATGCTCGGGTGCTGGGCATTGGAGGCTTCGCCACGGTGGTCCCAGGTTCCCGTGATCGCGACGATCCCGAGAGGATCCGCCGAATCGCCGAGGTGGCTCGAGCACTGGGCCTCGACGCGTTCGCTCGAGAGGACGCTCCACCCGATGCTGGAGTCGACCACCCCCGCTTCGGTGCAGTGATCGTCAGGGCTGACCGTGACGTTGCGATCGTGCACGAGGGGCTCGAACTCAAGGGCTTTCACGGATACGACCCGCGGGATCCCGCAATGGCGGCACTGCTGGTCGCGGCGGGTCGAGGGGTGGCTCCGGGCACGACGCTTGCCCCCTTGCGGTCCATCCAGGTCGCGCCAACCGTGCTTCAGTTACTTGGGGTTCCCAGGCCAGCATGGATGGAGGGTCGGCCGATTCCAGAGTTCACCGACTCTCTCTGAAGTTCCCTTCCGCCTATCTACGATCGACTGCAAAGAGATCTGCATCGCCTGACGTGCAGGAGCCACGGAAAAAATCCCAGGAAGCCCTCTGGTAGACTGGATCCATGGTTCTTGAGATGTTGCTGGAGCGATGTGAAAAACTGCTTCCAGATTTGTCCAAGCGAGCGCTCGAAACCGAACGGCTTCGTCAGTTGCCCCGGGCCAATGTCGATGCGCTCGTTGCCAGCGGCCTTCCTCGCGCGCTACAGCCCGAGCGTTTTGGGGGATCGGAACTCGGATGCGCGGCGCACATCGAGATTGCGAGTCGACTTGCCCTGGGGTGTGCGTCCACCGCGTGGTGTCAATTCGTCTGGAGTGCCCACAATTATCTCCTTCGTTTCTACCCCGAAAGAGCTCAGCAGGAGGTCTGGTCCGAGCCAGAATCATTGATCGCTGGATCGCTGAGCCCAGCGGGAAAGGCCCAACCGGTGGAAGGGGGATTTCGTCTTTCGGGGCGTTGGTCTTTTGCTTCCGGATGCGATGCGGCGGATTGGATCCTGTTGGGTGCCATGGCCGAAGTCGAGGGAATCCCCGGCCCGATTCTATGTTGCGTTCCTCAGCACGAGGTCGAAATCATCGACAATTGGTTCGTCACCGGGCTGAGGGGAACGGGCAGCAAGGATATCGGAGCTGAAGAAGTCTTTGTGCCGAGTCACCTCGCTCCATCCTGGACAGAAGTTCTCGCGCGGAATCAGGCCATGGCGGTGGCGGTGATCGCGGGCCCAGTGCTCGGGGCGGCGGAAGCCGCGTTGGAATGCTTCCGGAAGCGCCTCGAGACCCGTGTACTCCTCACAGGAACCAAGCAATCCGAACTCGGAACTTCGAGGAAGCGGCTCGCAGAATCCGCGGCAGAGATCGCAGCGGCCCGCCTTCTGCTGGAGCAGGCCGGAAGCCAGATCGATGCGACCGAAGCAAGGGGTGATGTTCCGTCTCGCCAAGACAATGTTCGCTGGATTCGGGATGCAGCCTATTGCGCAGAACTCTGCACGCGTGCCACCCAGCGTGTGTTCGAAGCCTCCGGCGGCGGAGCGCTGCAGGAAACCGAGCCCATCCAGCGGTATTGGCGTGATGTCAATGCGGGTCACGCCCATCTCTTCTTGAGCTGGGATGCTGCGGCCGAAAACTGGGCTGCAAGTGTCCTTGAGGGCATTGATTCCTAGGGCCTCTTGCGAGTACTCAGAGGGTCTCGCCCTTTGCCTCAGGGATCAGAGCCGTCTTCCGCCGAGGTGGCTTCTGTGGGCGGAAGCAGTTCTGAGAATGCACGCCCATAGACTTCCCAGATCGTTACGAACACGGCGGCGACGATGGGGCCAACGACGAAGCCCACTGCGCCAAAGAGTGAAATGCCCCCGAGAGTGCTGAGAAGAATCATCAAATCAGACATTCGGGCATCGGTTCCCACCAGACGTGGTCGAAGCAGGTTGTCGATCGTACCCACGACCACGAGGCACCAGATCGCCAGAAGCATCGCCATACTCGTCTCGCCATTGGCGAACAGCCAGATCGTGGCTGGCAACCAGACGATTGGCGCACCCAAACCAGGAATCACTGAGAGCACGACGACCACGGCTCCCCAGAATGCAGCCCCTTCGATACCGGCCACCGCGAACGCGATCCCGACGAGAAGGCCCTGAAGTCCTCCGATCACCAGGGATCCCTTCAAGGTCGCTTTGGTGACCGACACGAAGCGTCCGACGACCATCCCCTCGTCCTCCTGGCCAAGGGGCGCGTAGTAGAGAATCTGGTCGAGAATCTCGCGCCCGCGAAGCAGGAAGTAAAACATGGCGTAGAGAAAGATGAAGAGTTGGAGAAAGAAACGAACGGTCAGCCGACCAGCTGTAGCTACGGCATTGATCAGAAGAGTACCGGTGGATCTGACGGCCTCCCCCGCAGCCGAGATCAGTTTTTCCCGCTCGGGTAGAAGGTCTGCCAGGTTGATGTGGTCGGAGAACGGAATGTTGCGAAGCAGAGCCGTGATCTGATCCGGATTCTGCAACTGGGATTGAACCCATGGAGTGACCGATTGGGTCACCTGGACGGCCTGAGCCAAGACGAGTCCGAGCATCGTGGTCAGGGGCCCGATCACGAGAAGGAGAGTTGCCGACACGACAAGAAGCGCCGCTGCGATTTCACGACCCTGAAACGCAGCAGTGAGTCGGCGTTGGATCGGATTGGTGAGGGCAGCCGCCAAGGCGGCCATCAGGAGAGATATGATGAAGTCACGGATCATCCACCCAAACAAGAGGGAGATGGCCGCGACCGCGAGAAGCAGGAAACGTTTCTGTAGCGGATTCAAAGAGCTGTGACTTTCCGCTGACATCGGGCCAGATTCTATGCCACCTGCGTCTCGGGCCCAAGAAGGTCGAATTCAGTGAGTCACAGAAGCGCGCAGTGGATTGGGGGTGCGGATTCGAGAAGGTCTTCGGGCGGGTGGAGATCAGCGAGCGCAGGATCAGACGCTCATGAGGGTGGAGTTCTTTTCCATTCGGACGCCATTCGTTGAGCCTCGGAAAACTGTCTGGCTGTGATCTTGGACGGAGGCATCTTCTTGATCAGTTCGAGAGCATTGACTGCGTCTTCGTGTCCCTGTTCACTGGCTAGCAGGATCCACATCGTCATCTTGACGAAGTCCACGGGGACCCCCCATCCAATGCCATACATCATCCCGAGGCTGTATTGAGCGTTCGCATATCCGTTGTTGGCGGATTTTCGGAACCACCGCGCAGCTTCACGGTGATCCTGGTCGACCCCGATTCCCTTGTCGTACTTGAAGGCGAGATTGAACTGAGCCTCTGGACTCCCCTGGCCGGCTGCCTCGCGATACCACCGGATCGCCTCTGAGGGATCCTGAGGAACGCCTTCGCCCGTGTCGTACTTGTGAGCAAGGTTGAATTGGGCCGTTGCATGCCCCTGATCCGCGGCTTTGCGGTACCACATGGCGGCTTCCGCATCGTCCTCGGGAACTCCATCTCCAAAATCGTAGAGTTCTCCGAGAATCCACTGGGCCTTCACGTACCCTTGATCGGCCGACTTCTGCCACCAGCTCAGCGCTTCCTCGTGATTTTCTTCGGTCCCGATGCCAAAGCGGTACGCGGTGCCGAGAGTGAACTGGGCGATGGCATGTCCCTGCTCTGAGGATTTACGGAGCCATTCGACGGCTTGCGCGCGGTCTTCTGGGGATTCCTCGTCGGTGAGGTATCGCTCGCCGAGGCTGTATTGTGCGTCGGCGTCTCCCAGCCTTGCTGAGATCTCGACCTTCTGCTGATCGCTACAAGACGCCCACAGGATCGTCAGCGAAGCGGCAAAAGAGGCCAGAACGGTGGGAGTTGTGCCTCGGTGCTTACTCATTTCGGAGCCCCAGTCTCCCCAGAGTATCCCATGGACGACTCACGGGGAATCGGAAGGGTTCAAGCGCGTATTGAGTTGGGAGATGCAACCATTCACGAGAAGCGTTCTCTCAACTTGAACTTCAGCACCTTTCCGTTTTCGTTACGTGGAAACTCTTCCAACCACTCCAGTTGCTCTGGAATCTTCTGGTTGGCAAGTCCGCGTTCACGGCAATATGTGGAGACTTCCTCGAGGGTCAGCCGGGCCTCCCCGGTTGCAAGCAGCACCGCTCTCCCCTCTCGGGGTCCCTGAGGCCAATGACCGATGCCTCGGCGATGGCTGCTCGCTCGCGAAATTCACCGAAACGAACCACGTGTTTGCGCTCGTCGGTCAGAAAGATCAGATCGGACGTCTCTTCGGCGCGCGCTTCGATCGAAGGCCAGAGGCCCTGCTCTTCGATCAAGACCACCTTTCCGAGGACATTTGTGCGAAGCCTCGATTGAGCAAGACGATGCCCTCCTGGTCCAACACGCGATACAGCACACCCATGGTTCCTACGGGGCCGGTGCTGGCACCTTTTTCGACCTTCCTGATTTGTGTCGTCAGGGTGTCGCCGTTGTGGGCGGGATTCGCCGACGCACTTTGGTTGCCAGAAATCCGTTTGAGCTGGAACGTCTCAACCCTGCTGGAACCTGAGGCGATCCCTTCGTTCTCGTGACCCACCGCGATTGGCTCCTTGCCGGAGTCAATGGAGGTCGGCGGTTGCTGTGCGGATCTGTTTTCGTCACTTCCGAGCGACTCATTCCCACCTTCAAATACCACCTTTGGAACCGGACCCGTGCACGGCTGCGATGGGTTCTGGACCTGAGCGGAGGAGCGCGCAGTAAGAAACCTGCTCGAAAGCTGCCATTGAGAACGCCCCCGTCCAAAGAGCGCTGCAACGATCCAGTATCGAAGAGGGCAAATGAGATGAACTCACTCCAGGAATATCCTCGTGTTTCGACGAGGACTCCGTTGAATCGGGCTAAGTGCGGGCTCAGCAGGGTCGTTGCAGAAGATTTCAAGGGCGTTTGGGTAGGTCTCCTTGCGCTCTTCGTTCTGTTCCTGGGCATTGAACGCCCTGCCATCGCCTATTCGACCCTGACAGGCAATGGAAATCATCTGGTTGCCCCCCCGCCACCGAGCTACACCGATCCGTTCTACGACAACAACACCTGGGTCAGTTCTCGGATCGCCGACCCCAACACCCCAGGAGCCCTGATCTTCGGTCCGATCCCGGCGGGAATGGTGCTGAAGCAAGAATGGCAGGGAAACTTCACGCACCCTGTCGGTCCAGGCATCGGCAATACGGTATCAGGAAACAACACGTTCAACTTTGCGGGTCTCAATGGAGATCCCGGGAGTCCGGGCACCCTGGCCACCCATTCACTGCTTTCGATCGGCGATCTCGATCATGGATCTGGCTTCGAATCGCTCCGGCTCACCGCTCGCGATGCGGGGGCGAACGCCATCACCACGCCATGGTTGTCCACGATGATCTCGGCATCGGGCGGAGGATCGACGAGTGCTATGAGCTATGCCGGGTGGAATTGGGATGGCTCCTCCTACCTGCTCGATTCGGCCTTCGTTCCCCCGTCACCCAACCCAACCATCGTCATGCGTTTCACCACGCTCGGACCGATTCATGCGTTGGATGTGGAAAAGAATCACGTCAACTATTCGGTTTCGTTCGGTGCTCAGATCGAGCCCATCCCCGAGCCATCAACGGCGTTGCTCATGGGAATGGGCCTCGTGGGGATCGCCGGTGTGAGGAAACGAGGGTTACGTGACGCGGGCTGGCGGGCAGATCGTTGAGCACTTGATGTTTCCCAGACCGGCGGTGTCCTCGCTTTTCACTGCTCAGGACAGGGTTGCCCCCGTCGTCAGGGGCTTCACCCGCCCCCGGAAGGTTCCAGACTTCATCGGGAACCGGCGTGGAAACTCGACCAGGGGTCCGGGGAACCGGAAGCTGGTACCTTGGGAGTCCAAAGCTTCCCACGGTCGTTAGGAAGGTCCTTCCATTCCTGCTGGGAAGACAAACCCCTGGGATGATCAGTTGAAAGCCGCAAAGCTCGTTGCGATCTTGTTCGTGGCGTACGTTGGAATCGTCGTCATTTTCGAGTCATTGATCGGATATCTCCAACCTGCATCCGAATCGACCCTCGTCATCACCACCACCGACGACGACGGAACGCGTAGCGAACGAGTCGTGTCGCGTCTCGAGAGCCAGGGAAAACTCTACGTCGCTGCGAATCACTGGCCGAGAGCTTGGTATAACCGGGCATTGGAGAACCCCAACGTTCTGATCACGATGGACGGTGAGAAGGCGAACTACGTTGCAGTACCCGTTAGCGGGCAAGAGCACGATCGGGTCGATGCTGAAAACAGCCTCGGAACGATGTTCCGTGTCATGACGGGTTTTCCGCCGCGTTACTTTGTTCGTCTCGACCCACGCTAGAGATCTCGTCAACCTGGCTTCCCAGGGGTGTTTTCCGGCGAACCGCCTTGTAATGCCAACGGGGTCTCCTCGACGGGTGCGAATCGCGGCGGCGAAAGGCAGAGAGTCCACGAGTCGAATCCAACGGCCTTCAGCCGGTGAAATCGCCGGTATGCCACCATCCTGCTACTCTGGCTCTCCCGAAAGTTCTTGGTCTGGGTAATCTGGATCCATGCGGAAGTTGGTTCTTGCACTGCTGATCGCTCCTCTGTTGGCGACTGGTTTCTCCATCGCAGCGAGTGCACAGGACTCGAAGGAAACGGGTTCTGGACTGGTCCGAGTCTATTTTCCCGATCGGGAAATTCGGAACAAGGTTCTCATCTCATTCGAAGCTGCTCTGCTTCTGACGAATGACGAAGAGGGGTATCATCTTCTCGAAGCCGACTCCGAGGACGTCGTGCGGCTGAAAGCTGCGGGTCTACGAGTCGACGCCGAGAAAGGGCCAGGTCCGCCGTCGCCTCGTCTTCCCGGTTTCCCCTGTTATGAAACCGTCGAGGAGACTCGCATCGAGGCCGAGGCCATCGTCGCGAGCGCTCCAGACATGGCCTCTCTCATCGATGTCGGTGATTCCTGGGAAAAAGACAATGGGTTGGGGGGCTATGACCTCCACGTCCTCAAACTGACGAATCAGTCGATTGGGGGAGCAAAGCCCAAACTCTTCATGACGTGCGGGTTGCACGCGCGGGAGTACACGACTTCACCCCTGTGCCTCGATTTTTCGAATCACCTCATCGATCGATACGGTGTCGATGCGGATGTCACGTGGATCCTCGATCACCACGAAGTGCACCTGCTAATGCAAGCGAATCCCGACGGGCGCAAGCAGGCGGAAGCGGGCCTTTACTGGCGGAAGAATACGAATCAGAACTACTGCTCGCCGGGAAGTCAGAATCGTGGAGCTGACTTGAATCGGAACTTTCCCTTCGGCTGGGGTTGTTGCGGTGGGTCGAGTTCGAATCAATGCGCGAGCGACTATCGTGGATCGGCGCCCGAGTCCGAACCAGAAACGCAAGCCGTCGTCGGATACATGCGTTCCATCTTCCCCGATCAGCGGGGTAGTGCTGCCTCGGATGCTGCACCGGACGATGCGACGGGGGTTTACATCGACGTTCACTCCTATGGAGAACTCGTCCTCTGGCCCTGGGGTTATACGGTGAACTCGGCACCCAATGGAGCTGCGCTTCAGACCCTGGGCCGCAAGTTGGCCCACGCGAATCAGTACTGGCCAGGGCAGGCGATTGGGCTCTATCCGACTTCCGGGGCCACCGATGATTTTGGCTACGGGGACCTCGGAATTGCATCCTATACATTCGAGCTGGGTACGACGTTCTTTCAGCAGTGCGACGTCTATGAGGATACGATTCTTCCCGACAATTTGAATGCGTTGCTCTACGCCGCAAAAGTGTCGCGTACCCCTTACCAGACACCCAGCGGTCCCGATGTCACCCTGCTTTCACTCGAATCCGTTGCCGTCGCGCGAGGGGTACCCGTCGGACTTTCCGCAACTCTCGATGACACCCGTTTCAACAACGTGAATGGCCTGGAACCCGTCCAGGCGATCTCGGCGGCTGAGTACTATGTAGATATACCCCCTTGGAGCGCGGGCATCGGAATGCCGCTGTCCGCGGATGATGGCGCCTTCGACACGTCGGTGGAGGCGGTTCAAGGGACCCTCGGAACCGGAGAGTTGTCGGTTGGAAGGCACATCATTTTCGTTCGAGGGAGGGATGAGGCTGGAAGCTGGGGGGCTACCAGTGCCGTTTTTCTTCAGGTGGATCCCCCCATCGGGGTGTGGGTTTCGCCGTGGTGGGGCCGTGTACTGTTCGTGTTCGCTGTGTTGGCTTTGGGGATTGGTCGTCTGTCGAGTCCCGGATCATTGCTCGGGAAGACTCGCTTCTGATGGAGTCATGAGCACAGCCGGGATGGATTCTGGACTGTGAGGTGTCCCCAGAGAAACGACCCTGAAAGTCCATCGCCTCGGATTGGTGGTGGTCTCGTTCTGCCACCCTTCGGCAATTGCTAGACTCCCATCATGCTGCTTGGCGACGCCCTCGACATGGTGCTCGATGCGCCCTTGTCTGACTTCGCCCAAAACGGCTACGCGCGGCTCGGTCGAGTGCTCGCACCCGATGCCGCGAGGCGACTGGGTGAGCGCTCCGACGCTCTCATGCTGGGCGAAATCAAATACCCGGGGCTTTTCTATCAGCACGACTCTCCGACGGGTCGTTACGAAGACCTGGTCTTCGGTGAGGGGTGGGTTGGCCCCTCTCTTTCGTATCGAAAGATCGAAAAACTGGAACTCGATCCACTGTTTTCTTCATGGATCGAAAATGACTTGTTCGCTCGCATCGCTCGCTCGGTCTTGGGAAGCCACGTCACCCTTTATCGGGCGGTCCTGTGGAACAAGGCCCCGGAATCGGGAATGGACCTTCCCTGGCACCAGGATGACGGAGCGTTTTGGGGCATCGACCGAGCCCCCTGTCTTCAGATTTGGACCGCTCTCGATGATGCGCCGTCAGACGCCGGTTGTGTGGAGGTCGTTCCACGGAGCCACCTTCGTGGGCTCGCAAGTCCACTGGGTGGAACCGTGTGCACGGATCAACTCGAGGTCCCCGAGTCTTGTGCGGATCGAGTTTTGCTTCCCGTCGTCGCTGGTGAAGCGCTGTTGATCCACAATCATGTGTGGCATCGGTCAGGGAAAAACCACACTCGCTTCGCGAGACGTGCCATCGGAATCTCCTATCTCAGTGGTGATACGCGATGTCGGAGAAAGCGGTGTGCGCCGCGGGAATTCCGGCGCCTATTCGGTGATTGATTCTCCGAACGGTCACTGGTGACGCCGAGACCACTCGGGACGCGCGAGACCCGAGGGAGTTCGCGGGGTGTGCCGAATGACTTCTGGGTCGAAGTGCAGCGGGTTCCGTGGATCGGAGCCGAGGCTCGGCTAGCGGACGTCGAGTTCGTATTGGTAGGAGACCCCATCCTCGGAAACGAGGTCGATCAGGTAGCTGTCGCGCTCGAAGCTGCCGGCGTCCACTTCCAGGAACCCTCCGGAATCGTGACCCGGGTCCCACGCAACGATGCCGCGGAAGACGGGATCTTCGCCCGGAAGTGAGATCTTTGCAGCGACTTCGCTACCTCGAAGCGTTGCCGGAAGTTCCAGGCGTAGCAGAACCACGTCGTCGTCTTCGAGTCCGTAGAGGGAAATCGAGCTGCGGTCGCTCGGGGCGATCTCGACCTGTGTGGTGAATTCGCCCGGAACTCCGCGGAAGCGGAGTTCTGGAGTCGGATCGCTGAGACCCAGAGGGTCGAGTTGTAGGGTCAACCCGAGGGCCAGAACGAGGCCTGCAGCGATGGGCGCCCAGGTGGGCAGTGAACTGGGAGTGAGTGCACCGCGTAAGGTCTCCACTAGGCGAGCCACGGTCGATGTTTGAGGCTCTGGCACGAGCATCAACGTTGCCCGGTAGGCGTCACCGCACGGCGCACAGTCGCGCAGGTGGGTGCGGAGGCTCGTGCGCTCGGCTTCGGGGAGTTTTCCAGGGTTTTGCGCCAGGCGCAGCAGCAGCGCATCGGTTGGATGCTGGATCGCCTCGACCTGTTCATTGCGAAGGCGTGCGAGAAGGCCGCGATGGAGGACGAGTTCACCCGCGCAGTCCGCGCAGGTGGCACTATGGGCTTCGAACTCGCTCAACTCCGCAGACCCGGGAGTCGCAAGCAGATCTTCGAGGTCGACTTCAAAGGCTCGGTTACAGTTCATCTGGAATCCGATGACGTGCAGCTTTTCGAGGCGCACGAGAAATGGTTTTCACCCCACGATACACAGTCGATCCGTCGGTTCATTCGGATCACCCGGCCAGTGATTCGAGGCCGAGAATCTGGCGGGCCGTCACGATCCGCTCCGTCACCTCGTCCTCCCTGAGTGAGAGCCTTTTTGCCACCTGAGACGGTGTGGCGCGTTTGGCTCCTTTGAACATTTCTACCCATACCTCTCGCAGATCAGGCGGCAGGTCGCGCCCCAACCAACGCCATAGCCGCCGCAGCCCTGCGCGCCGAATCGAAAGGGCCTCGCCCTCCGATAGCCCCAGTTTTCGTGCGACCTCGATGCGGGTGTGGCCCTCGAGGTCCATCATCACGATGATTTCGCGTTCCTTCTCCTCGAGGGTTTCGAGTGCCTGTTCGGTGAACTGCTCCGAGCGCTCGACGACACCAGAGGCCTCGTCACCGATTTTATCGTCGGGCAGCTCGTCCTCGGGGCGCTGCGACCGAACACGGTCGAGGAAGCGTCGACGCGCAATGGTGTAGAGAAGCGACCAGGGCTTCTCGACGTCACCACTCTGCCAGGCCTCCCAGATCTGTCGTGCGGTTTCTTGAACGACGTCATCCCAGTTCGTCTCGTGCTGGCGTGAACGGTCCCACGATGCGCACAGGCGGCGGATCGTGGGGTAGAAGAGACCCGCTGCGCGGGCATCGTTTCGAACCATCAAATCGATGACCTCGCCCCAGAAACGGTTTTTGACCACCGAATCGATGTGACGCTCTGGGTCTGGTTTTCGATCTGCCGAGCGCCACCGCTCGCCGATTTCCACCACGATGTCTCGGGTGGTTTCACTCCAATCCTTGCGAACCGTGTAGGCGCCGTAGGTGGAGAGCAGTTCTGTGATGCGCCTCGACAGCTGTAGAACGGCGGCTTGGTCTTGCCGAGCCGCTTGGTCGAGGACGGAACGCAGACGCATCAACCAGGGATTCTACACCCTCGGGACGAAAAGAAAGTGTCCGTTCTCGTGGTGCCCGTGTCGAATGGGCGCGTACTCCGGCATCTGATCGAAGTCGTGCTCGCGTGCTGCCTCGTAGACTCGAGCAGCGATGGCCTGATAGAGGCTCATTCCGTCGAGCACACCGCTGTTGGCACGCAACACGTCGATGAACGAACGGGCAAACAATGAATGTCCGTCGCCTCCTAGATCGAGTACGGGTTTGAGCCCTCCCGATGTCAGGGCCATGCGAACGCGGAGATCGCGCTGCGCACGCAGCCAATTCTGCCGTTCTTCGTTCAGTTCTCCCGTTTTAAGCTGGGTTACACCGGATCGCGTGAGCGCACCAGAATAACAGGAGTCGGCGACTACGAGAACGTGCTGCGCCTTCATCCGGTTGAGTTCGTCTGTCAGCGAACGGGTCGAGAGCCAGTTGGCCGGGTTGTCGCGTTCAGCATCCACCGGCAACCAGTGGCCGACCTGGTTCACACGATCGAGTTCTCCGTGGCCTGCGTAGTAGACGAGAAGGTTGTCGTTCTTCTTCAGTTGGCTCGTGAGTCCATTCAAAGCCGACAAGATTTCGTAACGCGTGGCGTCACGCAGGGTGATGACCTCGAATCCGTAGCGTTCGCTGAGGACCTTGCTGATCGCGTTCGCATCTGCCTGTGCGCTTTCGAGATCGGGCAGGGATTCGTAGTCGTCGTTTCCGATGACGAGGGCGTAGTAACGCCCAAAGTCGATGTGGGTCGGAACAGCCGGTGCTGTTGAAACCGCTGGCGTAGCGTCGATGGGTGTCGCGCGCTCGGAGAACAATTGGAATTGAACATTGACGCGCTCGCCCAGTCGGTCGACGGCGACGATATCCACGGAAGTTCCGCCAGGCTCGATCGCGACGGTTCGCTCGAACAGACCGTTGGGACTGCTGGGCGTCGTCAGATCGTTGATGGTCAGGCTCAAAAGGCCGGCTGGTGCATCAACTCGTCCCACGATCAACCTTTCGTCCACGCCCGCTGCCATTCGAACTGTCCGAAGACTGGTTTTCGCCGGGGCGTCGCGAGTCGCCACGATGAGGGGATCGATCATCTGGATCGACGGAGGAGCCACGGAAACGGGCTGCAGGGCGACGAGGCCCGCGAGTTGTCGGCGCTGGTTTTCGGCATCTCCGCGCAGTTGTTCGATCTCGTCGGTCAACTCGGCGATCTCGGCGCGCTTGTGTTTCATAGACGCCTCGGCGAGGCTGAGTTGCTGCTCGCGAGCGTTTAATTGTTGGGCGCGAGCCTTCACGGCGAGTTCGCGTTTTCCGAGGCCCACCGCGTAATCCTCGAGACTGCTTCTCGCGAGCTGGACTGCTTCCAGTTCACCCAGTTGGCGCGCCGCTGCGCGCTGTTGTGTGTCGATCCGATTGGTCGCGTCATGCAGTTCGGTGGCAAGGACGTCGAGTTCCACCCTGCGCGCCTGCAGGCTTCGCTCTCGAAGGGCGAGGTCGATCCGGGCCATGTCGATCTGGTTCGTCGAGGACGCTGTACGGCGGTATTCGCGTTGGGCTCGGTCGCGATCGAGCTGAAGCTGGTGAAGGCCTCGCGCGAGTTTGGCAGCATCAGCTTCCACCGCCCGGGCTTGAGCCTCGAGTTTTGCCTCACTCGCCGTGAGAGCCTTGGCGCGTTCGGTGAGCTTGGCGGCGTCGACGGCTCGTTCGCTGGCGTCCGAGCGCCGTTGCTCGAGGGCCTTGGTGGAGGCTCGAATCCGTTCCGACTCCAGGGCGAGACTCCGCCGCTCTTCGCTCAGGGCTGCCCGCTCGGCAGCCAGGGCATCGAAGGCTCGTTCCGCAGTTGCCTCGCGGTCGCCGCGCTGCTTGTAGATCTGCCCGATTTGACGCCGGACCTTTCCAAGTTCCGTGCGGAGTTGCTTGGCCTCGCCGGTACTCAGCTCGAGTTTCTCTCGCAGGACGGCGAGCTCGGGACCGGAAACCAGTTCCCAGGACCCTCCCTCGATTCCTGCAGCACGGTCGTACCAGCGCAGTGCCTCTGTGACGTCGGGTTCTACACCCAGACCGCGCTCGTAGAGCTGACCGAGGTTGATCTGGGCAGCGGAAAATTCCTGCTCTGCGGCGCGCCGGTACCAGACCGCCGCAGTCGCGTAGTCGGCCGGGCGGCCGAGACCGCGCTCGAAGATCTCCCCCACGTAGTTCTGGGCTTCGGCGTTGCCCTCCTCTGCAGCGGGGAGCCAAACTGCCAGTGCCGTGGCGTAGTTGGATCGATCGAAGGCCACGTATTCGCCGCCGCGGATTTCGCAATCGACGGCGTTCGTCTTGACCGGACGGCGGGGCGTGAGATACGTGACCTGGCCCCCGAGCTTTCGTACCTGTCCGGGAAGCAGGCAATCGACGACGAGGAGGTCATCGGCAGAGGCTGTCGGATGAACGGTGGCTGCGCGTTCATTCGATTTCGGTCCAGATTCCGACGCGCAAGCCAGAGCTGCGACGGCCAAGACTCCGGCAGCCCTTCGCAAGAGCGACTGATTTCTGAGGGTCATGCGTTTTTCGGTTTGGAGGCTCATTCTGCGCACTTCACGGAGGATTTGCTTGCCCATTTCATTCTACCCTGTTTGTTCGCGCACCGACCGGCAGTCCGTGTGCACCTTCGTTTCCACGTGGCGATCGATGCCTGACACTTGTCACTGGACAGCACTCTGCGAGTTCCAAGGAACGCCACACGTCCGAGACCGAGGATCGAATCGAATTGGTCCGGGCCGATGAAGTCCGCATAGTCGAAATCTGGATTCGAGGTGACTTCGTACAGAGTTCGATGCAGCATGTTTTCCCAATTCCGAAACTCTCCGCAAGCGGAACGCCTTGTCGCCCACACGACCTTGCGTTGCAGGGCATTCACCCAGGAGCGCGCCTTCGGGGACAGCCGTTGGGGGTGGGATGCGTGTTCACGCTCCCCCCAGTGGGCCGGATTTGAGAGTTCGCTCCTCTCGTACGCGGCGTCGGTGAAGTGGATCATGACCCACCTTCAGCGGGGGGGCCGAACAGTTTGAACCAAAGCAGAGACGGTCGCGGAGCGCGGACGCGCTGAAAGCTGCCGGCCCCTGCGAACGAGGTTCCGCAGCTTCCGCAGATCGCAGCGGCCTCCAGCACCTGCGCGTGGCAGCGCAGGCAATAAGGCTCGAGTGCGTTGGGGCTCGCGGTGTCCATCCGGGTTCCTCCTGTTGGAAAGGAGGTCGGGTGAGCTGTGAATTCGGATCACCTGAGGCGGAGATTTGGGCCTTGGAGGGGAATGGGTGATCCGGACCCGGAACCGTCGCGACCTTTGGGTGACATCCCACGGGCGAAAGCCGCCCGAGAAGAGGAGCTGCCCTGAAACCAGCGCTTCCCACCGCGGAATCGCATTCCCCTTGGGGAAGCACGGGACAGCTCTCAAATATGGGGCAATAAAGCCACGTCGAGGGTGCTCAAACCCGAACGAGGAGTTCCGACATGATTCGAACGACCCGAAAAACCCGATCCGGCCACGGCTGGCTCGCCACGGTGCTGTGGCTGGTTGGAAGCGGGCTGGCCCAGGGCAGCGCCATGGCCGAGAGCCCGGAGCTGATCACTGGCCAGCCAGTTCCTGCCAGGGAACTGGCCAACATGCTGTATCCGCCGCGCACCCGGGGAATCGTGATGCAGCAGCTCGAGCCCACGCCCTTCGCCTTCCTGATCCAGTTTGAATTCGACTCCGCCAAGGTGAAGCCCGAGTCCCAGGCCTATCTAGATGAGGTTGGGAAGATGATGAATCTGCGGCGGCTTTCGGGAAAGCGCGTCCAGGTCGTGGGACATGCTGATGCTGCCGGGGCCGAGTCCTACAACCAGGTCCTGTCCGAGCAGCGGGCTCTGGCCGTCGCTCAGTATCTTTCGGCCCATCACGGTGTCGAGATGGAGCGCCTGCCTGTGACGGGCCTGGGTGAATTGAACCCTTTGGAAGCTGGTGATCCCTACGACGCAAGAAATCGCCGCGTCCAATTCCACCCGGTCAATTGAGGTCGACTGCCATGACGGATCGATACACGAACACTGTGCTGACCGTGATTGCGGTTTGTTTGATCATGCTGGTCCTCGAGCCCTTCTATCAGCCCCCGGAGGCCCATGCCCAGGCGGCTACAACCGAGTCTGCCCAGGCTTCTCAGGGGGAGGTCTTGGATGTCAACATCGTCGAGATTGGGGGTTGGCCGGTGCTCTCACGAGCTGCGCTTCCCGTCGAGATCGATTCGGGGCCGGTTCCTGTGGTGGTCCAGGGGGATTCGGGTGGCTCGGGGTGTGGGTGTCACTGATACCGGTCACCCACGAGCTCGAAACGGCGCCGATCCTGGGATCGGCGCCGTTTTTTTTGCTGGAAGTGATCCGCGGTGATCCGGATCCGAAGTTGGCCCGACTGTCAGGCAAGTCGCGCAGAGAGCACGACCCAACAAACTCGAAAAATCCATTCAGGAGAAACAACATGTTCCGCAACAGCCTTCTCGCCCTGACGATGCTCGCCACCTTCGCAGCCGCCGGTTCGGCCTTTGGCGAGGCCGTGGTCCTCGGTGAAGTTCAGATCGACGTCGACGTCGAAGAAGTATCGACGGAAGCTGGCTTCCTGGGTGATGCCGAGACCAGCATCGGTTCGATCATGGACGGTTCCGTGGTTCTGGGACGCGCTCGCATCCGAGTCGACGCTGAGGATGTGGAGACTGAGGCTGGGTTCCTCGGTGATGCGTGCACCTCCATCGGCTCCGTGGGTGGTTGCAAGAATCAGTAATCACTCAGCAGAGCCCCTCACAAAGACGGCGCCGCTCTTTAAGGCTCGGCGCCGTCGCGCGGTTTGTTTGGCGGTGCGCCCCCCCCCTGGGGGGGGGGGGGGGGTCCAAACAACCCTAAACCCCCCCCCCCCCCCCCACACACCCCCGCCCCCGCCCCCCCCGGCGGGCCCCCGTCTCTCGTTTTGTGTCGCGGCGGTGATCCGAGGCAGGCACACCCGCGACCTTTCCACATGAGGCTCGATTTCACAGCCTCGATACGGAGGATCTGACATGTTTCGCATCATTGCCCTGCTGGTCGTCGTGGCCCGGGTTTCCTTCTTGGCCGTTCCCGAGGCAAACGCTGGATCCATCGGATCGAGCACACGGCTGAAGATTCATCGCGCCAAGCTGCAAAGCGTCATGCTGAAAGCGGGAAGTGAGGACTCCCGTGCACTGGAACTCTGCGAAACCGGGAACGTCGATATCGCATCGATCGATGTCGAGCGGGGCACTCGAGCTCCTCGCGAAGTCGCAGTCGTGATCCAAGGCGATGTGATCAACCTCAACGACGGGCGCGGCAACCGTGTCTGCCGTTAGGCTGCTAGCGCTTCTTCTGCTCACTTCGGCCCTGCCCGCAAGCGCAAAGCCGAAGTTGATCACTGGTCAGGTCATCACTGAAGCCAGCCGTCTGGGCGGAAAGGCCACGGTGGTGATCGACAAAGTGACCGGCGATTCCACCGTGGCTGGTGAGGTCGTGCGGAATGTCGTCGTCAAGGGCGACGTCGTGACTCGATCCCAGGGCGGGAATGGTACCGCCTGCACATCGATCGGATCGGTAGGTGGCTGTGGCCACACGTCTGGTCGGGATCTGAGAATTCGCAACGGCTTGAAGTGACAGCGCGCTGCAAGGAATACGGCAGCTGGGACCGGGAGGATTCAACATGTTGAGCAAGAGTTACAAGCGATTGGCGGCGCGATCCGTACTTGCCTGCGCGGCTGCTGTTCTGGTGGGCTGCGCGAGTGTCGGGAACGAGAGTTACATCAAGGTCCGGCCTCGAACAGAAGTGGTTCGCACGACAACGAGCTTCAGCGGCGCTCTCCGCTGCATGGACGACCTTTTTGCGAGCCGGGGGATTCATTCGGTTCCAGTGACCACGATCGGGATCCCCGATGCCACGGGCAAGGTCCGAAGCGGCATTCGCGACATGCTGATCACGTCGATCGCGCAGATGAGCGAACACAGTGGAGCCTTCAAGTACGTGGACTGGGAGTACGAAAGCAAGGAACTTCAGGTTTTGTTCCAGCAGGTGCGTGACTCTGACAGGAAAGCTTTTGAAACCCAGTACGAGAATCCCCGCTACTACATCCGTGGCGCCGTAACGCAATTTGACCAGAACGTGGTGGACAATCGCTACGGGGGCGGCGTAGCCGGGCAGTACCAGGACTACGCCGGAGACGTGTTTGCGGACTGGAGCGCCAATGCATCGGTGGTGGCTCTCGACATGAATGTGGGAGACATCCTCACGCGCAAGATCGTACCGGGGCTCAGTTCCAACAACTCCATTGCGATCGATCAGCGTGGTGGCGCCGTGGCGGGTGCACTTTCCAACAACGACCTGGGATTGACGCTCGATTTCGAGAGCACTCAGGCTGAGGGCGTCCACGTAGCCATTCGCACTCTCGTGGAACTCGGTTCCATCGAGACCCTGGGCAAGTTGACGCGTGTGCCCTACTGGCGTTGTCTGCAGATCGAGTCCACGGCCCCGGGGGTTCTCCGGGAGATGGAGGATTGGTGGCGCGATATGTCCGAGGAGGAAAGGAATCTCTTCGCAGAGCGCACTCTCGTCAGAAGCGGTTACCTGGCTGGACCGGCCGACGAAGAGCCCGACGCCGCCTCTCGCGAAGCCATTGCCCGCTATCAGGCCGAAAAGGACCTGGTCGTCTCGGGGCGCGTCAACTTCCAACTCTATACCCGTCTGATTGGCGATGATCGCCCCGTTTCCGCTGGGCCGCCGGAGCTTGACATGGGCTCGGAGGAGACTCTGGCTCCGCCGGTAGACGCCCGCGAATTGCGTGAGTCCGTACAGATCGAACTCTTTACCGACCGGGGTTCGGAGCCCAGTTACGCGCCCATGGAGTTCCTGCATGCCAACGTCCAGGTCTCGGGAAACGCGTACGTGTACTGCTACTACCAGGACGGGGCCGGAGACATCGCGCGGGTATTCCCCAACCGCTTTCAGAGTGACCCCAGGCTGGCAGCTGGGGAGATCGTCACGATTCCAGGCCGTGAGGCCGGTTTTCAGATCCAGATCGAAGGGGACGGTCCACGCGAGGAGGTGATCTGCCTGGCATCGGACCGCGAGATTGCGAACCGCCTCCCCGTCGAGTTGCACGGATACGACCTGGTGCCCATGCCAGTCGAGTCCCTGGACGAGATCGCCAGGGCTTTTTTTGCCATCGACCGAGCCATCGTGTCTCAGGCTCGTCTGCCCATCTCGGTGGCTGGGATGTAGAGGAATCGGCGACCGGCAGCTGATGAGGGTGATCCGAATCCCACTCTCGCCCGACTCTTCAGCAACCGGTCGCAATACCGCGACTCCGAGGGAGGAACGAAAAATGGCTCCGGCGACTCAACCTGACTGGAATCTCGAGGATGAATTTTTCTGCGCGCATTGTCTGACGGCGCTCGATCACTGGGTGACGCGTTGCCACCGCTGCAATCACTTTTTTGACGGTTCGGATGTTTCTGACCTGATGCGAGGTAGACCCCACATCGCCAGTGCGTTCCACATCGAATGACACCCAGGGGTCGGCTCACGCGGCCCCAGGTGGTCACCCACCCCTGGAATCGGGATCTCTGCCATTCTCTGATGGTCGCTGGAACCATTTGCCTCTATTCTTCACGCGACCAGGGGCATCCATGAAAACCACCTTCTTCGGTGACAGTCAGATCGAGTGGAGCCATCTCGAGGGCGGTCCGGATTCCGGCGATCCGATCGATCATTGGACGTCCATGCTCGATGACCAGAAGGAAAACGGGGCTCTCGATCTTCGGTTCAAGTGGGGTCCGATCTCCTGCCGTCACTTCCTCGATAGAGACCAGAATCTCATCGGTGTGTCGGCGATCGAGGAGTTCGCGAAACAAGCCGAGGAATCGGCGTCCACCGGATAATCCCAGGTGAGTGCGGCGTTCGGTCGGGAGACGAGGAACGCAGGTGAAATCGCAATGACGAACGGTTTTGGAATTTCGTTCGTCCGCCCGGTATGTAGAAGACGCCCCGTAGCCCAGGAGGTGGACTGGGGCCACCAACGCTTTGGTCAGGAGGATTGCGCCATGATGATCGGATTTCGACTCGGCCCCTGGTTTCGTTGGGGCGTCAATTGTGCGATTGCGACGGCGGTCTTCGCGCTCTCGTTTTCTTCGAGTGTCTCTGCGGACGAGGCCTTGGCGGGAGAGTACACGGGTGACTTCACTGGGAGCCTCAGCGGCTCGCTCCAATTCACGATCTCCAGCGACGGAACGCTCACGGGAACGGGCAACAGTGGTGGGGAGAGTTTTCCGATCACAGGAAGCGTTCCCTACGCATCTATTGGAAATTTTTCAGGCTCGGTAGACGATTTGACGCTCGCGTTCAGCGGTGAGATTGATTCGAATGGGAACTTCACGGGAGATTGGAATGACGACGACGAGCCCGAGCCAGGGAGTGGAACGTTCTCCGCATCGAAATCTTCTACCGACGAACAGACGATCAACGATGCGCAACGAGATCTCGCCATCAACTCCATCAATATTCAGCGCAACAGCTTCTATCGCCGCATCGAGAATCTGCGTGGTGGCGCCAGGGGTGTCGATCTCAGCGGACTGTCGTTCAACTACGAGGGGCTCTCTCTGAACCCCGATATGTTCACCACCGGGACATCTGGGCTCGCTCGTCTCGGCATGGCACTCGGCAGCGCCTTCGAGAATGGCGGATCCGACCCCGGCTATGGACGGCGCGCTTTCGTGGGCGAGGGTTCCGGCAAGGGCTCGGGCAGATGGGTGGCGGCACCGGCATTCTCAGCCGAGGATCGCCCGAAGCAGGTAGGCGAGTTCGCGTCCGGGAGCAGCGGCGCTGCAAGCTCGGTGGGAGGTTCAGGTTGGGGGGCCTTCTTGGCCGGCAACGTCACCTTGAGCGATCGTGACGACGTAGGGGGGAGCTCGGGTTCTGATACGAACACCTACGGGCTCAGCCTCGGGATCGACAAACGTAGCGAGTCGGGTGCGGTTCTGGGCCTCGGGGTCGGGTACACGCGTAACGACAGCGATTTCAATGCGGGGGGCGGGATGAAGGCCAATGCCGCCTACTTGATCGGCTACGGGAGTCGCCCGATCGGCGAGAACGGCTACATCGATGGCATCCTGTCGGCGGGTTGGATCGGTTACGACACCACTCGCCTGGTCGGAGCCAATCTCGTCACGGGGGACACCGACGGCGGGCAGGCCTGGGGCGGCATTACGGGTGGATACGACTTTTCGATCCTGGGTTTTCGGGCGGGCCCCTACGGGCGTTTGAACGGAGGTGGAACCTTCGTGGCCCCCTATCAGGAGAATGGAATCGGGGCTCAGGTGTACGACCGCGCGACGATCTGGTCACTCAGCACCGTGGTCGGCGTGCGCGCCGACCGCGCGTTCTCGACGGAGATCGGGATCATCTCGCCCTATCTCCGGGTCGAATACGAGCACGAGTTCGGTGATGCGCCCTCCAACGAAGTTGCCTTCGTGGGCGGCGGTCTGCCAACCACCGTCACGACGTCCATCGATCGGAACGTGATCAACCTCGGCGGAGGCGTAACCGTGGTGTTGCGTGACGGCTGGTCGGTCTTCGTCGACTACGACGGTCTGTTGGCAGCCGACAACCTCTCTCGAGACTCCATCACATTCGGTGGACGCGTCGAGTTCTAGTCCGGACCGGTGGGAAGGACGCCGACGTTCGAAGCGGTCAGATTCTGGGAGGCTCTTCGCCGCAGACCGAGACTCGTTCACCCCGCCGCGAGTGTGGGTAGTAGTCCCAGATTGCGTGGTGCTGTGTACAGCGGTTGTCCCACAAGGTGACGGTTTTGGGCTCCCACCTCACCCGGCAGTGAATCCTTGGTGTGTTGGCGATGTGGTCGAAAAGCATGGAGAGCAGCGAACTGCTTTCATGGGATGCCAGCCCGCAGAGGTGGGTGGTGAAACCGCTATTCACGTAGAGGACTCGGGCGCCCGATTCCGGGTGACGGGTGATTACGGGATGCTCGGAGGTGGGATAGCCGCCTTCAGGGGGCTCTGATTTGTAGGCTCCGATATACGGCTTGGCGCCATCGTGGACGGCGTTCAAACCGCCCAGAAATTGCTGGATGGGGGGCGAGAGCAATTCATAGGCGAGGGCCATGTTGGCAAAGAGGGTGTCGCCTCCCCCACTCTCGGGCATTTCGCTCAAGTAGAGGATCGAACCCAACGGCGGGATGGCGTCGCACGTCACGTCGGTATGCCAACCGTCACCCGCCGTGTAGGGCGAATCGGCGGTGGTGACCACCGGGAGAATCTCTGGGTCGTCCCCACGAAGACCCACCTTGTGCATGGGGTGCGAGTGCAGCTTCCCGAAACGACGTCCGAAGGCCTTGTGCTGCTCTCGGTTCAACTCCTGGTCGCGGAAGACCAGAACCATCCAGTCGCGAAAGGCCGCATCAAGGTCCCTGGATTGGTGTTCATCGAGCGGTTTTGAAAGATCGAGGCCGTGGATCTCTGCACCCATGTGGGGTGTCAATGTTTTCAGGTCGAAGCTCGCGAATTGCAGCTGCTTTCGAGCGCTTTCTGCGTGTTTTTGGGTTTCGGCGAGCATGGCCTCCCCGTTCGCCCGCGTGGTGCGCGGAATCCTGTGCGGGGTATCTAAGCGGGGCGTGCCTGCTTCGATTGCATGTCGGACGCGTCGATTCCAGCGACCACCGTTGGCTTTTTCATGGCATCCCGACGGAAGGGCTCGCCAAGCTCCTGGTTCAGGAGGACCTCGATGAAGGTGGTCACTCCATTCGATTGTTCCTTGCAGGCAATCTTGAGTGCCTCGGTCATCTCTGCTTGGGTTTGAACGACGACACCCTTCAGGCCGCAACCCTCGGCGATGCGCGCGTAGCTCACATTCGGGTCGAGTTCCGTACCCACGAAATTGTCGTCGTACCAGAGGGTGGTGTTTCGTTTCTCCGCACCCCACTGATAGTTCCGAAAGACGACCATCGTGACCGCCGGCCATTCGTCGCGCCCGATGGAACTCATCTCGTTCATCGAAATGCCGAACGCGCCGTCTCCAGCGAAGCCCACCACCGGTACGTCAGGGCAACCGATCTTCGCCCCGATGATCGACGGGAATCCGTAGCCACAGGGGCCGAACAAGCCGGGTGCCAGGTACTTGCGCCCCTGGTCGAAGGAAGGATAGGCGTTTCCAATCGCACAGTTGTTTCCGATGTCCGAAGAGATGATCGCATCTTTGGGAAGCGCTTCGATGATCGCGCGCCAGGCATGGCGCGCAGACATGCGACCTGGCTCTCGGTTGCGAGCTCGTTCGTTCCAGGTGGTGCCGGGGTCATCGTCTTCGTGATTCATTTCCCCAAGCGTCTCTTGCCAGTCGGCTTTGGTCTTTCGAACGAGTTCCTCACGTTCGCTACGCCCTGTGTCGCCGGCGTCATCGCTCAATTTTTCGAGAATCTGAACTGCGACTTTCCTGGCGTCGCCTTCGATTCCGATGCTCACCCGCTTGGTGAGTCCGATGCGGTCGGCGTTGATGTCGACCTGGATGATCTTGGCGTCTCTCGGCCAGTAGTCGATGCCGTAGCAAGGCAGGGTCGAGAAGGGGTTGAGTCGAGTCCCCAGGGCCAGCACGACATCGGCCTTGGAAACCAATTCCATGGCGGCCTTTGAGCCGTTGTAGCCCAATGGACCGCAGAAGAGAGGATGATTGCCCGGGAATGCATCGTTGTGCTGATAGTTGCAGCAGACCGGCGCGCTCAGACGCTCGGCCAGTTCTTGCGATGCATGAATTCCGTTGCTCAGAATTACGCCGGCACCATTGAGAATTACCGGAAACTCGGCCTGGGAGAGCAGTGCGGCTGCGTCGGCGATTGCCTGAGTACCACCGCCGGGTCGCTCGAACTGGACCATCTGCGGGAGTTCGATATCGATCACCTGGGTCCAGAAGTCACGCGGCACGTTGATCTGGGCAGGCGCAGAGCCTCGCCAGGCCTTAAGGATCACGCGGTTCAAGACCTCCGCCATACGGGACGGGTCGCGAACTTCCTCCTGGTAGCAGACCATGTCCCGGAAGGTTGCCATTTGTTCCACTTCCTGGAATCCACCCTGGCCAATCGTCTTGTTGGCTGCCTGGGGCGTCACCAGCAGCATGGGGGTGTGATTCCAATAGGCGGTCTTCACGGCGGTGACGAAGTTGGTGATACCGGGGCCGTTCTGGGCGATCGCCATGCCCATGTTCCCACTCGCGCGTGTATAGCCGTCGCAGATCAGGCCACCGTTGGTCTCATGAGCGACGTCCCAGAAGGTGATCCCGGCTGCCGGAAAGAGGTCGGAGATCGGCATGAAGGCCGATCCGATGATGCCGAACGAATGCTGGATTCCGTGCATCTGCAGGACCTTCACGAAGGCCTCTTCCGTGGTCATCTTCATCTCGTGTACTCCTGTGGGGGGCTGCGATTCGGGTCGCAGGCTGAGAGAAGGTGTCGCGATGCCGAGCCGATGGGCTCATGGGGCGGATCGGTTCAGGTAAAACGCCGACAGAAGCGCGACTATACCCGTCGCCAGATTGGGAGTCTACTGGGGTATGGGGGGAGCTGTTGGCCGAGGGTCAGGCAGTTCGGAGAAGGACCTTCGCCGTTTCCCGAGCGATCAGTCTCTCCTCCTGGGCGCAAACTACGAGGATCGCCATACGTGAGTCCGGGGTCGAGATACTGCCTTCTCGTCCGATGCATTCGCGGTTGGCGACACAGTCAAGTTCGAGGCCGAGACCTGTCATGCCCAGGAGGATTCGCTCACGCATAGCGGAGGCATTTTCCCCGATTCCCCCCGTGAGGACGACCGCGTCGGCTCGTCCCAGGACTCCCAGGGCTGCGCCAATTCCGCGTCGTACGCGATGGGCGAAGATCTCGAGAGCGAGCGTGGCATGGGGGTTGCCGGATTCCGAAGCGGCTTCCACCTCGCGCAGGTCGCTCGAAACGCCGGAGACGCCCAGGAGCCCGCTCTCTTCGTTCAACAGCTGATTCACTCGCTCGGATCCGAAATCGGGTCGTGCTGCCAAGTCCAGAACGATTGCCGGATCTAGGTCACCCGAGCGCGTTCCCATCATGAGCCCCTCGAGTGGTGTCATGCCCATGGAGGTATCGATCGACCGACCGTCTTCGATAGCTGCAATCGAGCATCCGTTTCCGAGATGAACTGTCACCCCGGTGAAGGAAACCGTAGATCCTGTCAGCATCGCGGATGCGCGCTCGCTTGCGTGACGGTGAGAGCTTCCGTGGAAGCCGTAACGGCGAATCCGATCCTCTTTGTAAAGTTGCTGGGGCAGTGCGTAACGATATGCGGACGGTGGCATCGACTGGTGGAAAGCCGTGTCAAAGACTGCGACGTGGGGTACCGACGGAAACATTCTTCGTGCTTCCTGAATTCCGAGAAGACAGCGCCGATTGTGAACGGGAGCGAGGGGGACTTGCGCCTCGATGGCTTGTGTCACATCTCGGTCGATGCGGGCGGATTCGGTGAACCGCTCACCACCATGGACGACACGGTGGCCGACGGCGTCGGGTGCGAGGTTCACGAGCATTGGTCGTGCCTCCAGCCAAGCCGCTCGAGGGTCTTCGACGCGTTCAATGGCTCCTCGCGTGACTTCGGCCTCTCCCTCGCTCTCGAAGAGTCCCCAGCGCAGCGAAGAACTGCCGCCATTGACGGCCAGGATCTTCACGACGGGTTGGGGAGTTCCTTGGCGATGGCTTGCTCGATCGCGGTGGCCAACTGGTCGGATTCGTCTTCGCTGAGTACGAGGGGAGGGGCGAGGATCAGCACGTTGCTGTAACCAGGTGTTGCGCTGGTGGTCTTTCCAATGATCACGTGGTTCCGTGCACAGTGTGCGACGATCGAAGCCACACGTGATGCATCGAGGGGCGTCTTTTCTTTTTTGTTCTCCACCAACTCGACGCCAAGGAGTAGACCGCGGCCGCGAACGTCGCCCACGTTGGGGTGATCCTCGAGGCCCCGTAGCCTTGCGAGCAGCGCGTCTCCGGTTTTCGTGGACCGATCGAATAGCTCTTCTCGCTCCATGATCTCGATGTTCCTTAGACCCACCGCAGTGGCGACTGGGTGACCGCCGTAGGTGTTGACGTGACGCAGGTGGTTGAGTTCGTCGGGTTCTCCCTCGAAGGCCTCGAAGATGTGTTGCTTGGAGACTGTGGCGGCCAGAGGCTGGTATCCGCTCGCGAGCCCTTTGCCGAGGGTGAGGATGTCGGGTTCGGCTCCGTACAACTCGTGGGCGAAGGCAGCTCCGACGCGGCCGAGTGCGGTGACCACCTCATCGAGGATCAGCAGAACTCCGTGGCGGTCGCAGATCTCGCGTACGCGCTTCAGATAGTCGTCCGGTGGCATGAGGACGCCGCCCCCCGCAATGATCGGCTCCATGATGAATGCAGCGACGGTTTCGGCCCCTTCTCTTTCGATTGTCTCTTCAAGCTCTGCTGCTGCGTCGCCGTCGTTTCTGTAAAGGTCCGGTGCAGCAACATGGAGAAAACCGGCGGCGAGCGGTCCGTACCCGATCTTTCGCTCGGCTTGACCGGTGGCCGAGAGCGCACCCAAGGTATTTCCATGGTAACCACGGTACCGCGCGATGATCTTGTATCGGCCAGGTGATCCAGTCTGGAGGTGGTACTGACGGGCGATCTTGAAGGCAACTTCGTTGGCCTCCGAGCCACTGCTCGTGAAATAGACCTTTCCCGGATATCCGAGCATGTCGATGAGCTTGCCTGCGAGCATCGCCGAGGGCGCGTGAACGAGTGTTGCGGGGAGATACGAAAGCTTTTTCATCTGCTCGTGTGCGACGTCCGCGAGTTCCTCCCGTCCGTAGCCTACGTTCACGCACCAAAGTCCCGAGACACCGTCGAGCAGGCGTTGGTTCTGAATATCCGTCAGGAACACCCCTTCGCCGGACACAATTTCCCGTGGCAATCGGGTCTCGAGGCCTCGGTGCTGGGTGAGCGGATGCCAAAGGCTGTCGAGATCGAGCTTCGCGATGTCTGACTGGGGGCACATGTGGGTCTCCAGTTTTGACTTCAGAGTACACCATGTCCCGTACCTCGATCCGCCCGCGTTTGATGGGATCACGCGTGCCCGGTATAGGTGGGTGGGCGCTTTGACTCGCCGCCCCTCGGGAGCTTAGAGGGAGCCTCGAATCCCACCAAACTCCGGGTACGGGATTTTGTTCGCTCTTGGCCGAGCTGGTTGCATCTCGATCGAGACAAAGGGAAGCTTGAATCGATTACTTATTCTCCAGGAGACGTGATGCCCTTCCTGAAGCACTTCAAACCCTCGGATTCGAGAGACGCGATGATCGAGATTTTGCGTTCCGATGGTGCGTTGATCATCGACTCGGTGGTTTCCAGTGGCTTCGTAGATGAATTGCGGAGCGAGACGGATCCCTACATGGAAGCGACTGAGAATGGGCGCGATGATTTCACAGGCCGTCGCACGACACGCACTGGTGGATTGGTTGCCCGATCCTCGAAAACACGAGATCTCATCCAGAACGCAGAGATACTCGGGCTGTGTGATGCTTTCCTCCTCGATTACTGTGAGCGCTATCAACTTCACCTGGGTCAAATCATCCGTATCCGTCCCGGTCAGGAGGCGCAGATGATTCATCGTGATCGCTGGGCCTGGGGGACCCATCTTGCCCATGTAGAACCGCAATTGAACACCATCTGGGCGCTGACGGACTTCACTGCCAACAACGGTGCGACTCAAGTCGTTCCTGGAAGCACACAATGGGAAGACACCCGGCGACCGGAGCCCGGACAAATCGTGAGAGCTGAAATGAAAACAGGGTCGGTGTTCGTCTATTCGGGATCGGTGCTCCACGGTGGAGGGCAGAACGCGAGTGATGGGGACCGAATTGGTCTGAACATCACGTATTCGTTGGGGTGGCTGCGCCAGGAGGAGAATCAATACCTCTCCACACCGCCTCACCTGGCTAGGGATCTCGAGCCGGATCTCCAAAGGTTGGTGGGCTATTCCATGGGGCAATACGCTCTGGGCTACTTCACACCCCCGGGTCTGCCCGGAGAAAACCAGGAAGCTGTGGACCCCCAGGACGCACTGGCACCCGGCGTCCATACGCCCAAGACCTTGGGCACGCCCGGCCTGTACGAGAATCTCGTGGACAAGATTCGAAACAAGTCTGGGGAATGAATTCTTCACCGCGGCGAGTCGAGCCGGCGATGCGGCGAGAAATACCGACCTGTGGGCGTTGATCAATTTCAGCTTTTGGGATTTTTGTATGCGTTCAGGTGGATCGCTATCTGACTCGGCGAAATGTTTCGCCAGGCGAGTACCACCACTGGAGGCCGCAAGTGAACACTCTGCGTAGATTCGGCCTTTACGCGTGGCTTTTCGTCGCTTCCTCGCTTGCGGTTCTGGCGAGCATTGTGACCCGTTTCGGCCCTCCGAAATTTGGGAGCGATGCAACTCACGCTCTCGCCCGTTGGTGGGGGCGAGGAATGCTACGAATCACTGGGTCGATTTGCCGAGTCGAGGGGCTCGACACAATCGAGGGCTCCGGTCCCTACGTGATTTTGAGCAATCATCGGTCGCACATGGATGCGCCCGTGCTGGTTGCGAGTTTGCCATTTCCTTTCGGGTTTCTCGTCAAGAAGGAACTGATGCGGATCCCAATCTTTGCCGGCGCGATGAAATCGATCGGTTGTGTCGAAGTCAACCGTGATCGTGATGGATCGGACCATCGGGTCCTGGACGCAGTTTCCGAACAAATTGCGCAAGGTCGAAACATCTTGGTATTTCCCGAGGGAACCCGCTCTCCGAACGACGATTTCCTTCCGTTCAAGAATGGCGGGGCGGTCTTGGCCATCAAGGCCGGTGTACCTGTTCTTCCTGTGGCCGTCAGTGGAACCAATCGTGTGGTGCCAGCTCGTATCTTGAGAGTTACTCCCGGGCCGCTGCTCCTCAGAATCGGAAAGGCGATTCCGACCAGCGGGTTGACGATGGACGACCGATACGAACTGATGGATGATGCCCGAAGAGCCATCGAAAGCATGTACGTACCGGATTACCGAGGCGACAGTTAGTTCGCACGATGTGTCTTTTCCGGGCCGCGTTCGTTGAGCCGGCGGCCGGCCCATCGAATTGCTCGAGATCGCCTAGGCGTTGATGGCCGTCTGGAAGGCGGGTCTCACTTCGATTTTCTTGACGTATGCGAGAAGGTCGGTCATTTCCTCCCCGACACAACCGAGTCGGTTGCTCATGAAACAGGCGTGGCCGAGCATGATGTCGGCTGCTGAGAAGTCTCCGATCAGGTAGTCCTTGCCGCCAAGCGCTTCGTTGACGGGGGCCAGAGACCGGGACAAGAGACGCATTGCCTGATCGAGGGCTTCTTTGTTCTGTCTGTCGGGAGGCAACAAGACTGTCTGTACCACGATGGTGTTCACCGGGGGCATCACCATGCCCTCGCAGTAGTGGAACCACTGCAGGTATTGGGGGAAGAGGGGGGAATCCGGGTTGGGCTTGAGAGCGCCGTCGGTGTGCCGGGCCAGAATGTATTCGACGATGGCTCCCGATTCCCAGATTCGGACGTCCCCATCGTCGAGAACCGGTACCCGGCCCAGGGGATGGCGCGCGCGGTGCTCGTCGGATTTCAAATCCTTGGGGTGAAAGTCCATTCGGTTTAGCTCGTACTCCAGTCCCAACTCTTCCAACAACCAGACGATTCTCCCGGCACGTGAGTTCGGCGCGAAGTGAAGTGTCAGCATTTCTTGCTCCTTCTGGGCATCGGTTCTCGATAGCCGGGGCCAGGGGGACCTGCCGAAGCCGACGGCGTGGACGAGCTGATTCTGCCAGACTTATGGGATCGGCGTCCGAGTTCGGACATGCGGGAGAAATCTCCAGGGTTGAAGTGGCACGGGTTTGAGACTGGGATCTAAGGGGGGCTGCGCCTCGAAAAGGGTCGTACCCCAAGGGTGGACCCGCCGAAAGATCCAAGTGAATTCAAGTGTTTGGCAGGGTCCCGCTGAAGATTGTCCCATCGAGCGCGGCGGTCGGCTGCCAGAATCACACGGTGTCGAATTCGATGGGCATGTACCGATAGCCCTGGAGGAATTCTCCGAAGAATCTCTCGGCCTCCTCCTCCTTCACGGAGAACTCGGGAATCGCGGTCAGGATTTCTTCGGTGATGACCCGGCCCTCCATTTTTGCGAGGTAGTGGCCGAGGCATCGATGGAGGCCATGCCCAAAGTTGATGCTCCGGGGGCCCTTCGAGCGAAGGATGTCGAATTCATCCGGGTTCGTGAATTCTCGTTCGTCTCGACCCGCAGATTGGTACAGGAATATGATCGGATCTCCCCGTTTCATCTTCTTGCCATGAAGTTCCATGTCTTTGACGAGCCTTCTTCCCAGGATGTTCGTCGGATGGTCGAACCGCACGCATTCTTCGAATGCATCTGGAATCAGCGTGAAATCATCTTTGACCATTTGCAGCTGATCGGGGCGCTGGTGGAGGTAGTAGAAGAGGTTTGCAACCGTAAATGGAACGGTATCCGAGCCAGTGATAATCAACATGCTGGTGTTACCCATGATCTGTTCGTCCGTCATCCATGTGTCTTCTCGGACTCTTTCATTGACCCACGCATTCAAATGGCTGGGAGAAGGCGTTGGGTTCTGGCGGCATTCCGTCGCCACTTGCATCATCAGCCCCATGCATTGACCGAACGCTTCTTGTCCCTTTGGAGTCGTTCCAAGAATGTCCGGGTCCCGCTCGTAGAAGATGTCGATCAACTTTCTGGCCTGGATCGCAATGTCGCGATCAAGGCCGATCATCTCGGCAATCGTGAAGAGGGCCACGTTTCGCGCAATCTCATGAATGTCGAGGGTTCCGGTTTTCAACGCAGGTTCGATCTGATCTCGGGCCAACGCTCTGACCTGGTTCTCGAGTTCTGCGACTGCGGCTTGTGAATACCGAGCACTGATCGTTTTGCGATAGTCGCGATGGTCCTGTCCATCCATGGATGGCATTGAGATGCCACCGGGTCCAGAATCCTCTCCCAACAAGAGCGGTGGGGGAGAGGTTCCCTGGGTTGCCGTCAGGTTCTCGTTGTCCAAATGTGCGTTCCAGATGTCTTCGAAGCGGCTGAGAGCCCAGGCACCACCGAAATCCTCCATGCAGTGAACGGGGTCGTTGTCTCGGAGATCCTTGTAGACGCTCCACGGATCCTCCCAGAATTCTTTGCTGTAGGGGTTGTAGTTGGTGCTCATTGGATCTCCGGCGGAAGGGAACAGGAGTGTGTCTGGAGAGTTCAGCAGGGCACATGGTATCAGTTTCCAAGTGGTGCAGGATTTGGTCGATCCCCACTGCACGGCTTTGTCGGCGCATACGAAGATTCACATGGGCGTCCAGGACTTACCCTCCGAGGTCGCAGCCTTTGTTGCGGATGAACGGAATGTCGAGGAGGCGCTCAGGGCTCGCGGTTCGAGCGTTTCATCCGGGAATGACGTCTCGAGGTTCTCCAGGCGCCCGGACCGTGGTCGTCCGCAGGTGATGAAGTCCGAGGATGCCCAGTAGCGCGATCAGCAGGGCCAGCATGGCCGGAGGAAGCACCGGGACTGGGGTCGGCGGAGGCTCCATGGAGTGTAGGGTGACGGCGCCCAGATCCAGGGTCGGCCCGCTCCGGCCGAACTCGATACTCACTTCTGGAGTCCCCTCGATCAGGAGTGGCTTGCCCAGCGAGGTCGTCAGATTTTCGGGATTGGCGAGGCGCACGATGCGTGGGGTCACGGAAGCTGGCACGACGATTTCGAAATCTCCCTGAGCGTTGGTCATCGCCGTTCCGATTCCTTCCACCTCGAGCAGCAGTCCTGCAAGTGCCTCGGTCCCCAACCCTTCGGGATCTCGGACCTCGAAGTGCCCACGGAAGGTCACGGGATCCACGACTGCTGGCGTTTCGTCGAAGACGAGCGTTCCCAGGTTCAGGGGAGAGTCTCCGCTGGGGAGGCTTACCTCCAACTCCGTCTTCAGATAGGAGCGATTGAAGGTAGGCAAGATGCGAACGAGGAAGAGCGCATCCGGGTATCCGATTTGAGACAGGTCCAGGCCGCCCGGGATGTCGATGGCACCCGTGAAGCGCCCCAGATCATGCTCTTCGTCGCCGACTCCCACTGAGTAGAGGTCCACGGTCATGGGGTTGCCGTCATCGTCTACGACCTGGCCGAGAATCGGCGGTGCTTCTCGTTCCATGATGTGGAAGGTCTGGAAGCTGGGAGCAACGCTCGGGTCGAAGAGCGACGCATTGACGGCCGCCAGTGTCTTGGGTTCGAAGAGCGCTGCGTCCGTGCCATTGACGAGATTCACGGTTACCAGTGGCCCCAGTGCGGGCGCCGTGAGGGTGAAGTCCCCTGCTGAGTCTGTCGTGCGGGTTTGGGAGAATCCCGAGTTGTCGCTGATCGCTATGTCGCGAAAGGCTCCTGGACGACTGGGCTCGCTGCGGGAGAGGATCTCCAGGGCGTAACTGGTATTCACGTTGTGTGCGCTGGGTGGGAGGTTCACGTCGGTGAGTGCGCAATTCAGCGTGCCGCCCTGGCAGGTGTTGTTCTGGGAACTGGGTCCAGTGCCCCCATCGTGACTCCACTGGCTGTCTTTGCGCAGAAAGAGCCGAACGTTGCTCGAGCCCTGCAAGCTCCAGTCCGTGGAAAAGTCCGTCGAGTTCACGTGCCCGAGTGTGTTCTCGTGACCGACAGATCCGGTGACGATTTCCGTCACCGCAGCCGTGGAGTCGTTGCTGGCGGCATTGAAGGAGACGTTCTCGGCGGTGGTGTGCGAGATCCGCGCGCTTTCGATCTGTCCCGGTACGGTGGCGCGGTTGCGCACTTGCAGAGTCTGGTCGAAACACTCGTGGTGGAAGATGGCGTCGTTGGCGGGGTCCAGCCAACCGATGGCACTGCTTCCGCTCTGGCGTTCCAGGGGATAGAGGGCCTCTACGGGTAGGGTTGCGTTATCGCTCACGCTGACGGCTGGATCCGTGAAGAGTCCATTGCTCTCCCCGTCCACGGTGATCTTTGCTCCGATGGTACCTACTCCGTGGTCGAGGGCTTCGACCTCCACTGCGAAGGTGATGGTGCCCTCCCAGCGTCCCAGGGTCACGGTGTCCGGATCTCCGTCGTTCTTCTCGGTGTATCGGCGCGTTTCGCGGTGGGCCACATCGCCATTGAAATCGATTTCTAGAGTGATCACGCCCACATCGTCTCCACGGATGTGCCCAAAGCTCACATCGGTTTCGACACTGACAGCCCGCAACTGGCCCACGTACCAGTCGGAAGGGCCGCCCTCCAGAACTTGGATCTGGATCGCTCCAATTTCTGGATTGTTGTCGGAAGTGGACAGCACGATGCCAATCGCAGCAATCAGACCGACCACTGCCAGAATGACACCCCAGGCTGCAAGGCTCAGCCCTGCACCTGCTTGTTTGGCGAGCAGCACCCCGACGATCAGCGTGGCTACCGCTCGCTTCAGCATCTGGTGACCTCGACGTGGGCTCGCTCCGGGAAAGCATCCGAACTGTTTCCCCATGTGCAACACGCAGGGGAGTATGGGTCCCTTCCAAAATACCACAGTGGAATGCGAGGCTCTGCGAACTGCCGCCGAGTCACCGATTTCTCGGTTGAGGCGACGATCCGTTGAGGGAGGTTTGGGTCATGAAAACCAATCTCCGATCGATTCGGTAGGTTTGAGGGCGGTTGTCTCGATATCGATCGCGTCTCCGGCGACTGCCGTCCCACGTGGTGAATTTTCCGAGGGAGGGAAGCCGAAATGGAGATCGAAAAACAGGAGAACGCTCGATGAAGCCGGTTTGTTTGGTCATGGGTGCCGGAGCGGGAATCGGTGGAACTGTTGGTGCTCGTTTTGCGCGAGAGGGATATCACACTGTCCTCTGTAGACGGAGTGACGAAGAGGGCCTGCGGAAAATGATCCGGGGCATCGAAAGCAAAGGTGGCTCCGCGTCGGGATTCCTGGTGAATGCCGCAGAACCAGATGTCATCGAGGAACGCGTGGCAGAGGTCGAAAAAGACATCGGACCCATCGAGATCGTGGTCTTCAATCTGGGAGCTCAGATCGGCGACCGGGCATTGTCCGACACGAGCTATAAGGCCTTCGAACTGGGCTGGCGAATTGCAACTTTTGCTCTGTTCCGGGTTGCGTCGGTGGTCTGTCCCCGGATGGCGGATCGCGGAAAGGGCACGATTCTCGTGACGTCTGCGACGGCGGCGGTGAGAGGAAACGCTGGACAACATTCACACGCCGCGGCCATGGGCGGTCGGAGGATGCTCTGTCAGTCTCTTAATGCAGAGTATGCGTCGAAGGGTGTTCACGTGGTTCACATTCTCATCGATGGGGCGGTCGACGCTCCCGATACGCTGGGGAAAATGCTCGGCGCTGAGACGTTCCAGAAGCTTCGTGAAACACGTGGCATGGAGAACGATGGGCTCATGCTTCCTGAAAAAATTGCAGACACCTATTTCCATCTCGCCCAGCAGCACAGGTCGACCTGGACGTTCGAAGTCGACATGCGTTCCTTCTCAGATAGACCCTGGTGGAATCACTGAGGGGCGGTGCTCGGGTGACAAATTGCTAGGAGCTACTGTTCACACAGGGGTGCAGTGGGTTCTCGGGTATCTGCTGGACATCGGGACTCAGTTCGTCCAGAGTTTCGAGCGATCGATTACGATGGTCCCCGGAGCTTCGTAAGCAACGGCACGAATTCAGGGCACCGCTAGGTGTGGTGCCCAGTACGAGACGAGGTGGCAAACATGGCTTGGGACTTCTCCACTGAACCGGAATTCCAGGAAAAGCTCGATTGGGTCGAAAAGTTCTGCCGCGAAGAAGTCGAGCCACTGGATCTCGTTTTCCCATACGCGGTGCGTTCGAAGGACCCCAAGATCAAGGCGCTCGTGAAGCCGCTCCAGGACCAGGTCAAGGCTCAGGGACTTTGGGCCCTTTTCCTCGACGAGGAATTGGGCGGGCCAGGGCTCGGACAGCTCAAGCTGGGTCTGCTCAATGAAGTGATCGGCCGCTACGGTGCGGCGCCTCAGATCTTCGGAGCCGGTGCACCTGATACGGGGAACATGGAGATGCTTGCGGCCTACGGGACCGAGGAGCAGAAGAAGCGATGGCTGGAGCCGATGTTGAATCAGGAACTCTGGTCGGCGTATTCCATGACCGAGCCCCAGGGCGGCTCGGATCCGCGACTCTTCAAGACCTACGCGGAGAAGGTAGGCGACTCTTGGGTGATCAATGGGGAGAAGTGGTTCACGAGTGCTGGTCGTGCGGCGGACATTCTCTTCGTCATGTGTACGAACGGTATGTTCGTCGTTCCGCGGAAGACGCCTGGGGTCGAGATCATGCCCGAGCCCAGGTCTCATAATCACATCAAATACAACGACGTCGTGGTACCAGCGGATCACCTTCTCGGCCCCGAGGACGGTGCACGTGTGCTGGCTCAGCGCCGGCTGGGCGGGGGACGAATTCACCACGCCATGCGAACGATCTCTCAGTGCCGTTTGGCGTTCGACATGATGTGTGAGCGAGCACTCAGCCGCGAATCACATGGGAAAATCATCAGTGAGCATCAGATGGTGCAGGAGAAGATTGCCGAGTCGTATGCTTCCATCCGCATGCTTCGCCTCTTCGTGTTGGAGACGGCGTGGAAGATCGATAATTCCAGCACCCAGGAAACACGAACCGACATTGCAGCGGTGAAGTACACAATGGCAAAGGTTCTCCGGGAAGTATCGTTCAATGCACTGCATATTCTCGGATCGCTGGGCACCACGAATCTCACACCAATCCAAGCGATGTACGCCGGAGCGCCCACGATGGGCATTGCGGACGGTGTGGATGAGGTTCACAAAGCGACGGTCGCCCGCAATGTGCTTGCGATGTACGAGCCCCATGAAGGCTACTGGCCTACCGAATACCTCCCGGCGAAGCGCGAAAAAGCGCGCGAGAAGTTCGAGCCTCTCTTCGTCAAGGACCCGGAGCTGAGGAAGATTGCGGACGGCTTCGCCAAATATATCGCCAGGCGTACTTAGCCCCAATTCATCCAACCACCCGGCTTTGGCGACGCGATTCGAGGGGCTGGAAACGGTGGGTATCTTCCGAAGTCAGAGATGTTCTTGCCTCGGTGGCTTGGTTTGGCGGGTAGACGGAGGCAACTCGTAGGGGGTGCGTTCGGAAACATCCCGGCGTACATGGCTGAACTGTTTCCGACTCGGATTCGGTCGAGTGCCATTGGAATTGCCTACAACCTCTCGATGGGCGTATTGGGAGGAACTTCTCCTCTCGTCAGCACCTGGTTGATTTCTCAAACACGCGACATTGCAGCACCTGCCTACTGTCTCATCTTTCTGTCGCTCGTAACGTTCGCGGCTCTGTGCACACTGCATGTGCGCGACGGTGGGAAATTGGCTTAGCCAACCGCTTTTTGGGGTTGTTCTCGGTAAATATCATCCGCGCCGTGTTTTCGTCGAATCCATGGTAGGCGCTTTCCGCGGTGGGCTCGAGATGTTCCTCTCGAGTGATTCGTCTGAACCGCGACACTGAGTTTACACTCTCAGTCCTTGGCTTTAGGATGGGTGCGGCTTCCTGACTCCGCTCGATACCCACCCATGGAGACCCAAAGCCTCATGACTTCTCGGACGTCGATCCGCTCTGAACAGGAAAACGTGTCCAGCGTAGAAGATGAGTTCGAGGGTCGGGTGGCCCTGGTCACTGGAGCAGCGGGCGCGGGGATTGGCCAAGCCGTGGCCCGGAGGCTCGCGGCTGGAGGTGCCACCGTCGTGGTGACGGACATTCATGAAGCGCGCACTCAGGAAGTCACCGAGTCCATTGCGCGCGACTACGACACTCGCGTTCTTGGCTATGCGATGGATGTCGCGGATCGCAAGAGGGTGGATGAGGTCGTTGCTTCGGTGAAAGAAGAAGCAGGCCCCATACGCGTTCTGGTGAACAACGCTGCCATCAACATCATGGGTGACATCTTCGACTATGACCCTGAAGATTTCGAGCGGGTTCTAGCCGTGGATCTGACGGCTTGTTGGTACCTGGCGATGGTGACGGGCCGTCACATGAAGGAGGCGGGGGGGGGCTCCATCGTCAACATCGGATCGATCGCTGGAGATCGCGGTTCTGCTGCCTTCGAGCCGCCCTATGGCATTGCGAAAGGCGGTAGCCAGGCACTGACGCGAGGTTTGGCGAAGGCGGGTGGCCCCTTCAACATTCGCTGTAACGAACTTGCTGTGGGGCTCGTGGCTGAGACGCACTGGACACAGATGCACCCGGAAATGTTGGATGAACTGCTTCCCGATGTGCCGTTGGGGCGACATGCGACGCCTGCGGATGTGGCTGAAGCCGTGGCCTTTCTGGCTTCCGACCGAGCGGCCTTCGTGACCGGTGACATCATGAACTTGAGCGGTGGCTTCTTTTTTCGGGGTTGATGGAGCGGCGAACGAGGAGCAAAGACCCGATGACGATGCCCGAGCGGATCATTTCAGGAGACAGCCATCTGGAAGTCTCCCCCGAGCGGTGGGAGGGCTATGTCTCTCAGGAATTCCGCAAGTGGGTTCCTCGGGTCGTTCAGTTACCTGAGGGTGGGGATGCCTGGAAGGTGCCTGGCTCGAAGGTCGAAGTTCCGCTGGGGCTGAATTTCGGGGCTGGGCTGGGGCCCAAGGGGCTCAAGACTCGAGGTATCTCCTATCGGGACAACCCTGCGGGTTCGGGTGACGCCGCTCAGCGACTCCGCGAAATGGATCAGGATGGTGTCGAAGCGGAGTTGCTCTTCCCGGCCGTTGCGGGTGCGCGCTCGCTGGGAACGAAGCTCCCGCGGGAGGCCCATATTGCAGTCATCCAGGGCTACAACGACTGGCTCTCACAGGAGTTCACTGCCGCCGACCGAAAACGGCTGCTCGGAGTGGCGATGCTTCCTGCGACGACGGCTGAGGACGCTGCCGAGGAGCTCCGTCGAATCGCGCGCATGCCAGGGATTTGCACTGCAGTTCTGCACCTATGGCCCAATGGAAGTCAACTTCCAGCCCCCGAAGAGGATGCCGTCTTCTGGTCCACAGTTGTAGAACTCGATTTCCGAATGAGTATCCACTTTGCTTTCGGGGGAGGCGAGAAGGCCGAAACTGCAGCGAGTGGCGTGCGTGCGGGCCAGAACTCGGTGCTCGTCAACGGTGCACTCACTCGGCCCGGTGGTCTCACCCCCTTCTGCGTTACTCAGCTCATTACCGCGGGCACCTTCGACCGATTTCCCGATCTGCGCATCCATTTCGCGGAATCTGGGGCGGGATGGATCCCCTACTACCTGCAGGAGGCCGACAATAACTTTGAGCGCCATCGCTATTACGCGAATCTGGAGCTTGCCCATCCACCGAGTTGGTACGTTCCCCGCCATTTCATGTTCAATTTCCAGGATGACTTCCACGCGATCGCGAACCGACGTCAGATTGGAGTCGAAAACCTCACTTGGGGGACGGATTTTCCCCACTCGGCGACCGATTGGCCTCACTCGCGTAGGCTCATCGAAGCACTTAGCGCCGATCTCGATGCCAACGAGTCCAATGCAATTTTCGGCGGCAATGTTGCCGACTTCTTCAAGCTCGACTCGATGAGGCAGTAGCACTCGCAGTCACCTGTAATGATGATCTGCAACTTGTGGTCGGCAGCCCAGGGCGCTTCCATTGACGCACGGTTTTTTGGGAGTCGACACTACTTTTGAGCGAACCGATTCGTACCGATGCACAAGTCGATCACCAGGTTTCGCTGGGTGTCCGTCTCGCCTACGGGGTGGGCTCGGTGTCGGACGGCGTCAAGAACGTCGCCTTCAATGCGTTCCTTGTTCTCTACTACACGACGGTTCTGGGGCTTCCGGGTACGCTCTCGGGCCTTGCCATCTTCATTGCGCTTTGTGTCGACGCGATCACGGATCCGCTGGTGGGATCCCTCTCCGACAATCTCCAAACGCGTTGGGGGCGCCGTCATCCCTTCATGCTCCTGGCCGCGGCACCCATGGCGTTGTGTCTCTACGGACTCTTTACGCCGCCGTCAGATCTCTCGGATCTGGGACTCTTTACCTGGCTGACGAGTTTCGCGATCGGTGTGCGGTTTTTTCTAACCCTCTACATGGTGCCCAGCGGCGCCATGGCGCCAGAGATGACCACCCATTATGACGAACGCACGACTCTGAACTCGTTTCGGTGGTTGTTGGGCTGGATGGGGTCCCTGACTCTGGCTTCCGCGGGTTGGTTCTATTTTCTCGCGGATTCCGGTGATCAGATCGGCGAAGGCAGACTGGAAGCGTCGAATTATCCGGCCATCGGTGCTTTCGCGGGGTGCATGGTTTTCCTGGCGATTACGGTCTCGACGCTCGGTACCGCCAAGGTCATTCCCAGGCTACGCCAATCGCAGGCCCAAACCCGCCGTCGGCTCTTCTCGTTCTCGAGGTTCATGCGTGAGATTCGAACCGCTCTCAACAGCCACTCTCTTCGGGTACTGCTGGGTAGCTCCATTTTCGCTGCGGCAGGGCTTGGCGTGGGGGAGGTGCTTGGGACCTACATGAACACCTGGTTCTGGGAGTTTCGTTCGGAGCAGCTCGGCATTTTGACTGTGATGCAGATCGTTCCCCTGCTGGTGGGCGTTTCCATGGTACGCCCTCTCAGTCAGAAGATGGACAAGCGAACTGCGTCCATTCGCCTCATGCTCTTCGCTGTCTTCTGGGGTCCCCTACCCGTAGTCCTGCGCCTCCTCGATCTCGCACCGGAGAACGGGAATCCGGCACTCTTGGTGATGATCATGGCCCACGGCATGTTCTTGGTTGCAGCGCTGATCCAGATCGGAATTCTCAGCGGTTCAATGGTCATGGATGCCATCGATGAGAATGAATTCGAGACCGGTGAGCGCCACGAAGGCCTCTTCGTATCTACTCTGAGCTTCACCGCGAAAGCGGTTTCCGGTTTCGGTAGCTTCCTGGGTGGGATGATTCTGGACCTGATCCGTTTCCCGATGGGGGAGGCGGCGGCCGTGGGAGAGGTGCCCTCAGACGCGATCGCGCGCCTCGGAGTGGTAGCGGGGCCCGGCCTGATCCTCTTCTACCTATGCTCGATTGCATTTCTCAGCCGACTCCGGCTGACGCGCCAGCGCTACGACGAAATCGCTACCACACTCGAAGCGCGAAGAAAGAGCGAGGGGTCGAGTTGATTTTCGTGGCCAAGCAACGGCTCGGTCGGATTGCTTTTTCAGGGTTTTGACGGGTCAAGATAGAAACGGGGCGCAACCCGTTTCTGCCAGGATGTTTCGAAGGAATGGGTCCTGGGAAGCTCTACTGAACTTCTCTTTCAGCTGAGCGAATGACCATGCGTGATACTTGAACGTCTTCTGGATGTAGGGAGTCCCGTCGAACTCGAGCGAGGTCTCCTTTTCATCGAGTTCCAGGGCGCGAGCATTGGCGACCGCCCAAGGCAGGAAGCGGCCGGCGATCTGCTCCTCGAGGAGGGGCGCGAGGCTTGGAAGCAGCGACGAGAGCGATTCGAAATCGCCCTTTGCTTCAGGTGAATCCATCCGTTCGATCCAGTGTACGAGAGCGGGGGCGTTCTGTGAGAGGTGACGCCCGCATGTCGGGTCGGAGTAGGCCTGATTGAGATTTCCCCATATCCCGAAATCGGCGAATGCGGGACGCTCGCCGAACAGATAGGAGCGGTGCTCGAGGTGTTCATTCAGGATCTCGACGGTCCGGAACCAAGAGCGCTCGAGATGTGGCGCGTTTGTTCCGTTGGCTCCAGCGAATGCCATTCGGGGAACCATTCGGCGAATCATGAAGGGTACGAGGAGTGGACGAAGTACCTTCAAGGGAAACTCGGGCATCATCAACGCTGTGATGCGCTTAGCGGCCGAGCGCGCGTCCTCCTTTGGGCCCCAGCGATACTGAAACATCAATTTGTTGCACCACTCGTCTCCGAACTCTTCGAGCAATTCGGAAATGAAGCGAGCGGCGGGCTCCACGGGATGAATGCTGGGCTCGGGGACTTCGCTTTCGAGTCGTTCGATGATTGGAGTCGAGTCCTGCATCGCGTCATCTTCTGAGAAGAGCACCAGGGGAATCAATTGAACCCGGGCGTGTTTCTGGAACAAGGCTTCATTCTTGCGGTTTCGGTCGACCCATTCGAAAGGGATTTTCTTGTAACGAAGATAGCTTCGTACCTTGAGGGAGTACGGAGACATGGTGAGGCCGATCAATCGCAGTCGCTTGGATGGTTGCTGGGGGATGTAGGTAGCCATCTGTATTCAGGAGTAGTGGTGAACTTCCGTGGGCATTGTACCAGCCGTGGCCAGGAGCACGGCAAGAGCATCGGGTGCGGCGACGGAGAAGACGGTCCAACTCGCGAGGAAGAAATTTTTTCGCCCTATACTGACGGAAAGGGGAAAGATGGAATTCACAAGACTCAAGGCTTGCGCGTCGATCGCTCTTACTCTGATGCTTCTCTCTGCGGGGGGATGTTCGAGTTCAGACCCTTCGGGATCGTCTAGTTCACCTCTTTATGCGTGGTTGCAGTATGGAGTGGAGGGTCTTGAGGCTCGTGCGATCGTAGACGCTGGAACCCGTTGTCCATTGCTGTGGAAGGATGGGGTCGCGGTCGAGATGAGCACTCGTGCTCGGGATGGAACTGATTTCCCCGTCATTTCCTGCGCATCCCCGATCAGTAACTCTGTGGAGTCTGTCCGGGTCGGTTCGATGGATTTTCCACGTTTCTCTACATCTCCCGAGCGCGTAGTGGTGCTCGGGGATACAGGGTGTCGTATTGCTACGGGCTGGTATCAAAATTGCTCCGGCAGCGGTACGGGGACACCATGGAATTTTGCGGAAGTTGCCACGGCGGTCGCCGTCGAGAAACCGGATCTCATTGTTCATGTGGGAGACTTCGTGTATCGGGAAGCGGAGTGTGATGCCGATGCCCAACCCGGATGCAGGGGCTCTCCCTGGGGCGACAAGTGGGATACTTGGGAGACGGATTTTTTTTCTCCAGCGGCTCCTCTGCTCCGCGTCGCACCCTGGATCGTCACCCGTGGAAATCATGAGGATTGCGGTCGTAACCATCTAGGGTGGCTGCGCTTTCTCGACGGAAGGACACTCACTGATTCCGATCTGACTGATGAGGGGTGCCCACTGATTCCCGACCCCTACAAAGTCGGATTCGAGGACCTCGATGTTCTCGTCATGGATACGTCGACCAGTCCGAGTGCCGATCTCGATCCGAGCCCGCAGGAACGCTACGCGGATGATTTCACCCAAGCTGCGGCTCTGGTGAATCAAGGGCGTACCACGTGGAGTGTGACCCACCGTGCTTTCTGGGGGATATTCCCCGACTGGCGGAATCCCTCCGTGTTAGAGGTGGCTGACCCCATTCTGCAAGCCGCCATCAGCATGATGCCAAACGGAGGTTGGCCCTCGGAGGTCAAGCTCGCCTTGGCGGGACACATACATTTGTTCGAGATCCTGAGCTTTCCGGATTCGCGCCCTCAACAGGTGATCAGTGGAGGGGGTGGCACCGCACGAGATGCCGCAATCACTTCAGAGGCCATTGATGGGAATCCTGAAGTATTCGCTCAATTGGGCATCACGCCCGATGATTTCGAGAGCTATCGAGAGTTCGGATATGTGCTTCTCGAGCGATTGCCGGCAGGTGGGTGGTCGCTGAGGGTCAAAGAACTCGATGGTGTCCAGGTCGAGCAGTTTTCTTTGCGGTGAGGCCGAGGTGTTTCCCGAGATTCCCCGAGACATCCGGGTGGTGGTGCCATTCTTCGGGAGGCCAGATCGGGATCCGAAATCCCCTGTAAGCCCTCGAGCCGGCCCGAGAAGAGTCGCGCCCGTAAAATGTGCCTTTGCGGTGATCCGATGGGTTGTCCTCCCGCGACCTGTTCAGCAGGAGGATGAAATATGCTGCCCTCGACTCAGCAGGCTTTGCCCCCTCTGGAGGGCGATGTGTTCAGATCTACGTTGCTGATGTTGGTCATGACCGTCAATGAGTTCACCGACAGTCCCGAAGAGACCGTGGACGTCGTCCACGAATTGCTCGACACGAACCGGGTTCAATTGACTGGCAACTTTCGTGGAACCCGTCTGCGACGGGATGCTTGAACTTCGTTCTTCTCTCATCGCACTTCATTGTCAGAATGAATGGCCCTCGTTTTCTTCGGTTCCTCTCACAGTCGGTTTGGCGCTATCATGAGAGGAACCTGCTCGTTTATTTGTATGGAAAGTAATCCCATTGGAAACCAGACTCTATTTCATTCTCGGTGATGTGCTCGCCAACGTCGCAGTCGGCGCCGTGGTGGGTATTGCCTGTGCGGCGGCCTTCAGCCCCGGTTGGAACATGATCATCGCCATGTTTGTTGGAATGGCGATTGGCATGGTTATTTCGCTGCCCACCCTTCTCGGTTTCGTTGCATTATTCGGCGCCATGGAAGTGATGTTGCCTGCAATGACTACAGGGATGCTCACGGGGATGGTGGTTTCAATGAGCGCCACCATGGGAGATCTCGCGTTCGGCCCAGCAGCCGTACTTGGTATCAAATCGGGTCTGGGCGTGCTGGTGGCGATCTATCTCATCAACATCCTCATCAAGCGGAGAGCGCCGAAATGGACCAATTGACCAAGGATCGCTGGGATCGCGCTGCTCGCAGCTTCGACCTGATGGCAGGATATGGGCCCGAAAAGCGTTGGGCACCGTACAAGCAGGAATTCTTCGAGCGCATGGGCGAGGGCCGCGTGTTGTTTTTGGCGGTCGGAACCGGTCTGGACATCCGTTTCTTCCCACCGGGTCGTAAGCTCGTTGGAATCGACATCAGTGACAAGATGCTCGATGTAGCGCGTCCTCGCCTCGAGGCCTATGACGGGGAAATCGACGTCCGGGTCATGGACGTTCATGAAATGCCGTTTCCCGATGACGAGTTCGATCAGGTTTTCACCTCCTGCACGTTCTGCTCGGTACCCAATCCGGTCAAGGGTCTCCAGGCTCTTCATCGAGTCCTCAAGCCTGGTGGTGAACTGCACATGTTCGAGCACACGGGGTCGAGTTACTACCCGTTCCGGATGATGATGGACCTCATGACTCCACTCTTGCGTGCTCGTGGTACCGAGATGAACCGGAACACCGTGGCGAATGTCGAAGCGGCGGGCTTTGAACTTCGCGAGGTCAAGCACGTTTTTCTGGACGTCGTGAAGACGATCCACGCCACGGCCTGATTCCATAGGCTCGCAGTCTTTTTGCTCGTCGCGTGGCGGGCTATGGCCTCTGGTTTACCCGATCAATCGTTTGTGAACGATCGGTTCCATGGTTTGGGATGCCCGCATCGATGCCGCGAGAGTCATCGAAGATCCGAGTCCATCAGAAGCGCATAGTGGTAGGCTTCGACCAGCGCGTTCCAGCTTGCCTTGATGATGTCTACATTGACACCAACGGTCCCAAAGATTTCACCATGGAAGCTGTGTTCTAGAAAGACGCGCACCTTGGCCCCGGTCTCTTCCGTACTGTTGACCACCTTCACGCTGTAATCCGTGAGGTGCAGTTCTTCCACGATCGGAAACTTTTCGACTAACGCTTCACGAAGTGCATGGTTCAAGGCATCTACGGGGCCGTTTCCTTCGGATGCGCAGAGCTGAGTCGACTCGCCGATCTGCACCTTAACGGACGCCTCGATCAATCCATCCGTATCCGAGTGTTCGCCGTAACTCGGGGAATAGATACGGTAGTAGACGGGGTCAAACAGCGTACGAAGGCGCCCCACATGGCGGCGGACCACGAGGTCAAAGCTTCCGTCGGCATTCTCGAAAGAGTATCCGGCGTGTTCCTTGTCCTGTATCTCGTCCAAAATGGCACGCGTAGCCGATGAATCCTCCAACTCGGGATAACGGTTGGCGAGTTTTGCCTTGAGATTTGATCCGCCGGCCAACTCGCTGATCAAGATCTTCCGCGAATTTCCCACGAGTGCGGGATCGATGTGTTCGTAGGTTTCCGGGTTTCTCTGCACAGCACTGACGTGTACACCGCCTTTGTGGGCGAATGCGGATGGACCCACGAAAGGCTGGCCTAGAGGTCCGGGCATGCCCAGGTATTCCCATACCTTCTTGGAGGAGGTGGTGAGGCTCGAAAGGCGGTCCTCAGGGAGGCACTCATAACCCATCTTGAGTTGAAGGTTCGGGAGAATCGAGGTCAAGTCGACGTTACCGCACCGCTCTCCGATCCCGTTGATGGTTCCATGTACCTGGATTGCTCCCTCCTCGACAGCTCGGAGAGTGTTGGCCACTGCGAGACCACCATCGTTGTGGACATGGATTCCGAGTTTGGCTCCGGGTAGTTCCCGTCTTACCTCCCGGATGGCTTCGGCAACCTCATGGGGCATCACGCCTCCATTGGTATCGCAGAGGATCAGGCGATTGGCTCCGCCTTCGAGTGCGGCTGTGATAGACGCCAGTGCATAACCCGGATCGCTCTTGAACCCGTCGAAGAAATGCTCGGCGTCGTAGAAAACGGGATTCCCGGTCACGTCCGCGAGGAATCGGACGGAGTTCCGAATCATCTCGAGGTTTCGGTCTGGGGTGATTCGCAGAGCCTGCTCGACGTGCAGATCCCACGACTTACCGAAGATGCAGATGATGTCGGCCTTGGCTTCCACCAGTTTATTGAGGAAGAAGTCGTCATCGGGTTCGACATCGGCGCGATGTGTCGAGCCGAAGGCCGATACCTTGAGGTGGCTCAACTCCAGTTCCTTGGCCCGGACGAAGAATTCATCGTCTTTGGGGTTGGAACCAGGCCAGCCGCCCTCTACGAAATCGACTCCAAGAGCGTCCAACGCCAAGGTGATGTCGAGCTTGTCACCCAGGGAGAGAGTGACCCCTTCCCCCTGATTGCCATCCCGAAGGGTGGTGTCATAGATTTCAATCTTCTTCCTGGCCATCATTGAACTCTGATACGCGGTCAGGCGTATCCCAGCCGTTCCGCCGCTGCCTTGATTTCTTCGGTTGCACCCAGGAGCTCGTCTAGCGGGTCGAAGGTTGCAGCGAGGAATGCCTCCCTCGCGGATTCCTTCATGCTCACCTGAAACACTTTGTTAGCACAAACGATCTCTCGCTTTTCGATATCGATGTCCAGGCTGGCTTCTGGATCGTTTTCAATGATTTTCGAGAGTTCTTTTCTGTCCTCGTCGGAAGCGATGACACATGGAATCCCCAGCGTTGTGCAGTTGCCGTGAAAGATTTCTGCAAACGAACCCGCGATGACCGCTTTCAGGCCAAATTTCTGAATGGCCTGGGGAGCATGCTCCCGAGATGAACCGCAGCCAAAGTTGTCGTCGGAGATCAAGACCGCTGCGCCTCGATGCTGCGGTGCGTCGAGGACGTGGTTTTTGCTTTCCCCCGATTCGGTAAAACGTTCGTCATGAAAGAGAGACGGGCCCAATTCGTCGAAGGTGACGCATTTCAAGAAACGGGCGGGGATGATGCGATCGGTATCGATGTCGTTGCCCTGAACGTAGACGCCCTTTCCAGAGATACGGGAAATGCTTTCTCCCGCCATCATTCTTCTCCCTTCAGTGAAAAAACTTCCCGAGCATCGGACACTTTCCCCTCGATGGCTGCGGCTGCCACCATGATGGGACTCATGAGAATCGTCCTTCCGGTGGGTGATCCCTGTCTGCCGATGAAATTTCGGTTGGAGCTGGAAGCGCAGATCTCGTCACCGACCAGCTTGTCGGGGTTCATGGCGAGGCACATCGAGCAACCGGGCATGCGCCACTCGAAACCTGCGGCTTCGAAGATCTCGTTCAACCTGAGGGCCCTTGCCTCCCGATCGACCTTTTCCGAACCTGGAACGGCGATCGCCCGGACAGCGTCCGATACTTTTCTGCCCGCGATCAATTCTGCTACCCGCTGAAAATCGCTCAACCTTCCATTGGTGCAGCTTCCGATGAAGGCAACATCGATGGGAGTTCCTTTGATGCCCTGATCTGGCTGAAGTTTCATGTAGTTGAGCGCATCCGTTACGAGATTTTTTTCTAGCCCTTCTACATCTTCCAGCTTGGGAACACGCTCTTCGATATTGATGGCTTGTCCCGGGGTGACACCCCAGGTCACCGTCGGCTTGATGTCGTCCGCATCGATCAAGACCTCGTCGTCGAACTCCGCATCCGGATCCGAGGCGTAAGATCTCCATTTTTCCGCGGCGGCATCGAACTCGGCCCCCGTGGGTACGCGCTCTTTACCTCTCAAGAACTCGATCGTGACATCGTCTGGGTTGATATAGCCGCAGCGAGCGCCGCCTTCGATGCTCATGTTGCAGACGGTCATTCTTTCTTCCATAGACATGGCTTCGATGACTGAACCCGAATACTCGTAGGCGTGGCCAACCCCACCGTTCACACCGAGAACGCGAATGATGTGGAGGATGACGTCCTTGGCGGTCACCCCCTGGCCAAGTTTCCCTTCCACTCGAATCCGCCTGACCTTGAGGGGGTCCATCGCGAGTGTCTGGCTGGCCAGCACGTCTCTTACCTGGCTGGTTCCGATGCCGAGTGCAATGGTGCCGAAGGCACCATGGGTCGCGGTGTGGCTGTCGCCACAGCAGATCGTCATGCCGGGTTGCGTGAGACCCAACTCAGGTCCCACCACATGGACGATGCCCTGGGCGCCCGACTGGGGAGCGAAGAATTCGATGCCGTGCTCCGCGGTTGCCTCTCCAAGGACCTGCAGCATTTTTTCCGCCATTTCATCCGCGAGTGGTCTTGCCTGGGTGTCTGTCGGAATGATGTGATCGACGGTTGCAAAGGTCCGATTGGGGTACGCGACATTCAGCCCTTTGTCTCTCAGCATCCCGAAGGCCTGTGGGCTGGTGACTTCATGAATCAGATGCAGAGCCATGAAAACCTGGTATTGACCGCTATCGAGTTTTCGAATGACATGGTCATCCCACACTTTCTGGTAGAGATTCTTTCCCACGACGCTCCCGTTCCATGAATGCCCAAGAAGAGGGGCGCAAATTCTATCACGAATATTCGACGGTGATATTTTCAGCGGGAATCCGGCCCAGTTTCGGAAAATGAGCCCTCGGAGCTGGGAACGTGCCGACCGAGTCTAGGATCTGGTTTGAATGTGGAGATCGAACGAGGTGTTTCAACCCAGCCAAATTTCGAGCAGGTGTGCACGCAGTGCATCATTGTCAACATGGGTGGCGACTGCGACGGGAGTTCCCTCGGGTTCTTGGTGGGTGTGACCACGGGAGTCGACTCGAATGTTTCTTGTGGAGAGGGGAGCGAGATTGGGTTCCGAGAGAGTCGCGATCGCCAATGGATCGTGGAGGTGTACGGTTGGGATCTTCGCCCCGAGCCCTTCGCGCTGGACCTCGAGCCAGTGGTCACATAGAACGGCGAGTTGGGCCGTCAGTGGGCTGCCCGCCGCGAGTTTTGCGACATCCTGAGATTCGAGGTGTGTTCTGAAGGTGACTTCGGCGGGAATGATCCGGGGTGGAGAGGCTTGAGGCGCTCTCAGCGCATCGTCGATAGCCAAGGGGTCACACCACCAATTCCACTCTGGAATGGAATCGATCATACCAGGGAGGAGCACGTTTTCGATCTTTCCCCCCATGATGGTGAGAGGGGGAAGAGGATGTCCTGCACGAGCGAGAGCGCCGAGGTTCGTGGCAGGTCCGATTGCGACCAGGGCATCGGGCCGTTTCGCGGCCAACTCTCTGGCCAGCGCTTCGACGCGCTCACTGGCATCGTCGTTGCTCTCGACGACCTTCCGCGGAGCGGGATCCACCAAGATGCCGAGGCCTTCGTGGCCGAACATGCGCCCTTTGCGTTTGGGCGAGAGTGGCGCACCGAGACCTTCCACGACGGGGACTTCAGAAGCACCGGCCAGTTCCAGGATCCGATTTGCGATCCGGGAGCGCAGACTGACGTCACCGAACACCGTTGAAATACCCACGAGGTCAATCGAGGGATGCCGAAGCGCGTAAGCGATCGCCAGTGCATCGTCTACATCCGTACCTACATCGGTATCGATCCAAACTCGCAATGACGTTCCTCCTCAGCGGTTCCCAGTCGGTTCGGATTTCCAGATGCCGGAATGGGGGCGCAAAAACCGAGCTCTTGGCAAAAGGCCCATCAGTTGAGATGAACCTCGAGGGTGGCGTGTTGCCCGATCCAGTTGAAACCTGCGCCATGCTGATCCGGATTCGACCTCGTGAGAGGCATCGAGATCTTCACCCGATCATTTGGATTCGACCACTAATGCGTTGTGGATTGGGGGTACGGTCTTCAGGTAGGTGGCGATGGCTCGAAGGTCATCCGGTTCGGCACTCGCATACCCGTGCTGGATGACCTCCGCCATCAGGCCCTGAGTATCGTCACCGTCAGGCTTTAGCCCGATTTCGAGAAACCACGTGATATCGGGAATCGACCAGCGGCCGATACCCGTTTGGTCATCGGATGTGATGTTCGGTGCAAGCTCGCCTTCGGGTCCTGAAGCCGATCCCGCCATTGAGTTCTGCAAATCGAGCCCGCCGGTCAGTGTTCGTGGCGTATGGCACTCGCCGCAATGAGCCACCGCTTGCACGAGATAGTGGCCCCGGTTCCAGGTGGCATCTCGGTTCGAGTTTTCCTGCCAGGGCCCTGTCTCGAAATTCAGCCATTTCCAAGGGGTGATAGCCGGGCGCCATGAAAATGGAAATGGAGCATCCGGCGGCAGATTCGCCCGCCTGATCGGTTCGAGGGTCGTCAGGTATGCGCGCAGATCCAGGAGGTCTCGATCAGACATGAAGGTGAAGGCGGTATAGGGAAAAACGGGAAAATAGTTTCGTCCTTCCGGAGAAACTCCGTCGCGCATGGCACGAATGAAATCGGCATCGGACCAATTTCCAATGCCCGTCTCCGGGTCGGGGGTGATGTTGCTGCTGTAGTAGACGCCGAAGGGGCTGGAAAGAGCACGGCCCCCTGCGAGCAGGGGCGCAGAGTCGCCTTCGCCGGGATAGTTGGTGTGGCACGTACACCCGCCGGCTATCCGCAGGACTTGCAGTCCCCGCTCCGCATCTCCTCCATCCGAAAGGCCAGGCAGTGGAAGCAGGGTCAGGAGGGCGGCAAATCCAAGCCAGATGAAATTTCGCTGCATCCTACTTTCGCTTGTAGGACTCTTCCTTGGGCTTTCGGAATTGCTTGTGGCATCCGCTGCAGGAGCGGCCAAGAGACTTCATTCCAGCTGCAATCTTGCCGAGGTCTGCGTCATCGCCCGCCTCCTCCAGGTTTTCTGCAGCGGTTTCCATTGCTTGGATGGCCTTTTCGAAATCTTCCCATTCGGTCCAGATGTTGGCCTTGGCATCCGTTGCTCCGGAAACCACCTTTTCTCGAAAAGCGCTCGCGATCAGTTTCGCGTCGGCAGCGATGTTCTTTGCATGCGTTTCGACATTCGGCAGGAGAGACAGCCTGTACTTGAGGATGTCCCCCACGGCCCCGGTGCTGGCGCCTATGGAGCCCATGAGATGCTGGCGATACTTGATGTGGCCCTCGTCGTTCTGGGCCCATGTTGGAGTGGCCAGAAGTAGGAACACGATCACTGCTCCCAGCACGCACTGGATCCGCTGGGGGCTTATCTCTGAGAGGGGCGTCGTTGCCATGCGAGTTCTCCTGGTGGGTGGAGTCGGTGAAATTGACTTACCACGGCTAGATGGTTGAGCCGGGTTCAGGATGCCTTGGACAAAGTCCGATCAAATGAATTCAATTTGGCAACTCGTTTGAAGCGACTCCTCCGCGATGGACGCGCCTTCGTTCGGTTTCACGGATCATGAAACGAAGCAGGGAACGAGAACGATCTCAACCTCGGCGACCGCTGTACTCGTGGTTTCGACGTCCTGGGCTTCTGTGGTCGTATTGACGACTTCTTCGGTTTGGACCGCGGACGTTTCAGCGACATATGCCTCTACATTGGCCGTAGCGTTCTTTCCCCCCGCAATCTGCTCGAGGTCGGAATCGCTCATTTCTCCACTGGCAACCGCCTGCGGCACCACGGGAAGAACCACGTGCGATTTGTTCGCTGTATCCCGCACGATTCGAACTTCGACATTTTCCGGGAGGTTTCGCAGCTGGGCCACAGCAGAGTTGAACGCATCATCGTGTTCATCCATCTGGGATATTTCCGGTAGGACTGCGTGAAGCAAATTGGGGGAATTTTCGAGAACCGCAACCTCATGGTCGTCGGGAATGTCCACCCCAGCGCTCTTCAAGGTTCCTTTCGGGTCCGAGGCAAGTTGCTGGCGAAAGTCGGATTCACGCCATGATCTTGCGATGGATTCAGCCAAGATGGCTCGGTTCTTGTCGCTCTTCTTCACTTTTTATCTCCTAGAATTTTGGGCATTCGCTGAATGCGTTTTCGGTGGTCCTAACTGACTTTGGCTGAGTGCTCCACGGTAAGTTGACCACCTGTTGTCTTCATAGTTGGGTTGCCTGATGGTTCTTCATCCAACAGGCTGCGGTCAAAAAGGTCGTTGAGGAAACTGAAAACAGTCGAGGCAGGTACGTTCAGGCGGTCTTCAAGGGCTAGAGCAACCTCACCGACCGTGTGGTGTCCTTTCAGGAGCTCGGTTGCAACCTCGCGAGAGGACGGAGTGCCGCCTTCGTAGGTGACCAATTCGCCGAATCCCTGGGCCTTGAAGCCGTCGGGGAGAATCTCGATTTGGAGATCGCGGCGAAAGCGGCCGGGATCCGATGCGCGCAAAGAAGGCCGCATGTGTTGATCGATCATTCCTTCGATTCGCTGGGCGAAGTCATCCCCGTCCGTAAAGTTGGCTTCATCCAATATCCAATGCCCTTCGGGCCAGATTTCGTCGGATGGGCACGGCGTGACCAACCGGATCGATCGATTCACCATGTTGATCAGGAAACCGGAAACGCACGAAACGGTGCCCGGGACTTCGTCCCAGCCTTCTTTCACGTTCGCGGCACTTTCAGCGCGCCGGCTCAATATCTTCGACCCTCGAGCACGCCCGGAATTGCTCTGGATGTTGACGGCCTCCCGGTTCTGAAGGACCAACTCGGTATGGAGAAGCTCCTCGGCCGTGAAGGTCTTGTGCACTTCTTTGAAGGTCTTGAGGGTCGTGATCGAGAAGCGGTTGATGTCACAGCCGAGACCGCTGGAAAGCTTCAACAGAGCGCGGGTCCGTTCGACGTCTTTGAGGGGTTGGGCGGTGGTGGTTTGTGGGAATCGGCCACAGATCCGGGCGAAATCCGTGAGCAGCTCTTCATAGTCGGGGTTGTCGATGGGATCTGTGGCCCAATAGCAGAAGCCTCCCTTCGCCCCTTCACCGATGATGCGCCGCAGTGCTTGGAGAACCTCGAGCCAGAGTTTTCGATTCTCAGGCGTATAGCGGAAGTCGGCCCCTTTCTTTTTGGCCGAGACTCCGCAGAACCAACACCCCACCGAGCATCCTTCAGAAATCTCGATCGAGAACGGCGCATGGACGATGTTGACATATGAATTTTCGCCGAGTTGGCTTCGGATGCGCTTCATCTGACGTTCTCGCCAGGCGCGCTGGCGGGGATCTTGGGGGAGGCAATGTTCGAGCCTGACAGCTTCGCGGTGAAGAATTTTCTCGGAGTTCCATACTCGATAGCGCTGGACCGGATAGGGAACGCTCGTTCTTTCGCTCAAGCACTTGTGCGCGAACGCAGCATCCCAAAGGTATCGCACCTCTTCGGGGTCCACTTCGTGACCGTGACGCGCTGCCGCAGCGGTGGCGTCCTCCATCATTTCGTCGCGGAAGCTTGCATCCGCGCACCAGTGTTCCAGCAGCCGTTTGATGTGTGCGACTTCGCTGGAGAATGGAGAACTCGCGGCAGCGCTCGGTGGGAGCAGGGGCTGGAAAAGGTCGGGCCGTTCGTCGAATGCCTTGTGCAGTTTTTCCTGAAGAATTTCGCTGTCGCTCTCTTTGAACATCTTTGGGTTACCAATTCTCCAAGCTAACGCCGCGAGCTTCAAGGAGCGCAGCCATAGGGAACACCTTACAAATCGACCTAGTTTTGCTCAGTTTATCTGATTCTAACCTGACCCCAAACTGAGTCTCTCGAAATCTTCAGTCGATTCGAAGACTCGTCAAGGGAGTTCGGTGAGTTCGGGCGAATACCCCCCAGGCGCTCGTGCCCGGGGCCAAGGGTGAACCTATCTTGGAAACACCCGGATGCAGTAGAAGTTTGGAATCGGCGAATGGATCCAACGGGAGTGAATCGGGGCGGTTGACGACTCTCAGCTCAGCCCGCATGGTTCGAGAAGCTTCCGGAGGGATGAAATTGGGCGATATTTTACATCCGCGGGTCTCACGGGTTGCATTCTTGCGACTCGGAGTTCCAATTGTGAGCTTGCTGTTTGCGAGCTTCGCGGATCGCAGCTCAGGGATGGAGACGAGCCTTCGTGAAACCCTGACTGCGGCCTATCTGACGAACCCTCACATTGCAGGCCAGCGGGCCTTGTTGCGAGCTTCGAACGAGCAGATCGCTCAGGCCAAACAAAACTGGTTTCGTCCAACTCTCAATGCAACGGGTGGGGTGGAATGGAACCAGAAAAAGACGGGCGAGGGCTTCGATCCAGCGGGTGCTGGAACCAACGCAGTTGCGTACGAGACCCAATCCACCACACCGGATGTCGACATCACGCTGGATTTTCCGATCTTTCGCAGTGGCCAGACCGTCTACCTCATTCAGGTGGCCGAAGCCGGGGTCGATGCGGACCAGTGGGATCTGGTGGCCACTGAGCAGGACGTGCTCGGACAGGCGGCTCGCTCCCACGCACACGTCGTTCTGTATCGCTCCCATGTGGCGATCGCCAAGCGACAAGTCGAGGCCTATGAACCTCTACTCGCCATGTCGCGTGACATGTATGAGTCGCGGACGGCGACGATTACCGACATGGCGCAAGTCGAACTCGAGCTTGCCCAGGCCCGCGCCAATCTCGCCACCTACGAGGGGGCCGCCGATGTAGCGGAAGCCCAATACACGGCTGTCGTTGGCAGGGAACCCACGGAATTGTCCCCTTTGCCTCGGCTTTCCCCGGGNATCGAAACTCTGGAAGCCGCCGAGAAGAGGGCCATCGGTCACGATCCTCTGATTCAGTCAGCGGAGTCGAGCCTTCGACGATCCGAGTCTTCGGTGAGCGAGCGGAAAACCGCTCTCCTTCCCACAGTCGGATTGTCGGCGTCGTTTCAGAATTCCTGGGAGCACTATCGGGTGTTGGACCCCCGGAATTACGGCTCAGACACCCGTGATTCGAGGACTGGGAGTGTGGGGTTGACGGCCTCGATTCCGATCTATTCCGGAGGCGTCCGTTACTCGTATGTGCGACAGGCGCTACAAGAGCAGGTAGCGGCTCAGCAGAATTCTCTCGAAACGCGGCTCGTTCAACTCGCGACTCTCCGGGGGCTTTGGTACAGCCGCATCGCCTACGAGCGCGTCGTCGAAACCTACGTCGGTGCCCTGGGTGCTGCGCACACCGCAGTCGAGGGGAAGATGCGCGAGTACAAGAATGGAACGACGACCATGCAAGAGGTTCTCCTCGTTCAGGAGAGCCTTTACAATGTTCTCCATGAACGCGCGTCGGCGCTCTTCAACCTGTTCTCTACCGAAGTCTCGCTCCTGCAGTCGTTCGGTACATTCACCGCTGCAGGATTCGATCTTCCAGTAAAACGATACGATCCCGAAAAGTATCGACGGGAAGTCGATGATAAGTGGATTGGATGGTAGGAATCCCTAGTGGATCGTCGAAAAGCATCGGATGAGTTCGATGAGGAGGCGGTTGACTCCCGTCATTTTTTCAGGCGGTGTTCGACCGAGCCGAACGATGACCAGGTCGAGAGCGGGGATAATCAGGATGCGTTGCCCATCGTATCCTTCGGCGGAGAAGGTCCCCAGTGTGCTGTTGGGAGCGAGCCAGAAGTGAGCGCCATATGCCTGATTGGGGTCCGCAGGGGCTGGAGTTCGAGCAAAATCGACCCAGCCCTCGGGAAGAACTCGGCCGCTTTCCCAGGTTCCGTTGCGTAGGTAGAGGTACCCGAAGCGCGCGAAATCCCGGGCTGTCGCAAACACATAAGACGAGCCGATGAAGGTGCCGGATCCATCGAAGCGGGGTTTTGCGCTCTGTATGCCGAGGGGATGAAAAAGCTCTTTCTGCATGAAATCGAGAGCTTCCTCTTTGCCTCCACCGATGACTCGACCAACGATCGAAGAAAGCAATAAGCTGTCGCCACTCGAGTAGGAATGGTGGGTACCTGGTAGGTGCTCCATGGGCCGCGAAGTCGCGTAGGCGGCCATGTCCTTGCGCCCCGATCCGAATAGCATCTCGCGAGCATCCGACGATGGGTCGTCGTAGTTTTCCTCGAAGCGAAGGCCACTGCTCATCTGCAGTAGATGCCTCACCGTAATCCTTCGCCGAAGATCAGCCCCATCGGACCATTCGGAAATCAGGTCTGGGGTATCCAGGTCAATCAGGTGCTTTCCGACGAGAACTCCAACGACCGCATGAAGGATGCTCTTTGCAATCGACCATGACCGCAGAGTGCTCGCTTGGTCGAATTCGTCCCCGTACCGTTCCGCCACGATTCTTCCATGGTGAACGATGAGAATCGCATGGGTTTCACCAAGAATGGACTGCGAGTCGGGCGAGAAAGCCGTGGCCATGGTCTGTGCCAAACGCTGCCGGGCCGGCCCTTCGACAGGTTCCGAGTGGCTCCACTCCACGATGGGCCACTCTACGCCGAACGGCTGTTCAGGAAGGCGAATCAAGGAGGCCATGACAACCGTTTCGTTCGAAACTTCCATTTGGCGATGTTCTTTGAATGGAGCACCTGGAAACCTGCATCGACTCTAGTCATCGTGAATGTTGGGAACAGTTCAGTACCACAGGAGTGCTACATTTACCGCGTGGCTTCCGAATCGCCTGGCAAGAATCCCCGTCGGTCCGGTGGAGAGAGCACGCGTTCGTTCGAGTCTCCTGAGCAGCTCGACGCGATGCTGTCCATTGTTTCGCCTCGAGGCTGGATTTGGATAGGAACGATTGGGCTTGTGATCATTGCCCTATTGATTTGGTCGTTCATGGGACGGATCACCTTCCGAGCGACCGGTGTAGGGGTGGTTCTCAAGAAGAATAGCGTTCTCTACGACATCAAGGCCCCTTCTGGGGGAATTGTCCTCGATATCGACGTCGAGGTGGGGCAACCGGTGAGCGCTTCGACACGGCTCGCACGTATTGGTTTCCCTGCACGGGAAACTGAACGAATTGCAAGTGGAAGGCTCCTACGGGAAGTCGAACAACAGTTTGTGCGACAGCAGGAGTTCATGGCCGAAGACATTCCGCGCCGCGAAGAAGACCTGCTCAAGAAGGTCAGTGCGCGACGAAAAACGGAAGAATCGGACCAACAGCTCGTTCATTTCCTACGCGCTCTCGAATCGACGCAGTCAAAGGAACTGGAAAAGGGATATATCACTCGTCAGCAGCTCGAGTCGACTCTCAACCAACTTCACCAGGCGGAGTCGTCACTTCGGTCAACCCAAAACGAAATCCGGACTTTGGAAACGGATTTTTCGGAGTATGTGAACCAGCAAACGGCCACTCTGGAGCAGCTCCGCCAGCAGGTTCTGGAAACCAAAGGAAGTCTGGAAAAACTCGAAGTTTCATTGCTCGAAGGATCGATCATCCAGAGTCCGGTGACGGGAACGGTGGTCGAAGTCGACGTCAACCAAGGTCAGCGGATTTCTGCTGGAGCGCAGATCGTCGTGATCGAACAGGCGAGCGAAGGTCTTCAAGTACGAGGTTATTTCGACAACAAAGACGGAAAGAAACTCGGTGCTGGGATGAAGGCGCATGTCGCACCGAATTCGGTCGAGAGGGACATCTACGGGACCATTGACGCCCGGATCGAAAAAGTCGACCCAGTACCCGTGAGTCGAGAGGGTCTGCAGCGTGTATTGGCTGATCCGGATCTCGTTGCCCAAATGATGCAGGGGGGGGCTCCCATCGCCGCCAGTCTAGGGCTCGTTTCAGATCCCACGACTTACAGCAAGCTTCGATGGACTTCGTCGGTAGGGCCTAGACAGATGATCACGCCAGGTACGACAGTGGGAATCCGGGCAGTCGTTCGTACCGTCCGACCTATCGATCTCGTCGTTCCACTTTATGAGACTTGGATAGCGGGGTCCGAGTGAACGGCATTGGTGGCCTGCTCAAGGGCACGTTCAACCTCCGTACGCGAGTACCGACCTTCCTGCAAATGGAAGCCGTGGAGTGCGGTGCTGCGGCATTGGGTGCGATTCTCGCCCACCATGGGCGTTGGGTTGCTCTTGAAGAGCTTCGAGTGACCACCGGCGTATCCAGGGATGGGGCGAACGCCGGAAATCTGGTGAAGGCAGCGCGCAGTTATGGGCTCGAGGCGTCTGGGATGCGAGTCGATGCAGAGCAGGTGCTGTCTCTTCCGATGCCCTTCATTGTCTTTTGGAACGCCAATCATTTTGTTGTCGTCGACGGAGTCGGTGGTAACTACGTTCGCTTGATGGATCCATCTTCCGGACCACGAAAGGTCACGAAAGAAGAATTCGGAAAGGCTTACAGCGGCGTTGCTCTACAGATAAATCCCGGGCCTGACTTCGAGCCGGGCGGATCCAGGCAGGGAACATTGAGTCTGCTGTTGCCTCGGATTCGGCATTCGTTGGATGCGGTCAGCGCCGTCATGGTCGTCACTCTTTTCCTGGTCATCCCTGGATTGATCGCACCGGCCGTGGTCAAGAGCTTCATCGATGATGTTTTGAGCCGTGGCTATTACTCGTGGATCATTCCCTTGTTATTGGGCCTTCTGTTGGCTGCAATCTTCAACGGCGTCCTGATCTTCTTTCAGCAACTCTTCCTCTTGCGACTCGAAACAAAGCTTACAGTGGCAACCGCGAGTGAGCTGTTTTGGCATACGCTTCGAGTTCCCGTTTCGTTCTACGATCAGCGTTATGCCGGTGACGTTGCGACCCGAGTCGCATCGTGTCATCGATTGGCAGAACTTCTCTCAGGGCCTCTATCCACGAATGCTGTGAATGTCTTCTTGATCGGATTCTATGGAATCGTGATGGCGCTCTACAGCGTTCCGCTGACGTTGATCGTCGTGGTGATGTCGAGTCTCAATATCGCATCTGTTCGATTGGCCAGTCGGAGCCTGCGGGATTTGAATACCAATTTGCTCAATAAAAAGGCCAAGCTAAACGGAGCGGCGATGGCCGGTATTCGATCCATCGAGACCATCAAGGCAACTGGGTCCGAATCCGATTTTTTTCAACTCTGGGCTGGCTATCAGACGGCAGGTGTGAACGGTGAGCAGAAGCTGGGCCAGCTGTCGTCGTTGTTGGGGGCGTCCCCATCTCTCGTGTCTCGCTTGACCACGGCACTGGTTCTCGGTGTGGGCGGGGTCCTGATTATCGAGGGTCATTTGACCATGGGGGCATTGATTGCGTTTCAGCTGCTGATGGCTCATTTCACGGCGCCGATTCAAAGTCTCGTAGCGTTCGGTTCCCAGATTCAACAGATTCGCGGAGATTTGAGTCGGATTCAGGACGTCATCGATCACCCCGTGGATCCTCTCACTGAAATTCGACCCCTCGCAACCGATGAACCCGTGCAAAAATTGACGGGATCCGTCGAGCTTCGGGGAATTGGATTTCAATACGGTCCACTCGATCCGCCCTTGATCGAAGATTTCAATCTGTCGCTCGAACCTGGAAGTCGTGTTGCATTGGTCGGGGGGTCGGGTAGTGGGAAGACGACGATTGCGAAATTGATTCTTGGAATCGTTCAGCCAACGAAGGGCGAAGTGCTTTTCGATGGTGAACGCATCACGAAAATTCCTCGAGAGCTGTTTACATCCTCTGTTTCCTCGGTCGACCAGGAGATATTTCTCTTCGAGAGTTCAGTCAACGAGGCGATCCGGCTCTGGGATACGACTGTGGGCCGGGATGACGTGTTGAAAGCTGCCCGCGATGCGTGCATCCACAAAGAGATCGCTTCCAGGCCCGGTGGCTACGAGGGTTCGGTGGTCGAGAACGGCTCTAATTTCAGCGGCGGACAGCGTCAGCGAATCGAAATCGCCCGAGCACTCGCCAAGAACCCCACCATCTGCGTACTCGACGAGGCAACTGCAGCATTGGATGCAGTCACCGAGAAGAGAATCGACGACAATCTTCGACGGCGCGGCATCACTTGCGTAATCGTGGCGCATCGATTGAGCACGATCAGAGATTGCGATGAAATCATTGTTCTGGACCGGGGAAGTGTCGTTGAACGCGGCACCCACGATTCTCTGATGGCGGAAAATGGGCGCTACTCAGAATTGGTTGCGTTGCAGTAATGAGAGCGTTGGAAGTTCAGAGTGCTCCGGATCTTGCTCGTGCAATCGCCGAGTCGTTGGGTTCGTTGGGGTCCATCGTGGAGGCGGGTTCGAATACTCCGATCGATCTCGCGGAGAATGATTCCAGCTGGCTCGTTCTATCGGGTTCGGTAGCGGTATTCATCGTCGATGATGAAAACCCTAGGCGTCGCCTGCTTTATCGAGCGGAGTCCGGCGGGATGATCTTTGGGCTCGGTGATCGAGAGATCGCATTCATGGAGGGAGCGAAGCTCATCGCAGTTCCGACCAACGGCGCCGAGTTGATTCCGGTGAACGCCAGCGAGTTGATCGATGCTCTGACTGATCTTGACGATCAAGGCTCAGCTTGCCGCTTTGTCGACGGAGTCATCGCATCCCTGATTGAGACGATCTCGGAATTTTTTTCGGTGCCCATTTCTGCTCGGAGGCTGATCGTTGATTCTGAGGTTTCTCTATCAGCCGGTGAACAGATTTTCGCAGACCAGAATATTCTCTGGGTCCAAAACCCCGAGAGCTCGATCAAGTGGGGAGGAGAATTTTCGGACGGGGCGAATACTTCGGGTGCAGTCGGAGGAGAGAGTTTCTGGATTCCCGTAGTTCCTGAATGGTGTTGGTCGATCAGTCGAGACATTGACCTGATGACAATTTCCACTTCGCACCGAATTAGGACCGGAAATCTTTCTCGAGATATTCGGTCATTCCACGAGACTCTCCTGATCGTTGGAAGGTCCATCTACCGGAAGGAGGATGGCCTAGACCAGGCTTCGATACGGCGTTCGCAGCGGGTTCGCGATGGAAAATTCGACGCATCGTTTCGAGCCATGACGAGATCGCTTGCCTCTCGAAAACGGCATGATTCAGATGCAACGCAAACGCCTGTCGCTCGCGCGATGGAAATCGTTTGTCGCGCAACTGGTTTTGCGCTCAATCTCAGTGAAGCCGAGAGTATTGAATTCGAGGGAATCCCCGACCCTGTAGCATCCATCGCTGATCGAGGAGGATGCCTCTTTAGACGAGTCAAGCTCGTCGGCAGCTGGTGGCGTGAGGACCATGGTCCCATGCTGGCGTTCCATGGAGGATCTCGTCAACCGGTTGCACTTCTTCCGCGTAGAAATTCCAAACAGTACGTCCTCGTCGAACCTGTGAGTGGACGGTCGGAAATCGTCGATGACGCCATTGCGGCGGATATGAGTTCAGATGGGCACCTGTTTTTCAGATCGCTTCCGGATGGCGAGATATCGCCTTGGAAATTGGTTCGCATCGGTGCGTTCGGGAGCCGCCGTGATCTCTTGCGGATCGGCTGTTTGATCCTGTTGGGTGGTTTGCTCTCTCTTGTGCTTCCCGTGGTGACAGGCTGGATCATGGATCCAGTGATACCGAACGCGGAGTTGTCGAATCTCACCGCGCTGACCCTGGCGATTGCAGTTACGGGAGTCGCCTCGGTTGGATTCTCTTATGTCCAAGGTCTTGCGACATTGCGCATCGAAGGCCGTATGCAGAATATTGTTCAGTCGGCTGTTTGGGACCGGCTGTTGAAACTACCTGTCGATTTCTTCCGAAATTATTCCGTTGGTGATCTGGTGAATCGCGCTGACGGGATCGATTCGATGCGGAGCTTCGTCTCCACAAGCGTCTTGCATACAATTCTTCACAGCGTCTCCATCGTATTCAGTCTGGGTTTGATGTTGTATTACGATTGGCGCTTGAGCTTGGCGGTAATCGTTATCGCATTGACTTACGCCTGTTTGGCGATTCCCGTTGGATTTCGGTTCATCGATATCACGCGATCTATGATGAACATCAACGGGCGATTGCAGGGTGTAGTGCTGCAACTTTTGACTGCTATTCAGAAAATCAGAATTGCCGGTGCTGAACAACACGCATTCATTCATTGGTCCAGTCGGTTCAGTGACCTCATAGATCTCACCTACCGGCAACGGTTGTTGAACAACTTTCTCGTGGTGACGAAATCAATCATCCGGGTGATGACGATTGCCATCGTGATCGCCGTACTCGCATGGCAAGGGGATGTTCTGTTTTCCATCTTCGACCCAGATACGGAATGGGAGAGAGAAACAGCTCTGGGTGCGATTCCATTGTCGACATCCCACTTCATTTCTTTTCATGTTGCCCTGGGTCAATTCATGGGCGGAGCCTTTTCGCTGACGGAGCTCTGGGTCAAGTTGTTGAACCTGACTCCCGTCTATGAACGGGTCATGCCAATCTTGACAGCATCCGAGGAGAATTCGGAGGCGACGGAAGTCATCGAAGACGTTTCTGGCCGAATCGAATTTGCAAACGTTGGCTTCAGTTACGCGCCCGATCTACCTAGTGTTTTGAATGGTGTTTCGTTCACCGTCGAACCACAGCAAATGGTTGCCATCGTCGGGGCCTCCGGGGCGGGGAAATCGACGGTAGTCCGGCTTCTCTTGGGTTTTGAGGAGCCAGACTTTGGATCGATCTACATCGATGACAAGGACCTGCGATCCATTGATAAGAAGGCGATGAGAAAGAGAATTGGTGCCGTCCTGCAGGAGAGTCGCATCCTTTCGGGTTCCATCTTTCACAACATCGCAGGTGGAAGTGGCGCGAGTCTGGATGATGCTTGGGAGGCGGCACGTTTGGCAGGAATCGCTCGCGATATTGAAGCCATGCCCATGGGAATGGAGACGTTCCTTGGTGAAGGGGCAACGAATATCTCTGGCGGTCAGCGGCAAAGAATTGCTGCGGCGAGGGCTCTCGTAGGGAAGCCCCGGCTTGTTGTTTTCGACGAAGCGACGAGTGCTTTGGACAACGAGACTCAGCGGCATGTCTCTGAGAGCATTGGCCGGCTCAATGCTACGCGATTCGTCGTCGCACATCGGTTGAGCACGATCGTGGGAGCCGACCAGATCCTTGTTATGGACAAGGGACGCATCGTCGAATCAGGAAGCTACGAGGAACTCCTGGCAAAGGAGGGTTCCTTCACTCAATTGGCTCGGCGGCAAATCTTGTGACGCGTACATGAATCGATGAATGAAATTTTCAGGATTGAAGCAATCGATCACTCTGACTGCGAGCGGGTAAGGTCAACACTGCTTCAGCTTTCCGAGTTCTGGCGAAAGAGAAACACGAAACTGCCACTATTCACCCTCGGTGCAGCCACATACATTGATTCTCGGCCCGATCTCAAGACCTACTACGGATATGTGAAAAGTGACAATCCAATTCTTTGGGAGCACTTCGAATGGGTCTATCAACGTCTGGTGGTAGCACTGGGGAAATACATCGGGGGACCTATCAACTTCGATCACGACCAGGCAGTTCCGGGTTTTCATCTGTATCGATTCCATCCTGCCTTTGAAAAGAACATTGCGGAGATTCATTTCGATCGGCAGCAGACCCGGCTCCGATGGCCGGAGAATGCGGAGATTGACTGGTCAGATCCGATATCATTCACCCTTCCCATTGCGCTGCCCAGGACCGGGGGAGGACTTCATACCTGGGAGATCGATTGGCAAGAATTTCGCGAGGCGGGAAGTGAAGCTCGCAAGCTTCTGATTAGGGATTCCAGTAAGACTCTTCATGTCTATCGACTTGGAGAGTTGGTCGTGCATTCGGGAAACCAGTTACATCAAGTCGCTCCCGGAGTTCATCTCTCCCCTGAAGACGAACGATTTACTCTTCAGGGGCATGGTCTTTACTGCGATGGTGCTTGGCGATTGTACTGGTAGTCACTCGTTCATTGCCCAAACAGGTTTTAATCCCGACTGATACCATCCAATTTGTGACAAAACGATCGAGGTCAGTCTATCCTACGACGTATGGACGACGTGGAGGTTGAGGAGAGTGCTGTTCCTCTACAGGCAGGGTTTGAAACGCATGGGGAACCCTGAGAAGAGTGGAATGTCAATCCAGCGGTCGTCGAGGCGCATATGACAGAACCTATGGATGATTCGTTGAAGCGGCGTCGACATTTTTGGATGGCTCCGCCTCAAGGTGCAGCTGCCGTCCTGCATGATTGGCGCATTGCGGAGAAGGAGCTGAATGATGTGTTTGCTTCGGATTCGCGTTTCGAATCTGTAATCGATCCCATCCGCGCTCGCGATGTCTCCTATACGGGCGAATTGGCTCAGACGAAGCGGTTCGGTGAAAGGCTTCGGTGCGATCGAGAATTTCGTGAGCGTTTGTTCGCAGATCCATCGGGTGCTGGGAAGGAATATGGTTTCGAAATCGACGTAGAGGATCTCCGCCCATTTTGGGATGCTGATGTAGAGCGGGAAATGGCCGATGATCCCAATTTCGTCCCCTCGCTTTCTGCATTACGCCATCGGGTATTTGCTCGCGAGAAATTGCTGCATCGCGAAAAGGTGAGAACAGTCGAATGCGTGCCTGATGACGAGCGGCATCGTGTCTGGAGAAATCGTCAGATCTCTCGATGTTTCGGTGAGCTTGGACCTGCCTTTTATCAAGGAATCGTTCACGCTCCTTTCGCTGTTGAGTTGTCGGATGGATGCTCGGTCGGGTGCTGGTTTTGCGGAGTCTCTGCGAGTCGCAAGAAGGCGGATTTTAAATACAGCGGAGAGAATGCATCGCTTTGGCGTGGAATTTTGCGTGTTTTGAGATCGAAATTGGGACCCTCCGCATCGACTGGTTTCTGCTATTGGGCCACGGATCCGCTCGATAACCCGGATTACGAAAAATTCTGCCTCGACTTTTCTGAGATTTGCGGGCGTTTCCCGCAAACGACGACTGCACAGCCCCATAAGGACCCCGAGAGAGTCAGGGCACTGCTACGTCTGTCTGAGGAAAATGGTTGTACGATCAATCGGTTTTCGATCCTGACGCTCCGCATCTTTGATCGGATCATGGAAGAATTCTCGCCTGAGGAACTTCTTCATTGCGAACTGGTGCCTCAGAACCCTGAGTCGCGTTTGATCCAGAGTGAAGCGGGTCGGGCGTTGAAACACCGGCGCCTCGATGACCGGAAAAAAGCGGCTGGATGGTCGGCAGATACGGAAATGCCCCCCGGCACGATTGCGTGCGTTTCGGGTTTCTTGATCAACATGGTCACGAGAAGCGTTCGGCTGGTCACTCCTTGTGCGGCGAGTGAGCGGTGGCCGGATGGGCATTGGGTTTTGAGCGAAGGAAATTTCGGTGATGCTGAAGAATTCGAAGAATTGATCGAGGGAATGATTTCCGGATCGATGCGCACTTCGATTCGCGCGAGTGATTGCGTACGCCTCAGTGACGGTTCAGAACTCGAATCCGTGGAAGGCGGTTTTGCGATCAAGCGGTGGGGTTCAAGGACGGTTTTCACAGGTGCTCGTTATCTTCCGGAAGTGGGAAGGATCCTATCGGCCGGAGGAATGAACTCAGCCGATTTGGCTCTGGGGATCGAAAAAAAATTTGGAACGCCTCTGCACGAGGTTCTTCACGGACTCAACCAGATATTCGACGCGGGGGTGTTGGATGAAGAGCCGTGAACGAGAGTGATCGTGAAGCGATGAAAGGATCGAGCCGAATGCCCTTCCTCGTGTCGTTGGGTTTTGGGTTGCTTTTGGCGGTTGCGATCGTTCAGTCCTATCTAGCGAAACCCGAGTTCGTTTCGGCACATCCTTTCAACGTGGCCTGGATTTTCTTGAGCATACTGCTTACGTGCTCGTGGGTTGCCATCAACCGGGAAGCCGTTGGAGCGACTGATGTCGCCCGGGGGGTGGGGTTTGGAATCGCGAGCTGTCTGTTTGCATTCTTCCTTCAGCAAATCGTCAACGGGGATGTGTTTCGGCGAGTCGCAGGGAACGATCCGGACTTCGGTGGGTACTTTCTTCTGGGACTGGGGGCAGCTGTTTGCCAGGTCTTTGGAAAATGGGCGGCATTGCTCCTGGTTCTACGTCGGTCCCAGGGCAGAGCGAGACACGACATCATTTCAATGGGGTTGGGAGTTGGACTCGGGTTCGCGATGGCGGAGATTGTTGTAATCGGTCAGGGGTTGATCGCGCGATCTGCCGCTCTGACGCCACCGGCACTGCTTTCCTTGATGGAGCGCTTTTCAGCTGGTGGATTCCATGTGTACTCGGGTGCGGCGATCGCAATCGCCATTGCGACTCGAAGAATTCGTTGGATCGTGGGCATACTGATGCTTCACACTGTGGCTGACGGCCTGGCCGGAGCGCAGGGTCATGTCATGCACCAATCCCAACTTATTCTCGAATTCGTCTTCCTCATCCTCACGGGTGTTTCCTGGTGGCTCTATGATCGAGCGAGGCGAACCCTGCGAGAACCCGAGCCATTGCCCCGACCGACTCTTGCGGAAGGATAGGTTTTGGTGGCCGATCCTGACATCCTATTCGTGATGATGCCCTACGCCGATCTGCCACGGCCGTCTCTTGGGCTGGGTCTTCTCCAGGCTGCCGTGAAGAAGCACGGCATGAGGTCGGAAACAATCTATGCGAATCTTCGATTTGCAGAGATTCTGGGAAGCGCCTTGCCTGATGCATCTCGCCTCGAAAGACTCTTGGGGGAGTGGACGTTCTCCAGGGCAGCATTCCGTGGCGAGGCACCACCAGCAGTTCTGCCGCAAGGTCTGTATCGATCCAATCTGCTTCCCGGGGGTACTGAGTCCAACGAGATCCTGCGCGATGCGTTGATTTGCGTACGAGAGAAGATCGCTCCGGCCTTCGTGAATGAACTCGCCGAAGAATTGATACAGCGCTCACCGAAAATCGTCGGGTGTAGCTCGACATTCGAGCAACATTGTGCGTCTTTGGCACTGCTTCGAAGAGTCAAGGAGCTCGATCCCAGCGTGATCACCCTGATGGGAGGCGCGAATTGCGAAGCGGAGATGGGGCGTCAGACCGCCCGGTCCTTTCCCTGGGTCGATTTTGTAGTGTCCGGAGAAGCCGATGAAGTGATCGTTCCACTTTGTTCTGCACTGTTGAGTGATGGCCTTGACGTGGATCTAAACGGGCTCCCTCATGGTGTACTCCATGCCGGCATGCCGGAGGGTGAAGGGACGGCACCTGTTCCGCGCGCGGTCGTCAGCGATTTGGACGCTTTACCGATCCCAGACTATACGGATTATTTTCGCGCTCTCGAGTCGTGCTCTCTTAAAGACGAACTTCGTCCGGGACTCCTCGTCGAGTTTTCTCGCGGATGTTGGTGGGGGCAGAAGCACCATTGCACCTTCTGTGGCCTGAATGGCGGAGGAATGGCATATCGATCGAAAGATCCTGATCGAGCGATCTCGGAACTGGATCGTCTGGCATCTCTACACGACACACCGCGATTCATGGTCGTCGACAACATCATGGACCAAAGGCTGCTTCGGACCCTGCTCCCAACCCTCGCAGACAGAGGGAATCCATACGAGCTGTTCTTCGAGACGAAGTCAAATCTTCGGAGTGATCAGATCAAGGTGATGAGCGATGCTGGAGTCAAATGGATCCAACCGGGGATCGAAGCATTCAGTGATGAAATGTTGAAACTCATGGACAAAGGCGCTCACGCGCTTCAAAACATCCAACTTCTCAAATACACTCGGGAGCACGGAATCCATACCACTTGGCTCCTTCTCCACAGCTTTCCCAATGAAGATGACGATCTTCATGAAGAAGTCGCTGCCTGGCTACCGCTTTTGTTTCATCTGCAGCCTCCGAAATGTACTGCGAAGGTCTTGTTTGATCGCTTCAGCCTGTATCAGCGTGACCCCGAGCGATACGGTCTTCGGCTCAGGGCCGACGCGTCGTACCGAAGTATCTATCCCCTCGAAGATCACGAATTGGATGAGCTGGCGTATTTTTTTTCCAACGAAAATGACGACGGCACTCTGGCACCCGGTGCGGCGGCTCTGAGTCGGCAATCTCTTCGGTGGTGGAGTCTCTACCAGCGAAATGTGAATCCCATTCTGAGTCAATCGGATGATGGAGAGCGCATACGAATTTTCGACACGAGGCCTTGTGCTACGCAAAGGCGTCACGAACTGGTGGGAGTGGACGCGGACGTTTATCGAGCTTGTGAGCCGTCAGCGACCTTGAAAACGGTCACTGCCCGAGCTCAGAGGCCCGTGGGTGAAGTCGTTTCGAGCTTAAAGCGTGGCATTGAGGAAAAACTCATTCTAGAACTGGACGGCCGTTATTTGTCACTCGCGGTTGCCGGTGACCAACCAGGCTACTGTACGATCCAAGACTTCCCAGGCGGCGGTGAAAAACAGAAAAAAACACTTACGAGCGAAATGCTTATGGGATTTAAAAATCGAATTACTCTTTGGGCCGAGGCCGCCCATGTTCGAGAGGGACCGTGAGTCACATCGAACCGAAAAGTTCACCCGTTCAATTGGTGCTGATGCCCTTTGTTTCAGTGGAACACCCTTCCATTGGTTTGAGTCTGCTGAAGTCAATCCTGGTCGAAGCGGGAATCCCAACCGAAGTTCAATATGCAAATCTTCGGTTCATGGATGAAGTGGGTCTCGACGTCATGGCGTTGGCGCAACGAGACCGATTCGACCTTTCCATGGGCGACTGGGTGTTTGCGGGTGCCGCGTTTCCTGATCAATCGGTGCGGTGGGTCGAGCCCTCGACATTGAAGACACGGCCTTGGATGCGGGCCATTTTCAGCGAGAGATTTCCCGAAGAATTTCGAGAGGCGATATTCCTTTTGCGCGAGCATTGCAATAGGTTCATCGAATCAGAAGCAGAGAGAATCGTCGACAAACGACCGAAAATCGTCGGTTGCAGTTCGGTTTTTGAACAACACGTCGCGTCATTGGCCTTGCTTCGGAAGATCAAGGACTTGGATCCCGAAGTGATCACGCTCATGGGTGGCGCAAATTGCGAAAAAGACATGGGCTGGGCGACCGTTCGGGAATTCCCATGGGTCGACTACGTGGTCTCAGGCGAAGCCGACGAAATCGTTGCTCCTCTATGCCAGTTGATCCTCGAGTCTGGGAGTGAAGTACCTGTGGATAAGCTTCCACGAGGTGTATTGGGTAGGCAACATGTCCTGGAAAAAAGCTATGGCAAGGGCGCGGCTCCGATCCCAAGGGCCGTAGTGTTGAATCTGGAGAATCTGCCCACACCCGACTACGCGGAGTATTTCGAAACTCTGTCCGGACTCGAGCGCAAGGGCGAAATTCGCCCGGGATTGATTGCCGAAACCTCGAGAGGGTGTTGGTGGGGCGAAGTCTCTCACTGCACGTTCTGTGGGTTGAACGGCGATGGGATGGCGTTTCGAGGGAAGAGTCCCGAAAAGGCCATGGCAGAATTCACGGAGCTGGCGGAGCGTTGGAACATCGACAGCCTGGAAATCGTAGACAACATCATTGAGACGGGATATCTGAAAACGCTTCTTCCCACACTCGAATCACTCGGGGCTCCCTTCGACATCTTCTATGAGACCAAATCGAACCTGCGCAGAGACCAGGTGAGACAGATGGCTGCAGCGGGCATCCGATGGTTTCAACCCGGTATCGAGGCGCTTCACGATTCGTTGCTTGATTTGATGGGCAAGGGCAGCACGACGATGATCAACGTGCAGTTGCTCAAATACGCGAGAGAGTATGGAATCCGGGCAGCGTGGTCGTTCTTGATCGGTTTTCCGATGGAAGATGACCAGTGGCATTCCGATGTGGCCGATTGGTTGCCTCGGCTCGAACATCTTCAACCTCCGGGCAGTTGTCTTGCTATTCGATATGACCGATTCAGCCCGTATTTCATGTCGTCGGAAGACTATGGGCTCGAACTCGTACCTTACGAGACGCGATCCACCATTTATCCCGTGGATGAAGACGCTTTGGCCGATCTCTCGTATTTCTTTGAGAATCGAAATACGGACGGTCATGTCGCCGATCGACCTGGTGCGCGGAAATTGATCGATGTTTCCACGGAGTGGACCAAACGTTTCTTCGGGGAAATCCGACCGATTCTCTCGATGGTCGAAAAACAGGATATGATCGAAATCTTTGACAGTCGACCCTGTAGTACTGCACGGCGTGTGGAACTTACCGGGCTCGAAGCCGCGATTTATCGCGCTTGTGAACCTGCACGAGCCGAGTCGAAGGTCGCCGAGGCGGTTTACAAGGCGACCGGAGTGATGCCCAATGATTCAGAGGTTGCCCTGGCGTTGGAATCACTCGACGAGAGATTCCTCATCTTGAGAGTGCATGGAAAGGTTCTTTCATTGGCTATCGAGGGTTCCATTCCAGTCCTCCCCAAGCCAAGCGAATTTCCCGGTGGCTGGGTCAGGCGCCCACCTGCCACGCGGAACACGATGATGCGCGCTCTTGGGCATCTACACGAGTTGGAAGCGCGGGGGTGACCCTCCAAAGTGTCGAACTGCATCTGAAAGCAAGATGACGCCGCCCGCGGTTCAGAAGGCCATCGGTTGGCTGACACTTCATTGGCTGCCAGGTTTCCGGAATCGGCTCTTGAAGAGTTGGACCCAGGGCGGGACGAATCTGGAAGGCACCGCGCGTTGGTGGTTCGATGCGGTGTCCGACGCCGTGGATCTCGAATATTTTTCGGATTCAACGACGACCGAGCGCCGAGAGGCCTTGAAAGCGATCTGTATGGGGACCGATTCCGGGGTGGAATGGGCTCACGCGTACCTGAAGCGTGGTTTTCCAGACGCAATGAGCGAAAAACTCTCGATGTTCGGCTATCTGGAAGAGATTCTGGGAGCAGGAACGGTTCGAAGTGTTCACCAGGTAGCATGCTGCTCGGGTCGAGAGATCGGCTATTACGCCAGACGGCATCCAGAGATCGAGTTCTGTGGGTCGGACGTCGATTCTGAAATCGTCGAATTTCTCCGCCGGCATTGGAGCGAGGTGCCGAACCTGCGATTCGAGGTCGTACCCCTGGAGTCTACGGCCAGTGGCCATCGCCGGCAGCTTTGCGCAGATTTGATATTTGCATCGGGTGGTTTGCACTATCTGGACGAACACTCGTTAAAGCGGTTTTTCTCGGATTGCCGCGATGTTTGTGAAACCCTGCTCATCTCGCAGCCACTCGACACGGATTTTGATCCGACACAAGCGTCGAAATCGTCCGCCAGACGTCAGTTGAGTTGGAGTCACCCCTATGTTCGATACCTCAAAGAATCGGGCTGGTCGCAATTGCGATGGGGCGAAATGCGGCCCGTGGAAGATCCTCGATTCAAGAACCTGGCTGTGGAAGCCCATGTAGGAGAATCGAATTGAAGGGTCAGGTCCGTTCGGAGAGTGTCTTCTGTGTACCGAGAGTTTCTCGAATCTCATCGGCAAACGGCATGAGGTGACGACGAGCAAAAGCAACCATCGCTGGGTATTCGACGGGAACCGTGAGGATGCCGCGTTCAAAATTCGTCGATGATTTCATCCGGTCCACGGAGCGGGCATAGAGTTCGACCAGGCGCCCGAGTTTCTGCAGGTCTTCCCGAAGAAAGCTGCACGTGAAACGAAGGGTATTCGAGTTATAGACGTGGTTGACGACCCATCCAACTACACGGCCTTGAAAGCGCACTCCAAAGCTGGTGTTGGGCTCGAATTTGGGTCCGTAGCGGAATGGGAAAACCTGGGAGTCGGGCCAGGCTTTTTCGCGGTGATCATTCTGCAGGGAATCGATCTCTTCTGACGTCAGGTCCTTCCACGGAAAGACCTGAAAATCTGGGGGAAGTGGTCGTCGGCGCTGCATCCACGGAGATTTCATGATGTCTTCGAGACTAATTCTGATTACGTGGTGCCTCAACGCGGGTTCACTCCAGTTTTGTTTCGCGATCAGTCGTCGTAAATCCGTCCGCTGTTCTATTCCCTCCATGAAAACCGCACGAATGGATTTCCACCCACGTGAGAATGAGATCTCTTCGATCGATGAGATCAATTTTGTCGCCAGGTTCTGTCGCCTGTGGTCTGGGTCGACATAGATCGAGCGCAAGGTCGGATCCTGCCCATCGAGATTCTCTACAAGTGCCAGGCCAACCGGGGTTCCTTCGAGTTTCGCCCCGCAGGCAACGACATTCTCCGAACGAATTCGCCGCAAAAGCGTCGCACGGTAGGCTGGAAATGTCATTTCGGCATACTCGACAGCGCTGTAGGCGTGCAGGGTCTCGAACTCAAAGCCTAGACGCTTCGTCAAGATGCTTTTCACTCCATCTTCGAAAAGTCGAATAATTGAATTTGTCGTTTCACGCCGTTTCCGAGTCCTCAATTGTCGTTCGCCCGAGACCGAATTCGACCAAGATGAAAAGTTGAGCTCTACTGACTCTCGGGTGGACGTTGGCTTGCAAGAAATAGTTCCTCCAGCCGTGAACTCTCAGTGGTCTCTCCATGGAGCCGAGCCGCCATTCGCCTGAGTGCCTCTCGGCGAACTTCCGGGTCGCGCGGAAGCGAGTAGCACAATGTCTCCAGTTCTTTCTCGAAACCCGGGTGGAGGCGTTCCGTGTGTTCGGCGTCGAGTAGGTGTGAACCTACCAATTGAAGGTGTCGAGTGTGTGGAAACTCATCGTGCAGCCGCCGGGTCATCGGGTTCCGCCCAAAGTCGACACTGATCGACATGGCATCGTCGACATACTCGATAAAGTGAGAAGTGAACGCTGGAATGAGGAGAGCTTCGCCCGGATTGATCGTCACCCACGTTCCTTCTAAGAAATCGGTTAGCGCTGTCCGTTCCGACTGCGAGAGTCGGTTGATGAACCAACCGCTGACGAGGCCGAGCGGCATCATCCTCGACTGCATTTTCGGAGAAACAAGGAGAATCCTTTTTCTACCGTAGACCTGGTAGAGAAGACCGTGTCGACAATCTCCATCGAAGTGGAGATGAGCATGATTTCCCCGATTCCCAAAAAACATCTGGGTGATCGGTGGGTCGATCAGGGATTCTACCTGTTCAGGAAGCCGAAAGCTTTTCCGGACTATTTCTGTGAGGGGTTCCTCGGTGCACAAAAGGCGGGTGTCAGGCTGCGATTTGGTGAAGTCCAGATATTCGGATAGAGAGAGATGCTGAATCGGTTCTGGCGGGAGTTCGGAGACTCCGCGATTAGACATGAACCGCTCCACATATTCAGGACGAATTCGAAATTTTTCGTCCCCCCATGCCTCGAGTGCTTGTTCGGAGGTTTGGATGTCACGAATGGGGTCATCGGAAAAAAAATCTTGGACTACGACCGGTCGTGCGAGGGCCAGGTAATCTGTGAAGAAATCATTCTTCGCAGGTAGCTGAATTCGTTCGACCGTCGGTTTTTCGTTCATTAGGTACACACTCTCGAAACACTCGCATTTGGAATTACTAGAATTTTAAGGCTATCAGCGATATGCGAGCATCGTAGGAAAAACGGCGTTGGAGTTGATGACTTCCACGGAGTGAAATCCGATCGTCTCGAGCGTGTCGAAATACCATCTCAGAGGTTTCGTTGTCAGGATGCCTTCGAGTTGGTCTCGCTTCTTCGCAATCTCCTCTTCCGTCATTCCATTTCGACGTTTCATCTCGTAATAGAGCTCGTGTGACAATGGGCTCGATGAGACCTTGTCCGTGAGAATCAGGATTCCACCAGGGGTCAACCCTTCGTAGATCTTGACTAGATAGGATTCTCGCTCGGAGATCGTCATGAAGTGGAGGACCCAGTTGGCGGAGACTACGTCGAAAGGACCTTCGTGATCGGGGAACTCACTCGAGTGAATCAACGTCGCTTTGGCGAAAGATCGGTCTAGCATGGCGAGAGAAGACTCGACGCCGTAAAGCTTCCGGAAGCCAGCTTCGTAAAGGGATCGTAAAGTGGCTCCAAGGGCACTTCCGACATCGAGGACGGATGGATCCGCCTTGTCGACGCGTTCCACGACCGAAACGACGAGGTCTAGGACTCTTCGATAGTCTGGAATTTCGCGGAGGGCGATCTCGTTGAAACGGCGAGCCACATCCTCGTCAAATTTCCAGCTGCCCAGGGTTTCATTTTCCTTTTGCGTCGCGAGTGCTTGGCGCTTGATTTCCTCCGTTTGATCCAGGTAGGTAGGGTCTTCTTCCCAGGACCTCTGTGTTCCCGTACCCCGCGCAAGCCCGTCCTCGAGTGTCGGGTTGGATGCTCGATCGGAAACTCTCCAGTATCGCGCAGCGAATCTGAGAGGCAGTGAAGTCTCCCCCAAGAGACGTTGGTCGTAGATCACGGTATCGGCGGTTCTAGGAAACGTCAGCTGTTTCTCGTGCTTGCTGAACCCACATTGGTCGAACAGCAAGTCCAAGGCTTCGAGAGAAGCGGATGCCGAGAGTCCTACCATCGAGTTCGATCCACCCGCGAGGTTCACTTCTTGATCTCGCACGAACTCGATCAAAGCCAGGCCGGACTCCGATTTCCGTGTCCGCATTGATGGTGGGTATGTGGTTTCGACTGTCACTGAAACTTCGGACACTCGGCACATCTGATCGATGAGAGCCTTGGTGTCTAGGAAATGAAAAAGAACACCCGCAGCTACGACCCATTCGAAATTTCCATCGGGTGTTTCGTCGAGAAATGTCCGGATATCCGATTGTATGATTCGGGCGCGGTCCCCCCAGAGACCGAGCATCTTGCGGGCTTCCGTTGCATAACCCGGCTGAATTTCCACACCTGTGTACGCCCGAGCGCCTTTGCTGAGCGCCCAGTGTCCTGCAGCGCCGAAACACGCACCCAGGTCGAGAACACTCCTTCCACGCACTAGATTTTCGGGGAGGAGAGTTTCGTACTTCGCTTCCAGGAACGCCTGGTTGACGGGGTCGAACCCTCGGAACCGACGGTTGTCCGTCTCAATGAACTCGGGATGGCGATCGAAGGGACTTTCCATCGAGATTCTCGTGGGGATTCATGGGACCTGGTCTCGGTTCCATCGAATCATCGCAAAAATGGATCGAAATTTTCAGAAAGAAATTGTCATGTCCGCTAGAAATTGTGGCCTGTCGCGAGCCTCAGAGTGGGTGTTCCGCGGCCGATTTGCTGGCATCTTTGATTCGTTTCCATCGAATTGGAGAAAGAAGCTGCGACCACCAGTTCATGGGAAACGCCGGGAGGTTTGCAATACCGATGTCTTCCGGAGGGTTGCGATCGGAAGGCAGAAAGCGGGTACCGAAAATGATGTCCCATAGAATGATGTTTTGCCCATAGTTTGTATTGCTTTCGCGCACGAGTCGAGAGTGATGCCAGCGGTGGAGCTCAGCCATGCTGAACACCCAATTGAGAGGCCCACACCGAACCTGCATATTGGCGTGTTGACAGATGCCGTGGACACTCGATGCGACGATCCAGAGCACGAAAATAGGTGCGGGGGCTCCGAGCGCGACGAGGGGCGCTACAAAGCCCAGATTCAGCAGAGCTGTATCGAGGAAATGAAACCTCAGAGCATTCAACCAATAGAGCCGCGGCGCGCTGTGGTGAGTCGCATGAACGCTCCAAAGCCAATCCCACTCGTGCTCGAATCGATGGATCCAGTAGTGGAAGAATTCGACGACTACGATGGCGAGTACGAGTTGCGCGAGGAGGGGCCAGGTCGTAGGCCAAAGGGTCGACCCAAAAGAGGCGGAGAGGAGGCTGCCCAGATAGCCTCCGATGGCCGTCGAGGCGACACCGACCAGGGAGCCCGTTGCGAAGCCGGTTCCGCCCCACGCAGCGTCTGTTGCGATATCACCGTGATTGCGGTTCCAGGCTGGCACGAAGGGAAACAAGCGTTCAGCGACGATGACCACGAGGTAGCCGAATCCGAGACCGAGGAACAGGGCTCTTGTTTCGGATCCACCCGTTTCGAAGACTTTCAGCGAAAGAGCGACGGATCCGAACATTGCAATCGGGAAGATGGCCCAGGAGAAAAGTGTGCCTCCCGTTCGCTGAGTAACCTGGGTCATTGTATCCGGCGATGTCGTCATGCGAAGAGGATACGGATTGGTGATAGGGATGGCGAGTGCTTCCGGTCGATGTCCCGCTGGAATTGAATCAGTGGTTCAGGGCCCCGAAGTGAGCGCATGGATCCAGACGATCCAGGTCTTACGGTCTCAGGGGTTGCCGCGGCATGAACTTCGTTCCATCTCCGACTTCGAACGATGGATCGCCATGAAGAGGAAAACGACAAGTGCGATGATCTTCGGAACTCGGATGACCATCGCAGGTGGCGTGTATTCGTAGTACTCGGGTGTGAGCGGGTGCAATGTCGTCACTACGATTCCCAGAAGTGTTTCGAGCAGCATGAATCCGAGCATCAGGGGAATCAGGCTTCGATAACGCCAGAGCACGAGCCCATAGAGGAGGGTGAACATCATTTGGCTCACCCCGCCAACCGCGCTGAACATGTAGATCACATTGTTCGGGTCTGCTGGCCCCTCAAAAGGAAACTGAATGATGCTTGCGATCGAGTTGACACCACTATCCGACGTGAAGAGGTGAACGGTGCTGCTGAAGATTTGTGTAGAGAAGACCAGGCAGAATCCATAGAAGGGGATCTGGCCTCCCAGGTATTCGTTCGTCACCTTTTTCGGTAGAACGGCGTCGATCATTGAAGCCATCGGTGCGCTTCCTCCGTGTAGACTCGACGGGCGGGTCTTGATTCGATATTTGAACCTACGCGATGAGCAAGAGAGCTTTTAAGGCGCTTTCTTTAGTGATTGAAATCGGTAGTGGAAGCCGTCCTTCATCCCACTGTGTAACATGAAGGCGCCCTCGGGTGCAGACCAAAGGCGGGAATTTCATGTCTTCCGACTCTTCTTTCGTGCTCTATGGATCGCATGCCTCCTACGCGACGGCAAAGACGAGGAGCTATCTCCGAAAGAAGGGGATTCCCTTTGTCGAGCGGTTACCTGCCGCGAAACGGTTTCGCGAGTACGTCCGGCCCACCAGCGAGAATCACCGGATTCCGCAACTCGAAGCTCCGGATGGGACTGTGGTGCAGGACACGATTGCGATCTTCGACCACCTGGAAGAGCGGTTCCCGGAACCGCCTGCATATCCGACCGGTGCCCGACAGCAACTGGTGGCGCGACTCTTTGAGGTTCTCCTGGACGCTGAACTGGGGCGTGTGGCCTGGCACTACCGGTGGAACTACATGGACGAGAACTACAGTTTCGTGGGGCGTGAGTTTGGCCGATCGTTCCGGCCGCAGGGAACCAATGACGAACTCGATCACTACGGGGGCGTGATCGCCGATCGCATGGAGGGAAAACGCGCATCATTCGGCGACAGCGAAGCTCTGTGGCCGGTGCTGGAGATGATCTATCTCCAGGTTCTGGAAATTCTGGAGGCGCATTTCACGGAGTTTCCCTATCTCTTTGGAGGGCTTCCTTCCATTGCCGATCACGTACTCATGGGGCCTCTCTTCGGGCATCTGGCTCGAGATCCCGAACCTTCCCGATTGATGAAACTTCGCGCCCCTCGGGTCTTCCGGTGGACGGAGCACATGAACACGCCGGAAATTCAGTCGCCTGAGTTTTCCGAGTACCCCATGGCGTATCTCTCCAACGACGAGATACCCGAGACAGTGGTTTCTCTTTTGAAGCTCTGTTTGTCTGACATCGGGCCAGGTCTCTTGAAGTCGGCGGAGATCTACAACGCATGGGTGGATGAGCATTCCGATCGCCCTTCAGTTTCCCCAATCTCGTCCAAGGGCCACGACGAAGCTGTGGTCGGTCAGTTCGAAGACACCCTACGAGGCATTCCCCTCGTGTCCGGCGCTGGCACCTACCCACTTTGGGTCCTGCAGCGCGGTCTCGAGTGGTTCCACCAGCAGGATGAGGCCGCTCGCGAGGCGGGGCGCCACCTGTTGGAGGATTGTCAATGCCTCGATTTGCTGGACACAGAATTCGCCCGACGTTTGACGCGGGTGGGAAGCCGTATGGCTTTGGAATAGAAGGAGGCTCACGTGGAACCCCAGCCTTTTCCCATACGAGTTTCAGAAGATCGAGTGGCGGATCTACAGCATCGCCTCCGCGCAACGCGTTGGCCCGAAGATCTCGAGAACGACGACTGGAGTTACGGTACTCAGGGGAATGCTCTCAGGGAATTGGTCGATCATTGGACGACGAACTTTGATTGGCGTGCTCAAGAATCTGAGATCAACGCGTTTCCGGGATTTCGTGCGGTCATCGATGACCATCCGATCCATTTTCTACACGTCAAGGGACGCGGGCCGAACCCAATGCCCTTGATCTTGACGCACGGATGGCCATGGACGTTTTGGGACTTCCATGAGGTGATCGGGCCGCTCTCGGACCCCGGATCTTACGATGGAGACCCATCTGACGCATTCGACGTCGTCGTTCCCTCATTACCGGGTTACGGGTTTTCTACACCTCTTCCACGACCGGGGCAGAACTGGTGGCGGACCGCACCACTCTGGGTGGATCTCATGCAGAAGGTTTTGGGTTATGGCCGCTTCGCGGCCCACGGAGGTGATTGGGGAGCTCTCGTCACGATGCAATTGGGTCACGCCCACGCCGATTCGGTGCTTGGCATTCACCTGAGCAATGCTTTTCCCATGCCGGTCTTCGATGGGCCAAGGCCCTGGTCCGTTGCTGGTGCTTCGAGCAACCTCGCGGAGGGGGCTCTCGAACAAGTGGCGAAGTGGGAGCAGCGCTTTGCTTCTCACATCGCTGTCCATGTCCTGGGACCGCAGACTTTGTCGTATGCGATGCACGATTCACCGGCAGGGTTGATGGCATGGATGCTGGAGCGGCGCCGTTCCTGGGGGGATACAAACGGTCAGGTGGAGAACCGTTTTTCGAAGGATTTTTTGTGCACGACCATGAGCCTGTTTTGGCTCACGGATAGCTTCGTGAATTCGGTTCGATACTACCGCGAGGCCGTCAATCACCCCTGGCATGCGGCGCATGATCGGACGCCGGTCATCGAAGTGCCGACGGGAATTTCCCTGTTTCGGCATGACATGCCGCCGGGCGGAACGGACTGGATCGACTCGTACTACCGCCCCGCATTGTTCAAGACCCACGAGTCGGGTGGGCATTTTGCGGCCAAGGAGGAGCCTCTCCGAATCGTCGAAGACATTCGCGAAACCTTCCGTTCTCTGCGTTGAGGACGGAATGCTGGGAAACCCAACGGCGGGCGACGGGATCTCCTCAGACGAGCAAGGAGGATCAGTCGTTCAGAAGTCCGCCATCGAATACCTGTTCTGCATTTAGGGGTCCGGAGTTTCCGATCGGATCGCCCTGCTCGGCATTGAAACCCACCTGAACGAAACCGCCCGCTGGAATGCTTGTCGCCCACGCATCGCCGTTGACCTGGTGTTCGTACATTCCATCCCCGAGATCGGTGGTCGAGATGGAGATTCCCCAGGGTGCACCCGAAATTCGATGTGTGCTCCTGAACCGAAAAATCCACGATTCTAGATTGTCCTCGGTTTCATTCCGCACCGTGAGGTTGGCGGTGAAGCCTTGCCACCAGCGATTCCCACTGACCTCGACGGACACGCTTGGTGTGGGGTGGGAGGTCTCGTCTGTGGCTGGGTCGGGGCTCGCTGTGCCCTCCTCCGCATCGCTGGGATCCCCATCGGGTGTTTCGCCGGGGTCCGTACGGTCGATGTCGGGATCGGGAATGATGGGTGGGTCTTCGGTGACGAGGTCGAAGCGACCGTTGCCTCCAAGGATGTGGTCGAATTCGATGGATGAAGACGAAACGATTTCGTCGAAGGAAGTTCCGGCGAACCAGGACTGGAATGCAGCGCTGATGAGACTTTCGTCATCGGCTCTGGCATCTCCGGAAAGTTCCCAGAACATCATGCCGCCCAGGCCCTTGGAGCGAGCCCAGCTCACTTTCAACGCTACGTTGCCCGGTGTTTCGAAAGAGCTGAAAATGCCCTGGCCATCGTTGTACAGATAGGCTGCCTGGGCGTTGTCGTCCCAGTAGAGTTCCCAGCGATTCTCGCTTTCACGAAGACGACCGAGTAGGTCCTTGTAGTCGTACATTCCGGATTGGTCCCAGAAGCTTCCCGGTGCTGCACCACTGGCCGGTTCGGCATACCCGCCATCGCTGCCCGACGCGACACCCACCCAGGCTCGCGTGTAGAGGGGAGAACCGAGCACGAGTTTTTCTCGGGGCACGCCGGTATCGAGATAGAGGTCGATCGTCGTCGAGATATCCAGCCCCGCAGGGTCCGACTCCAGGGCAGCCAGATGCCCCGTGATGCTCTCCCACGCCCCATGAAAGTCGTAGGCCATGACATTGAAGAAGTCGACCGAAGGTTCGAGGCCGGGGAGGTTGAAACGCAAGATCTTGTCGCGTCCCGCTGGGGACGCAACGGAGATCTGGTATTCGCGCCCAGTATTTTCACTCAAAGTGTCCAGTTTCTGCCGAACCCGTTCGAGGAAGAGTGCGTAGTATGTTCCATCCTGGGCACTCGACTCATTCTCCGGGAGCCCGCCACCCCCGGGGTATTCCCAGTCGAAATCCACTCCATCAAACATGTCGTAGCGAACTAGAAAATCGATGAGTGAATCGCTGGCGTCCTCGCGACCCTGCGCTGTCGAAAGGACAGAGCTGAAATGGCGTGAGAGTGTCCATCCTCCCACAGCAATGAGGGCGCGCAGGTGGGGGTGTTTTTCTTTCAGCAGTTCGATCTGTCGGAAGTTTCCACGGATCTCACCAGGTGCCCCCACGCTGTCGGCGACGCCCGACACCGACTGGTTGGCCGGAAAGAGCTTTTCGACTGCTGCATAGGGGTCGAAGAGCGTGATGTTGCCGCCGGCGTCGAGATCCGCGAACGCGTAGATGAGGTGGGTCAGCTCGGCGGCCGGCACGTCTTCGATTTGGTAGTTCCGAGCATAGATTCCCCATTCAGGAAAATACGCGGCGAGGATGGATCGGCTTCCGGTATCGGTTGCTTCCGAATCGAATTCGGGAGCCGTCGGCTCGTCGCCATCGACTGGTGGGCCGGTGCCTTCGAGTGTGGGGGGAGTGTCTTCGATGGGCGGATCCACGGAGACGATAGGAGGATCGGCTGGGATCGTTCCCTCGCCTGGGGCCGCACTTTCCGTGCGATCAAGGCAGAATCCAAAAGTCGTTTGGGCTCCCGGCTGAAGGGTCGCATTCCAGGAAGCTCCTGTTACGCGCCAGTTCTGACCCACGGCACTGTGTTCGCCGTGGGGATGGGTCGAGAAATTCATGATTGAATCCCAATGGGTACTGACGATTCCATCGAGTTCGACGTAGACCTCCCAAACGACGGGATCAGTTGAAAAATTGGTGACGACTCCTTCCCCGCAGGCACCCGCTCCCCAGTCGTCGAGCAGGTTCACCGAGACTTCGAGATCCTGTAAACCGGGTGCGGGCATGAAGGGGTCTTGGACCGGACCTGGATCGTTTTCAGGGGGCGTGATGGGAGGGGTGGGTTCACCGGTTCCCGAAGAGCTGGCGACCACCACGTCGCTGCAGGCATAGAAGGCTTCCGGGCTGTCGCTTCTCTGCCATACCATGTAGAGGAGATAACGGCCCTCTCTTCCAGGTAGCTCCATTCGAAACGTGAAATGGGGGCGAGCAGCAAGTTCCGAATAGGCAATGGGTCCAGAATCGTGAACGAGTTCGAGATCGTTCCATTGCAGGTGGTCGACCAGTGGGTCGAAACCCTCGCGGCTCAAATAGAAACGGAAATACTCGGCCGCATGGGGCGCCGTAGCGAAGAAGTTAATGTTGTACAGACCTTCGGAATCGGGCTCGAGGGTCTGGCTGGGCCAATTCCCTGGTTCGTCGAATGCGGCGTATTTGTCGCGCCCCGCACTGCAGAGCTGGCCATCGGGGATGATTTCGCGGTGCCGTCCTGCAGCATCTCCAATATTGACTTCCATCCAGTCGTAGATCGCCTGGGGCTCTTGGGCCCAGGCTTGTGCGCATGTCGGGTCGCTCATGTCTAGGAAGCGACAGAGGTAGGTGCGAGAGGGAGGAAGTTCGAGGCTTCCGTGGGCGGTCGCCTTCGATCCGCTGAGAAAATCGGTAACGAGTGCGCTGGCGAGGCCTAATAGCGCCAGTTGCAGGCCAACTGAAACTCGTTTCGTTGAATTGGATCGCCCCATGAACCCTCCCTACCGCGACGCGTTGCATTGGGTCGGAGATGCAATCGATCTCCTCTGACCTCTCAAGGGTTACAAGTTCTCCGCTTCGAAAATGTGACCGAGCGCACAAGTTCCCTTTCCCGTGCAATCTGTGAGAGGGAAATCACACCCAATTGTCGAAGGGACGTGAGCCTTCGGCCTGGCATCCTGAAGCGATCAGATCTCTTCTTGAGATCGCCTCATCGGAGATGGGTGCTCGGCCGATTCGGGTTTCAATGGAAGGGAGGAGTAGCGAATGGGGAAAAGTACCGACCCGTTGCCCTCGGTTCGGGGGTTCCGGATGGCTACTCCGAGTCCTGGTGGCGAGGGACCGACCAGGTCATGACGATTCCTAAGATTGAAACGGTCACGTAGACCACCGAGACTTCGAACGTGCCGGCGGTACCTCTGCCCAACCAGATTGGCAATTCTTGAAAGAGTGCACCGCTCAGGCATCCCCCGGCGTTCACCAGAGCGACCACGGTTCCTCCTGGTCCTGGTGGTAGGCCAGAAACCGCAACGGCGAAACTGAGCGCGCTTGCGCCCAGACATAAGCCAAGGCCTACCATCAAGATTGATAAGGTTCCTGTCGTTGCGAATGGGGAAGCCCATAGGACCAGGACGAGTCCGAGAAACGCGCCAATGGAGGCCATCCTCAAAAGAAAGCGGCGTCGATCTGGTTCGCCTCCAAGGATGCCGGCGAGCAGCATGCCGGCAGCAAGGCCGCCGAACAACGCCGATGACAGTTCGGAGACCTGAGGTGCCGTACATCCACAGGATTCCTGTAGTTTGAGATTCCAATAGCCACCGAAGCCGAACGTCAACCCCGCCCCCCAGACGTAAATGCCAATTCCCAAGAGCACGTTTCGCCTGCTCAGGGCATCCCGGATCGTCAGGAGTGGGGACTCGGTGGTCACCGTCGTAGGGTTTCGAATCCCTCTAAGGCTCGCTGTCAGCACCATGATGATGGCGATGCCCACGAAACCGTGAGTACTCATCAGATTCCGCCATGGGATATGCGAGAAAACGGTCGAGAGACTGCCGGCGAGCACGGCCCCCAGCCCAAAGCACATATCTGCGATCGCCATGGCCAGCGGGAAGTGTTCGGGTCGTAGGCGAATACGCGCAATCTTCCCCGCGGAGGGAAATACGAATGCCATGAAGAGCCCGCCGAGCAGACGAGCGGATACCAGCTCCTCATAACTCTGTCCATGCGCGAAAAAGAGCACGGAGCCCGCGGCCCCGGAACCCATGAATGGGAGTAGTCGAGCGACACCAAAACGGTCGATCAATAGGCCTGCTGGGATCTGCATCAGGCCGTAGCTCAAGAGGTAGACGGCAGACACGATGCTGGCCTCGGATGAAGTGAGGCCCAATTCTCGCTGGATGGGCTCCGCGTAGAAGCCGTAGGTGAACTGAAAGTCCACCTGCCACAATAGAAGGATCACAGTGGCGGCCCATGGCCACCACAGTCGAAACCCTCTGGGGGGTAGCGGGGATGGTTCGTCTCGCATCCCGGTTTCGGAGGTCATGGATCGACCATCGCCTTACTCGAAGAGAGCGTCAAGTATCGTGAGCGTGAGATGTTGCCATCTGTTGCCTGGCTCGACCGGTAAAGGGCTGGTTTGTGAATCTCTAGGGACGTGTGGAGATCGTAACAGCGACATGGTGGACCCACGCAGGGATTAGACTGGCCCAGTAGGCGACCATCCATGTCAGACCGATGAGTCCACCCCACGCCGTGGAATCTGTTTTCCGGTTCCGGCGTCGGATCGAGTCATCGAGGCCTTGTCGCCAGTCAACGGAATCTCTCGCACCCATACTTCGCCCGGTCCGAGCTTCGATGTTCAAAGCGCGCAGATGAAAGACTTGCCAGGGAAGGTAGGTGGCCCCGAACAGCAGGTTCAATTGGAGCAGCGAGAGGCTGTGGTTGGCGATGTCGCCAAAGGCGTACAGGTATGTGCTTGCCGCTGTGTTGGCGGAAAAAATGATCAGCCAACCCAGTTCTTCGTAGACGTAGAGGTGGAGGCGCCTGGTCAGAATGGCGCTCCAGACAAAACCTTGTGAGATTACGACCTGCAGCACCATCACCCACGAAAGAGCATTCACCCACAGCACCGGATCTGAATTGACGGTGCGGATCACATAGGAGAACTGGTAGATGTAGGCTACTTCGGAGAAGGTCGCGAGAAAACGGGTCAAGAAGATCGAGCTGAGGGGAGTGTCGTGGAAGACGATGTTGTCTAGATAGCGATTGGGGAAGAGGCAACGGAACGCAGAAACCGAAAGAAGGATCAACCCGGGTACGACGACCTGCGGGTCTGGCGCTTCCAGGGAGAGGAGGCGACCCATGAAGTAGAGGTTCACCGGAACGCCGAGTTTCAGTAGCCAGAGGAGCGTTCTGAAGTCGCTCGGCATTGGCGGTAGGACTCCGGCTTTCGTGTGGGGGTGTGGTCGTCACGGGTACGAGAAGCGCCCCCCACGCTGTGTAGAAAGCGCCTTTGCCGGCAGCCTGGGGCCATGGTGGGATGGCGCCATTGGGATTTTCCGCAGGTCCTCGGCGCCAGCCTGGAGCGAAAGATACAGAGTCCTTCAAACTACCTGCAACGAGTCCGATTTGCACCCAGGCACGTACTGAAAGGGGTTCCCACGGGTCGCCCAGGCGCTCAAACGTGCGTGATCCATATGCCTGGACGAGGCGGGCGAGTCCGGCGATGCTATGGGGGTGAAGCCCCTGCCCCGCCTTCCCTTTTCCGGCGCCATCGATGGCGATGGCCATGTGTTGGAGCCTCCGGACCTCTGGGAGAGATACCTGGATCCGCGTTACCGGGATCGAGCACCAGCGATCCGCGCCGACGCCGATGGGCTCGAGCATCTCGAGATTGATGGGCGCAGATCGAAAATCGTTCGGCAGGGCATGCTGATTGGCCTGGGCGCCATGGATCTCGTGGGTGGCCATGTGTATGAGCGCGAGGCCAAGACAGGGCTCAAGTATGTCGACCAGGCTGCGCTTGGAGCGATGGATCCAGCCGAGCGGATCCAACGGTTGGATATGGAGAACATCGAGCGTGTGTTTTTGTATCCCACACTCGGTTTGTTTCTCATTGCCGAGTGTGAAGACGAAGATCTCACTCAGGCCTATCTACGCGCCTACAACCGATGGATCGTCGACTTCTGCGCTGATTCGAATGGGCGCCTGATTCCTATCGCTCAGTTGTCGCTGGGCGATCCAGAAGCTGCTGAACACGAGTTGAGGCGTGCTGCTGCCGATGGTGTCGCAGGAGTTTTCGTACCTCCCTTCCAATGGAGCCGTGAACCACTCGGCGCCCCGGCACATGATCGTGTCTTTGCGGCAGCTCAGGAGTGTGGACTTTCCCTCGGGATCCATCCTTCTCTGGAACCGAAGTGGACGGCACCTGGGCGTTTCGGAGACTATACGAGTGGGAAGTACGGATTCTTCTTGAACGTCACGTCTGCGGACGCCGTTCGTCACGCGTTCACTTCACTGTTCCAGTACGGTGTCTTCGAGAAATTCCCTGAGCTTCGGGTCGTGGTCCTCGAATCAGGCGCTGGGTGGGTGGGGTATTGGATAGATCGAATGGACACAGTCTACAAATCGCCCCAGGGCATCGGAATCCGCAAGCTTCTGCCCGAAAAGCCGAGCACCTACTTTCGACGCCAGTGCTGGATTTCCGGCGATCCCGACGAGACGGCCCTGGCTGCCATCATTCCCGTGGTTGGTGAGGATCGATTTTTTTGGGCCTCGGATTTCCCGCATCCCGATCACCCGCCCGAGTACGTTTCCGAGGTGGTGCGCTTGAGCGGAGACCTTCCCGAATCTGCCCGAGCAGGTTTCCTCGGTACCAACGTCTTGCAGGCTTTTGGCATCGCGGAATAGCGTTCGGAAAAGAGTTCCGCTCCTGTGCCGCCGACATGATTCAGCGCAATGCATGAACCACGGACGAGAGAAGCCCTTGCCGAGTGGGAGTGGCGAAGCTCCGAGGAATTGGAAGTCTTCGGCGCGCTGTCAGCTCTAGCTACCGCCGTGGCGCAAAAGTGCCCCGGAATTGGCGTCAGCGACCGGTTCGTCGTCCAGGATCGTCACATGGCCGTTGACCATCACCGCTTTGTAGCCCGTTGCTCGACGAACGCGGCGCCAGTCGCCTCCGGGGAGGTCGTGAAGAACTTCCAGCGGCTGCATGCCGAGATTGGCGAGGTCGTAGACGATGATGTCGGCCGGAGCGCCTTCCTGGATGAAACCCCGGTGTTTGAATCCTGCAGCCATGGCGGGAAGCGTTGACAGCTTCCAGTGGGCCTCTTCCAATGAGATGAAGTCGTTGTCGCGAGCGCAGGTGGTGATGAATTCGGTCGGATAGGTACCACCTGTGAAGAACTTCGTGTGGGCACCACCGTCTGAAACACCAGGAATGGCCCACGGATAATTGGCGACTTCACACAGATATTCGGGAGGCGCGGTGTTGGCGCCCTGGATGTAGAACTCTGTGAGTAGCTCGTCCGCGACGACGATGTCGAGCATCGTATCGATCACAGGCTTGCCCTGCATCTCGGCCACCTGGCCCAGGGTCATGTCCTGGAAGGGTTTGGTGGTTTCCGACTTGGGACCGGTAATCACTGCATTTTCGATCGAATCGATGCCGGAGAAGTTCTTCTGTTCGCGTAGAACCTCGCGAAGGCTCGGATCGGAAAACTTGGCGAGGCGTTCTTCGCTGGTGCCTACCATGCAATCTCGCCAGTCCGGGTAGTTATCGAAGAGATTGAAGTCCTGATCCAGGCTGTAAGAAAAACCTGACGCGTTGGTGACCGCCTGCGGGTACACGCGGTGACCCCGTTTGCGGCAGGACTCGATCCAGTCGATGGTGGAGCGGTGAGCTTCGGGCATTCCCTCGACCATGACCAGATTGTTGAAAAGAACAGGACGCCCGCTTACTTCCGCAAGCTCTTCGTATTCTCGCAGATCACGCTTACGGTCCTCGGAGTAAAGGGTCATCTGGATGAAGCCCTCGTTGCGACGGCCCAGGATTCGAGCGAGTTCGATGCAGGTTTCGTGGTGCATCACATCCGTGACCATGGGAGTTCCGTCGTAGTCGCGCTGGATGTCACTCCCACTATCGGGCAGGAGCCGTTGCATCGAAAATCCGCAGGCTCCAACGTCCATGGCCTCTTCGAATAGACGGCACATCTCGGCGGTTTCGCTCGCTGTCGGGCGCTCCCCCGCTTTTGCGCGCTCGAGTCCCATGACCCAGACGAGAAGCGGCGTGAGAGGCATGAAGGGCAGCAGGTTTACGGCCTTCGGTGTTCTCTCCAGACTGTCAAGAAATTCCGGGAAGGTGATCCAGTCCCAGGGCATCCCCTCTCGCATGGCGGCGAGAGAAATCGCTTCGTTTCGGGTCATGGTCAGCATCGAGCGATCACGCAGTTCGGGAGCCACGGGCGCGAATCCGAAACCACAATTTCCAATCGCGACTGAGGTCACGCCATGCCAGCCTGAAATCGTGCACCAGGGGTCCCAGAAGATCTGAGCGTCGTAATGGGTGTGAAGATCGACGAACCCGGGTGCCACGATTTGGTCTGTGGCGTCGATCACTTGGTCGGCCGCCGAGGCATCCAAGTGCCCGATTGCGGCGACAACTCCATTCGCGACTCCAATGTCTCCACGAAAGCGCGGCATTCTCAGGCCATCGATGATGGTTCCGTTCTTGATGAGCCAATCAAATTGAGCCATGGGCGTTGCTCCCGATTCAGTTGAATTCACGTCCGATTGACTAATTATCGCAGTTGGTCGTATCTAGGTCTACCCCGTCCCCTAGGGGTGAGTCCTCGGGCGGATTTCGGCCCTTCTTCGTCGGACGTGAGAGCGAAACGGACCACTCTGTGCCTCTGGAACTGTGAGATTTCCACCGTGTTAGAATCACTCTCCGGGAGGACAACTCCATTGTTTGGATCCCAGGGCGAACGCAAGCTGCAGGTGGCGTGGGGTACCGAGGATCGCGCCAATCGTTTCTACGACCGGCAGGTTCAGGACCATCTGACGGACAAGATGCAGGTGCTGATCCGAAGGCAGGAAATGTTTTTCGTGGGTACCGCAGATTCGAAGGGGAATTGTGATTGCTCTCCTCGATTCGGTGCCACGGGTTTTGTGGAGATCTTGAATGCCCGACAACTCGCCTACCCTGAGTTTCGCGGGAATGGGGTCTTCGCGAGCCTTGGAAATATCAAAGAGAACCCCCACGCAGGGCTCGTCTTCGTAGATTTTCTCGATACGACCGTGGGGCTTCACGTGAACGGTACGGCCCAGATTTTCTTACCGAACGAAGCACCCGCCGAACTCGCTTTCAAAGAGTACCGGCGAAAGAATGAAGAGTTGCTCCTGGAGTGTTGGGTCGTGATTGATGTGGACGAGGCCTACATTCACTGCTCGAAGCATGTGCCTAGACTTGAAAAACAAGCAAAGAACATTTTCTGGGGCACTGACGATCCCCAAGCCAAGTCGGAAGATTACTTTCAGGAATGAGACCCGGTGCCCCGGTGTTCCCTCTTCACAGAAGAGCCGGGAACCGGAAAGAGCTACCGACACACCGCATGGTTCGGACCGGTATGACAAATACCGAGAGGGCGGTTGCAATCATCCTGGCCTGTAGCGTTTCGTTGGCGTGTAGCGAAGAAGCGTTGGATTGCAGGCTGAATGAGAACATTGTAAACGCCGGTTCGGATATCAGCCCCATCCATGATCCCTCGATGATCAAGGCCGATGGTTCCTACTATATCTATTCTTCGAGCCAACTGGGTTCGTTCTATACGTCGTCGAACATGCGCGATTGGTCAATGGCCGGAACGATCTTCGACGAAATTCCCAGTTGGCTCCGCGAACAGATTCCAGGAGCTGACCATATTGGGTCACCAGATATCTCCTACTACGATGGCCAATATCTCCTCTTCTACCAATCCCATGAATCCGAGACCTGCAACGCTGCGACCGGGCTGGCAATCAACGCAGCACTGGACCCGGAGAGCCCCCACTACAGCTGGACAGATCGTGGCCAGGTCCTGAGATCAACGCCATATCTTTCGAGCATCGATGTGATTTGTGGGGATGACGAGGCGATCTTCAACGCGATCGACGCACATTTTTTCCAAGACATCGATGGCAGGGTCTGGTTGGTCTTTGGCTCGACGATCGGAGGAATTAAATTGATTGAGCTCGATCCAAGTAGCCTGACGCTGTTGCCCAAGTCTGATTACATCACTTTGGCGCAGCGATTCTTACTACAGAAGGATCCGGTCATCGAGGGTGCGCACATTGTTCATCGCAATGGCTACTACTATCTCTTCTTGTCGTTCAACCACTGTTGTAAAGGTGAAGATACCGCATATCAAGTTCGCGTCGGTCGCGCAAAAAAAGTGACCGGTCCCTATTACGATAAGTCCGGTTGGCCTCTCGAATGGGGAGGTGGAACGCTCGTGATCGCACGAGATGGGTCACTCATTGGTACAGGCCATAGTGCCTTCTTCTCGGAAGAAGACACCGATTGGTTGGTGCATCACGCCAAAGATTCAGAGAACGATTTTCTACCCATACTCAACATTAGAAAAATCGAGTGGGGCGAAGATCTCTGGCCCTCGGTTTGTCGAGAGGTAAGCTTCGGAAATGCGGGGGGCGAGCGCGACGCGGCAACCGAGTGATCGGTATGCTCCCATGAATTCAGAGAAATACGGTTATCTTCCATCGATCCCATGCTCTTTGATGGACCATCCAGTGTGGAGCGTGTCTTTCAGGGCGCGACCAAGAAGCGAAAACTAGGGGCGAAGCTGAGGGCATCGAAGTTCTCAGTTCTTCCCAAGGCGATTTCAAGCCATTGGAAGGGTGAAAGACTTCGAAACTCGACCGATGTCAGAACAAGGAGATCTCATGGATGTGAATGGGAGTTGTCACTGTCGTGCAGTTCAGTTCGAGGCAGAGATCGATCCGAAGCGCGTGGGAATCTGTCATTGCACGGATTGCCAGATCTTTTCCGGATCCGCATTCCGGACGTCAGTCCTGGTTCCGGGACGCGATTTTCGACTCGTGAAAGGAGAGCCGGCGACCTACGAGAAAATGGCGGATAGTGGAAATGCGAGGCAGTTGGTCTTCTGCAATTTGTGTGGGACCCACGTTTATGGAACCACTCCGAACATGCAAGATCCGGTCTATAGCCTTCGCGTGGGTGTTCTTTCACAGCGAGCAGAACTTCGGCCCTTTGCTCAAGTCTGGTGCCAATCCCAAGTTCCCTGGGTGGGAGACATGGCCGATATTCGTCGTTTCTCTACCCAGTGATTCAGGTATTCCGTATTTCAGAAAGAGTGCTCTGACCACGAAAATCGGTTGGCAATTTTCTTCAGGTCACGACCCCATCCACCTTGAGCTGAAGGATCGTATCCATGTCGCGACCCAATTCGGTCAGGATCTCGTCGGTGTGTTCTGCGAAGAGCGGGGCCCTTGTCAATTCCGCGGGAACTTCGTCGAACTGCACCGGGTTGGTGACGAGCTCGCGGTCCTTGCCGTCGGCATCTTTGAGCTTGGCGATAAACCCATTCGCGCGCAACTGCGGGTCGTTTGCGACCTCCGTGATTGTCTGCACGGGTGCCCATTGTCCCTCGAGCGTCTGAAGTCTCTGCATCCACTCGCTGTAGGGACGCTTTCGAAACTCTTCTGAAACGATGGCCGCGCCCTCTTGTGCATTCGACATGAGCTTCTCAGCCGTATTGAAGCGCTCATCGTCGATGAGGTCTTCGCGCTCGATATGGCGGCAGAAATCGGCCCAGTAACGGCCGGGCTGGAGCATCGTGAGGTTGATCCAGCGCCCGTCTTGAGTCTGAAAGTTTCCTGCAACCGGGTTCATGGCAGCAACGCCGGTATTTGAAAGCGGCGGCGGGCCCTCGATGTCCCCCACTGTAAGGGCGATGTTCACCCCGTATGCCATTGCCCAAGCTCCCACACTCATGAGTGACACGTCGACGATTGAAGGTTCGCCTGTGCGCTCTCGTGAGAACAAGGCACCTGAGATACCGCCTGCGATGGTCATGGCTCCCATCGAGTCTCCGAACGCACCTGTGGGCATGCCCATCGTGCGTGGTGCATCGGGCGGTGTCACGGCCCACGCAGGACCCATACGATTCCAGAAGACGCTGCCATCAAAACCACCCTTCCATGCTTCTGGTCCACGCGCGCCGTGGGCCGTGCCTCGTACATAGATGACATTCGGGTTGACGCTGCGAATGTCGTCGACCTCGATCTTGAGCTTCTCCCGGGCATCGGGCATGAAATTCGTAAGGAAGACATCTGCATCGCGGACCAGTTCGTAGAGAATCTCTCGGCCGGTGGGGTGATCCAATGCGAGGCCGATGCTCCGCTTCCCACGGTTTGGGTGCTCCATGATCGGACTGAACGATCCACCATCTCCAGCCGACGCCGTTCCCAGGTTGAGGCCTCGTTGGGCGTCACCTGCTACCGGGTGTTCGATCTTGATCACGTCTGCACCCCAATCCGCCAGGATCCCTCCTGCAGCTGGTGTGAACGTGAACTGGGCAACCTCGACGATTCGAATCCCTTCCATCGGCCGATGAGACATACGATTCTCCTTTCCTGCTTAGAGTAATCTTTTCGGGGAGAGAAATGAACTAGCATCGAGTTCCCTGCCTTCGCGATTTCGCAGGGCGAAAGTGCCGATGACGACATGTGAGAAGGCACGGGAATCGGCGATTCACTCGTGCCTAGCGAGATGGGCGTTTTCTGAGTCTTTTTAGGATCGGTGTATACTCATATCCGATCGAGAATCGCCAACGATCCGAGAAACCGCATGAAAAACGATGGCGGCTTGAGTCCAATGGGCGGTCGAGACTCGCCTCTGCTGCGGGTTATTGGCTTTGTGATCGCGCTGGTTGCAGTCACCGGGTTCGTGCGGATCGTGCTCAAAGAAAATGCATCCGATCACCGTGCGACGTTCGACTCGATGCGTCCCCTCGAGTTGAAGGGAGAGGAATACGTTAGTTCAGACGCGTGTGCGAGTTGCCACCCTCACGAGTACGGAACCTGGAGCGAATCCTACCACCGAACCATGACTCAATTACCCGACCGCGAGAGCGTGGTCGGGCGTTTCGATGGAAAAGAAGTCGAGTTTCTGGGAACGACGATTCGTCCTTTCCGTCGCGGAGACGAGTTCTGGGTGGATCTTCCCAATCGCCAATGGGAAGAGGGAAGCGACGAGCCCAGGCGTGTCGAGAAACCCGTTTTGCTCACCACGGGCTCACATCATCAGCAGTTGTATTGGCTTCCCGGTAAGAGTCCGCGCTCTTTGGTGTTGATGCCCCTGGTCTACCTCACGGAAGATCAAGAGTGGACACCGCGTCAGGCTAAATTTCTGAAACCCCCCATCTCGCATCTTGGATTCGATCGCGTTCGATGGAATGAATCGTGTATCCAGTGTCACTCGGTCCACGGAAGACCTAGACCCCAAAAAGGCATGGGGGCGTTCGATACCCACGTCGCAGAATTCGGTATCGCGTGCGAGGCATGTCATGGACCGGCCGAGAATCATGTGGAGACCAATCGCGATCCTTGGCGCCGCTACGCGCGCTACTTCGACGACTCGGGTGATGAAACCATCGTCAATCCGAAAGAATTGACTGCTGATCGATCCTCACAAATCTGCGCTCAATGCCATGGGTTGAGTGAATCCTACGCACCCCCAAACCCAAAGTTCTACGAGTGGCTCGAGAATGGTTTCGATTTCCGCCCAGGCGAGGATCTGAGCGAACATCGTGTGTTTGCGGATCTCCGGACCAGAATTGGTGAACCTCGCTGGGAGGCCGGCGATGTGGGAGAGGCGAGCGGGCTAGGGATGTTCGTTTGGTTGGACGGAATGATTAGAATTCGAGGTCGTGAGTACACGGCGATCGCCGAATCGCCCTGCTTCCGTGGTGGTGAATATGGGTGTCTTTCATGCCATACCATGCATCAACCCGAGGATGATCCTCGATCACGAGAAGAGTGGGCAAATGGCCAGCTCAAGCTCGGCATGGATGGCGATCGGGCATGCCTGCAATGTCATCCATCTTTCGAGACCGAGCAGGCTCTCGTTGAGCACACCTATCACGAGGCTGATTCTCCCGGAAGTCGCTGCCAGAATTGTCACATGCCATACACCGCCTACGGGTTGCTGAAATCCACACGCAGCCACGAGATCGATAGTCCCAATGTTCGCACGAGTACCGAGGTCGGTCGGCCCGATGCATGCAGCTTATGCCACTTGGACAGGCCCCTGGCATGGAGTGCACAACATCTTCACGAACGGTACGGAATTCCGGAACCAGAGTTGAACGACGATCAAAGCGACGTTTCCGCAGGGGTTCAATGGGCCTTGGCCGGAGATGCGGGCCAGCGCGCGCTGATCGCATGGGCGATGGGTTGGGGCCCCGCCCGTCAGGCTTCGGGTGATTCGTGGATGCCTCCTTATTTGGCAGCTCTGATGTTCGACCCCTACGATGCGATTCGCTACATCGCGAAGAAAAGTTTGAGTAAGTATCCGGAATTTGAAGGCCTTTCCTACGATATTTTTGCCCCTCGTGAAGATCGTCGAGCCATTGTCGACAGTCTCGTTCGTCACTGGACAACGGCATCCCCTCGATCGGAGCGACCGACGAGCGAAGCGATCCTATTCAATGCGAACGGTGAAATAGACAACCGAGCATTTCATCAACTTCTTTCTCGGCGAGACAATCGACCCGTCACACTTGCCGAGTGACAGAAGTTCACAACCTCATCTCTTCGGGACGCAACTGGGAATAATGACCACTGAGTGGGTACGGCGGTGCTCAGTTTTCTCCTCTCGATGCCCGAGTCGGTTGGGTTAGCGCTTAGGGTCGGGCGATCCGGTACGTGTGTTTCAGGGAATTGTTTCGTGATGGGCAATCGCTTGGCTTCGTCGAACCGGAACCGATCAATTGGTAGAAACGTCTAGAAATTCGATTCGAGGCGGTAGGTGTAGGGTGAGTCAGGTGAAACGGAGCTTCACGAAGTACCGACCTGATGAATCTCAGGTCGAGCGACTCAGGGGGGCACTCAAGCGGGATTGGTGATTCTACTCGGTCGCTTCAGGGCGCAGAGACTCGACGGGAACCACTCGCGTGGTCACTTCAGGGGCTGACGCTTGCCCGAGGCGCGCGAAGCGAAACGACATGAGCCCTCGCTGGTGTCCCTGAGTGCCGATCCAGTTGGGGAGACCCGGATTCTGTTCGGACACGACGATCATCACCGATCCGTCAGCTGCTCGATGGGCTGAAAAATTGTTGACCGCGACAGTAGCGACCCTCCAGTCGAGACTCTCCATCCAGATGTTCATGGGGAGAAAGTTCCAGTAGGGAACCTCGGGAGGAACGAAACTCAATAGCAGGGCTTCGTCGGAGTCGATTTGCCAGGCTCCTTCGAGATAAACCATTTCGGAAGGGGTGAGTAGTGTTCCGTCGTCTTCCATCTGCCCGATCTGATTGGGACCCAGACGCTTCAGGACTCCGGGATACCAGCCTCCCCAGATCTTCACGGTTTCGACCAGGAACGCCCCAGCGCCAAGCAAGCCCCGCGCTAGATCAGCCTGTGTCATAGCTCGAACCGGTGGCTGCTCATCGATCAATTCGATTTCGAGCGGAAGTCGGTCGTTCTGTTGCGGAGAGGCGAAGTAGCGTCGAACTAGGACGGTTTCGGCGTCTGGTTCAAGCCGGATCCAGTTTCCGGAATGGGGTTGAGTAGCCAGGATCACCTCAAATCCGCCGCCTTGCTCGAGGATCAGGTCGCTCTCGTCGAGGTATCCGATCAGGCGACGTTTCGCATTTTCGTCGTCGAAGCTGAGCCCGCCGCCGTACACACCGAACTCAATCAGTTCTGTGGACACGACCCCGTCGGACCACCTTCCACGAATCCGATAGGCGCGTCCTCCGTCGATTGAGGCGGCGTGGTACAGCTGGTCGGGGTTGTCACCTGCGAATTTTCGATGTGCGGATTGCAGCCTGTAGAATTCCGGTACATCGCTCTGGCTGTATTCGAGAAAGCGATCGAAGCCAAGCGCGAGGGTTCGCGCCAGCAGCCGGTAGCCTTCGCGTTTTTCGAGCTCGTCGTCTGAATAAGACTCGATGAGTGCTGCGGCTTCGGACATCGAGTTACCGAGATACTCCCAGCTCGACTCCGGGCTTCGCGCTGCGGCAAACATTTCCATGCGGGAGGGTCCACCCCCACAGGCCAAGGTGAGCATTCCGACTACGCATAGCCATTGGTACGGGGAACCGCCCAATGCCTGAAAGGTCCTAGGAATGTGGAAGATGCGAGTTTTCATGGTTTTGCTCTTGCAACGAGCCCGCGAGTTGGGCCGGCCGATGTTCGCGTGAACCCGAAAAGAGTACCAGCGAGAGGTACGAGACGGCCAGAGTCGGCTGCGCCTTCAGCCGTCGTGAGAATCGCCCTCCACCGGACTTTCGAGCTGCTAGTGTTCTCGCGTGGAATCCGGGGCCAGGATGACGGCAGGAAATCCGCCAGCTGGATTCGAGACATCATGACTCGATGCCACACCTCGATCAACCAACCTAGGGCGGTGTCCCGAGATGGCACGAAACTTCCCCCATCCCATACCAGCAAGTTGGTATGCGGTCGCCGTAAGTGGAGACCTCGCCATTGGCGAGGTGGTCTCGAGGGACTATTTCGGGCGTCAGCTCGCGGTGTTCCGAGGCGAAGACGGTAAGCCTGCAGTTCTCGATGCCCACTGTCCCCACCTCGGGGCACATCTCGCTCATGGGGGCACGGTCGTGGGATCCCGAATTCGGTGCCCCTTTCATGCATGGGAGTTCGAGGGGGCAACGGGTGTATGTGCCCATGTTCCCTATGCGAAGCGAATACCCGCTGCCGCACACGTTGGTGCGTATCCGACGGTGGAGAAGAATGGATTCGTATTTGCTTGGTACCACCCCCAGGATGCACCACCGAGTTTTGAACTTCCCGATCTCCGCGAAGCGGGTAGCGAAGACTGGTCAACTCCAGATCGGTACGAATGGGAGGTGCGTACTCAGATCCAGGAAATGGGTGAGAATGGCGTCGACAGCGCACACTTCCAGTTCGTACACGGGGCGCTGAACGTTCCCACCGCTGAAGTCGAATCCGATGGGCCGAGCCGTCGCAACTACCAGCCCGTGAATTTGAAGACTCCACGCGGAGAAGTCGACGGTGGAATCGAGTCTCAGGTGTATGGCATGGGGTTCGCAATCACCCGCTTTACAGGGATCTGCGAAACCCTGGAGCTCGCTTGTTCGACCCCCATCGATAAGGAGAGTGTTCACGTTCGATATGCCTTTACCCAACCGCGCGTCGATGGTGCAGATCCTGTCGGGGGCGTCGCAGCCGCCATCATTCGCGATATCGTCAAGCAGATGAACGAGGACATTCCCATCTGGGAGAACAAGAAGTTCTGCGAGCGTCCGATTTTGTGCGATGGCGACGGCCCCATTCCCGAATATCGCCGCTGGTGCAAGCAGTTCTATGCCGATGCCCCCTGAGTCCAGCACGGCCATTTCTCAGCCTCTCGAAGGGCTTCGCATTCTCGCCATCGAGCAGATGCAGGCCATGCCTTTCGGTACGCAGTTGCTTGGGCGGCTCGGAGCGGAGGTGGTGAAGGTCGAGCACCCGGTCGCGGGGGAATCAGGTCGATCCGCTGCCCCGTCGATTATCGATACCGATGGTTTGCAGGTGGGATCGACCTATCTCCGTAACAATCTCGGGAAGAAAAGCATCTGTATTGATCTCAAGCATCCCAAGGGCGTTGAACTCATCAAGCGTCTCGTTCCCCGCTTCGATGTACTGACTGAGAATTTCAAGCCAGGGACCATGGAGAGGTTGGGCCTCGGCTACGAGACTCTCAAGGCGCTTCATCCACGCCTCGTGTATGCGTCGGTTTCCGGTTTCGGGAGCCTACGTGATACGCCCTATGGGAGTTGGCCCGCTTATGCTTGCGTCGCCGAGGCGATGGCCGGGTTCTATTCGTTTCGACCAGAGCCGGGTCGCAGGCCCAACATTGGCGTTGCGGGTGCCATCGGAGATATCGGAACGTCGCTATTCTGCATGGTTGGATTGCTGTCGGCGCTGCGCAACCGTGACCGCACCGGCCACGGACAAAAGGTCGACGTCTCGATGCTTGACGCGATGATCTCCATCATGGATATGACGGTCTTTGGCCCGTCGATCGGCATCACCGATCAAAGTGTTGCGGCGTGGCCCGGTTTGGTGAGTTCTTTCGAAGCCAGCGATGGGCTTTTCATCATACAGGTGGGGCGCGAACCACAATTCGAACGTCTAGCACGGACCATCGGGTGTTCGGAATGGTTGGACGATCCTCGATTTGCGACTCGGGAGGGCTGGAGCGAACACCAGGAGAGCGTGATTCGCCCTGCGATCGAGGCCTGGGCGGCCCAAAAGACCAAGCTCGAAGCCTCTCGAATTCTTGCGGAACAGGGGGTTCCCGCGGGTCCGAGTTACGAAGGCGAGGAACTGCTGGGAGATCCCCATGTGCAGGCCCATGAAATGGTGGGCGAAGTCCCAGGACCTCCAGGAGAGCAAACGGTCCGGGTTCATGGAAACCCAGTCAAGTTCTCTGAAATTTCGGAAGCACCGGTAGAGCGCTGGCCATCGCTCGGTCAACACACCGACGAGATTCTGAAGGAAGATCTGACACTCACGGATGAAGATCTCAATGCACTGAGAACCGACGGCGTCATTCGCTGAATCCCATGGCGAATTGATCGCAGGCCAATGTGCGACGTCCCAACTCCCGAAACCTCCTGATGGAAAACGATCGATCAAAATCGACTCCCAACTTATGGCCGAAGGTCAAAGGAGCCTCTCGTATGATCGGTCAAAAAACTTTTCTCGTGGTTCCTCTGATCCTCGGGGTTGTGTCCGCCAGCATGACATCCGGCGAAATACAGCCATCGAGTTCTGAACAGGGGATAGGAATTGGAGTCGTGCCCGTCCGTCCCTACCGGATTACGGAAGAGCGAGAAGCATGTACGGACTATCAACCGTTCAAGCGGCCGTTCTTCGGCGATACGCATGTTCACACGACTTTTTCGTTTGATGCGAATGTGCAGGACACTCGAAATCCGCCGAGCGAAGCGTATGCCTTTGCCCGTGGTGCGAAGATTGGAATCCAACCTTATGACGGTGCCGGCATTCCGACCCGATTCGTTCAGCTTGATCGGCCGCTGGATTTCACCGCCCTATCGGATCATTCCGAACTGCTAGGCGAGGTTCGGATGTGTAACGATCCTGAGTTTGATGCATATGAAAACTGGGTGTGTTGGGGCCAACGCAACAGTCGAATGATGTCGATGGTCCTCTTCGCCGGACGTGTCTTGCAGTTGAAGAGCCGCTGGGGGTTCTGTGGACAGGACGGAGAACTCTGTCGCGGTGTGGCCAGCCAGGTATGGCAGGAGGTTCAGCGCGCGGCCGAGGAAGCTTATGATCGCACTTCTGCTTGCGAATTTACGAGCTTCATCGGGTACGAGTGGACCGCGGGCGTTGGCACTGGGGATAATCTTCACCGTAACGTGATCTTTCGAAATGAAGACGTTCCAGACTACGCGGTCAGTTGGATTGATACCCCTTCCGCTCATCATCTCTGGGAGCGCCTCGATGAGGAGTGCACGCAAGCCAATGATGATTGCGAAGTGTTGACGATTCCACACAACAGCAATATCAGCGGCGGGTGGATGTTCGGGACTGCAAAGATCGAGGAAGCAGGCATAAGCCAGCCCGTCATTACCGCTGAAGAGGCCATGCGCCGCGCGCGGTTCGAGCCGATCGTCGAACTCACTCAGCACAAGGGAGCCTCCGAGTGTGATGTGGTCGCGGGATGGAGCAATGATGAGTTCTGCGACTTCGAAACCCTTCCATACGACAGCTTCGGGGGGGGCACCGGGACATGGTTTGCGCCTGCTCAATTGCCCGATGCCAACAATTTCGTCCGGTGGGCACTCACGGAAGGTCTTCGGCAGCAGGATGAACTCGGGGTCAACGGTCTGAAGTTCGGAATGATCGGATCCACGGACAGCCACATCGCTGCACCGGGGTTGACTGCAGAAAATTCCATATATCCTGGCCACGGTGGCTTCGGTAAAGGTGGTGGAGCCGAGACTCCTACCGACTTTGCTGACAACATTGAATTCAATCCCGGCGGTCTTGCTGTTGTTTGGGCCGAAGAGAACACCCGAGACTCAATCTTCAATGCGATGCTGAATAAGGAGACCTACGCGACGAGTGGAACCCGCCCGATCTTGCGTTTTTTCGGCGGGTGGGAATATCCAGACGAACTTTGTAGTAGTCATGAACTCGCAGCCACGGGTTATGCGAAAGGTGTTCCGATGGGGGGGGACCTTCCGCCGCGGCCTGGGGGTGTCGAGTCGCCGCGTTTTGTCGTGTCGGCGCTACGAGACTCCGGGGCGGGAGGCGGTGCGCTCCAGCGTATCCAGATCATCAAGGGATGGATCGAGGAAGGTGAACATCGTGAGGCGATCTACGATGTTGCGGGTGGAGATAATGGTGCGTCGGTTGACCTGATGACCTGCGAGCCACGTGGAAAGGGGGCTTCGAGCTTGTGCAGTGTGTGGACGGACCCCGACTTCGATCCGTCCAGAAATGTCTTCTATTACGCTCGTGTGCTCGAGAACCCTTCGTGTCGTTGGAGCCAATACACCTGCAACGCGGCAGGTGTCAATTGCGGGACCCCGGAAGCGGTGCCCGAGGGCTTGGCTGCTTGTTGTTCCGAGGAACACAAGGGATCGATCCAGGAGCGAGCCTGGACATCTCCCATCTGGTACACGCCCTAGGCCGGCGAATTGAGGGGGCAGTGTTCAGCGAACTCCGCCGTCACTGCTGAGGCGTTGGGCGGCGCCGGCGTGGTTCAAATCGGGCGGAACAGCGGAATCGGATACTCACCCTCTTCCTGTTCTTCGAACTCCACCCGGACACGCTGCCCAATGTGGATATCGCGGGTGGGGTCTTCGATGCCGATCACCCCACTGAGCATTCGGAAGCCCTCATCGAGGTCGATGTATGCAACCGAATAGGCGCCGAGGTCGACGAAACCAGGCATTCGATTCTGGCGCACGACAGAGAAGGTATAGACGGTGCCCTCTCCTCGTGAGACCTTCCATTCAAGATCCTGGGAACCGCAATCGGTGCAGTGTCTGCGTGGGGTGAAGATGATCGTTTCGCAGGCCGTGCATACTGGATAACGCAACTCATTTTGCTTGGTCGCTTCCCAGTAGGGTTCGGTGTTGGGTTCGGGGAATCGGGGTTGGGGTCGTTGTGCCATGTTTCAGTCCCTCGCGAGAATGACGGTTCCGCCGGTGTGGGTGCTGCCGAGCCGGCCGCCATTGCCATGGGCAACGGCGAGCCGAGCATCGGGGCGTTGTGAGTGTGACTCGCCGCGGAGTTGGCGGGTCGCTTCGAGAAGTAGGAAGATGCCACGCATGCCCGGATGGTTGGATGAAAGGCCGCCGCCATCCGTGTTGAGCGCAGGGGCGTCGGGATTGTCGAAAGCGAGCCTTCCGCCGGCCACGTAGTCTCCCACTTCACCCTTCTTGCAGAAACCGAGATCTTCGAGGCAAACGGCCACCGTGATCGTGAACGAGTCGTAGATCATGGCGATGTCGATTTCGTCGGGAGCAATGCCAGCCTCTCCGAAGGCCACAGGGCCACTCTGAGCGCCGGCGCTGACCGTGATATCACCATCCGATTCGGTGTACTTGATGGCTTCACCGCTTCCAATGATCCAGACCGGTGGTTTTCGGGTATTTCGGGCGACCTCAGGAGATGCGATGACTACGGCTCCACCGCCATCACTGATCATGCAGCACTCCAACAGATGAAGAGGGTCTGCGACGACACGAGAGTCGAGGACGTCGGCTGTAGTGATCTCATTGACACCAACGAACTCGAGGTCGGTCATGGCCTGGACGGCGTCCGGGTTGCGCATCGCATGGCGCCGGGTCGCGACTGAAATCCCTGCGAGTTGTTCCGTGGTCGTGCCGTATTCGTGCATGTGCCGCTGCTTGACCATGGCGTAGTTCGCAATCAAAGTTGTCCCATAGGGGATCTCCATGTTGGCTTCCCAGTTCGCGGCACCCGGGCGTTGCATGGAGCCGGTACCAATGGCCCAACGGGCAGACGCCGCTGTCGATCCATAGCTGAGGATTGCCACTTTGCATTTCCCTGCAGCGATGTCCCGCCAAGCGTGTGCAGCTTGGAATTCGTACGAAGAACCACCGACCTGAGTGGTGTCAATCACATTGGGACGGAGACCCAGATACGCGGAAAGTTGCAGTCCCCCTCCGGCTTCCCCGTCGCCGGCATCATAGACAGCGTCCACGTCGCCCCAGCTGAGTCCTGCGTCCTCCAGAGCGGTCCTGATACAGTCGATCTTGATGTCCATCGCCGAGACTCCCCGCGTGAGGCGCGAGGGGTATTCGTGTATGCCGACGATGGCGGCTTGTCGGTCCTGGTTCATGCTCTTCCTCGTATGCTGTGTCCAGCGTTCTCAGGGGTGGGATTTGGATCTGTTTGCCCTCTCGAGTGTCGGTCTCGTAAGATCCCCGCGTGCTCATTGCTCTGATCTCCGATACTCACCTGCCTTCCGTGATTCGGCAACTCGACGAGCTGGGCCCTGAGATTGGTGATTTCCTTGCAGATGCCGACCTGATTCTACACGCAGGCGATGTTACCGCGCCGCCTGTACTCGATTGGTGTGAGATGTACGCTCCAACCCTCGTCGCAGAGGGAAACAACGACTTGTTCGAAGATCCGCGCATGGCCAAGCGCCAAATACTGGACGTGGAGGGCTGGCGTATTGCGATGGTCCATGAGATCCGGCCGCGCAGCCGGCCTACCGAAGCGATCCTCGAGACACATTTAGATGGCGAGCGACCGGACGTACTGATCAGCGGAGACACGCATGTAGAGTATCTCGATCCGCGCGACGATCTGCTCCTGGTCAACCCCGGCAGCCCCACTCTGCCGCACCACAAGGAATTCCGTCTGGGGACCGTCGGGCTTCTGAACGTTCAACCCCACGAGCTGACAGCCGAAATTCGGGTTCTTGGACAAACTCCCGGCGCCCCCAACCCCGGGAATTCGCAGAAACTGGTTCTTTCTGCAGACTGAGTGCACCTCCCCGCTTTCGATCATCCGAGTGGGCTCTTCTATGAGGGACGCGAATCGGGGCGCGCGATGGTATTGGATTTCACGAGTGCGCGAGCGCGCGAACCCATCAGCTTCAAACGATATGCGATGTAGGTGGGAAGTAAGACCAGGGCATGCCGAGAAAATCGAAACAAGATTCGCATCTTTTTGGAAGACCCCAACCGATGGGTTCCGACAGACATTCTCGTGAAGAGCAACAGGTCGTAGGCCTTCTTCGTTAATGGATTCAGACCCAAAAGATCGTAGTAGTCATTCCATCGGTCGAACCAAGGATTGTCCAAGTGGTATCGGTTCGGACGTGCTGGCCATTGGAAGTGGACCACAGAAGGTACGATAGCTTCGTATTCCGCAACCGATTTCATCGTCGGTGCCGACCAATAGATTTCAGAAACCGGAGCGACACCCCGCCAATTCCACTTGTGGTGCAGATGAATCCTGTTGTTTGCGACGTACTCGAACGCTTCCTGCTCGGGGGTTCGTAACCACTTCTGATTCTTCTCCATGAAGGAATCGAGTTGATGAGAAATATTTTCGGTTCTCATCTTTACGAGGTCGAGAAGGACGGTGCCTGAATTCACCGGCGTAGTGAGGGCGCTCAGGGGACGCATGATCGTTCGCGCTCTTTGGCTCTGGTCATATGCCTTGTCGACAATCCCCAGCCATCGGCCTCGCAGATCGATATCCCAGAGTTCTGAGATGTCCCCAGTGATCAACACGTCACTATCGAGAAAAATGATTCGTTCGAGATCCGGGAAGAATTCCGGAGCGAAGAAGACCAGCGTGACGATCTCAGACGCCCTGAAGCGACAAAGCGGGTAACGGCCTTGCAGTCGATACTCGAGGAATATCACACGAGTGACGGAAATCGATGAACCCGCACACGATTCGATGGTTCTTTTCATCTCATCGGACAAGCCGATGGAGATGATGTAGATATCAAGTGCGAAGACTTCGTTCCGATGCGTCTTCTCGAATTCGCTCACCAGCGATTTGATCGCTACATAGAGAAGTTCGATCTGTTCGTGATCGTTGCAAAAGCAAACAGAGATTCGTTCCTGCACGGAAGCTGACTTGATCTTTCCATGTTCGACAGGTTGGCAGTCTACTCAGTGTTTTGGGACAAAACCCAGGCCATCGGTATCATTTCCGAGCTTTCGGCAGACAGAGAAGCGCTAAAGGAGTTTCTTCAACTCCTCATCCGTTCCAACCCATGCCGTGAACCTGGGAGCACGTTCACTCACGAGATGCAAAGATGCCTCCACCATGGCCTCGGGGCCGACGAAGTTCTCTGGGATTTTCTTGCCATAGAAGGCCCGAGTGCCCTCCGTGGCCACCGCCGACGCGGGCATGAGTGCATTGACGTCGATTCCGTGGGGTTCGAGTTCTTTGGCAAATCCAACGGTCATTCGGTTCACGGCAGCTTTGGACACTCCATACGCGAGGGAGGGCAGCCTTCCCTCGTGCTCTCGAACGTCCATGTCACCGGCTCCGGAACTGATGTTGAGGATGGCGCCGGAACCGCGGGCCATCATGGGTTCAACGAAGGCTCGGGTACAAAGGAAAGTTCCTCGGACATTTACATCCATGACCAGATCCCAGCGCGACAGCGGAACTTCGAGCCCTGAGGCTCGAAAGGTTGCTGCTGCGTTGTTGATCAGAATGTCCGCTGGCCCGAAGGCCTCGCGAACCTGGTGGGCCAGCGATTCGACCTGGTCTGGATCGCGGATATCACAGCGAATCGCAATGGCTTTCCCACCAGCCGACCGAATTTCTTCCTCGGTAGCTTGAATGGTGCCCGGAAGTTTTTCGCGCTCAACCTCGGACCGCGCGGCGACAACAACCCGCGCACCTTGTCCTGCCAATTCCAATGCGATCGCCTTGCCGATCCCACGGCTTGCCCCAGTGACCACTGCAACTTTTCCATCGAAATCCATGGGTGACCTCGATCTATCGGTAAATGGGGACCGGCTGCCTAAGGACCGTGCAACGATCCGTGGGTCGCCGTGGGCTATTGCCAGAGGATCTCAAGGACCATTCTGGATTAAAGACTACCATCCGAGTGTCAGCTATGGGGCATCGGTCAACCCGAGAATGTAAGGGAAGAGCAACTTTGCTCTCGCCGCCAAAAGTCTCAATTGGTTGAGGCGAATTGCCTCGCCGATTTTGCCCGGGGAACGACAACGCTGCTGGTCCAGAAAGGACAGGTGCGGGGGGAGATTCAGCCTCGGAGCGGAGGAGCAACTTGGCCTGCGAGAGCTACCCGTAGGTAACGCCCCCAGCCACGAAGGCTCTGGAGTTGATTGCTCGATCGCTGTAGTAGATCTTGAAAACTTCCCGGAGGTGATTTTTTGGGTTTTCGGCCGACTCCAAGCAATTCCATTTCCTCGCACTCTCCACGGCGAATGGCCAGTTGCCAGATGGACTTACCCGCCAGGACCGAAGGGCATCGGACTTCGGAAGGAAACATGTGGAGCGCGAAATGTCGCTCAAAACGGTTCAATGCGAATTCGGGGACGTTCGGGCGCAGGGCTTCGAGGACTTCTTCTGGAACTTGGATTCCGGCTGTTTTGCGCGCGAGGCGGAACGTCCAATAGCAACAAGTATCGGCTCGAGTTTCCCGAGCTTGGTCGACCAATTCAGACCAATCGACCTCTCCGCAATTCACGAAGGTTTCTACATCATTCAAGGTGAGAATCGACTTGCGACGCATGGCATGTCCCCACGCGAAATGGATACAAGTATGTAGAATCTGATGGTGGAGCGAGGGAACCCGGACTTTGTGCCCACCGACTGAGATCTCTCTTGCGTCCTGCCACATCTCGCGCGCCGAAAATCTGAATTGGTGTCCTGGTCGGCACAAGTCGGTATGGATTTCTAGAGACCCTCCCGTTCGTTGCGGGTCATCCAGGGGGGGTAGATGGTGGTGGTCATCAAACTGGGGGAGTGGCGATCGTGCTGAATCCCATACCCATCCATCTTCTCGAGCGAGGATCCAGGCTTCCTTGGCCTGTTCAGGTTGGACGAGAATATCGAGATCATACATGGGGCGCTCTTCAAAGGAGCTATATGCGGTGTAGGCGAGGCCACTGCCCTTCAATAAGAGAACTTCGATTCCGCGTTTGGAATAGACGTCGAGTGTGCGATGGAGAAGCGATTCGAGGTGAAGAAGCTTGAATCGCCAGATTTGTGCGAGTTTTTCCAGCGCGGCTGCATGCTCTTCCGGAACTCCTTTGTTTCCGATCTTCTCGAGACCCCTCCAGAGCAATAGAGCGGCCTTTTCGTGGCGGGTCAGAGCTTGAATCTTCAGCCAGTCGAGATCTTGCTGGAGGGCACACTGAATTTTTCGATCATCCCCATGTCCAGAAATGGCGAGCAAGAGTAGTTGCGATTCCGGCGAAAGACTCGAGGCGGTCATGAAATTGATCCTCTCAGTATTGACTTAGAGTTCCGGAGATTTTTGCGTGACGAAAAGCCAGAGAGAATGCCGCGACTCCGATGGAAAAGAGTGCGACTGAAAAAAGCAACAGAATCCCGATGTCACCTGAGACAGAGCTCAGAGGCTGCCCATCGAGCAGCACGCTCCGAAACGATCGCAGGCCGTAGGTCATGGGGATCCACTGTGAGATGTGGTGGATCCAAGAAGGGATGACCTCGGTGGGGTAGTAGACGCCACCCAAGAGAATCGATAGATACATCACCCCTTGCGGTATGGGTCCGGGGGTTCGAAAGACGAGAACGAGGCTGGCTGCCATGAGACCGAAGGGAAGGTAGGTGGTGAGGAGGAGTGCAAGAATGAACAGGCTTGGAAAGGCCTGACTCCAAACCAACTGTGCACCTAGGGCCCATGCTGCGATCAGCAAAATCGCGACACTGACCAGAGACCAAAGAAGCGGCATTGCGGTCAGACCGAGGAGAATGGATGACAGTCTGGCCGGTGTGGCGAGAAGTGCCTCGAGGGTTCCGCGAGTAATTCCAGACGCGATTTGAGCGGGGAGGGTTCGAATTGCCGGGTTTACAATCTGCATGGCCACCATTCCTGCGATGACGAATCCGAAGTATTGTCCACCCTGATTCTTTATCGATTCTGCCATGGTTGCTTGTAGGGCATCCGCAACGAAGTACAGCGGTATCACTGATACCACGAGAGCGATCATCGACATGACCATTCGCAATCGGTAACTGGTCATGGTCAACCAACTGGCACGCATCAAAGCGGTTGCACTAGACATGCGGATTTTCCGCCAGCACCCCATCCAGCAAATCCGCAAGGCTCAGCTCGATGCGTTGGAAGGAAGCAACTGAATGCCCTGCTCCCACCAGTTGAGTAACGATTTCAGCTCCTCGTTCGGTTCCTCCCGGTAGGTGCATTTCGAATTCATTCCAGCACGGATCTCCATTTTTCAGAGATCGCAGCGAACGGATGGCTCCAGTCCCTGCCCACGTCTCGAGAATTTTTCGCGCCTCTTTCGACACTCGAATGCGGTAGCGTTCATCCCCGATTTTCTCCGAGAGCTTTTGCACCGTATCCAACGCCAGTAGGCGGCCATGGTGAAGAACGGCGACACGATCACAGAGTTCGAGTGCCTCTTCGGCACTGTGGGTCGCGAGCAAAACCGTGCATCCTTGCTGGCCTGCGATTTCATCGCGCAAAAATTGCCGAAAACCTCGCGCTGAGATCGGGTCGAGGCTTCGTGTCGGCTCATCCAGGAGTAGAATTCGCGGCCGTCCAAGCAAAGCCCGGCCGATCAACAAGCGTTGTTTCATTCCCGACGAAAATCGTCCCGCGAGCTGTTCGCCCGTATTCTCGAGGCCGACCACTTCCAGCACTTCTTGAACGCGACTTCGGGCCCCGGGGCCTCGAATGCCCTGGAGTCCCGCAAACAGGCGTAGATTCTCACGAGCGGACAGTCTCCAATGCAGGCTCCGGTCATCGACGATGACGGGAGTCAAGAGGCCTCGAACCTCCGCCGGATTTTTTGCAACATCAAAACCTGCGACAGACAAAGAGCCGTGGTCGGGAAGAACGAGTGTCGAGAGCATTTTGAATACAGTTGTCTTGCCAGCACCATTGACGCCCAATAGGCCAAAAAATTCCCCGTCCCGAACACCGAAAGACAGGCGTTCGGTGACCGTCGTCTTTTCTACTTCGAAGGGTTTTCGAAGCGTTTCCAACCAGCCTCGGCGTAACGGGAAGCTCTTGGTCAGTTCTCGGAGTTCCACGATGTATTCGGCGGGTTCGCCAGCACGAATGAATCGATTGCGTTGGCCCGCTGTTGAGAATGTCATCCGGTTCCCGTAACGGCCAAATCGAGCTTTGGATTTTCATGCCACTGCATCAGTTCTTCGACCACGGAATCGAGAAGCGCGTAGTCGCGCGGGACCGCGAGTGAATAAACAGGAACTTTTCTTGCGAGTTCGGTGGCGTTTTCGAGTTGAACGATGGCCTCTGCTCCCCCCAATAGTGAGCCAATCTTGGAGTTGCTTACGAGGGCAAGGGCCGAGGTTTCCGGTGGAAGTAGTGACCTTCGAACGGCTCTGCCCCCTGCTTCGGGCCGAGTCGGATGGATCAAATAGATTGCATCGAGACGTGAGGGCTCTGAATGAAGAGATTCTTCAGGAATGTCGGTCACGATGTGTTTTCCGCTAGGACCTGTGATTGTGTTCTCCGAGTGATTCTGAAGATGTTCATATGAATCATCCCAGAGGCGAACACTGTGCATGCCGGGAAGAGCCGTAGCAATTTCATTGAGATCCACGGGCAGACAATCGTCCGTTATCAACCGTGCGCCTCGATCGACCATGGCCATTGCAAGTGTCGATTTTCCATGGTGTTTGGGCGCCAAAAATGCAATCGAACCGCTCCCGAGAGCTACGGCGCTTCCGTGTAAACAAAATACTCCGGCTGCATGAAACGCAGTTGCTAGAACTGGCCCCAGGACATCCGCGCGAACCTTTTCAGGATCGGGGTCTGGCCCGGGTATCCAGTGGATCTCCATCCCTTTTCGATCCACATGAAATGAACCGGTGTCGTCAAATCGAACTTCGAAACCCGAATTGGACTGGTACAGACGAACCGAAATGGATTCGGTGATCTCGTACTGACCGAGTGGATGAGAATCTGATGCTGGATTCCGCGGTTCTCCCAAGGTGAGATTCCACTTCGGAAGGGTGTCGGAAACCGACTTCAGTTCCGGAAACTCCAATTCGGAGTGTAGGCAAGAGCCGAATACAGAATAGTCAGGCATGGGTACTCCGAGAGTGCCGGGAGGTCTCGGATGAGACCTCCCGGCACGTTTGGATCACGAGCGATCCTTATCAGCTCCCCACTGACCATCGAGGAAGCCGTGACCAATCCCGCCATCACCGTCAGCACCCATGCCGATCTTGGTGAGATCACGGAACGATCCATATCGTTCAACAGTAGGTTTGGTGTACATCACATAACTCCAGTTGGTATC
>JAKVBI010000014.1 GCA_022447545.1 Myxococcota bacterium
GCTGATTTCGGTGATGGTCTCGTAGGCCCCGTCGCCGTCGGTGCTCACCCACAGGCCTCGGGCCTCGTCGAAGTGGAACTGAAAGAGGCTCTCGTCGCCGCGGTGGAGTTCGAGGACGTTGTGGGGCAAGAGGTAGACGACGCTGAGTCTCAGATTCGTGGAGAAGGACCACTTGCCGGTGGAGAACTCGCTGCCTTCTCCGCGGGAGTTGTAGGTTCGGAGCAGGCGGAAGTCTTCGCCCAGGCTGGGGAGGAAGGCGTCCTCGTGTTGGACGACGAGGTTGCCGTTGGAGGTGTTGACGTACAGGTGTTCGCCGTGGCCGGGGAGCCCGGTTCGCACCGGGTCTCCGCGCTTCAGGATCGTCAGGCTGGTGTCCAGCAGACCGCTGCCGTCACCACCCATCGCTACGGTCATGGTTGCTCCCCCCGGGGAGTCTCGTCTGGGTTTCCAGGCGAGACTCAGTGATTGCCAGTCGAGCGAATTCAACACCTCGACACAATCTGTATCCGGGGGAGTCTTCGGGGGTTTAGGAACTGGAAGCGGTTTTTCGCCTCGATGGGAAGAGAGAGCCGGTATTTCTGGGATGCGAAAAGTCTGTGAACCGAGGGGAGCCGAAGCGGGGAAGGGGGATGCCTAGCGGCATCGGGGGTCGCCTATGAGCGGGAGACAGGGTAGGGGCGAAGCTGCACGTCTATGCGTTTAGACTGGAGCTCGGAAGCCGGGGAGGCGTGTGATCTTGCTCGCGAGTCACAGGCGGGCAGATCGTTCGATCATCCCGTAAACCTCTTCCCCATCCCATCGGTATCGAGCAATGCCTTGTTGTAGCGGTGGAAAGGTCACGCCAGGAGACATTTCCCGCTCGGCAAAGAAGGTCGAGAGGTGTGTTTCGGACTCGATCCGATAGTCCCCTTTGGGTGTCCGGAGGGTGAAGGAGACCTCTTCCCCTCTGGGTTCCAATGCTTTCATCCACGGCGTTTCCACCACCCTTGCCGGCAGGACTTCGCCACCGTCGAGGACCCATCCTTCGTGGTACTTCACCGAGCCATCGGGTCGAGGCCGGTAGTGGATGTAGCCGAATGCTCGGCCGCTCGGGAACTTTGCCGACTGCCAGGAATGTCCGTACCAGTCCGAGTAGTCGCTTCGATTCCCACCCTTACGGTGAATCCGAAGTCCGCCGCCATCGAAGGGTGTCGTTGCACCGTCTATGGATACGGTTCCGTTGGCAGTGAACAGTTGCTCGAAGCGATGCTCCCCGACGACAAATTGCCCTTCCGGGTTTTGTGTGCCCTGAAACCAGGGAGGGGCAACCATCTGTGCCTCGATCTCGATCGCGAGTGACACGTTTGCGGCATCGCCAAGCTCGGCGCCTGATGGCCCGCGCCCGGCGATCATATCGTTGGCGCTCGTCTCCGCGGCTTTGCCATCGAATGTGAGCCGCCACTGCTCGAAGGGCTCCACGCATTGAAGCTTCAACGCTCCCGCACCGAGAACTCTCGGTCTGCCCGCTTCGTCTGTGGCAGGGTGGGGGGGAGCTGCATCCCAGGACAAAAGCAAACGTCCGTCGGGCTCACCAAAGTTCAGCGTGGTCGTTCGGGAGGTTTCCCACGTCGCCCCCAGGGCCTCGACCGCGATCCGTGGTAGACCGAAGCGTCCCGCATCGTCCCAGATCCACATGGACGCACCCTCGCGATGCTCCGGTGAACTGGGAGCCTCGGGTGTGACCTCGTCGATTTTCGGATCCAGGTTGCCCTTGGTATCGATTGTCATCCTTCTGAAACCTCCGTGACCGAAACAATACCCACAGCATAAACGTCGGGGGTGGCCCTTTTTGGTTTTCTGTGGATATATCACTGCCTATGACGATGAGCCGCACCTGATGATTTGTTCCGCATCCGAAATGGTCGACCGAGCCCGAGAACGCTCCGGATTGTCGAATTTTGGTCCTACAGGATGGGAGGAGGGGCTCGAACGCCTCGTTTCGGCCGTGGAGGTGGATATCGGAGAAAATCCAGCGGCCATCGAAGTGATCGAAGCGATCCTCACCGGTCGCCTGATCAACCGACTACGTACCGAGAAGTGGTACGAGGATCACGCTGAGTCAGCTTCTCAACCGGTCGATGGGCCGGTCGTGATACTCGGGCTTCCCCGCACGTCGACCACGGCGCTTCAGTACCTACTGGCCGTGGACCCTCAGTTTCGCTTCCAGCGGACCTGGGAAGTGATGGATCCTGTGCCGCCACCGGAAGCAGCCACGGAAGAAAAAGACCCCCGACGACTCTCCGCAGTGGCTCGGCCCAACGTCCAGCATATTTCTAGTGTGGACGGTCCTATTGAAGACGTGATCGTGCTCTCGTTACATTTTCACAATCAGGAACTCGGCCTTCCCGTTCCTACCTTTACGCGCTGGTGGCGATCTACCGATTTGACCAGCACCTTTGCTTACCACGAGCGAGTCTTGCGGATGCTCCATGCTCATCGGCCGCCATTCCTTTGGTTGTTGAAGACGCCGCTCTTCATGTTCCACCTCGATCAATTGAGCGCCCACTATCCCAATGCCCGGTTCCTCATGACCCATCGGAATCCGGTGGCTTCTTTCCCTTCGGCATGCAGTACGGTGCTTGCGGCTCAGCAGGGTGTGTTGCCCGCTCATCAGGTCGATCCCATTCGGCTCGGAAATGACCTGCTCGAACATCTCGTCGAGGGTGCCCGGCGCACCATTGCGGAACGCCTTCGGTTGGGAGAGGAGCGCTTCTTCGACATTGGAGAGGGGGAGATCGAATCCAAACCCATCGAAACAGTGGAGCGGATCTATTCCTTTCTCGGCCTGGATCTCTCCGACGCAACTCGGGCCGCCATGGCCCAATGGGCACTGGACAACCGACGCGGAAGTCGCGGGGTTCACCACTACGCTCCCGAGGATTATGGTTGCAAGATCGAGGGGGTTAGCGCGGCATTTGCCGAATACATGGAACGCTTTGCCCCGTTCATTGTCACAGACACGAGCGCCTAGGGAAGGGCTACGAAACCACGGAACAGGGCGTCCGCTCTCAATCGAAGTCTTCGGGCGGCCGATCGACTGAGGGATCGAAAAAACCCGGCCTGAGGCTCGGCTCTCGCCCCATCGTTCTCGACCGCGTCTGTGTTGTAGGGAAGCAAGCGGTTTCAATGGGGCTAGAAATTTGTGGGTGCCTCTTGGCTTCGTCGCTGAGAAGGAGACGCTCGTGCCCCAGGTTCTGCTCTCGCTGTACTTTTTGCTCCTTGCCCTGACTCCCGTCGCGAGTGCGCAAACCTTGTCAGTACCCAACGTGTTCAACAATGGGACAGCTGCAAATGCGGATGAGGTCAACGCCAATTTTGGCGCCGTAAAGACCGTGGTCGACAGCCACGACGGCCGGATTGCGGCCGCGCAATCAGATGCGACCGTGGCGTTGGGTGCAGCCAACGCTGCAGCTGCCGGCCACACGGTGGATACCAACACTCAGCTCACGGCTGCGGAGGTGGCGGCCGCAGCGACGGCCGAGGGCTTCGTGGCTGGGCCTCACACGGTGGATACCAACACCCAACTCAGCGAATCGGAGGTGGATGCGTTCGTTGACAACAACGGGTACGGGCTGGCGGCGAATATGTCCGTCAATACGGCGGCGATCAGCGGACTGACGACTGCCATCTCCGGACCTCGCGCAACCGGGTACTTCGCCTATCAGAACAACTATGGAACGCATGCCTGTTTGGATACGGCGAACGGATTGATTTGGCATGTTGACCCGGTCCCGGCCGCCAGGACCTACGACGAGAGTCGGGGATATCTTCAGCGATTGAACGGGCGCGTGGCGGATAGCCCCACAGGGGGGGCGCCCCCATTGGTGACAGCTGGGATCGCTTTCCTGCCGACCCTCTACCAGTTACAGCAGCTCGCAGACTCCTGCTCGAATCCCGCTGAAGTTGCGTCCTCTTCGTGCCTTGCCGAGCTGTGCGAAGCCGCGTGGCCCGAGAGTGGGGATTGCCTCTGGACGCGAACTGTTCCATCTGAGTTTGCAGACACCGACGTGTACACAGTCTGTAAAACGGTAGACGCGGAAGTGGTTGCTCTCGAGGCCTTGAACCAAAGTGCGACCCAACCTGTCAATATGCTCGCGGTCATCTCGGCTTCGCTTTCCTCCATGGATTCAGCCGCGATGTGTTGCATGGCGAACCCCCCTCACGAGTGTTGCCCACTCTAAAGCGTGATGGGTGTCTGCCTCGGAATTTGCTGAGGAACTCCGGCCTCTAGCCTGGTGACCAGGGCAACCGGCGCCTTTCAATGGGCTTGCGCCCCGTCGTTTTCCTTGATTCGAGTCGTGTGGCGGGAATGTAGACGCCCGCCTAGCTCGGATCCGGTGCGGGAGTGTCGGGGCCGCTGGGTAGGAGTGCGGGCTCCTGGGTGATCGCGACATCGGCCTCACCCGTCAGGGCGTTCAGGAAGGTGACGATGCTCTTGACCTGTGTCGGGGAGAGTTCCATGCCCAACTGGTGCCGGCCCATGATCGCCACCATGTCGTCGAGTTGCTCCACGCTTCCGTTGTGTAGGTACGGGCCCGTCTTGGCAATGTTGCGGAGGGAGGGAACTTTCCAGACGGATCGGTCTGATTCATTCCCCGTGACTTTGAAGCGGCCCGGGTCCTCAGACTCATAGGCTTTGATGAGACCCAGTTTCTGGTAGGTCAGGCCTCCAACGGTGGGTCCGTAATGGCAGGTGATGCAGCCGACCTCGATGAAGGTGCGTAGGCCCTCTTGTTGCTGGGTTGTCAGCGCGTCTAGATCGCCGGACATGAAGCGATCGAAACGCCCTGGGGTCACGAGCTTTCTCTCGAAAGCTCCGATAGCGATGCCCATATTGTCGTAGGTGATCGGCTGGGATTCTCCGGGAAAAGCATTGGCAAACAAGGGGCGGTAGCCTGGAATCGATTGGATGACAGTGAGGACGGCTTTTTGACTGGGCATCGCCATTTCGATCGGATTCAACACTGGTCCCTTTGCCTGTTCCTCTACATCCGCCGCACGTCCGTCCCAGAACTGCGCGGTGTGGAGTGCCGCGTTGTACACCGAGGGGCTGCTTCGGTCACCGCGCTGTCCCCGATGACCGGGGGAGGTCGCCTGTCCGTCGACACCAAAATTGTCCAGTTGATGACAGCTGTTGCACGAGATGTCGTGGTTTTTTGACAGGCGCGGATCGAAGAATAGTTGGCGCCCGAGTTTTACACGCGCTTCCGTGGTGGGTCGATCGGAGGTTGCCATGTCGGCGGGAAGGACGCCGAAAATCGAGCGGGATTGCTCGGCCAGTGCGGTCGCGGAGTCTTCCGCGCTAGCTGTAGCGACAACGGTCATGCTCGTTGCGACTAGAATTCCCAACACCGACATGATCGAAGCTGATGCTCCCAAAACCGACGCTCCCATTCTCATTGCCCCCAAAAGGTTTACCGTCGCCATGCTTCGATCCTCCGGAATTCCAGTATTTTTTTGAACTGTGAAAGTAGAGTTTTGTCTGTTGTGGATCCAGTTTCACGGTGCTGTGTGTTCGATCGGTTTTTCGGTCCGATGAAAAGAATGGAAACCAGCGGTTCGTTGAAGCGAGAGCTCTCCATCGCCGAGGCCCATTCTGGAAGAGTCAATCCTCGGATTGCGTCGGCCCCCGTTCGAAGGTGGGCACGCCCTCCGGCACATGGTGGAAGCTCTGTTTCTCACAGAGGAACATGGCGGCCTCGGGTCCGCCAAAAAGGCTCGGATCGTCAAATGTCCCCACTTTGAGAAACACGGCTTGCGGGCGCTCCGGCGATCGGCCGAGCAGGTGCGTGCCACATTTTGGACAGAACTCACGTGTGGCTGGATCTGCTGAATTGTTTGGACTGTAACCCTCGGGAGCACCCTCCGTGTAAACGAAGCCGTCTTCAGGCATGCCCATGACGACGTTGGGAGAACCTCCCGACATGAACTGGCAGATCCGGCAATAGCAATGGACACGGAACAGTGGCTCTCCTTCGGCCCGGTACCGAACGCTTCCGCAGTAACAGCCCCCTTCGATCTGCATCAGTAACCTCTCTGCGTTGTGTTCAGGTTCGGTTCGTATTGGGACTTTTTTGCGTAGTGATACATGGCTTCTCCTGTTTCGTGGGGTGGGCCATCGAGTTTGTGAGGCCATGGAAGAGAGTCAGACCAACCCTTTTTCGCGTAATTCCGAGATCTCGCTCCACTCGAGCCCCAATTCTGTTAGAACCTCTTCGGTGTGTTGGCCGAACTCGGGCGCGATGGCGGGGCCCCTCGACGGCGTTTCGCTGAGCTTGATGGGACAGCCCACCACGGACATGCGACCCATGGAGGGGTGCTCGACCTCGTCGATATATCTATTTGCGCGAACCTGTGGGTCATTCAGCAGATCAGCATATTCCTGAACTGCGTTGGCGATGACTTCGTGGGTTTCGAGCCGCTCCATCCACTCGTGTCGGGGTCGCGTGGCGAAAATTGCGTCGAGCTCCGAGACGAGTGCCGCTGCATTTTCCGTGCGCGTGGGGTTGTCGGCGAAGCGGGGGTCTGTGGCGAGATCCTCTCGTTCCAGTGCCGAGCACAGACGGGTCCAGTATGCGTCAGGGGGTGTGCAGGAGAGACAGAACCAGAGATCGTCTGAGCCACGATACAGATTGAATAGGGGGGTGCGGCTCTCTTTCCTCGGCCGAGGGCTCGGCTGCTCTCCGGTGAAGAGGTAGGCGTGAAGGGGAAGGGTCTGCCAGGCAATTGAACTTCCCAACTGCGAGACGGATACCTCCTGCCCCACGCCATGCAGCGATCTTGCGACCAGTGCAGTGAGAATGCTGGTGGCAAACATGACGGCTGCAGTCTGGTCCGAGAGGCCCCAGGGGCCGACGTATCGAGTGGGTTGGTCTGGATCCGACAGCAATTTCATGAGCCCAGACCGCGCCTGCCCCATGATGTCGAAAAGTCCGCGGTTGGCTTCCGGGCCATCGGGGCCCAGCCCATTCGTCGAGGCGACGATGATGTCGGGTTTTCGAGTCGACAGGGTCGCGTAGTCGACACCGAGGCGTGCGGCCACACCCGATCGAAAATTCATGGCCACGACATCGGCGGTTTCGATCAGCGCGTACAGAACCTCACGGCCTTCGTCGGATTTGAAGTCGAGTGTGATCCCTCGCTTTCCTCGGTTGGCGGCCTCAAAGAGGGATCGCACCGGGCGATCCGCCTCCAGGGGAGACATGGTCACGCCTCGGGCAGGATCGCCCACGATCGGGCGCTCGACCTTGATGACCTCTGCTCCCAGGTCGGCAAGAAGGCCGGGACCACCAGAGCCTTGCTGCCATGTGGTGAGGTCGATGATGCGGATGCCTTCGAGGGCCAGGCTCATGGCTGCGGCTCGAACTTTGGAAGCGCAATGGAGTCATTGACGTCTTCGTAGGTGACCTGCACAGAGAGGCCGATTGTGACTTCCGATGGCTCGATACCAACAATATTGGTGGGCATCATGGGGCCCTCTTCGAGTTCGACTACCGCATAGACGTAGGGAACCTCTTCGGCAAATGCGGCGGATGGTGGCCGGTACACGACGCTATAGGTGTAGACGGTCCCCAGCCCCGAGACCGGCGTCCACTCGAATTCGAAGGAGCTGCAACGGTGGCAAACCGGTGATGGGTAGTAGCGCCAGTAGTCACATTCGCTGCAGCGTTGAAGTTCCATTGCGTGTCGGCGGCAGGAAGCCCAGAAGGCTTCGTTGTCCTCGTCGATCAAGGGAATCGGTTTGCTCGGGATCTGGGAATGGGAAGCGGTCATGAGTACTCGTTCAGTATTTCGGCGGTGTGTTGTCCAAGCGTAGGTGCTGCCGATCGAAGCGGCTGCCCAGGCGTGCCTAGGAGCCTCCACGCAGGCGCGAGTGTCGGGTCAGCATTGCCATCCGAGTTGGGTACCTCGGTCATGCTTCCGATCTCGCGAACCTGCGGATGCTCGCGCAGGCTCGGGTAGTCATTGTAGATGAGGATTTCTCCATTGTGTCGGGCGAAGACCTCTTCGATCTTTCGGGCGGTGTGGTTGGCGAATGTGCGCTCCCAGGCCGATATGACTTCAGGTGTGCGCGTCTTGGCGAAGTCTCCGCGTGCCTCCCAGATGATGTCCGCGTCCGAAGGGTCGGCGTCGAGCTCCGAGAAGATCCTCTTCAGGTCTTCGTGCGAATAGCGGGGGAAGCCGATCATTACGGGAAGATCGAGAGTCGAAAAACCGTGCTGTGGCGGATCGGTCCATGCGCCCATGTGAGGAGGACCCCATTGCTCGGGATCCGATTGACAGGTCCACAGCGGGCTCTTGAGGTTCAGCGTGGCTCCGAGGGCGCTGACAGCGACCTTCTGCCCTTCCCCGGTCCGCTTTCGATGCAGCAGGGCGGCCATCACACCCTGATATGCGTAGATGCCGGCATAGAGGAAACACGCATCGGTTCCCAGGCGGACCGGGGGCTCGCCGATTTGGCCGAGTCCAGCGGGGATTCCCGCCATGAATTGGACAGTGAGTTCGGTGCCCGGAATTCGTGCCATGGGGCCCTGCTCGCCATGGGCACTCAGGCTGCAAAAGATGACATTTGGATTCGATTTTTTGAGCGTTGCATACGTGGGACGGTTGAGTCGTCCCGTCGCATCACAGAAATCCGCGATGACGACGTCAGCAGATTCGAGCAGCTTCGAGAATGTTTCGCGGCCTTCTCGGCCTGAAAGCACCACGCTTCGCTTGTTGCGATTGACCGAGAGGAAAGCTGCGCTGCGATCCTCATCGACGCGGGGAGCCCAGCTTCGGAGCCAGTCGCCTTCGATGGGCTCTACTTTGACGACGTCCGCTCCGGCATCCGCAAGGAGTTCTCCGCAATAGGGCCCACCGATTCCCTGGGAAAGTTCAACGACGCGAACTCCCGAGAGAGCGCCCTCCGTGAGCAGGTCGGCTTTCGGCGAGACCTGCTCTGGTGCCTTGGAGTTTCTCGACTCGGCTTCGCTGAAGACAGATTGCGTGTCGGCTCCTGGAAGGTTGCTGGCACGCAAGCTGGCCGGTGTCTTCATGAATTTCCACGGAATTCCGCCCACTGAAACTTTGCCCCAGGGAGTGTCCATCTCCGGGAGGAATTGGTTGCGCTTCACCTGGGGGTGATGACGTAGGCGCTCAAAATCATGGAGGCGCGCACAGGGGACTGCGTTTCGCGCGAGTTGAAGCTTCCACCAAGCGAGAGGGAAAGCGGCGAAGATTTTGGAAAGGACGTCTTCGAGTTCTTTCCGGTGGGTCACACGCAGGAGGTTGGTGGAGAAACGAGAATCGCTCGCGAGGGACGGGGAATCCAGTGCGGTGCACAGAGCGGCCCACTGGGGTTCGGTTTCAACCCCTACCGCCAGCCATTCGCGATCCTGGCACTGGAAGGCCTGATGGGGCGCGGACGAAGATGCGGCACTTCCCAGTAGGTCCGGCTGTCGGTCCTCGACCAGGAACTCGAGGATCCGTGTCCGTTGTTTGTTGATGCTCGCCGAAAGCATGGAGAGGTCGATCGCCTGTCCCATTCCAGAACGTTCGCGCGCGTAGAGCGCTTCCAGTACCGCTGCCACGAGATATGCGCTGGCATTCATGTCGATCTGCTGCTGCTGGCGAAGCAATTCGCCCCGACCGCCCGGAGTTCCAGAAGTACTGGTCCATCCGCAGAACGCCTGAACCATCGGGTCTCCACCACCGACATCTGCCATGGGTCCGGTGTTGCCGTAGCCGGTGCAGGCGCAGTAGACCAGGCGTGGGTTGTATTGACGAAGATCCTCCCAGCCAAGCCCGTACTTTTCGGGGGTTCCTCGCCTCATGTTGTTGACGAAGACGTCCGCGGTCCGGAGCAATTCGATCGCTTCGCGGCGACCCTGTTCGCTCTTCAAGTCGATCGTTACGCAGCGCTTGTTCAGATTGAATGAGATGTAGAGGGCGGCTGCTCCGCCGATCGTGGGCGGAATTGAAAACTGCGGGTCGCCGTTCGGTCCTTCAACCTTGATGACCTCGGCTCCAAGAGCACCGAAGAGCATGCCTGCAAATGGACCGACGCCGTACAACGTCCAGTCGAAGACGCGGATTCCATCCAGCGGGCCCGACATCAGTTCGAAGCCAAGATGGCGACCTGGTGGGTCGAGCCGACTCCGGCGGAACTGGCAGCCAGGGCAATCTTTGCGTCCGGAACCTGTCGTTCCCCGCAATTTCCACGCACCTGCAGGGCGGCTTCGGCAAAATTCTGGAAGTTGGTCGCTGCGTGATTGCAGGACAGTAGGCCGCCGTGAGTGTTGAGGGGGATCTCACCATCGATTTCGATACGGCCACCCTCGACGAACGGGCCTCCTTCGCCTTTTTCGCAGAATCCCAGATCTTCGAACATCATGAGGGGGGAAATGGTGAAGTTGTCGGTCAGCAGGGCCACGTCGACGTCTTCACGGCGAATCCCTGCTTCGGCAAAGGCATGGTCCCCTGCGAGACGGGCACTCGACCGAACGAGGTCGAAATTCTCACGCTCTCGCCCAGGGATTCCACCACAGAGACTTCCCATGAAGTAAGAGGAATGGCCGCCGCCAGAACCGATTACCCATGCCGGGGGCTGGGGGGCATCTCTTGCTGCCTCGGCGCTCGAAACTACGAAGGCCACCGCGCCGTCGTTGACCATGCAGCAATCGAGGAGATGAAAAGGCGAGCTGATGGGCCTGGAGTCGATGACATCGGAAATGGTGATTGGGTCGCGGTACACGGCATCTGGGTTCAGTGACGCGTGCCGACGGCAGGCGACTGCGACTGCGGCCATCTGCTCGTGCGTGGTACCAAACTCGTACATGTGCCGATTGGCCATTGCTGCAAAGAAGGTCAACAAGAGTGGACCGAAGGGGTGCTCGTAGTTGACGGAGTGGCCCGGCCAGACCGACAGTTGATCCTGGAAGCCGTGGCCGTGAGAGCCTCGACCCGCTCCGCTCTCTTTCGCACCAGCGGCAATCAGGACATGGCGGCAGCGGCCGGATTCGATGGCCCATCGTGCGATGTCGAGGCAGAAGCCTGGCGTTGCACCTCCCATGGGGATCGACGTGCAAACGGTTTTTGGATAGATGCCCATGAGTTCCGACAACTCGATATGCCAGCGAGGGTTGCCGGCGGTTCCCCCGCCCTCGCTGATGACCATGCCGTCGATGTCGTCCTTGGTGATCCCGGCATCCTGAATGGCCGAGAGGATGGCTTCGAGCCGCAATCGGTTGGCAGATTTGTCGGGGATTGCTCGGGCAAACTCAGAAGTTCCGACTCCAGTGATGGCGACGCGTTGGTCTCGACTCATTAGGCCTCCCATCGGGGCCTCATCCTGTCATGCGGGTGCGTGCCAGATCAAGCGTCACCGACAGCCTCGACCCTTCGGATACAGTCGACAATAGTGCGGCTGGGAAGTGCCAGGGTTCCTGGGCAGCATCGGTGAGCACGGCAATTTCGAGCGTATCAGCGGATCATTGATGAAGCGGATCACCAGAGGTTCGTCTTGCTGTCCGTGTCTGAGGTCGGGGGCCTTTGCTCGTTTGGCTCGGATGACCCGACCCCTCGATCTCGAAAACTTGATTCAGAAATCGACTTCCGAACCTTCAGTGGGCTCGTGTCGAGTGAACTGGATTTGTAGCGACCGTTTCGAATTCAGTACGGCAGTTTCCGTCCAGTACTGAGATCTCGCCGAAAATCGCTTCCGACTCGATGCTGTCTAGCAAGACGTGTCGGTCTTGAGAGCCGATGTGGATACCCACGGGACCCGAGACGACGAAAAGTATTGATTCCCAGGGTCTCGCTGGTTGAGCAGTCGATTTTTCGCCAATGCGTGTTGCCGTGAGCAGGATCATCCCGGGACGGCGTGAGTGGTCACCAACGCTGCTGATCCTCCCGAAGGTTTCTACGGGAAATCCTCCAGAGTCACACGTCGGGTTTTACTCGGTTTTCAGGCCCAGCGAATTGGGGTGAAGTCCGGTCGTCGCGTTCACTCCGATTTGACAGCCTAATTCACATCACTCGTCAAAGCGCAGGCGCCGGGGAGCGGCGACTTCAGCGCCCTGCGTGTCTCCTGTCGGCGTCGCAATGTGGGGTGTTAACGGATGTGGCTTTGGCTGATTTCTTGGATTCTGATGGGGGCGGCGCTTCCGGCGAGTGCTCTGGATGTTCCACTCGTTGCCCAGGGCCGTAGCTTCAACGTCCATGTCCCGGCTTCCTATGACGAAGCAGAGTCGATGCCCGCGGTCGTCCTCTTGCATGGATACTCGGGGACAGGAGACTGGGCCGAAGCCTATATGCGCTTCGAACCGCTTTCAGAAAAACGGGGTTTCTTGTACCTGCACCCCGATGGATTATTCGATTGTCTGGAGCCGCCAAGAAGGTTCTGGAATGCTACGGATGCGTGTTGCAACTTTTGTTCTCTGCCGATCGACGATGTGGGGTTTCTTGAGGCTGTACTCGATGAACTCGAGGCAAGGTTCAATGTGGATCCAAAGCGAATCTATTTCGTGGGTCATTCCAACGGCGGGTTCATGGCGTATCGCATGGCTTGTGAGGTTCCGGATCGGATTGCGGCGATCGTCAGTCTTGCTGGTGCGACGTGGGATGCTTCGCAGGCTTGCGCGGCCGCTAAACCCGTCCATGTTCTGCAGATTCACGGCACGAACGACGACACGATTCTGTATGAAGGTGGAAACATTCTGTTTTCAACGTATCCCGGTGCCCTGGAGACTGTAGAGATGTGGGCCGACTCAAACGGCTGCGCCTTGACTCCAGATACTTCCTCGCCAAACCGAGACCTCGATGGCTCCATTGGTGGAGCTGAGACGTCGGTCTTGCGTTTCGAGAATGGATGTAGGGAGGGTGGTTCTGCGGAACTTTGGAGTATTTCTGGTGGGGGCCACAATCCGGTGCTGTCAGCGACGTTTTCGAATCAGGTAATCGACTATCTATTCGAACACACGACCGAATCCGGGAAGGCGGGGGTGCGACTTCCAGGTCTATCGGGTTCACTTCGACTTGGCGGCGCAATTCTAATCGGGGGGTTCGGTGTTTTCCCACTTCTGGTGAGTCCGCGTATGGGTCGAAAACGGAGGTGCGGTTTTTGGTAGGAGTGGCGTCTAGTCGTTTTTTAAGCTGACGAAAATCAGAGCTCCCAGTATGAAGGTGGTGATTCGAGAAGCCGCGCTCAAGCCGTTCCAGCTTTCCGACTGCCACGACGCGAACCATTCACCGCCCACGGCTTGGAAGCCGAGGAACCAAAGGCCGAGACCGAGAGAAAGTCCGACAAGTGCTGTCGATTTAGCAGCGTGAAAGTCGTTGGCGCTTTCTGCACGCGCTCGAAAAAGTCGAATGGATCCCCAGAGGCACAGTATTGAAATCAAGGCCTCGGTGATGACGATGGCCGCGAAGGCCACGCGGTGCATCCAGGGAGCCGTGATTGCTCTCTCCATCAAGTTCTCGCTCTGGAAAGTCGTATCCATGGAGAGAACGTGCTCGACGAACAAGAGGTTCGTGCTGGGATCCACGAGGTTTCCCAGTGTCACGAGGCCGGCGTAGGCGCCGAAAAACGAGAGCACCGTGATTTTCGAAGCACGGATGACAGGCTGGGTGGCGGTTTTCATGGGGGCTTTCTATTTCCTTTTCGGAGCCTCGCTCGGTCCAGATCGAAGGGCTGTGGGTAGGTCGGGCGGGCCTATGATACGGCCAGATGTAGAGGGAACTCCATGGAAGAGAGGCCTGTGCGGAGAGGAGAACCTTCCCGCAGCTTTTTTGGAGGGCGACCCCGAGGAGCGAAGGGGAAGACCGTGGATCGCGGGGCTTCCTCGACGTTGCTGAGTCACCGAGGGGCTGGATTCATAAGGTCTGCATCCGAGAGGTATGACAGGCCAATGTTCGAACGTTCCTCAGCTGAGAACGAAAGGGTCTCCAATCGGTGCGGGTGAAGAACTATTCTCTCAGGGCAGCCAATTCATTCCTGGGTGGGGACCATCCGATTGGCTACGTCGACTGAAAAATGAGCACTCAATATCGCAAACAGGGAAGACCATGACGCGTCGTGCAATTGTCGTAGGGACCGGTTTTGGATCGCGAGTTCACGTGCCCGCTCTTCGTGCAGCGGGCTTCGAGGTGGTAGCCCTGGTGGGCACAGATCCCGATCGCACTGCCCGCCGAGCGCGGCGTCTCGGGGTGGATCACGCTTTGTGTGATCTCGGAGAGGCGCTCGAAGTTTCGGGCGTCGAGTTGGTGACGATTGCCTCGCCGCCGAATCTGCATGCCCCGCAGGTTCTCGAAGCGATTGCCGCGGGAAAACATGTGATCTGCGAAAAACCATTCACTCTGGATGGAGAAGAGGCGAGCCGTGTTCTGGAAGCTGCCGAAGCGGCGAATGTGGTTCACCGGTTGGGCTACGAGTTTCGATGGGCGACGGATCGTGCACTTGGCGCGCGTGCCATCGCCCAGGGGATGATCGGTGAACCCCGATGGGCGAGTTTCGTGAGCCACGTCTCGCTTCTTGCCGAGCCTGATTTCGAAATGCCGTCGTGGTGGTGGCGACCTGAGAAGGGAGGCGGATGGCTACTCGCGAGTGGTTCGCACCTGATTGACCAGATCCAAGTGTGGTTGGGTGAAATCGAATGGGTCAGCGCTCAGGTCGAAACCATTTCGCGCAGCGAAGAACTGGCCGACGATAGTTTTGCAGTGCTCGCCCGTACCCGTAAGGGAGCCAGCGTGACAATTCAGCAATCGGGTGCATCGCTGGGGCCCATGGCAGGATTGACTCGGGTGGTGGGAACCTCGGGCAGTTTATGGATGGAAGGGGGAGCGGTTCACGTCTCCGACGCCGAGGGGGCACGGGCTCTCGATGTTCCGAAAGACCTCGAGCTTCCCCCGCCACCGGAGGAAAGTGATCGCGCAAGTGCTCGCTATACGCACATGGAACTGGGCCCTTATACGAAGCTTTGCCAATCAGTGGTCGATGAGTTGGAGGGCAGGGGAGTGGCGGCGCTCGAGCCAAAGCCGCCTACCTTTGTCGATGGTCTTGCCTCCATGCGGGTGCTTGACGCGATCCGAGAGTCGGCGGAGAGCGGAAGGCGTGTGAAGGTCCAAAGCGATTAGGTTTTAACGCACTGCGCTGGCTGTGCGAATTGTACGAGGTGGGAGTCGTGGCGGCATGGCGCCGCGGTTCAAGGGGGTGACCCTGCGAGGGGTACGTCGAATCGATGGCAGTATCGCCCCAGGCGTTCTCGAAGTTCTCCATATTCGACGCCGAACTCCGACAGGTCGTATTCGTGGATCCCGTGGAGACCCGCTGGGTTTTGAGAAGCCCAGCGGGCCATGGCTTCCTCGGCGAATTCGGTGAAGGGTAGCCCCGCTGCCTCGTAGACCCGGCTCATCGCTCGTACAGGAGTTTCGACGAACTCCTGGTAGGGGATGTCGGCGATACGAACCTCCGGGTGTCGATCACGAAAATCGAGAGTTCGATCCATGCTGTCAGCGATCATCTCTAGCATGTGACGGCCAATCTCATGGTCATCGACTTCGTCACTATTACGCCTTCTCATGATGCGGGTCAGGCTGCAAATCGATCCCAGCATCTCTACCGGATCGCGATGGATGTGAACGAAAGTCGCATCCGGATACACGCTGTGTATTTCCTCGTTGTAGAGAAGGTGAGGCGGGTTCTTCAGAGCCCATCGCTCGCGTTTGTTCCGCCATTGAAGGAGCTGAAGTTGAAGTCGATGATATTCGTAGCCCCAGATCATGTCGCACTCGCGAGTCGCCCAGGCGTATTGGCTGGGAGTATTGATCAGGTGCGTAAAATGTGGGGAGTGGAAGGCGTTGGACAGGAGGAAATGGCATTCGTCGGGACCTTCCACGTCTCCGATGTGGATGCGTCGAAATGCGCGACTCTGTTCGCTCTCCATGTCAGGGCGCATCTGCGCGATTCGTGGATCTTCATGAATTGTCCGCTGATCAGGTGGCGGGCAGGGCTTTCTTGCTTCCCAACTCAACAGGCATCGGTTTTCTGGATCACAACCGAGTAGAAAGCCGGCCGCTGTGGTTCCTGTGCGAGGTCCGCTGGCGACAATGATGGGAGGGGTGATGATTTCACTTCGAATCTCGGGGTGACGCGAGACCCAGTCCTGGATTTCAAGTCGGTTGACGAGATTGTCCCGGGCAGTGTTGAAGAGGAATGAACGCCCGGCCTCGTTCATGCGGCCTTCGGTGAGAGCGGAATCGAGAAGCACTCCGAGGGGTTCTCGGTGTTCATCTCCTCCAAAATCCGATGTCTGGGTGCGCTGGCGCGCTGCCGTTTCCAGTCGATCCACGGTCAAATCGGACACGATGTCTCCAGCGCTTCAATCCTGGCATTCGCGGGGGTCAGTATGCATTGGAACGGAGTGGAAGGGGCAGAATCGTTGACGGTTTTCGATTCGAGGGCTCGGCCCTTCATCATCGGTTTTCGGTCGACGACCCGATGGTTCCTGGGTTACAAGATGTCTTGAATCGGGCGCGCCAGTAATCCCCCCAGCACAGGAGACTGTCATGAGCGAATCGAATCGTCCCCTCACCGTGGATGCCGACGGCCACGTACTTGAACCCGTGGATACTTGGGAGAAGTACATCGATCCCGCTTTTCGCGAACGGGCTCTGCGCGTCGGGATTGATGATGATGGTTTCGAAAACCTCTTCATCGACGGCCGCCCGACAATGATGCTGAAGGGGAGGTTGGGCGCCTTGGGGGGAATCGAGGCCGATGGCGACGAGAAGCTCGAGTTTCAAACGCCCGGGCGTCGCACGTATGCTGAAGGGGCCCCCGCAGGTGGCTATGACCCGGCTGCGCGGCTCGCGGTTCTCGACGCCGAGGGCATCGATCAGGNCCTTCTCTATCCCACGATTGGTATTGCCTGGGAGGGGTCCATCCAAGATCCGGCTCTTGCGACGGCCTATTCGCGCGCCTATAACCGCTGGATCGTCGACTTTTGCTCCGCCTCGCCCAATCGATTGTTTCCCATTGCGCACATCAGCCTGATCGACGAAATCGGAGCCGTGGAAGAGGTGAAGCGTGCGCGTGATGCGGGCTGTATTGGTGTTTACCTCTCCCCAGACCTCCCAGCTCGTGCGGGACGTTCTCTAGCAGACCCTGCCTTCGATTCGTTTTGGGCCACGGTTCAGGACCTCGAGATGCCCATCGCATTTCATGTAGTGGCCCGAGAGAACTCGACCTTCGTCCGCTGGAGCCAGCTTCCCGACGGACGAGCGGACGGTGTTTTCGCATTTGCATTTCTGGCCATCGAAGTGATGGCAGCCTTTACGCAACTCGTGACGACAGGGATTCTCGAGCGCTATCCACGCCTCAAGTGTGCGGTCCTCGAAGCGGGTTCGAACTGGATCTGTGCCTGGCTCGACCGTCTCGACCACAAGTTCGAAATGGGGGGGTTCGATACACCACTCAGACAGAAGCCTTCGGATTATTTCCGGCGTCAGTGTGTCATCTCCGCCGATCCAGACGAGACACTCACCGCCCCGGTTGTCGAGCACCTGGGCGCCGAGTACTGCATCTGGGCAAGCGATTATCCGCATCTCGATGCATCGATGGGGGTCGTTGAGGAGATCCGCGAGCGCCTCGAAACGCTACCTGTTGAGGCCCAGCGGAAGGTACTCGGAGAGAACGTGGCGAAGTTCTACGGGATCGAAGGCTAGCGCCGAAACGGTGCTACTTGCCCCCGCGCGACGTGGGAGCGTGGGCTTCGTCGGTGATTATCTCGTGAGAGCTGGGACCAGCGTGTCGAGCCAGCGGCGGTGCATGTCGAGGTCTCCGCTCTGAGGTGCGAGCACCATTTCGGTGACCCCCGACGCCTCGTACGCATCGAAGCGCCGACGCCAATTGTCGATGTCGAGGTCTTCGATTGGATTGTGGAGGCGGAGGTGGAATGGAATGCTGTCGCTGGAGCGGTTGGATGCGTCGAGAGCAGCGCGCAAGTCGTTCCACGCAGAGGTGACTTGCTCGGGCTCGAGACCGATCCCATGCCAGCCCGTTGCGAACCGAGCGCATCGACGCATGGCTGCCGGTGTATGCCCCCCGATGTATAGGGGGAGTCCGCCCGGGTGAGCCGGTCCGGGGTGAGATTCGAGGTCCTGGAAAGAGAAGAACTCGCCGTCGAATGATGTGGACTGTCCCGACCACAAAGCCAACATCACCTGGAGAAACTCGTTCGCGTAACGGCCTCGCTGTTCGAAGGGGATTTGCGCGATGGCATCATGTTCGGCTCGCAGGTTGCCCACTCCCACGCCTACATCGACGCGGCCCCCGCTGATGTGATCGATGGTCGCCAGAGCCTTCGCAGTGGGCATAGGGTGTAGGTAGGGGAGGACGAGCACACTTGTGCCGATGCGGGCGCGCTGTGTCGCTCCTGCGATGGCAGTCAGGGAGATGAGGGTGTCATGGTAGGGGCGCTTTCCCAGCCGATCCTTGATGAAGTCCCGGTGCAGAACGTGGTGGCTGACCCAGAGAGAGTCGATCCCCAATTCTTCTGCCTGAACGGCGAGGTCAATGAATTGCCGCGGGTGCTCGAGGCCCCAACTGTTGGGCGTCACGTATCCAAAGCGCATTTTCATGTCCTAGCAGATGGAGCCATCCGTTGCCGGTTGTCTCGCTCAGGGTCCGGGAAGCATGTTGCATTCTGCCTGGCGATGGATTCCGGCCCCCCATGAGCGGGTTGGAGTGGGGGTTCCGGTCTTCAGGAGTCGACTTCCGAAACAGATCGTTTGCTTTCAGAAACAGTCGATGTCTGAGCCGGGTGTCCGCTACTCTGCCCGTTCGATAGGAGAACCTCGATTCCGGGGATCCTATGCGAGACGACCATCACGAGTTTTCAAAGGAGATTGCATGCTTGACGCAAACGTTCTGGGATTGGCCGACAAGAGTGCGCTCGTGGTGGGAGGGGGTTCGGGGATCGGGCGCGCCACCTGCCAACTTCTGGCACGTGCGGGTGCGAAGGTGATCGTGGGAGATCTCGATCCGAGCGCCGCCGGGGCAGTTGCAGATGGGTTGAGCGAGCAGGGGGCATCGGCTGCAGCAGTCGCGGGCAATGTGATGGTCGAAAAGGAGGCCATCGACCTCGTGAACTCGGCAGCGGATCTCCACGGTCAGCTCGATGTGCTCATCAACATCGTAGGTATGGCGGGTTGGGTGAAACTGCTCGATATGGATGCTGCTGCCTGGGAGCTCGATCTGCAGCGAAACCTAAATCAGCACCTGTACGTTTCCCGGGCCGCTGCACGTAGGATGATCGATCAGGGGAGCGGCGGCAGTATGTCGCTCGTTGCTTCGGTAAGTGGCATCTACGGCGCGGCAAACCACGGTGCCTACGGAGCAGCGAAGGCAGGTCTGATGGCCTTGGCTCGAACGATGGCGATCGAGTGGGGGGAGCATGGAATCCGCGTGAATACCGTCGCGCCGGACATGATCGATACGCCGAGGGTCGTCGCCGCCCGGGAGCGATCTGGCGTTCCCGATTCACCAGATTTCATGCGCCACAGCCGTCTGGTCATCGAGCGTCGAGGTGTGCCGGACGATATCGCGGGAGCTCTGGTTTTTTTGGTTTCGGAGCTTTCCGCCTTCATGACGGGTCAGGCGCTCGTCGTTGACGGGGGCCGACAGGTGAAACCGTTGGTGGATGCTCCATCCATGCCGTCCCTTCCTTCTCGCTGAGTGGTCTCGTTGGCCTCATCCTTGGTCGCCACGGAAACCGTGGGAGTCGTCTTTGGGGAAGCCGTCCTGGCGGGGGTTCTGGTTGTCGCCTGGAACCCATTCCAGAAGTCTTGAGCCATGCACTACACCTGACGTCATGACCATTCCTCTCGGTACGCTCCAGGGGAGGCGGCGACACCCGGCAAGCTAGGCTGGGGTCTGTAGGCGAAGCGCGCCCAAGCTCGCCACGGCAACCGGGATCATCCAGAACCCGCCTGGAAACAGCACTGGCACCGGCGCGGTAGACGAGGCGTTGAAGAGAACCTGGGGGTCGCCGTAAAGCCACCAATCGAGATGAGTCTCGCCGCCACTGGTGATCCACTCCGAGAGTTGAGGGAAGGCCTGGGCAATCGGTCCCCGGAACGCGAAGCCGAGATAGGAAGATCGCCCATCGCCTCGGGATTGAAGGTGAAAAAGAGGCGGGTCACCTTTGCGTTTTCGTCCCGGTGCATGGTCGCCCGGTATGAAAGGACCGCGTCGTTGAAGTTCTGGTCGCCACTTTGCGGGTACCTGCCTTCGACCCTGAGTGTCGCGAGAGCGTCGGCTCCCGGGTAGTGCTCCACGGTCTGCGCCAGGGTGGCTTGGGGGGCGGCCAGGTGGGCCTTCCTTCAGGTAAACCAACACATTGAAAACATCACGAAGCTAAATCAAAGTTCCAAACAGACCCACCCATGGCATTGATCCAAACAGTCCGAGCGATCTGCCAGAAATATTTCGAAGATGTGTGGAGAAAGTGCGGCCGGACTCTAATGGGAGTCGGAGTCAGCGTTTTTCCGGGCGACTGAGAGTTGATAATGAAGTGTCGCATGTTCATGAGCTTGCTCTACGATCTCTTGCATGATCCTCGAGCAGCGTAGGATCTGTCCGAGACTCGAATGGCAGAGCAGGGGAACTCTCGAGGAGATTCGGGTGCTCGATTGCACGAAATGAGAAACGCCGAGTCGTGAGGTGATCCTGGTGACACCTGCGCTGAGACGGTCGTGGAGGGAATGAGTGTGAGAGCGGTTGTGATCACGGGCGTGGAGTCCGTCGAGGTGGCGAACGTCGAGGACCCAGGCCTGCGGCACCCGGAGGATGCCATCTTGCAGGTCGAGCGAATGGCGATCTGCGGAAGCGATCTTCACCCCTACCGCGGCGAGTGGGGAGATCCAACAGGGCAGCGGCCCGGGCATGAGGTGATCGGGACGATCGTCGAGGTGGGGGCAGGGGTTCGAACCCGCAAGGTCGGAGAGCGCGTGCTCATGTCGGGTGCGATCGGTTGCGGTGCTTGCTCCCTCTGCGGCATGGGGTTGGTGTCGCGCTGCTCGGATTTCAGCGTGTTGGGCATCCCAATGTTGGGCACCTACCCGGGTGGACAGGCGGAGTACGTCACGGTGCCCCGAGCCGATGGGACGCTCTGGCCGATCCCAGAGGGGGTCAGCGCCGAGCGCGCGTTGTTGCTGACAGACGTCCTCTCGACCGGTTGGCAGGGAGCTCGCCGGGCGGGTGTGACCGAGGGGCAGAGTGTGGCCATCGTGGGTTTCGGTCCTGTTGGGATGTGTGCTGCGGTTTCGAGCCGAGCACTTGGAGCATGGGACGTCCTCGTTGTCGACCCCTTGCCGAGCCGCAGAGCATTTGCGGAGGAACTCGGTTTCGCGGCCTTCGACCCGGGGGTGTCTGAAGCGATCGAATCGGTGCGTGAACGATCAAGCGGTGGGGTCGATGCCGCCATTGAGGCAGCGGGTCGGAATGCTTCCATGGAAACGGCGATTGCCGCGACCCACGCGCGAGGGACCATTTCCGTGATCTCTGCGCCGAGCGAGGCACTCTCCGACGAACTCCCCAGTCGGCTGGCCACAACGCAGCGGATGCTCATGACGACGGCATCGCCCCAAAGGGCCTGGCCTCAACTCTTCCCCCGGCTCGGAGAGCCTGCATTTCGTGAGATCGATCGGATCTTCAGTCATCGGCTTTGTCTCGACGACGCAGCGGATGCTTACCAATTGTTCTCGAGTCGACCGGATGAATGCAGAAAGGTCCAACTCGATCCCTGATTCTACGGGCACTGTGTTCCACAATTTTTAGCGATCGGCTGTGGAGGAGGGAGCATGTTCGATTTGACTGGACGTCTGGCGCTGGTGACTGGAGCGGGGCAGGGGGTTGGCGCGGGCGCCGCTCATTGCCTCGCTTCCCAGGGGGCGACTGTACTCGTGAACGACATCGTGGATGAGCGTGCCGAACGGGTCGCAGTTTCGATTCGAAGCGCGGGCGGGCTCGCCGATGCCTTGGCATTCGACGTCACGAGACGCGAGGAGGTGTGCGATCTCCTGGCTTCACACCCGCTCGATATCGTCGTCAATAACGCAGGAAATGCCGGGGCTACGGTGATGCAGCCGCGTCCCTTCCGGGACATGGGTCCAGCAGAGTGGGAAGCGCCCATCGATGTCAATCTGCGCGGCGTCATGCATACGACTCACGCCGCATTACCCGGCATGGTGGATCGAGGGTTTGGTCGCCTCATCACGGTCTCCTCGGGTGCAGGAGTAGTTGGGCTCGGGATCGGTGTTGCTCCCTATGGCGCAGGAAAGGGGGGAGCGATCTCCTTCATGCGCCACATGGCCATCGAAAACGCCGCGCTGGGTGTGACCGCGAATTCGGTCGCCCTCGGAATGATGGAGATGACCGAGGTGCACGACGCTTCCCTCGTAGAGAAACTTGCCTCGACGGTGCCATGTGGACGTCTTGGAACGGGTGAGGACCTTGGACCTGCTGTCGTTTGGCTTGCGTCGGATGAAGCATCCTGGGTGACCGGCCAGACGATCCACGTCAACGGAGGGTCCGTGACGAGTTGACGTCAATGGAAGGGGTGAAGGAATTGGGGCTGGCTCCAGTCCCAGAGTCGCTCTGGGTGGGAGTCGACATCTGGATTCGCGTTCCATTGATAGGCCCCACTCCATAGTCCTCCGTTTGCGTTGATGAGGACGCTGGCCAGTAGTAGAAGCGGTGCAGCCGCTCGAAGAAGGAGCGAGTGTGCACCGGCCTCGCTGGTTTTGATGGCGATGTCTCGAGCTCGTAGACCCAGGATGCCGAGTAGCACAAACCACGGAATCAGATCCGTCGTCAGGCGAGATCCATAACTCCAGCCACCCCACCAGTGCGGGAAGGTGGAGATCAATACCCAGTGGCACGAGATGATCGACAGGGAAAGAACCACGAGGGGCCGACCGTCGAGATGCTTCCAGAAACGCGCGATCAGAAACAGAACGACCCAGACTAGTGGTGTGTAGATGAGAAGCCCTCGGCTGGGACTGATCAGATTACCCATCAGAGCCTCGACGAAATGAGTTGGGCCCATCCGTTGCCCCAGGTCGTAGTAGGCGGGCAGCCACGTCCCGAAGTGGAACTGGGAGAACGCCGCGAAACCTGCGAGCCATGAGCATGCCGTGACCGTGTACTTCAAGAAATCGGAACGCCGTCCTATGGCCAGATAGACGGCGACCGCAAGCCACGGAACCGCGAAGGTGGGACGGCAGAAGAACGCCCACGCCAGTGTGCTCGAAAGCAGCACTGGGTGGATGGATCGGCCCTCGCGTTCGCCGCGAACGAGGAGGTGGATCGCAATCCCCACGAGCAGGACCCCCCAGGTGTGGGACCAAAGTCCTCGTGAGGCCGTGCTCCAGATCTGCGTACCGAATGCGGCACTTAACGCAACGAGCATGCTCATGGCTCTTCCAATGAAGAGTCGACTCGTGAGGAAGATCAGGGCGACGAGTGTAGCCATCAGCAACGGCGCAATTCGTCGATGAAGTCGGATCTCGCGTTCGAGGCGGTAGACGCCCTGTTCGTCGAGCACGCTCGCTCCAAACCATTTCCCCACTGCGAAAAGGGGAGCTGTCAGGATCGGTGTCCCCGGTGGAAAGAAGTGGTAGGTGTGCCCCCCGATCTGGTGTAGCAGTCCTGTTTCGGAGGCCTGGTGGGCATTCAGGCTGACGCCGGGAACCGAGTCCAGATGGAAGTGACCGGTTTCGACGAGTCTCTGGGTAATCAGAAGGTAGTAACGCGAATCACCAATTTGACTTCCTCCTGGGCGAAAAGCCAGGAAAACGAGCAGGAAGACGACCAGCGCGTAGCCGTATTCCCGATGTGGCCGCCGTTCGTTTCTCCCGAGATCCGTTGGTTCTCTGCGTTCGGTCATCGCGGACAAGAGGCTAGCACTGGGTCATCTCGGACGAATCTGATGGGTTCGTCGGTACAGGCTCGACGAGGCGCCAATCGTCCGCTTATGGACTCATCCTCCGTTCACTTCCGAAGCCCGGTGTCGGAGGCTACTCTGGCAACAACCGTTGAGCGGAGCGGGCGGAAACAGGGAAGGTTCGATCTGAGTTCTCGATGAGTATGGAGACCAAGGCGTCCAACCAGAGCCGAACTAGTGATCCGGGGATGATGGACCTCATCGTCTACTCCATTCCCCTCGTCGGTTGCTACTTCGCCGCGTTTTTGCTGAGCACTTACTGGTTCAAGTACGCGATCGAAGTCCTGCTGGTCTCCCCTGCGGTGATCAGTGCCATCTTCATGGTGGGACGGATCTGGGATGCGATCTCGGACCCCCTTGTAGGGACTCTCTCGGATCGCACGCACTCGCGGTTGGGGCGCCGCCGAGTCTGGCTGTTGGCGTCTGCTTTGCCCATTGCCGTGCTGCCCGTATCGATTTGGGCGCCGCCAGCCACTTTACAGGGATGGCAACTCGTGGCCTGGTTGACCGTGGGATTGCTTGCCTTCGAAACCGCACTGACGGTGTTTCTGGTCCCCCACGGCGCACTGGGGACCGAAATCGTTCTCGACCACCACGACCGGACGCGTGTCTTCACGGTGCGCATGCTCCTGTCCCAGTTGGGTGTCTTCATGGCAATCTCTGGGATGGGGTTGATCATCGAGGCGGGCGATCCACGTCAGATGGCGTCGCTCGTGGTGCTCTGCGGCAGTATCGCCGCGGCGCTCCTCATCGTTCTATCGACCTTGAAATTACGCGAGCGACCGGAGTTTCAGGGCAGGGGATCGACTCAGGCCATCCCGGCGTTGGCAGACGTCTGGAGGAACCCCCATGCACGTTTGTTGCTCAGTGTGTTCCTCATTGAGAGTATGGGAACCGCTACGCTGGGTGTGCTCGGCCCTTTCGTCACCAAATACATCGTGGGAGACGAGTCGATCTTTCCGTATCAGGTAGCCGCCTACCTGCTTCCCGCGCTCGCCATGGCTCCCATCGCGCCTTTTCTTTCCCGTAAGTTTGGAAAGAAGAGGACCTGGCTCGTTGCCATGGTGATCGGCGGCACGGGGTTCGGCATGCTCTCCTTCGTCGGACCGGGCGAAGTCGTATATCTGTGCCTGTGTTCGGTGGTCGCGGGGATCGGTTCAGGAATCGGACAGGTCGTCGGCCCCTCGCTACAAGCCGACATCGTCGACTATGACGAGTACCTCACGGGTGAGCGCAAAGAAGGTGTCTATTACGCCACGTGGAACTTCATGCGAAAGGCGGGATCCGGGGTCGTCGTGTTTCTCACCGGGCTGGCACTCACCTGGGTCGGCTTTGAGGCCAATGCGGCCGAGCAGACGCCGTTGGCGCAGACGAGCATGCTCTTGATGTTTGGTGGTGTGCCATTTGCGGGCTTCGTCATCGGGGTGGCGTTGTTTTCGCGTTTCGGCCTGAGCGAGGCCGAGCATCGCAGAATCCGTCAGGAGTTGGATCAGCGTTCCTGAAGAGGATCGTTCCCCAAGAGCATTCTTGGACTGCTATGGAGTCCATCGGACCCATGGCACATCACTTCGTGAGGACCAGCGGGTGTCTCGTTGCTTCCAACGGCGTTCACGCCCGTGCTTCGTGGGCGCTCCGAATCCCGACGGGGATTCCGCTCATCCTCGGCATGGCGTTGATGGACTCGCGATCGTCTCCCAAGCTCAAGAGCAGATTGGTAGAACTTCCACGATCGATGTACTTGTCGTCTCCGTCGGGCAGCCCACCGAATCCGTGGGCAATGGAGATGACTCCCCTGCGAATCGTGTCGTCGGCCGTTGCCACAGCTTCGATGCTTCCGTGGGCCGATTCGATGGTGAGTTGTTCGCCTTCGCCCAAATTCTCCCGCCCCATGTCGTCGGGGTTGAAATGCGCCAGGTTGAAGGGGATCCGCTCCTTGATCGCCGGGAGTTCTAGACCCGCGGAGTTGAGCCCATCGCGCAATCTGCGGACTGCCAGGCGATAGGGGTAGGCATCGGATTGTGTGGGGCGCAGTTTTGCCGCGTCCCATTCCATCGAGACCGAGCGGAGTTCTTCCGCAACATCCAAGGGCAGGAGGCTGAAACGATGCGGGCTGTCGGGATCGCCCGCTTCCACCCGCTGAGGCGGGCCCTCCACGCGAACCCCTCGTTCGGCGCCGACCAATGCTTCGAAGGGGATGGACGCGTGACGCGCCGAGATGGCCAATAACTCGTCGGTGCTCGGTGGATGGTCCATGTCGAGGGCTTGCCCGAAGTGTTCGAGGACGATCCCCAGCCGCTGTGCCAGGCCGATCAGGTAGTGATGGTCGTCCTTGACCTCCGAACCCGCGGGAGGATCGGCCACGGCGGGGGTGAAGCGCGTATAGGAATCCTGTTCAACCAACGTTTCGTAGAGGAAGATTGGAAGATCTGCGCGCTCGTATTGGAGCGTTGGGGGAAGGATGTAGTGGGAGAGTTGGGCGGTGACCGTCATGAAGGGCTCGATGGAGACGAGCAGGTCGAGTGCTTCGAAGGCCCGGACGACTTTGCGCTGCTCGGGGATGGCGGAGACCGGGTTTCCGCCGTGGACGATCAGGCATTTCACCTGCCCGGGACCCTGTGTCAGGATCTCGTCGGGGAGGGTGCCCGTGGGCAGTTCTCCGCCGATCAACCCGTAATCCCCCACCCGACTGCGCGCCGCTCTTTCCCAGCTACGTGTGGCTGGAATCACTTCCGCCCGGCGAGGTTGACGGCCGCCGATTACACCTGGGTTATCGATGATCTCGCCCTCTCGCAGGTAGCGCCCACAGGTGACGTTGAGACACTCGAGCAAGTGCTCGGCGAGGTTTCCGTGGGGTGACATGTCAGGCCCCGTGGCTCCGATGGCGGCCCCTCGATCGGAATCGCGTGCAAAGACTGCTGCGACTTTGCGAAGGGTTTCTTCGGGGACGTCTGCACGCCGGGCCACTAGCGACGGCGGAAACTCTGCGACGGCCTGTCGCAGCGCCTCGAGGTCCAGGGCGTAACGTTCGCAGAAATCCCGATCGTGCCAACCTTCCTCCAAGATGATGTGCAGGATCGCGGCGAGGACGCTGCAGTCTTCCCCAGGAAGGGGCTGGAGAAATACATCGGCATATCTCGCAGTCTCGGTTCTTCGCGGATCGATCACGATCAGTTTCATTCCGCGAGCCTTGGCTTGTTTCAGCCGTTTGACAGGATTGCGGGTGTCGAAGCCGCTGGAAGAGAGCGAAACGAGCGGGTTGTGCCCTACGACCAGGAATACATCTCCTCGATGGAAGGGGTCCCTTCCCGCGGGCCATACCCCCATGCGCCCCGCAGTCACGGCTTTGGAGGACTGATCGATGGTGACGGACGAGAACGCCTTGGGAGAGCCGAGGGCCTTCAGGAATTCGTTGAGCATCATCGACGACGACGACGTAAAGAAGGCGCCCCCGCCTTTGTAGCCGGCGACGGACTCGGGTCCTCCGGTAGCAATGGCGCGCTGGATCTTCTCGGCGATTTCGTCGAGCGCCTGTTCCAGAGGGATTTCGGAGAAGCTCCCATCTTCTGCACGCTTGAGTGGTTTTAGGATGCGTTGTTCGCTGTTGTGTGCGTCGGCGGACCTCATGCCCTTGAAGCATGCGTAACCGAGAGTCTGGGGATCGCCGTGGTCACCCCGGATGTCGAGTAGGTGGCGCTCTTCATCCAGTGTGACTTCGACGCCGCAGTGGCCCATGCACATGCGGCAGAAAGAGAGTTCTTTCCTGTGGTGGCTGTTCACGAGGCACATCCTCTCTGTTCCAGGTCCGACACGAGAAATCAGCGGGGTGGCTGATACACAGAAAGAGACTGGACCCGGTTACGGATCAATATAGCTGTGCCTCTGGATCGCGGGGCTGGAAAGCGAGGCGGGTTTAGTTCTACCGTGGGGTTCGTATCAGGTAGTCGGCGTGTGCGGAAGCAACCTCGGTTTTATCCTCCCTCCGGAGAGTGATGTCGAGGGAGAACGCCGCTTCTCCGTCACGCTGAAATGCTGCCTTCAGTTGTTCCTCCTGGGTGGAGTCAAAGTTGGCTTCGACGGTGACTCCTGACCTTGCTGCCCGCTTGAAGTCCATGGAGACATGCTTGACCACGGCAAAGATCGGGGTTCCCCGGAAGACCGTCATGACCAGGACTCCGCCGATGGCTTCCGCGGCCGACCATTGAATTCCGGCGTGGATGGTCTTCATGTAGTTGTGGTTGCTTTCGCGCAACGGCACGAAACAGCGATAGATCCCATCACGCGCCGATTGGATCTCCAAACCCATGTATTTGTACAGAGGGAAATCTCGCCAGAAGAGCCTCTGGAGGCTTTCCTCTTGATTCGATTTGGGTGCGGGTGTCACGGGATCCAGTTCTACCACGATCTGCTCGCAGCGGGTCGAAGTGGTGGAGGCTGGCCCGATCGTCGGGCTTGTCTTTCGACCCAGGATCCGTCTGAGGTGATACCTTGCCCACGAGGTCGTGCCCCCAGCGGGCCCTGATGCCTGAAGAGTAGGCACCGCTGTCACCAGGGCCATCACGCCCGCAGAATTGAGAAGCAAACGAGGTTCTTCGGTGCATCTTCACGTGAACATTCGCTCGTCGGGACCTCTGTGTCCCTTTGCGAACGAGTCGGTTCAAATGGAGCTCGAAGCTGGAGAATGCCTCTGGCTGAAAGGTGATTCCGGAGCCGGGAAGTCCTCCATTGCACTGCATCTGCTCGGTCTGAGGCCCCTTCGCGATGCGCAGGTTGGGGTGGTATGGGAGGGCGTCGATGAAACCAATCGGGCCTTCGGAATGGTCTTTCAGCAGGGTGTGTTGATCGACAGCTTGAACGTCGGGGAAAACATTGGTTTGGCGATCCGGCGTGCTGGTGGAAGTGCCTCACGGGAAGCCATTCGAAAGGCGCTCACTGAAGTGGGCCTTGCTGAGACAGACACGTCGAAAATGCCGGGTCAATTGAGCGGGGGAATGTTGCGTCGCGCCTCGCTCGCGCAGGTGTTGGCCCAGGGGAGGCCCGTGATCGTTCTGGACGAACCCTTCGTGGGACTCGACCCGACCAATGCTCGTGGAATCGTTTCCCTGATTCAGGATTTGATGGCACGCGGTCAGAGTTTCATCCTCATCTCTCACGAAGACCAGTTTGCAGCGCCACTCGCAACACCGGGTCGAGAGGTGCAGCTGGTTGCCCATCCGGTGAGTGACGTAACTCCAAGAAATCGCTTGATGCCTCATTGGAGCTTTTTCGTTCGAACGAGTCGTCGCCTCTTCGACTACCTGGTGATCTCGGCTCCATTGATCCTGTTTGCATTCATGGCGGCGGGAATTGCCATCAGCATGCTCTTCTCCGAGCTCCTCGAGGCGACGAATGTTGACTCTCTCCGGCGGCAGATCATCGATCCAAATCCGTCGTTCATGGAAAAACTCTTTGGCGTCACTTTGTTTCAGAAATTCGTGGGCTACGAGTTCGACCGGATTGCCAGCGAGCACCTGCCCGAGATTCGACGTCGTGTTTTTGCCATGGGGATTTCTCGCGGGTTCATCATCGAACTCGGCCCGATGCTGACTGCACTGCTCCTGGCTGGCCGTATCGGAGGGTCCTATGCGGGAGAGGTCAGCATGATGCAGGCCACCCATCAGAACCAATTGCTTCGGACTCTCGGTGTGTCTCCCCGTAAATGGACTCTCGGGCCCGCTGCGATCGCTGCGCTTATTGCAGCTCCGGTGCTCACAGCGATCGGAGTGGGCACCAGCCTGTTGATGGCACGAGTCGTGGCACTGAGTAGCGGCTACGAGCTCTTTGCGAATGGGGAGCAGTATTGGCAGGCGATCTCCGAGAAAGCTCTCGTTTATCAATCGCTCTGGACGTATCCGCCGTTTGTATGCTTCTACCACAGCATGATCTTCATGATCTTGATCCTCGGCGTGTCCGAGGCATTCGGGCGTCTCCGACCCGATATTCAGCCAAGGGACGTGCCGCGAGCGATCACCTGGGCGGTGGTGGGTGCGAGCCTTGCAATCATCGTGGCGGATTGGGGGCTCGCCCAATGGCTGCTCTATCTTCAGCCGATCCAGAACTTCTTGGAATAAGGGTGCGATCCAAGGCCCTTGCGAGGTCACACTCAAAGCCCGGCTGATCGGGATCGCTCGCACCACAGAGCCTCGTCCGAATCATGCTCGTGGTTTAGCGTTGGAATCGAAGCGGATGGTACGGGGACGGAGTCGGCCGGAGTGCGGGTGAGGTAGACTCCCGCGTCGATGGAAGGTCGGTTCGCATGGGTCGGTAGAACGCATTCATGATGCAGTGGAACCGGTTCATCAGAGGTCTACTGAAAGCACTGGTAGTTCTCCTCGCTGCGATGGCGATGGTGCTTCTGTTCACATGGATGGGGTTCCGTGTCTGGCTGAATCAGCAGCCCGAAGAGACCCGCGCCACTGTGGGGGCCTTTGGCACGATGGAGTTGTGGCGACAGATCGCCGACATGTATTTCCCCGCTCCGATTGTTGACCAGGCTGGTTTTGGGCGCACTCGCCAACCCGAAAGGGGGCACGCGCCCTGGGTCCTGAGGACCAGCCTCGATGAGAGGCCGAGGATGTTGACCCTGGCCCCTGCGGAGGATCTGTGGGTTGCGTACAGCACGGAGACGGCCTCGATTCACCGGTTCTGGCGGGGAGACCTGGATCTCAGTGGAGCTGTCTACGATGCGCAGCATGGCCCCGAGCCGCGCAGCCGGGGTGAAGCCTACCTGATGGGTGAGACCTCGACGGATTGGAGAGTGGGTGGCGCAGAAGCTTGGCAACGGGCCCGAGTGAAATGGAGAGCTCACGGCATCGATTCGGTCACGGGTGAGGTCTGGTTGCGCTTTGAGTTGCGGGCCGGAGGAGCGAGGGCGCTCGTAACCGAATGGCCCGAGGTGATTCGATCTGGCACGAGAGTTGGGCTCCAACGAAAGTTTCAATGGGAGTCCGAATCTGGGGAGGTCGAGCTTGCGCTGGACCTAGGGTCGGGTGCCTCGGGGCTGGAGATCAACGGGAAGTTCGTAGAGCAAAGTCGGATGTTGGAACTCGGGCCGGGAGATACACACCTGGTGCAGTGGTTCGATTCTCCTCAATTCTCTCTTGAAGACTTTGAAGATGACAGTAACGGGGCAGGGGATGAATTTTCCGAGCATGGTTGCAGCACGTGCCACGGTTCTTACGAGCGTGTGACGGGCCCAGCCTGGCGGGAAATCGCCGAACGTTATGTGGAATCGAACCGCGTGGAAATACGGACTCTGTTGAGCCGCCGCGTCATCGAGGGAAGCGTTGGCAACTGGGGACAGGTTCCCATGCCTCCACATCCAGATCTATCGACGACGGTGGCGGAGGCCCTGGTCGAAAAGGCGCTCGACGTAGACCAGGTGAGTGAGCCTCCTGTGCGGTCCGACCAGGATGCACGGGAAGCGTACCGTTGGACCTACGAATTCGATAATGAGAAACGTCCGCCGGGGGTTCATCCATCCTTGGAGGTGACGCCTCTGCGGCCCGAAGGTTTTACTTCCAGGGTCGGTGGCCTGGCCTGGCTCCCCGACGGCCGCCTCGTCGTGGTGACCTGGGATCGAGATGGGTCGGCCTTTGTGGTCGAAGGCTGGGAGGAAGGCCTGGACCGAGTGCGCGTGAAGCGTATCGCCGAAGGGCTCCACGAGCCTCTTGGCGTGGCCGTGGTTGGCGATGACATCTACGTCATGCAGAAACAGGAGATCACTCAGCTTGTTGATCACGACGGAGACGGCTGGACCGATGAGTATCGAACTCTCGCCAATGGTTGGCAGGCGACATCGAACTTTCATGAATTCGGTTTTGGCCTCGTTCACTGGGGCGGATACCTCTATGGTGCGCTTTCGGTGTGTGTCTTGCCCGGTGGCAAGAGTTGTCCCGACCAGACCCCAGACCGCGGCAAGGTGTTTCGGGTGTCTGTCGAGACCGGAGAGATCGAATATCTTGCGAGTGGCTTGCGCACCCCCAATGGAGTCTCCGTGGGGCCTACCGGTTCGCTCTTCGTCACCGACAATCAGGGCGATTGGCTACCGGCCAGCAAGCTGATTCGGGTCGAGCCCGGAAGTTTCTACGGCTGGCATTCTCCCGGTGAACTCGAAACTTCCGAGCCCCAGGCGAGTGCCCCGGCTCTCTGGCTGCCTCAGAACGAGGTGGGGAACTCGCCGACCCAGCCCCTCGTACTGACCCAGGGGCCCTACCGCGGACAGGTGCTTTTCGGCGACATCTACAACGGGGGAATCAAGCGAGCCTCCCTGGAAGAAGTGGGGAGTGTGCTGCAAGGCGCTGTTTTTCACTTCACGGCGGGTCTGGAAGGTGGCGCCCACCGGCTTCTCGAGACTTCTCGGGGGGACGTTGTGGTGGGTGAGGTGGGGAGTGCGGGCAATTGGAGTGAGCGGGACAAGCTTTGGTTTGGGCTCGAACTGCTTCGATTCAAAGACCGAGCAGCGTTCGAGCCCTTTGCCATTCGAGCGAAGCCGACAGGCTTTGAGATCGTATTTACACAGCCTCTGGCTCCGGGTCTCGAACTTCGGCCCCAAGACTTTGCTCTCGAGCACTGGTTCTATGTGCCCTCGGAACTCTACGGGGGGCCCAAGTACGATCTCGAAGACCTTCGGGTCCTTCGGGTCGAGACTTCGGTTGACCGCCGCGTCGTTTTCCTGGAGGTAGACGGCTTGAAACCCGGACGGGTCGTTCATTTTCGTCTCAGCCAGGGAATTCGATCCCAGCACGACGAAGCCCTCTGGACCAACGAGGCCTGGTATACGCTGAATGTCGTTCCTCATGAGGATTCGAGAGTCGAGTCCGAGTGGCGCCCGCTGTTCGACGGGAAGACCTTTGATGGGTGGAAGGTCTACGGTGAAGAGGAGATCTCGGGATGGCGAGTCGAGGACGGAAGCTTCGTCTTCGAGCGTGAAGTCTCCTTTCTTGGAATGGTCTGGAACCACATCAACCCCTTGACTCCTGCTGCGCTGGATCTGATGACTCGTGACCGATATTGCAACTTCGAGTTGTCCGTTGATTGGAAGGTTTCACCTGGGGGCAACAGCGGGATTTTCTACGCGGTGCCCAACGAGTCCGAAGATCTCGCCTGGTACAGCGGTCTCGAGATGCAGGTTCTCGACGACGAGCGTCACCGCGACGGTCGCCTGGAAAATCGTCGCGCCGGAGACCTCTACGATTTGAAGGGCGGTTCCAAGCGGGTAGCCAAACCCGCTGGGGGATGGAATACCGCTCGAATTCGCGTCGATGGAGATGATCTCACCCACTGGCTCAACGAGGAGACGGTACTCGAGATCACTCGGCACAGTCCGGAATGGGACGCCGCATTGGCGGCTAGTAAGTTCTCGGAGATTGAGGGGTTCGGTACCGCTCGATGCGGGCACATCCTGCTACAGGATCACGGCGATGCGGTCTGGTACCGCAACATCCAGATCCGCGAATTGAGATGAAGGCCTGATTGCTCCTTCGTCCGGTTTCGGTTGAAACCGGACGCGGGTCTTGATCAGCTGGGAAGGGGGATCCGGTAGAGTTCCGCGGCGTTGTCCTGCAACACGCGCCGGCGCGTCGTCTCGTCCAGCTCCGAGACGACCTTGTTCAGATGTTCCAGTCCATCGGGGTATAGGCAGGTCGCGTGGGGAAAATCCGTTTCGAACATGATGTTCTCGGAGCCGATTTCTCCCATAAGGTGCTTTGGAGTCATCTCCTCGAACCAGAAGGTGGCGTACACCTGCCTTCGGAAGTACTCCGAGGGTTTCATGTCGAGCAATCCCGGCGCCGTTTGCTCCATCTGGTAGTCGAGCATCTCGAGATAGAAGGGGAGCCATCCAATACCACTTTCGACCGAGACGAACTTGCATTCTGGGAAGCGTGCTGGGACCCCGCTGACGATCAGGTTCGACAGTACACGGGCATTGGACATCGCCAGGTCCATGCCCCCGACAAGGAACTGTTGAGGTCCATCGAGTGAAGGCCAGGGTGCATCTGCGAAAAAGCTCAGCCCAATATCGCTGGCTCCGATGTGGAAATTGACGGGCATGCCGAGTTGGCTGCAGACATCCCAGAAGGGATCCCAGTCCGGTTGAGCCAGGTCGGGAAGGTCGACGCTGTGGGGGTCAGGGGTTGTGACGACTCCCCGCATTCCCATTTCCGCTACCCGCTGCACCTCCGAAACTGCTGCGGAGATGTCCCACCAGGGCGTCAAAGCCATTGGGAAGAGCCGGCCACCGGACTTCTCTTGAACTTCGTACATTGCATCGTTGTAGGTGCGGGCGCAGAGTAGACGTAATTCACGGTCATCGATCTTCTGAAAGTTCTGGTTTCCGAACCCGGCGACATTGGGGTAGACGATCTGTGCGAAGATTCCCATCTGGTCCATCATCGCGAGTCGAGCTCCCACTTCGTAGGCGGCCTCGTGGGTGTCTTCGATTCCCCAGGTGAACCAGTCGAGCCCGATTTCTTTCGAACCGTCTTTCCGCACTACTGAGAGAGGCATGGCGGATCCGATGTCGATGTTCTTGTTGGCAACCCATCGTTGTTGACCATCGATCTCCACCACGTGTGGAACGAGTTCCCGCTGGGATGCAGGAACCCTCGATGTCCAGAGGTCGTGGGGCTCACTCCAGTGGGTGTCCGTATCGATCAGATGGATGCCATCGAGCGGTCCCTGGGTCATGTGGCTCTCCTCATCCCTCGCGCCAATGCGGGGGTATGGAGTGGATCGTACCACTCGTGCATTGCGAAGGGATGGTTGCCGGGAGGATCACCGAATTTGGCTCCATCGCGTATACTCGCGCGCCCTACCCAAAAGAAGAGGTGAAACGAGCATGAAGGTCGGAATCGTCTATCCCCAACCCGAAATTCAGGGCGACATCGCGGCAATCGGATCCATCGCGCGAGCCGTGGAAGCTGCGGGTTTCGACCACCTGCTCGTGTATGACCACGTCCTCGGAGTGGAGCACGCCAACCGGGAACGTGAGTTTCAGGGGCCTTACACCGAGCAGGATCCGTTTACGGATCCCCTCGTGATGTTTGCCTACCTGGCCGGGATCACCGAGCGGATCTCGTTGATGAGCGGTGTATTGATTCTTCCCCAGCGGCAAACTCCACTGGTCGCCCGTCAGGCTGCAGACGTGGACCTGCTCAGTGGAGGGCGTCTCATTCTCGGCGTCGGTCTCGGCTGGAACCACATCGAGTGCGAGGCGCTCGGGGTGGACTTTACGACGCGGGGGGTGCGCTGTACCGAGCAGATCGAGTTGTTGAAGCAGATGTGGACCGGCGATCTCATCTCCTATGAGGGCCGCTTCGAGCGTGCAGAGCGCGTTCGACTCAATCCGGCCCCCCGTCGGCAGATTCCCATCTGGATCGGTGGCTTTGCACCGCAGGCCATCGAAAGGGCGGGTCGTCTGGCGGACGGTTTCGTCGCCGCTGGTCCTCCTGAGGTGGCGATCCAGGTAAAGGCGGGGGTCGATGCCTCGCGGGCCAAGCATGGCCGCGAGAACGAGGAGTTCGGTCACACCCTTGTGACCCTTGCATCCATAACCGAAGACGCCGCTGTCGAGGCGGCCGAGAAATGGCGCGACGCTGGCGGCACCCATGTCTCGATTGCGAGTATGGGCATGGGGTTCGGAAGTTCGGTCCAGGCCCACATTGATTTCATCGGGCGGATCTCCGAGCGTCTCGGAGTCAGTGCTTCCTGATTCTCGGAGTCCCGTTCAGGTTCACCCGAGGTCTCGAATTTGATCAGGGGTCGATGAAACGCTAGCCCGCTTGCGGCTGGTCCAGATAGCTGGCCTTGGGATCGTAGTCGCTCGCACCGTCTTCGACCCAGCGTGAGAGTTCGGCCCGGCCGACGACGAACCAGTGCACCTCGTCCGGACCGTCGGCCAACCGCAGGGTGCGCTGGTTCGCGTACATCTCAGCGAGGGGGGTCCATTGGGACACTCCCGTCGCCCCGTGAATCTGAATTGCCTGGTCGATGATCTTGCAGACGCGCTCGGGAACCATGGCCTTGACTGCGCTCACCCAAACCCGAGCTTGAGAGTTTCCGAGAACATCCATGGCTTTGGCGGCCTTGAGCACCATCATTCGCATCGCTTCGATTTCGATGCGTGCTTGGGCGATCACTTCGGTGTTCTTTCCAAGGTTGGCAATGCGTCTACCGAAGGCTTCGCGTGAGAGGCCTCTTTTTGCCATCATTTCGATGGCTCTCTCGGCCGCACCGATGGAACGCATGCAGTGATGAATGCGCCCCGGGCCCAGGCGAACCTGAGAGATTTCGAAGCCGCGTCCCTCGCCAAGCAGAATGTTTTCCTTGGGGACTCGGCAATCGTCGAAGCGGATGTGCATGTGGCCGTGAGGGGCGTCGTCTCTTCCAAATACATGCATTGGGCCGAGAATTTCGAAACCGGGCGCGTCGGTGGGCACCAGGATTTGCGACTGCCGGAGGTGGGGCGGTGCGTCCGGATTGGTTTGAACCATGACGATCATGATTTTGCAACGCGGATCTCCGGCGCCTGAGATGTAGTACTTCTCGCCGTTGATCACCCACTCGTCGCCGATGAGTTGGGCCTGGCACGAGATGTTCTTTGCGTCGGAAGATGCGAGGTCGGGTTCCGTCATCGCGTAGGCGGAGCGGATCTCGCCATTGAGCAGCGGCTTCAGCCATCGGTCCTTTTGCTCGCGGGTTCCGACTCGCTCGAGCACTTCCATGTTGCCCGTGTCCGGCGCCGAGCAGTTGAGGCATTCCGAAGCTAGAGGGTTCTTGCCCAACTCCGCTGCGATGTAGGCATAGTCGAGGTTTTTCAGACCCTGACCCGTCTCGTCGTCGGGAAGGAAGAAATTCCAGAGATCGTTGGCCTTGGCTTTTGCTTTCACGCTGTCGAGTAGCTCAAGTTGTCCTGGGGCCCAAGACCATCGGTCCTCTCGACTCTCTCCCAATTGAAAGAACTCGAGCGTGATCGGCTCGACTTCTTCTTTGACGAATTTCATGACCTTGTCGAAGAGTGGCTTCGCCTCCTCCGACATTCTCAGATCGAACATCTCTTCCGTAGTTTCGAGACCGGCCACGACCTTCTCCTTTTTACCAGTGACGATGGGCTTCCAGATTTTCCCGCGGGACTCTTTCAGAGGTGTCCTGGGGGTGTGGTCCTCTCACCGGCGATGCGTTCCTCCACGAGGATACGCGAACACCGGCCTTTTGGGGTCGGCCGAAACAAGGGGTGGAGCATTCGGTTGATTTTGACGCAATCCTGGGAGCCGGACTCCGAGGTTCACTTTTTCGAATTTCCGTACGCGATGGCCATCAGCGCCGGAGATACGAGGATGTCGATCACGAAGGCCATCGCGATGGTGAAACTGGTGAGCAAGCCAAATTCCACGAGATTCTCCATCTCCGAGAAGGTGAAGACGAGGAAACCGCTCGAGAGCACGAGTGATGTGATCAGGAGGGCTCGGCCGGTCGTGCGCAGGGTTTCGCGATTGGCACGCTCCACGTCGCCATACTGAGTGAAGTTGCGCCGAAAGTTGTGCATGTAGTGGATTGTGTCGTCCACCGCGAGCCCGATCGCGATGCCGCCGATCATGAGCGTAAAGGCAGTGATGACGCTTCCGAACCATCCCATCAGACCCAGCGTGAGGAGGATCGGCGTGAGATTGGGGATCATGCTGGCCAGTCCTGTGCGTAGGGATCCAATCAGTAGGATCATCAGTGGTGTGATGATCAGAAGAGCGAGGAGGTAGCTCTGGACCATGCTGTTCAAGAGGGCGTTGATGGTGCGGCTCATCACGGGAATGAATCCGGTGGCACGGATTTCGATCTCAGGGCCGAGGTCGTCTCGAAGCCGTTGCACGACCGAGTCGGTGAAGTCTCTATAACGGGTAGGATCCACGTAGGGTACACGGGCCGAGAAGCGCAATGTGCTGAACTGTGGATCGACCAACCGTTCCATCTCGTCGGATCCGGTGTTTTCGAAGAGCAGCAACTCCTGGGCGATTAGTTTCCGAGAATTAGGGATTTTGTAGAAGGCTTTGTCGTTGGCGTTCAGGGCCTGATGGATTTCCTTGACCACGTCGGCCAGAGAAGTGGCCTTGCCTACACGAATGCCGTTGCGTCGCGGTTCAGTCGAGAGATCCGCGCTGATCTGATCGATCGCACGCAGAATCCGGGGATCATGGACACCGTTTTCACGACCGGTATCGGCGAGAACTTCGAGACCCATGGAGCCGTCTAGATGAGCGTCGAATTCGGCGGTGGCGGTACGAAAGGGATGTCCTGCTCGCAACCAATTCATGATGTCGTGACCGAAGCCGATCTTTGCGGCACCCACCAGACTGATGGCGATCACGACTACGACGACACTCAGAATGGGCCGAGCAAAGCGTAGGGAGAAATCACCAATGGCAATGAGGATTCGCTCGATGATGTCGCTTTCGGGCTCATCCTTTTTTGCTTTTCGGGGCTTCAGAGGCAGGGTCGTGAGCAGAGCGGGCAATAATACCAAGCAGTAGAACAGGGCCAGGCAGATTCCAAAGGGCGCGAAGATCCCGATCACGGCAACGGGTTGGATTTCGGCGGTTACGAAGGAAAGGATACCCGCAGCCGTGGTCAGGCTGGCCATGCATACGGGGAGCCCAGAGTGCTTCAGCGCTGCGGCGATAGCATCTTCGCGTGTGGAGCCGGCATCGAGGTGTTGATAGAAGATCGTAAGAATGTGTACTGCGGCGGCGATGCCTACAGCCAGGAGCATGGTCGGTAAGACCTGGGAAGGCGCGCTCAAGGGCGTTCCGGTGATCGCCATGGCGCCCACGGTTCCTGAAACTGCCGGCGCTACCACTAAGAGCGGAAGCAGGACTCCGGACACTCTTCGGAACAGAGAGAAGAGGAGTGCTGCGGTGATTGCCAGCATCAAGCCTACGAAGCGGCTCATGTTTCGCTGCATGGAACGGCCGAGTTCCGATTGGATCAAAGGGCTTCCCATGAGGCCAATCCTGAAGTTCTCCCCTTGGAATCGAGCCGCGATGGCCTCGACGCGATCCCGAACCTCATTGTTCTCGGCGCCTGTCAAGAAAACAGGTGGAGATTCGGGTTCGCTTTCTTCAAAGCCCTCCAGAGCGCTTTCGATGTTTGGATCCTGTGACGAATAGGCACTGGTTTCGATCATGACGGTTGTGAGTCGAGCATCTGGAGAGATGAGCAGGTTGCGGTAGAAGGGGTTGTTGAGCACGAATTTGCGCAACCGCATCCACTCGTCTGGGCTTTTGGGCCATTCTTCGAGCAGATCCTCAACCAGCAGTTCGTCGTTGTCGCCGCGGGTCACTCGTGCGTTGATGAGACTCCGGACTTCTTCGAGATGAGGGGTTTCCTCTTCGAGGGCGGCATGGAAGTCCTTCAGTCGGGCTAGAAATTCGGGCGCCAGGGTGTCTGAAGACTGGATCGAGGCGACGATGACTTCGTCTCGACCGAAGCGGTTGCGGAAGTCGTCGTAGAAGATCTTGGCGTCGTCGTCGCCCCGAAGCATGGACTCGGTGGAGGTGTCGAGAGTGATGCGCGGTGCCTGGGACGATAGGGACGCCGCCAGGGCGACGATCAGCGGAATGAGAATCAGGCGGCGTTTGGCTACGGCGTGTCCGAACTTCTCGAAGCCCTGCTCGATTCTTTGGCGAAGATTCATAGGGAATGCCCTCCAGAGATGCGGCCTTCGGCTTTTCACCACCCGGAGTTACGCGAAGCCCAAGTGTCGTGGAGTGTTGAGTCGGTGAATTCGACCCTTCACGATGAAAAGAGTCGGGCGCCCCGTTTGCGAACCTTGCATCCAGCCAGCAGATCGTCCATTGCCAACAATTCTTCCCCCCGCTCGAAGGGTTCCACCAGGCCAGTCACGGCGGACCGACCTGTGGGAGTCGCCAGACTTCTTCCGAGGGCGCCGTTCAGGCGCTGGAGCATCCAGATCTGGTAGGGGACGACCATGCGTCGCGATCGGATGCCCCCGATTTCGAACGGGTGGGTCAGGGGGCCTTCACCGGTTTGTTGCTCTTCGAATCCCGGTGTGGCGGTAAAGGTCTTCCCGGGAAGTTCTCCGTCTGGGCGATGGGCGTCGCTTGCGATGTAGGCTCCCAGCACGGCCGAGGCATCGGACAGTACTGGCCACATTTCTTGAAAGAACACTTGGAGCAGCGGCATGAGGGTCTCGGGGATGGCGTCGTCGGGAAGCCATTCGCCTCCGTCGGTGTTGGCGACGCGACCTACCAGGTTTCCGTTCTCGTTCAGGGAGTAGAGGCGTTGTCCATAGCGTCTCGCGTTCAGGGCGTTTTCGCCGTTGGTGCGTTCGACCCACTCGCTGACCAGTGGGAAATGCGTACGAAGAGCGAAGCCCGAGACAGCATCGCGGTAGAGGTGGGCATAGAGCGGGGCGAGTAGTCCGAAATCACCGAGACTGGGTCTTCCGCCCAGGATGTAATCGTGGATCGAGAAGTGCGCCTCGAGAACTTCGAGGATTCGATGCTGGCTCGCTTGCCAGGCTTGTTCGGTTCGCTCATTGACTCCCAGATGAACCAGGCCCGCGTAGACACCCTTGGGGCGAGTGCGCGAGTGGGAGATCCCAAAGGCTGCTTCGAAGAAGGCGGCCCCGGCGGCGCGGCGCTGCTCGCCAGATGCATCCGGTGCGATGACGGAACCCCACTGCTGCTCGTTGTATCTGAGATGGCTGAATGCGTGGCCCTCTTCGCTGAAGTACCAGCGTTCCCAGAAGCCGGGCACGACCATCCATTCGTCTGCGAGTAACTCGATCAGGTAGGAGGCGAGACATTGGCGGGGAAGCGTCTCTGGGTCCGGGATGACTGGTGTGCGGGGATGGGCGGCTTCGCAGTAATCGATGATTTCGCTGGAGTCCTGAATCCAAGTGCCGTCGGGAGCTTCGAGTTGCGGTACTGCGCCGCTACCTGATCGGGGAGTCAGTAAACCTTCGATCAACTCGGGTGTGGCGAGAATGTCTTCGTAGCCTTCACCGAGATCTCCACAATGGTGCTTGTAGCGCAGGTAGGCTCGTGCTTTGCCGGAGAAGTAGCTGTGTTCCCAGGAGAAGAGTCGATACACACCGCGCAGCATAGCGGTTGTGCCCCGTCTTGAGAGATGGCTCGGTCGGATGGGAAGGACGGTTGGAGGCTCTGACGGGCTGTGCGACTCGAATTTCTAACCGAGCCTTCATCGGGTTCGGAGTCCTCGCATCGTATCGGTAGCCTCATGCATTCCAATTGGGGACGGGTATCCTCTGTTCGAGGTCTGTCGTGGCCTTGATTGAGGAGGGAGCCGTGAAGATCCGCCAACTCGTCGGTGTCGTCTTTTTCGTCTGTACGGCGCTTTTGGCGTCGGGGGTTGCGTTCGCCTACCACCATACACAGGAAAACGCGCAGGACGGGGCGCAGAATTCGCAGGTCACTGTCAACGAAGCGTTGGAGCTACCGACCGATCCCGATGATGCGGACGACATCCGCGATGACAACGATCCCGAGGACATCGGTCAGAGCGCCCTGGAAAACCCAGACTCGAATGAGAGTGGTGGCGGAGGCGCTCCGTCCAATCGATGATCGGTCCTCTTTCGGTTCCTCAGGGTCCCGAGGTGGGAGAGTCCGAGGGAGCCGGGTTGGCCGTGGAAGCCTCGGTTTCGTAGGGCGTTGTTTTTACGATCTTGACGGATTCTCCACCATCGAACCGATGGTCGATGAAGATTCCGTTGTACAGCGCTGTCGTCCGAACGTCCCATGAACTTCCGGTTCGCTTCACCAGTTGATCGATTCGCTCACGAGGAAGAGCGCTTTCGATGTGCAGATTGGATTGGACGATGGAAGCCCGCTCCTTGGGGGTGAGAGGCCGGAAGCTGCGTGCGGTTGCCAGGGTTCGGCCGAGGAAACTCTTCTCGTCACTGGAGCGGCTCGTGGCGGTGACGAGCCAGGTTCCCTCTCGATAGGGGATGAAGGTCACGTAGGAGGTGATTCGGTTTCTGACTTTGGCCTTGATGCGCCAGGCGTCGATCTTTCCAATCTTGACCTGGCGAGAATCTTCCAGTTCCGTCCTGTCGCTCTCCGGGTTCTTTTTCTGCCATTTGTCGATGCTTTGCTGGGGAGTCTCGGTGGGGCCATCGGAAGCCAGGAAGACGATGGCTCTGCCGCGAGGCTCCTGGGCCCCGACCGCGGAATTCGTGTTCTGGGTGTACCAGCCATTCGGGAATCGCAGCGAGAAGTCGAGATCTGGATGGAGAAACAGGTCACCATGGAAGACTCCCGCCTGTGGGCGCTGCCCGATGGGCAATCCCTCGATCTCGGCGTAGAGTGATGCTTGGGAGTCTCCGAGCCGCGGGTCCCGTCTCCAACGGATTTCCCGGGCACGAACGGCATTGACCGATGCGCGTTCCTTGGAACCCGGGTGTGTGTCGAGCCAGCCGGGGTTGCGAGAATAACCGGCTCGAAAGCGCTCGGTTTTCTCGAGGCGGGCTAGAAACGTCGACATCGCCATGGGGTCGTATCCCGCAGCGGCGCAGAGCAGCTGGCCTCGCTTGTCGGCGTCGCGTTCCATGTTGCGCCCGTAGGCGGCGGTTTTGCCCGCCCTGATCCAGGGCATCATGAGACCGCGAGTCGCCAGGGCCTGCTGTGCTGCTGCGTGACGCTGGGTGACATGGGTGATCTCGTGCCCGAGAACGCAGGCCAATTCGTCCTCGTTCTCCGCCAGGGCCAGTAAGCCGCGCGATACGAAGATGTAGCCGCCGGGCAGCGCAAAAGCGTTGGGTTCCTCCTGGTCGACGACTGAAAACTGGAACCGGAACGAACGACGGGGAATGCCTCGTAGAAGCTTGTGGCCAATTCGCGATACGTAGGCGTTGAGTTGTGGCGAGTCGAGAATGCCAATCTGTGAAGCGACATTGACTGCTGCGTCTTGGCCGACACGAGAATCATCGTATTCCGTCATCAAGACGGTCGGCTTGTTCCTCTTGGGTGGACTCGAGCAAGCCGAGAATGCGAGCAATCCACCGCAGAAGATCACGAACAGGACGAGACGACGCCGGCTCGGTGAAGGCATTTGTGTTCTAGGGCAGCTCGGACAGCCAGGAGCCATCGGATAGCCACCGGGCCTTCATCTGAGTCAGAAGGCCCGTGTCCTCCAGCGTATTGAGGTAATTCGATACGAGGTTGAGGAAGAGGGGAGCATTGGGGGGGAGCGCGATGCCCAAGGGCTCTACGGTCAAGGGGGTGCGCGATGCGACCAATTGTGCGTCGGGGTGTCTCCAGGTTGCGAGCATGCAGATATGGAAGTCAGCGATCAGCCCGTCGACTTGGCCGGCGATCACCATGGCGACGGCATCCTCGTAGTTCTCCGTCGAGACCAGGGTCGCCTGGGAGAGAAAATTCTTCACGAATTGTGAGCTCGTAGAGTTCGCCAGGGCTGCATAGCGACGGTCGGGTCTGTCGAGATGTTCGATGTCCTGGTGCTCGGCGAGGTCGTGATTCTTGGTCAGCAGCGAAGCTCCCGATATGAAGTAGGGCCCGACGAAGGGAACGCGCTCATTTCGCTGCGGGGTCATCGTGATGCCTGAGATCGCAAGATCGGCGCTTCCCTCTTGAACCGAGGAGATCAATTTGGGAAAGGGCGTTTGGATGAAGCGCACTTCGATTCCCATCGCATCGGCTAGAGATTGGATGAGGTCGATTTCGAGACCGATGATCTCACCCGTCTTGTTTTTCATGTTGAGCGGCGGAAGATCCCCGGAGACGGCCACGAGGAGTTCTCCTCGATCGAGGATTTCGGGTAGGCGGCCTGGAGAGGGTTGGCCGGCCTGAGTGAGAAACCTGCTGGAAGGGCCCTGGCAGCCGCTCAGCAGGGCGGCGAAGAGGCCGAGAAGAACCCACCAGGTCACAGGAAAGGGGAACCGGTTCACGCGGATTTCCTTTTCTCGAGGGGCCGTTGAAGGCTGCGAGTGGAGCGAGGTTCTAGCCTTCGAGGGGGCAGGGCGCTAGTCGCGAGTCGTGGCAGTCGCCAGAAGGTCCCACGCCAAGTCCACGCCGCTGGCGCGCAGGAGGAGACCAAGTTGGAGCACCTGTGGGGTCCCCCCACCAGCGGGGTGCTCGGGGGGCATTGTCCCACCCCGTGAGTTCGTAGCCTTCGCCACCGTATGCAACCGCACTTCACAAGGTCGCAATCCACCAGCAGAAATCACGGAGGGGTCGGGCTTCGGCGGACCGCAGGCGCGCTCGCAAATCCCCGCCCTGCAAACGATTTCCTCAAGTCCACCGCCGATCACCCGATATGCGGCTCTCGAGGGCGCACCCCCGAATCTCGCGCGAGACGGGGCTGCCCCGTGGGCGGGAGTCCGCCTGGAGTCGAGGAAAGGAAAGTTGGGGATGCGAGGGTCCGCAAGAGAACGGGAGAAGTGGTGGGTCCAGGCGTTGTCTTCGTTTGGCGTCAAGGCGTTGTCCATTGCCGTGGGCCTCTTGTGTGCCGAGGTGGGGCCTTCGCTTGCCAGTCCGCTTTGGCTGAGCGACGAAGCCGTTCACGTTGGGATTGACCCCACCTCCGACGATGGGATCTTTCAGTGGCAACTGGGTGAGTCGAGTGTCGATACACGCATCTGGTGGTGGTTGGAAGTGGATGGGCGGACTGCTCGATCGCTGGATCAATTCGATCTCGAAGTCGATCGCGATGAGGAATGGGTGGAGATCGAAAGAGAGGCCCGCCGAGGTTTGGAGTTCGAAAACAACCTGATGCTGGTCAGCGGGGACGAGGCGGGATCCGAGGCGATCCTCCTGCAGGTTCTCGAGGTCGAAAATGAGTGGCGGCGAAGAGATCTCTCGGTGCGGGTACTTCTATTGGCCGATTTGAGGCTCGGTCCCGAGATTCCTGTCGAGGTGGGAGCCATCGAGGATCCTGTCAGCCGCGTCCTCACGACCGGCGGGGGGTTGACGCTCGATACGCGTTTTACTCTGGTGCCGAACCGTCTGAGCATCGGGGAGCCCGAAAGGTTGATCGCTGATTTTCTTTCGCCCATTGCAGGCGAGAACTCGAACCGGTTTCCGGTGTTGCATCAGGCTTGGGCCGCCGAATGGTGGTTTGAACTGGGACCCGGTGATGAAGCGGAGTTTTCGGTGGGGATGAGTCTGGCCCCGGAGCCCTCCTCGTCTTTACTCTTGGCCGTTGGGTTGGCGGTGCTGGCCAATCGTTCCAGGAGGTACCGATCGGTCGTCTGAACGACTCAATCCGTGACCCGTGGGTGCTCGGGATCGTGAAGTTCCTGTAGCCCGATTCCTTCCATGCGGTTGCGCGTCCGGTGTTTTTCAATCCACGCGTTCGCAGGCTACTTCGTTGAGAAGAACCATTCCGGCAGGCCCTTCGAATCCGCCCTTGACCCACCAGTCGACTCCGTCCTGCTGGACCTTGGAGGGGTTGCTGCTCTCGGTCTCATAGATGGCGAGATACTTGGAGGGCGTACGCGTGGGGTCGTCCGACACGTACCGGGTTGCGGCGTAGAAATCGATACTTTCCACCGTGTGGTGGAGATGCCCCGAGTACCACTCGTTGAAGGTGTCCTCCTCGGCGGGATCGTCACAATCGGTGAAGACGAGGACGACCCCTGCGGTGGGGCCAGAGGCGATGGGGCCGAACTCAGCGATCTTGGTGTAGCTGGCTACGGTATTCCCTTCACCTGCTTCGATGGACTGGGCTTGCGCCGACGCTTCACCGGTGGATGTCTCATGGATGACGACGTGGCTGGCATCACCGAGTTCGTATCCCTCGGCCAAACGAAAGGCGGTTCCTCGGCTCGTCCCGTTGGACTCCTGTGAATTCTTTCGCTCTGCTTCCCATTCGGAAGCCTGAGTTCCCTGGGAGTTCGTCAGGCTCTCGACGATGACTGCATCGTGTTTTCGGCCTTCCATGAGTTCGGTGTGTCTCCTCGCCGGTTTACGATTGGAGGGTTCGCTCCCACGGTACCTCACGTAGCCTCAGGCCGGGGCTGAAAAGGGGGCTCTCCCGTGAGGCGTTTTTCCTGGCGAAGGGGGGTGGACATGGTCCGCTGGGACGGTCGAACAGGAGGAGGGATCGATCCGAGCTAGGCTGGTCTCAAATTCACTGAACCATTGGAAAGAAAGGCGAGGGGCATCATGGGCACAGAGCGCTTGTCGGGACGGGTTGCGATCGTAACCGGGTCGAGCCGGGGAATCGGAAAGGCGATTGCTCTGGCCTTTGCCCGCGAGGGAGCGGCGGTAGCGGTCGCAGCGCGATCCGAGGCAGTTTGGGACCCGAGGTTGCCCGGTACGATCCACGAGACCGTCGCGGAGATCGAATCCGCTGGTGGTCGCGCCGTGGCCGTCGCCGCTGATCTGTCGATCCCCGCAGACATCGACGGGCTGGTCGAACAGGCACGCGCGGCGCTTGGACCCATCGATTTGCTGGTGAATAATGCCGCCCTCACGGTGCCTGGTCGTCCGGGTGCGTCTCGGAAGACCGAAGTACGTGCCCCTCAGTCTCCAAAGGAGACGGGTGAGACGGAGACAGTGCCCAAGAACATGGGACGCGGTTCGTTTCTCGCTTTCCCTCTCAAGGGATTCCGGCTGCACTTCGAGATTGGTTTGTTTGCGAGCTACCGCCTGATGCAACTCGTCGCGCCGGACATGATCGAGGCGCGACGCGGTGCCATCGTGAACATCAGTTCACTCGCTGCCTTTCTTCCAGGGGATGGTCCCTATGAACGGCCGGGCCGGCCCACCGGCTTTGCGTACGGGGGCAATAAGGCTGCAATCCACCATTTGACCCAGGCCGTGGCTTTCGAACTCGCGCCCCACGGCATCGCCGTCAACGCTCTTTCGCCATCGGAACCCGTGATCACGCCTGGCAATCTCGTTGCGGCGGCAGGGGAGGAGGACTGGGCGAGCCCCGACGACTTCGCCGAGGCGACGCTTCGGTTGGCGCTTGCCGACCCCAAGCGGCAAACCGGTCAGGTTTTGTGGAGCGACGACGTGCTGCATCCCGAGCGGGGCCCGCGGGGCTGGCTACGAGGGCTTCCAGGGCGGTAGACCGAGTGCCCCGTGAGTCTTTAGTGCGAGGGGCGCGTGAGCCTGTACAGGGCGCCGATGCTCAAAAGCAGCGCTGTGAATCCCAGCCCTCCTGGTGGGAGGACCGGCACGTTGTTCGAGCCCCGGAAGGCTGCAACTACGGGTGCATAAGCGGAGATCGTCGCAGCGGCATCGCGGGTTGCATCGCCCAGGGAGGCCGTGCTGGTGAAATTGCAGGTCTCGAGTGAGCCCGTGAGTGGACTGCAATCCACATCTCCGCTCACGCTGGTTCCACGATTCGAGAATCGCCAGACGTAGCGATAGGCGTCCAGTCCGGCAAAGGGAACGGCGATGGTCATCACGGTGCGGTATTCGCGGTTCAATGGGGGGTCACCATCGATCGAGAAGGAAGCTTGCTCCTGGACGCCGTCGCTGTGTTGCGCGCCGAGGAGGTGGGCGCTCTCGTGGGCGACGACGGGTGGGTTTATCCCTCCGTAGGTGAGGTGCACGTAGGCCTCGTCCTCACCACCGCCGATGCTCCCCGCACCGTTGCGGGTGGGCCCACCGTCTTGGAAGTCCCGCCAGTAGATGACGATATCTGCCTGGTGAAGATCTCGCAGTGTTTCGATGGCCTCCAGGTAGGGGACGTAGGCGGCCGTTCCGAGTTCCGAATTCATCAGTGCGTAGCTGAGGGTAACGGCCCAATTCGAGTCGATGTACGAGAGGTCGATCTCCTGGTGGTGGACGACTTCGAGGCCGACGTCGATCCCGCTGTTCTGGTAGATCTGGTTCACGTATCCGAAATTGACCTCGAGGAAAGCACCCATCTCGGTTTCGCCGAAGGTTCTTCCCCAGGTGATGAGTCTGCTCAGATGATCTTCGGCGCTCTGGGGGTAGACGACGAGAACATCGATGAGGGCGGGGGGGGAGGCGTGGGCGGGCCCGGCGCCTGCGAGTTCGAGATTGGGTACAGGGGTTCCCAAGGACAGGCCGAGGAAGAGGAACAGAGCGACAGCTTTTCGCGTCCAGCGAGCATTCACGACTCAGGCTCCTCGAGCACATAGGGAGGCGAGATCTTCAACGCGTTTGGTCGAGCATAGCCCGCGTGAAGGGTTCGCCAATTTCGATCTGAAGAGGGCCCGATGGGTGACTCGTTTCCAGGTTGTGGGGAGAGGCAACGAGAAGAGGAGAGCGACTCCACATACCCGGGCGCGCGCAGGGTGTTCCGTCCGCTCTGGGAGATGGACTCGCCTGACCCCGGTTCCGCTGGTCTCTCCTGGACCGCAGTCGCTCCTTGGAATTTCCAGCGACCGGCTCTGACGCCGAAGAGTTCGCCTTTTACACGATGGCCCGCACGTAGCTTGACTCCTAGGGCTGTCGATGGAGAAAAATCGGGCGGTCGGTGTGATTCAAATCCGCTTCCGTTAGTGACTCGGCGAGAGGCACTCCGTCGAGATTCGAAGGTCTTCTTTTGAACTTGGCGAGGTGAACATCGTTGGGACGAGGTCCACGACCCCGGCCGGGCCTCGAAGGACTCTTCCCGCCGGGATCCGACCGACCCCCCGGAATAGGAGGGGTACGCGGAGGTCTTCGTCGTAGATGAAGTGCCAGAGGTCTCCATGATCCATCAGCCCCTGGCTGTGGTCGGATGTCACGATGACCACCGTCTGTCGAGGATCGATCAGTTCGTCCAGGCGTCGGACGAGCCGGCCGATCTCCTGATCGGTGCATGCAACACTCGCGTCGTAGAGGCGAATATTGCGTTCTTGGGCAGAGGTCCGGAGTCAACCGCGGGTCGCACCTTGGGCCCTGGATCAGACCTCTCATGGATGGCCTCGTGCAAGCCTTCTCAGGTGGGCCCGCAATGCCTCGTGATCGACGCGAAAGGCGTGGCTGCGCCCGGACGTTCCAGACGCCACTGGCTCGAAGATTCCGGGACGCGCTCTCATGAACCCCAGTTCGAGCGTGCGGTTGGGTCCGAGCGATACCACGTATTCGAGATCCATCTCCGACAGCCGGGTTAGCCAGCTGTTCTCATCGGCAACTCGGGTCAGTTCCCCCATGCGTCGATAGTCGACGATGGACCCATCGCGAGTCAGGGGGACGTAGGTGAGTTGGTTCTGGAGTTGGGACCCCAACAGCGGATAGCGGTACCAATTGTGGCCGACCCGATCCCAACTGGCAGTGACCGCGAGGCGCGATCCATTCTCCGGGTCGTCCAAATGAGACCAAATTGGCCAGGCGTCCGCATAGAGGATGGGAACAGCGTCCCAACTGCGTTTTGCCGCTGCCGCTGCATAGATGGGGTAGCGGTAGGCATCACGGACCTCGCGAATGAAGGAGGCGGACCCCAGGAGAACGAGCGTCGCCGCCGACATTGCCCAGATGGGCCATTTTCGGAGAAACCAGCTCACGATTGCAGCCAAGCCGAGGAAGGGCGCGAGTCGGACCAGCAAGCCAGTGACCGCCTCGAGATCCACCTGGCTCCAGCCCATGGGAATCGAGAGGAGGATCTCGCCCGCGATCACCACGGGCCACGCGATCCGTGTCCAACGGCCCCGTGTTGTCGATCCCATCACTACGAGGATGCCGAAGGCGGGCAGAACGTAGCGACCTGCCGAGTCGTGCCAGCCGTGCTGGAACATTGGGATTGCATGGACGGACGCGAAACTGATGACAACGACGAGAATGCCAAAAGCAGTGACCGCTCGGGTTTCTGTTTGGCGCAGAAGCGTTCCTGCCCCGGCCAAGGCGAGAGTCATCACAATCAGCGTCGTTGGCCCGAAGCCGCGCGTGTCCCGCAGTTGTGTGATGAGTGCTGAATAGAAGGGAAAGATCGAACCCTCTTGGCCCTCGAACCGTCGATAGTGGAGCCACATGAATTCTTCGTGGCCCGAGAATATCTCCACCCCTCCGAGGGCAAACTCGATCGGGAAGATCGGGGAACCAGTTTCGATCCAGGCCCGGAGATAGGGTCGCAGCATGACGGCGCTGACTGCCAAAAGAGCCAGGATCTCCGGAAGCTTCCAACTCGGGCCCCGGCGAGCACGGTAGAAGAGCAAGATCCCACCGAGTATCGCGATGGGGAGACCCTGGAGTTTGACTGTGGCACAGAGTCCCAATGCCGCGGCCGCCAGGATGGCCTCGTGGGCGTTCTGTGCCCTCCCGCTCCGCTGGAGGAAATAGAGAGCCAGCAGAACGGTGGTCAGCAGCGGGATGTCGGCGTAGGCGGACATGAGGTGTTGAGTGACACCGGGCACGAAAGCCACGGTCAGCGCGGCGAATCCCGCATGCTCGATACTTGCGCCCAGGCCCCGCGCGGCGCCAAAGCCTGCCACGAGGCAGCCAATCCAGATGCCTAGGCCCGTAAACGCCAAGAAGGCGTCGCCACCAGCGGGAAGCATCCCCCACGCATAGAGGATGTCACTTCCCGGCAGGTAGTACTCGTAGTAGCCCCAGGCATCCGGGGCGGCCTCGGGTGCGAGCCCTTGGTTCTGAACCCAGCGGCCAGCTTTCAACAGATGGTATGTGAGTGCATCCCAGGTGAGCGGAGGGGCTGCCAAGCCGCGCAAGGTGCGCGCGAGAATGACCAGGCTCCCGGCGATACCGAGTCCCAGGAGCACAGGTGATTTGAGTGCAGTCGAGATTCTCGCAAGATCCCTGCGGGCAGTTGGAATGGCTTGGATTCGGCGCCCCACGATGATCTGGAGAATCGACGCCAGCAGCAGTGAAGTTCCAACGGCCACTTCCAGCCTGAACGCCTGCAGGGAGGCGAGCCCCCAGAAGAGCGCGATCTTCAGCCAGTACGCGGCGACGACGGTCGCACACCCACGGGCGGTGGTGGAAGATGTCCTTACGACGGCGCTACCCAACAGAAATGCGCTCCACAGCAACGCTCCCCAGAGCACTGCTGCAGCCGCCGCCGCCGAAACCGGTGTGGTCACGATCGCCTCAGCATAAGAGGTCTATCATCGGGCGCCAACGGACGATTTGGGCTCTCTCGTGACGATGACCGATCCGTCTGCGTGTGGAACCCTGCTTCGGCTTCCGGCGTGTAGGATGTTCGTTCCATGAGCGACTCTTCGGCGGGGGAAAATACATCGCATCCCACGGACCGGTTCCGGCGGCACTCTCGCGGGATCCTCGTGGTTGGTTTCGCCGGAAGTTTTTTTTCGGTCGGCTTCAGCGTCTACCTCTTTGGCGTGTTCCAGGCGGAGATGTTGGAGACCTTTGGGGGCAGCGTCACGAAATTCGCTCTTGCCCCTGTGGTGATGTCCATCGTTTCGGGTCTGCTTTCCCCCTTCGTCGGGCGTTCTCTGGCAACTCGAGGCCGGTCCGGTCTGTCGATCCGGAGTGTGATGATGGCGGGTGCCCTGGCCGTGGGGTTGGGGCTGCTCCTCGTGTCGCGCATGCCCTCTTTAATGTTGGCCGGTCTCTTTCTGGCTTTGCTGGTGGCACCGGGGATGGTCATGCTCGGACCACTCGTCAACCAGGCGATGGTGATCAACTGGTTTGATCTCACACGTGGGCGGGCTCTCGGTATCGTGGCAGCGGGAACCACCGTTGCGGGCGGAGTGGTCCCAGTCATGGCGGCCCTACTGATCGAAGCGCTCGGGTGGCGCAATGCCATGGCCTCTCTCGGGTTGATGATGCTTGCGATCCCCTTGCCACTTTCCGCCGTATTCGCCCGGACACAACCCGAAGACGTGGGGGAGCACGTCGATGGCCAGACACAGGAGGTTGCCGAATCTGCTCCAGCGCCGGCGCCTCCGCTGTCCACCCGTCAACTCCTCGAAAGGCCCTCCCTGTGGATACTCGGCCTGGTGTTCGGCCTGCAATTCTCAGCGGGGACCCTCAGTGTCGTTTTCACCATTCCGTATGCCCAGCAACTCGGTCTGGGGCTGGTGGCCGGTGCGTCGGTGCTGAGTCTGAGATCGTGGTGTGGAGCGCTCGGAAAGATCCTCCTGGGGTGGCTTTCCGACCATGTGGGCCCGCGCCCAGTGGTCATCGGAGTGCTGATTGTCCAGGCTGGACTGACGGCGCTGATGATCCAGACTCGGGATCCCGTCTACTTCTCCATTCTCGGCCTGGGGGTCGGTTTTGCCGGAGCGGCGATGCTGCCCCTGAAGGGTGCGCTGGTGGGGAAACTCTACGGGCAGAGTTCGTTTGCCAGTGCCTTTGGGCTGACTCAACTGGTTGAACTGCCTCTGCAGCTCATCGCTCTCCCTCTCGCCGGCTTTGTCTACGATGTGACGTCCGACTGGGCGACCGTGTTCGGGTTGACGATTCCGATGTTCCTAGTCGCGTCTATTCTGCTTTGGTTCGTCCGACCGTCCGATCGTCCGCCCGGGGGGGCTTGACGTGCCCGTGGCGGCTTGGCGATTCAAGGCCTAGGTGCGTTTGGCGCCGATCAGCACCGCAGCCATGATCAGAGGCTCCTCGCTTGTGACTCTCCAGGCATGGCGGGTGCCGCGCTGAACCACGCAGTCGCCCTGGCGGACAGTCTCGCGACGACCATCGTCGAGTTCGAGTTCTGCTTGGCCGCTGAGAATGATCACGTAGTCGATGGTGTCAGTGGTGTGCATCGCGGGATCATCGGGGTCGAAATAGTGGGCGATGTCCTCCGTCATCGTTCGCGGCCCCCCACGTGGATGTTCACTGACGGGCGGTACGGTGACGAACTTGAATGATGTCTCTCCGTCGACCGGGAAATAACCGATGTCGGCGGGTGCTTCAGGGGCCGCGGCGTCGGGCACCGAGAGGGGGCCCTGGGTCGACCAGAGTTCATAGGAACCGGTGCCGAGTCCGCGGGGAGGAGTTCCGACGTGCGAAAACACTGCCTTGCCGTTTTCGTCATGCCCTGTGACCAGTAATTTCATCGTATTTCTCTCCTGTCTCGAGTGTCTGTCGGGTCGGATTGGGGGTTTCGATCCGGTATTCGTCCCCTTGAGCGCCGTAGCCTTGGGCTGCGACCGTGGAGCCCCACGATCATGAGCCATGGAACGTGGTCTTGGCGAGCCCAATCGTTTCTCGAAACCACGGCAGGCCCGCTTGGCGATCCCTCTGTCATTTTCCAGCGGCCGCGGGGTAAGATGCGCCCACGACGGGAATCGCGTGGCTGCGAACCAGCGAGTGCATGATTCCACTCGCTCCAGAACCCGCGGAAGCAAGGAGATCTGCCATGGCTTGGGACTTCGAGACAGAGCCTGAATTTCAGGAGAATCTCGATTGGATGGACGAATTCGTACGAGAAGAGGTCGAGCCTCTGGATCTTTTGTTCCGGGGAAAGAGCGATGCGGTTTTCGATACGAAGAACGAGTTGGTCGCCCAGGTGCTCGCGCCCCTGAAAGAAGAGGTCAAGAAGAAAGGCCTTTGGGCCTGTCACCTGACCCCGGAACTCGGAGGGGGTGGTTACGGCCAGGTCAGATTGGCACTCATGAACGAGATTCTAGGGCGCAGCATGTTCGCCTCACGGGTCTTCGGCTGTCAGGCGCCCGATACCGGAAATGCGGAATTGATCGCTCATTTCGGTAACGATGAGCAGAAGAAGAAGTATCTCAAGCCGTTGCTGGAAGGTGAGATCGTTTCGTGTTTTTCCATGACGGAGCCCAGCGGGGGGTCGGATCCCCAGACCTTCACCTGCAAGGCCTGGAGGGAAGGGGACGAGTATGTGATCGAAGGCGAGAAGTGGTTCGCCTCTAATGCGAAGTACGCCGAGTTTCTGCTCGTCGTCGTCGTGACCGACCCCGATGTCCCCATCTACAAAGGAGCGTCGATCCTGTTGGTTCCCAGGGACACGCCGGGCCTGGAATTCGTGCGCAACGTCGGCCTGGGGGGCGAACGGATCGGGCACGGATCCCACGCCTATCTGAGATTCAACAAGGCGCGTGTTCCCGTGGAGAACTGTATCGGTGGAGAGGGGCAGGGGTTCGTCGCGGCGCAGACCCGCTTGGGAGGAGGTCGCATCCACCACGCCATGCGTACAGTGGCGACTCTCAAGAAGGCCTTCGACATGATGTGCGAACGGGCGCTGTCACGCTTTACGCAGGGCTCCATGCTCTCTGAAAAGCAGCTCGTGCAGCAGATGATCGGTGATTCCTACACCGAGATCCTCCAGTTTCGATTGCATGTGATGTACGCGGCCTGGCTCATCGATAAGCACCAGAAATACAATCGAGAAGTTCGCAAGGAAATTGCCGCCACCAAAGTGGCAACGGCTCGGGTGATGAAGAGTGTCATCTACCGGGCCCTTCACATTCACGGCTCCCTCGGTGTTTCTAATGAGTTGCCTCTGGCGGGCATGTGGAGTCAGGTGGGCATCATGGCCACTGTCGACGGCCCCAGCGAAGTGCACAGCGTTTCGGTGGCCAAGCAGGTGCTGCGCGACTACGAGCCCGCGCCGGGCTTGTTTCCGACCTCCCATCTGATCCCGAAGATTGAGGCCGCTCGCGAGAAATACGCCGATCTCCTGACCGAGGAGAACATGCACTGGATTGCGAACTCCTGAGCCGCGTTGCTCAGGCGCGTTCGTTTTCGTGGATCGTTCGCCCACTTCTTAAGACGGGAAGGAAATCGTTGTTGGGGCTCTTGAAGCCGAAGCGTTCCTCCGTGCCGTCTCGGGTTCCACCTTCGCTGTAGTGAAAGACCATGGCGGCGCGCATGTGCATTGATTCGTTGTCGGTCGAGCAGTGCATGAGGTGGCTGTGGAAGAAGAGGCAGTCGCCAGGTTCGAGGACAACCGGCACGGCATCGCTCATGTCGTGATCGACGATTTCGACGTATCCAAGATTGGCATCGGGGCGGCGGTCGGCGACGGCATCATGGATCGGTTCGCGATGGGATCCCGGGAGAACCCAGAGGGGCCCGCTCTCCAGGCGCGCATGGGTGATGGCTAGCCATACTCCGACCTGGGGTGACCGATCGAAGGGGAAATAGAACGCGTCTTGGTGCCAAGGCTGACCCAGGGCCCCCGGGTGTTTGAAGATGAACTGCGAGAGGAAACAATCGAGATCGTCGGCGAGAAGCTCGCGAACGATCTCCAGGGTGGCGGGAGCCACGCAGAAATCCCGGAAGACGCGCTCCTGGCGGTGAACCCGGAAGAGCTTCGAGACTCTCGATTCGGCAGGACCCTCGCTGTCAGCGAGTCGGGACTCGGTCTGTACGAAGGCCGGCGTGATGGGTTCGCCCCTCTCTGCGAGGCGAGATAACTCGATGATGCGCCTGTGCATGGCGTCGCAGACGTCAGGGGCCGTGAAGCCTTTGCGCAGGAAAAAGCCGTCGCGATGCCAGGCATCCAATTCCGAGGTGTCGAGCATCAGTGAATTCTACCCCGAGCGCCCTCGGGTTCTCCCGATGTCCTCCCCCATTCCGGATCCTGGGCAGAGCCTTTGCTTGATCAGGCTCGTTGGTCCAGTTGAACCACGTTCCCGTCGGGATCTCGGAGGAATGCGCTGCGGCACTTACCGCCGGCGGGTTCGCCATAGGCGATGGTGTCGGCGTCGGCGGGCTGTACCACGATGGGGACTCCGGCTGCTTTGGCCCGCTCGACCGCTCCATCGACATCCTCGACCCAGAAGCCCCAGTGGTGAGTGCCCAACTGGAAGAGTGCCGGAGGTTCGCCGAAGGGCTCGCGGGAGAGTTGCTGGTCGAGCACGATGAATGTCTCGTGGGGCCCTTCGCGCCAGCGGAGGTAGACAGCGCGCCGTTTTTGGGCGTCGCTTCCTCCAAAACCCGGTAATTCCTCCTCGGTATCCAACGAGACGTGCATGCCGAGCACGTCGCGGTAGAAACCAAGTGACCGTTCCATGTCGGTTACGCCCACTGCAATGTGCGAAATCGCGTCGATGTTGCTCATGGTTTCCTCCGTTTCGTTTCATTCCGTTGGTACGAGCGAGTTTCGACAGTATGCCATGCCGAACCCTCGGTTGATGGACGAACGACTGCGGCGCCTGAAGAACTGGTTGCCCTCGATTGAGAACCGGATTCCGTGCTCCAAATGTGGATCTGGAGTGTTAGATTCAAGGGATGGATCAACGCCTGAAAAGCCTGGTGATATTCGTTGCCATCCTTGTGGCACTGAACTTCTTCTTTGGCGAAATGGACTACGGGATTCACATCTCCGTCGTGGGCAGCCTGGTACTCACATTCGTGGTGTCGGCGCTGATGAACATGGGCGGAGGTGTGGGAAGAGGCTGACGGCCCGGCACGCGGAGAGCGTCACAGGTATCCCAATGCCTCGAGACGCGCGCGTAGTCCTTCGTCGATCTCGACCTCTGGCGCTCGCGTTCGTGAAGCGGCTTCTCTGTGTAGGGCTTCGAGGCGCTCGTTCAAGCGGTGCGCGGTGGCGGGCTCGCGAGCTTCCAATCTGCGGCGCTCGCCCCGGTCTTGCTGTGGGTCGAAGAGGAGGTTTCGGCTGGGGGCTCCGCGTGGGCTGATCTTGATGAGTTTGCGATCGCCCTGGGTCACGCTTTCCACCGAGATTTGCTCATTCTCGAAGGAGGAGAAGATCGGTGGGGCTGGCTCCGCGGGAGCAGCGGCCCTCAACATGAGGGGCACGAGGCTCCGACCCGACCCCCCAGGTGGAGTGGCCAGGTTCAAAATGTCCAGGAGAGTTGGAAGAATGTCCACCTGTGCAACCGGTTCCTGGAGCCATACGTTTCGTGCTGCACTTCCCGCGATAGCTGCCGGCAGCTTGATCATGAGTGGAATCCGCTGTTCTTCGCCGAACAGAGTCTTGCCGTGCTGGAGTTGTCCATGCTCTCCGAATCCCTCGCCGTGGTCCGAGAGAAGGACGATCAGGGCGGCATCGTAGATCCCGAACTCTCTCAGGCGTTCCAGGAGTGCACCGAAACTCGCGTCGTTGAAAGCAATTTCGCCGTCATAAAGCGCTCGGAGGCCCTCCAACTCGCCAGGGCGGGGCTTGTTTCGGGCAGCGAGTTCCCGCAGGTGCTCGAGGGAGCCGAACCCAGGCTCCTCTACGGTCGGAGCAAATCGTTTCCGATAATCGCGGGGAGGCGTGTAGGGCGCGTGGGGGTCGGCGGTATGGATGTAGAGGAACAAGGGATCGGGGCTATCGGTGTTCTCTGCAAGCCATCGAAAGACGACCTGGTTGACCTCGTCGGAGCGCCGGTGGACTTCCGGGGTGAATCGCTCGGGCAGTTGCCGATACCGGTCGAAGCCCCGGCCGAAGCCGAAGGCGTTGGAGGCATTTCCGTTGGCCACCACTCCCAGGGTGCGGTAACCCGCCTGCTGCAGGATCTCGGCCAGCAGAGGGAGTTCCGGGGAGAGGCCATCACGTGGGGCCAGGGTTCCGTGTAGCTGGGGTGAGAGGCCAGTGAAAAGGGATGCGACGGCGGGTTTGGTCCAGGAAGACTGCGCCAAGGCGTTTTGAAATGAGACACCATCGCGGGCGAAGGCCTCCATGGAAGGCGAGGTGGGCCGTCCGTAGCCGTAGGCGCTGAGGTGATCGGGTCGGAGGGTATCGATCAGATAGACGACGATGGGAGGGCGGAAGGGAATCGAAGAGTCTCCGGCACATCCAAGCCCCATGGAGACCACCAGGCAGATCATGGCGCCGAATCTCGGACGCCGACGGTGCTTGGAGTGGGTGTCCGACGAACGGTGGACTTCGCGACCGCGCACGCCAGGAGTATAGGGGGCCGGGTTGATGGGTCTACGCCAGGACACTGCGCGATCGTCGAGTGCCCAAGGGAGGCAATCCACGTTTCCAGCTGGGCACGTGCCTCGGGTGAGGGCTTCACACGCTTGGGAGGCTACGGGTCTGATACCCTTCCCACGGGAGGCCTGAGAGTGACGAGAGAGTATCTCGAAGGGAGTCATGGGCTGCAGTCTGACTATCACACCTATCTTGAGGAGCGGTTCCAGGGAGAGGTGTACGGGGAGGCGCTTTTTGGTGCGATGGCTGAGGGATGTGACGATCCGGTGCGCGTTCGCAAGCTCAGGCTGCTAGAGCAGCTGGAAAGGGAAACCAAAGAGTTCCTGCTGCCCCTCGTCATGGAAGCGGGCCATTCGGGGGAGGCGAGCCAGGAGCGGATCGCCGAAGGAATCCATCTCGGACGTCAACTCGCCAAGGTTCCCTGGGGCGAACTGCTACAGGGCTTTCAATCGGAACTTGAACGCTTTGTCCTGGAGTTCGAGCAAGCCGAGGGCCTGGCACCGCCTGGCAAGAGGAACCTTCTGCGACGTGTGACCGACCACGAGCGAGCGCTGCTCGACTTTTCGACCCGGGAGATCGAGGGGGACGAGCCTGGAGCCCTCGGTGCCGTGGTCTCCATTTTGACAGAGCCTCCCGTAGTCTAGCTCGGGGTTCCGTTGCGAAGTCGCGCGACTCGTCATTCGGGTCGGTTGGTTGGTTTTTACTGGTGCGGTTTGGCAGGCCCCGGTTCCCCATTGTGTCGGTCTCCGAGGAACCGTGCGATCGTTTCGGCGTAGATCGCATAGCCTTCTTCCAGTGGATGATCATTGAGGGATGGATAGAAGACCTTGGCTGCCTTCTCGGACCGAGCGAACCCTGTCACGACCGGGTTGGTCAGGTCGACGTAGGGGATTTTCACTCGCTCGAAAAATGCTTTCAGATCCCGAAATATTCGATCCTCGGCGACCGAGAGGTCATCGAGTTCTTTCACCGGAACATTCTGGGTTCTCAAGTAGCCGCGCACGGTGCGGACTCGCGACGGGATCAGCACCAGGGTCAGCTCGATGCCACGGCTGTCGGCCTCGGAGCGGACCCGCTCCAGCAGCAGGAGGCCATTCGCGACGGCCGAAGGCCAGTAGGGCCGACTGTAGGGTTTGACTTCTAGCCGTTTGGATCTGCGACCGGTCTTGAACCTTCCCACGCCGAACGAGTCTCTCAGGGGTTCGCTGATGAGATGATCGAAGGCGCTCGCGAACGCGCTGTTTTTGAGTAGGAGGCCAAAATCCTTCGGAGGTTCGGGGGGGTCTCCAGGAGCCTCGGGTAAAGATTCACCGTCACAAGCGGTTGTATCGAGGGCGAGTTCCTTCGACTGCCGTTGCCAATACGGCATCTGTAGAGTTTTGCAGTAGTTCTGATGAAAATCGTTCCAAGGATAAAGCGCGATGATGACGTGTTCGGGATTCGATTCCAGCGACATCTGGAAGAGTTCGTAGTACTGCAGAATCCCGTACCCTCCCACTCCCATGTTGTAGACCGGATGTCCCAGTGCTGTTTCCAGCTTTCTCGGCCAGGAGTCATTCGCTCCGACGTTGTATCCATAAGTGTGTGAATCACCAATGGCAACGATCGATCGCTTTTCGAGGCTTCGCGCATTGCGAAATCCATTCAAATCGACGCCATCGATCCTCGGAGAGGTTCGGTACCCGAGCTTTTCGTCAAAAACCCTGTTGTCTTCCCCGTGGATCGGGAAGAGGGTCAGGCTTCGAAGGACCCACTCTCCGAGCAACCCGCTAACTGCGATAGCCGTAGCCAGGAGTGACGCGTTCTTCAGGATCGAGGCGAGCAAGGTTCTTCCCGATCGTTTCGGAGGAGAGGAGTCGGTGAATGTACATCAACTTCGCGACCGTCGATTTCAGGGGGGGGCTTGATTGCAGAGTTGGCCGTTCGGTCAGAGACATCTCGGTTCAAACGAAGAGGGGCTGCCCACCTTGGCGGACAGCCCCTCGAGGTCGTTTTGCCTCTCGAAGGGTTTTAGATCCCCTCACGCAAGGCATCGTGCTTTTTCATGCTCGAAGCTAGGGGCGATTCCGCCGGCGGACGGATGCGATCCCCATGGCCACGACGCTGACAGCGATCGTGCCCACGCCGAGCAGTGGCAGTGCGGGCACCGTGCCATCTTGGCTTAGTGATCCGCGAGTCCACTGGACCATGTTGCCCAGAGACGTGGGAGACGTGAGCAGGATGAACCCCGTATCGGACGTATACCCGGTGCCGTGGAAAATCCAAGTCCCGATGTCGAAGTTGAGGGAATTCAGGACGCCTGAAACGGTCTCCTGGTATTCGCGTCTCGCGAGGTCGCAGATGTAGGGCGGGTTGGCGTTGCACCAGTCACCACCCGTAACGGTCCAGCCGCTGGTGGTTGCCCAGTCGATTTCACTCGAGGTGCTACCTGAACCGACCGTGCCACCGGCCGGGCCTCTCACATAGGTCAGTTTGACGAAGATGAATCCGGCGCTCAGAGAGGGAACCAAAGTCGTCGAACTCTGCGGAGCGACCCCGTAGGCGCGTCCCGTTCCTTCAAGCATCTTCTTCAAGACGGGGCTTCCAGTGCCGTCATCATCGATGATGGCTTTGCCCCGAGAGGGAACCGAGCGATATTCGGCTCGCGGCGACGTGGTGAGGAACTGAAGGACATTACTGCGTCGCTGCTCGTATTTTTTGAGGGCAGCATCCGCAGGGGACGAGTTGATGAAGGTGACTGTAAAGCCCAATAACATGGCGAGAGCCAATGCGGTGGGCTTACAGAGGAACTGGATCAGTAAGTTCTTCACTGCGTGATTCTCCTTGTTCGTGGTTTGCATCGTCTTTGCTTTGCTACTCAGACGTTCGTTCGTGCATCCCTTTGGCTCGGCACCCCATCCTTCTCTGTCTCTCTGTCCTGGCCAAAAGGCCGGACCGAGCCCTCGGGATCTCTCGTTGACAAGCGTTTCGATTCATCATCCGCCAGATGGTTTCCTATCGAAACTCGCAACATCCTGTAGTGTCTCATGTAATCGTCAAATTAGTCAATTTGGGTGAAGCAGTTTTAGTTTTTTTTGATGCCCCACGGGGGGCGGGATGCCCAAAGCCCGATTCCAACAGCCTGAGAGTGAGCTAGTTGCACATGGAATGCCGGAAAGCCGCATATCGATTTGCAGAGACGCCGGCAATTGAGTGATCAAACCAAGGCATTGGACTCGTGGGTGGTCCGGTTTTCCCAGGATCCAAGGGGTCCGGAGAATCCCCGATAGGCGTTTCTGTTCTCGCCTTCAGGGGCGATCCCTGGTGGAACCGCTTCCCACCTTCAGGAGTGCCCCGCCCATCTCCAAGAGTCCGCTGCCGATCTTGACCGTGGTATCGAGCACTTTGCTCGTCGTTCCCAATGTCAGTTTGTCGAGCGCGCCGGGGACTCGGGCTCGTACGGACATGTGTTCTTGACCCACCGGCCCTTCGACGAGGATGTCGATGGGCAGGGCGATGAATCCGCCAGCGGTTTCGGTCAAGTGCGGGGTTCGGAAGACCTTCCCCAGAGCCCCCTGGAAGGAGGGGCCCAGCCGTGGACTCACCATCAGGTCGAGTCGACCGTCGAGACCGATTCGGCCTGTTGCTTGAAGGGTTGCAACATCCCCGGTGCATTCACTGTCACTGAGGATGAAAGCGTCGTTTTCGATCCGCCCGCCCACCCGGCAACCCGAAAGCAGGATGCCCTCGAAGGCAGAGATCCCAGTCGTGCGCGAGAGCATGTCCAATACGGGAATGTCCGAAATGTGGGAGTTCGATAGCGTCGTGTTCAACTGGCCTGTCAGGTTGCGACGAAGCCCTTCAGGAGTTTTCCCGCTACCACGCACGGACGATGAGACCGCCAGGGTTCCGTTCATTGCCGTGTTTTCAACGAGCCCTGCTTTTGCGATGGAGCGCATGAGTTTGCCTACGTCGATTTCAGTGCCCGAAAGGTTCCACGAAAGCGAACGCATTTCCTTCGTCCGACGGTGATCGAGGAGTGCCTTGAGCGAACCCCCGGTGGTCTCTGTCAGGTTCACGTCGAGTTTCAACCTCGAGGGGTCTCTCGAAAGCCTCAACTCGCTTGATTCGATCGCAATCTCGGAAAAGCGCGCTTGGTCGATCTTCGCGTGGATGTCCAGGACGAGTTCCTGGCCCTCCGGGTCTGAATTCTCTTGGCCCGACGGCAATACCGGAACAGGAGGCTGGCTACCGCGTTCGCGTTGGGAGGACTTCTCGATCTGAGAACTCAGGTAGGGGGTCAGGTCGAGGCTTTCGACATTGGCGGCCACGGTCAAGCTCGGTGCCGTCACCTTACGCCCCGTATGATTTTCGTACTTGCCGTGGAACTTCACTGCGTCGGGAGGGCCCTTCTTTCGGGGGATCTTCAATTCGATCTCGAAGTCCATGCCACCCGTCGAGAGGACTTCGATCTGATGGCTCGCATGGGCGGTGAAGGGATTTATGGCGCCTTCTGGAATTACTTCGAAAGTCTCCTGTCCTTTTGAACGGAGTACGTCCTTGGCAGCATCGTTGGTGAACTCGATGCTGGCGGTCAGAGGAAGGTCGCCCAGGCTCGCATCGAAATCGGTCAGCGCTTCGATCCAGGGAGCCAGATGCAGGCTCTTGGTGGAGACGGTGATCTGGCTTGCTCTCGGCTTCTCGCTCGAGGCGAGGGCGAGGTTCCCCTTGGATGCGAGGGACCCCAACGGTCGGCCGGCGGGCTCGACGAAGGCGAGATTCAACTCGCGAATTGCCAAATCGTCGGGTGAGGAGAGGGCTCGCAGATCGGCGTCGAGGTCGATACTGAGGCCCCTCTTGGGTGCGGCTCCTTCGAGTGCGATCCCCTTGACCGCAAGCTTGCCAGCCACTTCGGCCGTTCCGGGTGCGGTGGACTTTAGGGTGAATCGGCCATCGAGGTTTCCCCCGTGGATGCGCTTACGAAGATCCGCAGAGAGCAGAGGGAGAGGAGCCATCGCCTTCATTAGATCGCTGGCCTCGATCTGCACCGCCGCATTCCACGTGCCCGTTGGGGGGTCGTTCTCCCCACTCAATCGGCCCTTCAGCAGAGGTGACGAACCGCGGTTCAGTGAGATCACGGCGTGATCGAGATGGAAGCGCTCGTAGTCCTCGACCTTCAGATCAATTTCCGAGTGGAGGTCGAGCTCCCCCTCGACGCCCTGAATTCGCAGTGACCTTGCCTCGACGGTTCCGGTGGTACCCAGCCGGGCGCCGCGTCCATTGACTTCGACCTCCACATCGATGCCGATGTGTCCATCCTCGACCGCGTCTGGGCTGTCGACCCTCAGAGCTCTCAGCCAGCGCCGGACTCCAGCGATGTCGATGCGCTCGAGCTCGACAGAGATCTTCGCCGACTGCCCGGGAGCCGGGTCTCCATTGGCGAGGTCGAGATCCATTTCGAGTGGGTCCTCGAGTGCGATCTGTAGGCTTCGGCCGTGGCGGCCCACGATGTCGAGATCTGCCCGACTGACAGAGAGGATCGAAGTGTGTCGATTCCAGCTGATCTCCTGCTTGGCATGGACATCGAGAGCGGGGGTGTCCGATCCGCTGCTGTCGAGAGTCAGGGCGATCGCGTGGGCATCGAGATTTCCGGAAAGACCCAGAGGCCCATTGGGAGGGTGAGTGAGATGGAACTTGGCGTCGACTTTCCCGCCGTGGAACTGGGCACCCCCTATGGCCGCCAGGAATGGATTCAGGTTCACGAGTTCGAGGCTCGTGAGGTCGAGATCCGCGATCAGGGATCGTCGTGGGTCCTTCGCAGTTCCGCTGTCGGCTTCATGCCAGTGCCAGGTGGAGGCGAGTTCGCCTGTGTCTCGACCGTTTCGCTTCGCCTGGGCGGTTAACGTCGCCGCGAGCGTCGAAGCTTCATGGCTGTTCGCATCCAGGTCCACGGAAATTGCGAGACCGCTTTCCTTCTCTCCGTGGGTTCGAGCCAGAGCGAGGTCTCCATTCAATCGCATGCCACGCACGACACCCTGTCGGTCCTGTTCGAGATGAAGTGTCGCCTGAAGCCGACCGGAGTAGCCCGGCTGTCCGGCCTCCATCGCGAGGGCGAGGGGTGTCGTCAGTGTTCCCTGGGCGGCCGCGAGGGGAGCGAGGTCCGTGAAATTCGAGTTCAGGGGACCGATCACGTTGCGTGGCTTGTCCCCATCGAGGAGACGCAGTGTCAGGGCTTCGATCTCCGCTCGATCGATTCGGACTGGAATCTCGATTCTGCCGGCGAACAGGTCGCTGCTGCCGGAGTTCGCCGAAGTCTGGGTTCGTTTCGTACCCTGGGTGGTCTTCTCGCCAGCGGTCGAGTCGAGACTCACGATGGCGTTTCGGACGACGCCCGATTTGATGTGGGGGAGGTCGCTGCGGGAGAGCAGGGATTCGATCGACAGCTCCAACTCGATCCGAGATGCGACGATGTCGAGCCCGATGGCCGGATCGCGGAATCGCAACTCCTCCGCTTCGAGGTGCCCGTCGAGGTCGAACTGACCGGACCGCGCAGTGATCTCGAATCCGCTCAGGCCGCTCACGAGGGGGAGCAGAGCGCGCACGAAGCCATCGCCGGTCTGAAGATATGCGAGGCCGCCCCCGAGTATCGCGGCCACGAGTAGCAGCAGTCCCCCGGTGAGCCGGAGAACTCCACGCTTTGGCATTCGCGTTCTTTGCTTCCGGATTTGCTCTGACACCGCGGTGGATCCTCTGACGCCCTGGTTTCCCGGTTTTTACGAGGGTTCCCGGATTCCTGGCTCCGGAGCGGCCGTTCAGTCTGGTTGGGTGGCTACCAGGCTGGGACGTCGTGAGACTTGGTCGTACCAGCGGGCGAGGTGTTCGCAGGTGCCGGGCAACTCGAAGGGGTTGCTGGGGCGTCCTCCTTGAATGCATGTCGCCAGGGTGATGTCCGCCCAGCTGAAGTCTGGGCCGGCCACGAAGGGGTTGTTCGCGAGCTGCGCATCGAGCATACGGAGGGAGTCCATGGCGTAGCGCTTGTTGAGTTCTCCCCACTCGGGCATCTGCACGGGCTCCAGAGGTTTGGCAAAAGCTGAGGTCTGGCGCACGTAGGCTCGGAGTTGGGTATAGACGCCGAACTCCACCACACGCTGCCACATCTCCAGGCGTGCCCGCTCGAGCGGGTCGCGGCCCATGAAAGGGGGGTCGGGGTGGAGTTCTTCCAGGTAGCGTGCGATGGCGACGGTCTCGCCGATGCAGGTGCCGTCGTCGAGTTCCAGCACGGGGATCAAGCCGGCCGGGTTGCGGGCCAGGAAATCGGGAGTCCGATGCTCGCCTTCCATCAGGTTGACGGGGACGAAGGGGATCTCGATGCCCTTTTCCTCCAGATAGATCGCCAGGCGGCGGGAGCTTCCCAGTTTTCTGTATCCGTGGATCTTCACATCGAGGTCACGGGCTCAGTTCCGGTGTACCGGTCGTGTGCCCCCTCCCTTCGGTGATGCCTCGGCGGGGTATTTCCTGGTTTGGGTGGTCTGATCATGAAATCTCCCGTTCTTGGTGCGCGAAGTCTAGCGGCGCAACCGGTCGGTACGAGTGAAGGTTTTGGCTTCCACGAGGGATCGGCACATGGCGGTCCAACGCAGTGAAGCCGGGATGCGCCGCGCTTTCCAGCCAGGTGTGAACTACTTCACAGTCTTTTTTGAGGCTCTGGGACTGTTGTATCGGGCGCGTCAAAACTTGCTTTCGCTTTCGGCAGGCGCAGGAAAGGATCGGTGCGCCGGGAGGGGCCCGGCGATCATGCACTGAGCGTCCAAGTCTTTGAATCTGCTGGGGAAGGTCGCCCAAGGATCTCTTCCAAGGTGCAAATCGACCGAATTTCGCGTCGGTGATCGAATGAAAAACCGCCTCCGTCTGATCCAGTTGGAGGCTCCTCGTCGACTGATCCGGGCAGAACCCCAAAACCACCCATCCCTCGGCCCAACCCGATGGACGAAACATTGGAGAGCGAAGCCATGACCGTCAACAGCCACCCTCGACCGTGCGTCCAGAGTCTTGGGAATCGTTTCGACCTCTCCAACGCCGTCAGGAGTTTCGTTGCGGGCCTCCTGGCGCTTGGCGTGCTCGGCCTCACCGCTTGCGGAGACCCGCCCGTCCGCCCGTCCTCGGCCGAAGAGTCCTCGGCCGCTTCGCGACCGACCCCCGAGTCGAGCCCTCAGCCTCGCGACCCGGGCGACCCTGCGGCCTGTGCGCCTTACACCATTTTTGAGGGTCCGGTCGATCTGCTCGAGCGGGTCACACTCGTGGGGCTGACCTCCGCAGAAGAGATCGATGGCATTCGAATCGAAGGTCCGGAGTCCGATCTTCCGGTCTTTCTGGGGCAGGCCGAGGACTCGGGCTTTTTCTTCACCGCCCCCATCCATCCGGACCTGGCGGGGGAGGCGGGTAGCTTGAGGGTGTGGCTCGATCTGGCTTCCATGACGGAGGAGAGCTGCGACCTCGGCACCATTGAAGTGCCGGCGCTGCCCCCGAGCGATTCCAGCGAGGCCGACGAGGTGCTGGACCTGTTGGAGCAGGCGGCTCTGTCCATGCTGCAGAGCTACGAGTTCGACGCCGAGTCCTTCGAGCCTCTGGCCTCCGGCAACAGCGCCATGGATCTGTCCCTTGCGCGACTTCATCGGGCACTGTTCTACGAGGAGTCGCCCACGCGGATTTCTGTCATTCGGTCGGAACTCGCGGCCCTGCCCGATTCCGAGCGCTCGTTCCTCGGTTCGATCCTGAAAGAGACACGGTTTCGCGAGACGCTGGAGGACATGATCGCCCTCTACGAACCGCAGAGGACACCTGCCGTGCCGGTCATGGGGGCGTCTGTGGCGGCCATGTCTCCGTCCAATCCTCTCTTACCGCAACCGCCGGCGTCGGAGGACTCGGGCTCTTGTTATCCGGCGAACGTTGCACCGGAAGTGATTGGATCTGCTGGAGACTTGAGCCAGGCCATGGTCCGTGCGAAAGAGGCAGAGGACGTCACCGAGCGCTGGAAATCGTCGCGTAGGTTTTCGAGCAACTGGCTCAACTATCTGGGGGTCTTTTCCACGAGTCTTCATGGAAAAGCCCTCTCTCTCATGGGGGGTGGGTTGATCCTCTATATGGATCTCTCCGAGCGATACACGGCCACGCTCTTGCCTTCGAAGCTCGAAGAGGTGCGGATGCAGGCGAGCGTCAATCCCATCAATGAGGATTACATGGACAAGATTTCGAGCTTACCGGTCTGGGACGCCTATGCGACGGCGTCGAGTCAGGGCGCCGACCTCAAGAAGGATCTCTTCCAGATCGTGCTGGCGATTGCAGGCGCGGTTCCATCGTCGAAGACCGTTGGGCTCGGACTCATCCAATATGGAGATGCTACGAACCATGCCTTCCAATCGATCCCCGACGACGCGAAGTGCTTCTCGATACCGGGCCACACCTGGAGCAACATCCGGGTGACTGGACGGGAGTGGCTGGAAGAGGATCCCAAGCTTTCTGGTGAGATCATAAGCATCGCTTTGCAGGATCCCAACAGGATCGTTCCCGTCGATATCGGTACCACGAACATCGAGATCATGCTTTCGCGTGAGAAGTTCCCTTGTGCGGACTGCTCCGTTGGCAACCGGAGCGATGACATCGACATCACGGTTCGGGAGAAGGAAGTGGTTTTCAGCCGCTCGGCATTTCCGATTCCCAGCCCTTCCGGCACCGTGACGGTCACTGGAGCGATCCAGAACTCGAGCCGCCCCGATTTCTGGAGCCTCGACTACGACGATTCGGGGGTGAATCTGATCGGAGTGGAACGGCAGGGGGCCAGCTTCGCGCTCACTTTCCAGGGGAAGGGCGATCCCGACGCGTTTCCTGTTGGCGTCCGAGTGAAGAGTGAATCGACCAAGCTTCCGGGCCAGAGCGAGAACCCGTGGTTCGAGACGAAGATCGTCCTCGAGCGAGAAGTGAAGATCGAGCACGATGGCGACGACTGCGTGGGAACCGACGAGGAGGTGATCCTCTCCGCCACTGTGATCGGACTCAATATGCCAGATGTTTCGTGGGAGGCCTCCGTGGGAGCGGATCTGATCCCAGTGAGCTCAACCGAAGCCGTTTTTTCCGCGATGGATCCCGGCATCTACACGATCACGGCCATCGCCGCGGAAGACGGAGGGACCCGGGGGTCCATCGAGATCGCGGTCCAAGCATGCGACTTCGAACTCTACGTCAACAGCAGGGCCCGGGTGTCGACGGTGAAGAGTGACTCGCATCCCAACTGCAATCCCGGGAGCCATGAGGAGCCCTTCATCGAAGAGGAACAACACGGTCTGCCTTGGGGGGAGAGTTGGGTGGATACGGAAACCTTCAGAAACCCAGATCGATGGACCGAGGGTGGAAGCTTCTCCGTCGACCTGTTCGCGAGCGAGAGCATTACCTCGACCTACGAAATCATGGGGCAATGCTTCAGTTCGGTTGCACTGGCCGAGGGGCAGATTGCAGGTGAGCTCTCGAGTCGAGACGACGGACGGGTCGTCGATATCGATCTCGAGATGGGTGGTCGACACAATTGCGTTCCGGTGCACGGAGATGTCGAAGATTGCAAGGGTGGGAGCGCGGATCTCAGCTCCAGCATGTACTTCGTCCTTGAGCACGAGGGCTGGGGGACCCAGAGTTACGATTACGAGGTGGATCTGGACTGTACGGCGGATACGGGTGGGGTGCCGGTCCAGGTGATTACCTCCGTGGTGATCATGAACGCCGCGGGAAATTGGCAGAACGGCGTGGCCCAGCACGTTCTGGACAACTCGACCCTGGGAGCCTTCTCGCGGGTCTCGTTCCTGCGTTGCTCGGAAGGCCAGCCGATTTCTGTGCAGGAAACTTTTGATTTCCAGGACTATCTGCCGCCCGGTGCTTCATCCAATTCAGAGATCGAGCCGTACACGGCTGCGGTCTGGGTGTCCTTCAGTGCGAATGCCTCGATGGATCCCGGAAACATGAGAAGGTTCGAGACGATCCATCAGAGTTCGGTACAGGGAAGCGTCTCCCTTCGGCCCGTGATGACTCGCTGAGTTCAGAGGTCCGCTGCGCGGCCCGGTGAATGTGCGGATCTTCGCCCCCCTGGATTAAGATGGCATCGAAATTGCGCTCGAATGCTTGGAGGGTTGCTCGGATGGAATCGCGTGCATTGGGACGCAGTGGGCTTCAGGTACCGGTGCTTTGTCTGGGAACCATGACCTTCGGCGTGCAAACCGACGAGGCCACCTCGTTCGAGATCATGGACCGTGCCCTTGACGGTGGGGTCGGCTTCTTCGATACCGCGGACGTCTACCCGCTTGGCGGCTCTCTCGAAACGGTGGGGCAGACCGAAGAGATCATCGGGCGCTGGTTACGCGACCGCGGCAGCCGGGACCGCATTCTGCTGGCGACCAAGTGCCGCGGGCCCATGGGCAAAGGGCCCAACGACCAGGGATTGTCGCGCTATCACATCGTTCGTGCGGTCGAGGCGAGCCTGCGGCGCCTGGGCACCGAGACCATCGACCTCTACCAGACCCACTTCTTCGACCCCCGCACTCCCATCGAGGAGACGGCGCGCGCCCTCGACGACCTGATCCGGTCGGGCAAGGTGCGCTATGTGGGCTGCTCCAACTACCCGGCTTGGCGGCTGGGGGAGGCCCTCGCCACGGCCGAGCGCCTGGGTCTGGCGCGTTACGAATCCGTGCAGCCCCGTTACAACCTGCTCTACCGCGAAATTGAGACGGAGTTGATTCCGCTGAGCCTGGCCGAGGGGCTGGGGGTTCTGGTCTACAATCCGCTGGCTGGGGGCCTACTGTCGGGAAAATACCGACGCGGTCAGGAGCCAGAGGAGGGCACCCGTTTCACCATCGGGAGCGCCGGGCGCCGCTATCAACAGCGCTACTGGCACGACGCCCAGCTCGAAGAGGTCGAAGCACTTCACGCCCGACTCGACGAGGAGGGGCTCGATCCCGTTTCCGTCGCCGTCGCCTGGACCCTGGCGAAGCCCGGTGTGACCTCGGCCATCATTGGAGCCAGTCGCCCCGAGCAGCTCGACGCATCCATCGCTGCCGCCGAGCTCGAGTTGGACGAAAAGATCGTCGAGGCCTGCGACGAGATCTGGTGGCGCTTGCCACGTCGCCCGGTGCTGGAGGGCTACCGTTAGGGTGCCCGACCGGGTGTCTCTGCCCAGTGCAGATATGGGGCTTGCCGTGGTCGTGCCAGTTCGCCGGAAATAACCGGTAGGCTGGAACTCGAATATACTGCGAGATATCCGGTTCACGAGGAGTTCGAGATGCGCACTCGCGCTGTGCCATCGGAACGTTTGCACCGACGCCGCGAGTGGCGACGTGTTGCGCTGCTGGTGTGCGCATCGGTTTTCGTGACGCTCCTGGTGGCCGAGTTGGGGGTACGGGTCTTCAGTCCCATGCCTCGGCTCGGCGGTGCAATTGACCCGAGCACTCCTCTGCCCGCTTTGCGCTACGAGCGTTCCTCGTTTTCCCGCCACGTGCTGCCCGCTACCGAGCATCGCGTGTTGCGCAATGGGGCGCTCTACCGCATCAACGACAAGGGATATCGCGGTCGAGACTTCGACTGGGAGAAGCCGCCCGGTGTGGTGAGAGTTCTCGTATACGGGGGGTCTGCGGTCTTCGACATCCTGGCCAGCGAGGGCGAGGACTGGCCCTCTCGCGTTCAGAGACTGCTCGCATCCCGGGGCCACGAACACGTGGAGGTCATCAATGCAGGGATTCCGGGCCATGCGTCCTTCGATTCGCTGGGACGGCTTCTGGCCGAAGGTCACCGTCTAAACCCGGACTTCACGATCCTCTACAACGCGTGGAACGACATCAAGACGTTTCGTATGGATGAATCCCTGTTGCGCGGGATCCGACCCTATCGTCCGAAGAGGGACTGGGTACGAATGCCGAGCAACTGGATCGATGGAGGACTTGCCTCAGTGTCCCACCTTTATCGGCACATCCGAATTCCCCTGCACGCGAAGCTGCGGGGTGCGAAGGTTGGACGAGAGGGGATGATGGAGGAGGGGGGACTGTCGTCGACGTTCGAGCCGGCGGCCCTCGTGCAGTACCGTATCAACGTGGCGACGTTCGTGGACCTCGCACGCAACATGGGTGCTGAGCCACTGCTCGTGACCCAAGCACGCCTCGTGACCGCTGACCTGGACGAAGCCGAGCGGCGCAAGGTCGTGTACGGCTACGCGCGCCTCACTCATGAGGGTCTCGTTCGCGCCTTCGACGCTACGGATCTCGGTGTGAACGAAGTCGGAGTCTCCAAAGGCGTTGCAGTCATCGATGCCAGCGCTGCGCTCTCGGGCCGAGGCGAGATGTTTCACGACCAGGTGCATCTTTCGGCAGCTGGATCGGCTGCACTGGCCGCGCTGGTTGCCGACGAGCTCGAAAAGCATCTCTGATTGCTGTGTAACGGCTCTGGGTTTCCGAATCCAATGACCATCCTGTCAAATAGGTCGGATCCCCGACACGTCCTGAAGTGTCTCCCGGGGCTATCGCTCCATTTACCCCGGTTCGAAATACCCCGTATTCCCAATGGCTGGGGGCTCCGAGTGCCCGTGATACTGGCCTGGGAAGCGCATGACGATGAACGGTTCGATTCAGAAGTTCCTACTGTTGTTGGGCCTGGCCCTAACTGGAATGCTGTACGTTCCGCCCGTAACTGCGGTGAGTGTGGGCTTCGAGAGTTCCGAGGGGTATGTGGTGGGGCCGCTTTCGCCACCGGCTGGACCCACTCAGGCGGGATGGTCCGGGGGCGCGCAAGCGGGTTTTACCAACAACGATCCGGGTGACGAGCAGGTGGTGGGTAGCGAGGCTTACCAGGGTTCGAACTCCTGGCACTACGCTCGGGGCTATGGAAGCCCCGGCCAGGGTACTCCCTTTTCACCAGTGATGAGCGACGTGGCCGGGCCCGGTACCCGCATGGAGTTCTCGATTCACTTCAAGGCAGCCGATGCGAGTGGGGACGGCTCCGAGCAGAACCTCTACCTGGGGACGGCGGCGGGGAACGATCGCACGGGCTTCAACGTCTATCTGGAAAATGCTGCGGCTGGGGATGGGTTGCACTTGTATACCTACGATTGGCTGGGGGGCGCTTCTTCGAAGCAGGTCATCGCTACTCAGCTTCCGCGCACTGACTGGCACGAGCTCGAGGTCGTTGCGGTATTCGACACAGATCCCCTGGCCGATGTCTACGAGTACTCAGTCAATGGCAACCTGGTCTACACGGGAAATTCCTGGCCGAACCCCTGGCGGCTCTCCATGGCATTCACGCCCGCCTACGGCAACCGCATCAAGTTTGCCGATGGGGGAGGGGATACGCCGGCACACGATGGTTTCTACTACGACGATCTCGAATATGACTTCACCGCCATCCCCGAGCCGCGAACGGCGTTCCTGTTGCTCGGTGCCCTTCTTGGACTGGCTGTTGTGCGGAGGAGATCATCGCTCGTTGCCCAACAGGCTGGACCCAGGAGGTTCTGACCTCCTCGGTCTTTCGGGGCCTTTTGCGCTCCAGGCTACCTGGGTTGCCGAGGTGGATCGCGCTCCAGGAGCACTCCTTTCGTCCATCTATATCTTGAAATCCTGCTTGCCGTGGCGGGGGCCTGGACCCTTGTGGGTGAAGGGGCGACCCTGGGACGCCAGCGAAGGCAACACTTCGCCGTGTGTGTTCGGATAGAATCGTTCATCAACCAGCGAACGAGGAGGGACCCTCTTGGCAGGACCGCTCGAGGGAATCAAGGTCGTGGATGCATCGGCAGTCGTGTCGGGTCCTCTGGCTGCCATGATGCTCGGAGATCAGGGAGCCGAGGTGATCAAACTCGAGTCCACGACGGTGGGTGACACGCTTCGGAACTCGCCGTATTCCCGCGGCGGTCTCACATCCTTCTACGCCAACTGCAACCGGAACAAGCGAACCATCGCCGTTGATCTGAGCCGACCCGAGGGGCTCGAGGTGGGCCACCGACTGATTCGCGAGGCCGATGTGTTCATCCAGAACTGGCGTCCGGGCGCGGCGACCCGTCTCGGGATGGGGCAGTCCGATCTCCATAAGGTCAACGCCGACCTGATCTACTGCTCGATCTCTGGCTTCGGTCCCGACGGACCCTATAGCCAGCAGCGCGTGTACGATCCCATCGTTCAGGGAGTCTCGGGGCATACCGCTGTCCAGATCAACCCGGAAGTTCCCATTCGCGATCTCGTGCGCAACATCGTGGCTGACAAGTCGAGTGCCTACACGGCTGCGCAGGCCATCACAGCGGCGCTATTTGCTCGGGAGCGGGGAGCCGGCGGTCAACACATTCAGGTTCCCATGATCGATGCGTCGTTGGCTTTCTTCTGGGCCGACGGCATGATGGCCCACACCTTCGCAGGTGAAGACAAACCGGGCGGGTTCACGCTCTACGAGATCTACCGACTCACTCAGACGAAAGACGGCCATTTGATCTATTTTGTTGCGACCGACGAAGAGTTCCAAGGGCTGTTCAGGGCGTTGGGGCACCCCGAGTGGCTCGAGGACCCACGCTTCGCCACGATGTCAAGCCGGAGGAAGACCGAGAACGCCCAGATCCTCGGCGAGATGATTCAAGCGGCTCATCTGGAATACACCACAGCTGAGTTGATCGAGAAGATGCTGGAGGAGGATGTGCCCGTCGGCCCGGTGCTGTCCCTCGAAGAACTCTTCGACGACCCGCAGCTGGTCAACAATCAGGCGATTCTCGAATTCGAGCATCCTACCGCCGGCCGCTATCACCAGGCCAGGCCTGCTGCCCGATTCGACAAGACGCCGCAGGATCCGACTCGCCGAATGCCGCCGCTACACGGAGAGCACACCGACGAGATTCTTGCTGAGCTGGGCTACAGCACCGCCCAGACCGATCAGATGCGAGCCCAAGGCATCACCTTCAGCGGCAACTGAAGATCCTCGGATAGACGGAAACCAGGTCCGGGCACGCAGAGGGAGAAGCATCGGCGATGATTGCCACCGGGGTTTTTGTGCTTTTGCTGGGCACCGCACTGTCGGGTTTGCAGGACCGTCGGTGGCTGTCAGTGACGCTGTTCTTCGCTTCGTGGATCGCGATCGCCCTGCTGTTCTCCCATCATGCGACGGACACATTGGACATCAGTCTGTGAGTCGATCGTTACTCGGAGAATTCAGCTATGTGAGCACCCATCTCGTCGTGCTCGTGGTCAGTTGCATCCTGATCGCAGCCTTTGGCGTCCAGTTCTTCGAAGACGAGATGCCGTGCCCTCTTTGCATTCTCCAGCGCATGGCCATGATGCTGGCGGTGGTCGGCCCTGTACACGTAATCGTCAAGAGCCATCGCCACCGAGTCATCGAATCCGAGTGGTTTGCTTCCGCTTGGGGGATGACCGTGCTTGGGTCCGTGTTGGGCTGTGTAATCTCCACCCGTCAAATCCTCCTCCACATCGCGCCGGGAAGTGTGGGCTATGGGAATCCCGTGCTCGGACTTCATCTCTATACGTGGGCTCTGCTGGTCTTTGTCGCCTTGTTGCTGACGGCGGGGATCCATCTGGTCTTCATTCGGGAGGACGTCCCTGTCGTGCTCGAAAGGGCTCGGGTGCTTTCGAAGTCGGTGGTGTGGCTCTTCTGGCTGGTGGTGCTCGCCAACGCGATCAGCGTGTTCTTTCAGGCGGGCTTCCAGATGTTTCTTCCCGACAACCCGACCCACTATCGACTGCTCAAATAGTCGCCCCCGAAACAGGGGCAATTCACCCAGATCGTGTTCCTTGAGGTCCGGGGGATGACCCATCGCCTGCAGTCCAGTGTTTTCCGCGGTGCTGCGTCCGGCTACACCCAGATTCCCCGGTTGGTGCCAAGCGATGCAACTGCAGGTTTTTGGTATGAGCTGGCTCTGCAACGCAGCAGCCAGCTTGATGAGGCATCGAACCGACTCCTGACCCTGAATTGATTGGCTCCGGGAGAAGCGGTCTGCGCGCAGGCCTGCGGCCTTCTGCTCGGCAGAGCACTCACGGATCAGAGCTGGCGGGTGTAGACTCTTCGCGTTCCCCGGGGTCGTGCCGGCAACGGGGCGTGTCCTTTTTAATGAACTGGAGGGACTCCATGTCGCTTCCTGTGAACCCGCGAACGTTGAGGCCCACCCAGAGACTCGGTCTTTTGGCCTGGCGGACGATGATGAGAACCTTCGGTCTGCTGACGGGGCTGCGAAACCGATCACTTCGGGAGCGGATATCGGAGCACGCCTACGGGCCGCATCCGTCCGAACGCATCGAGCGGATCGAGCCTTCTGGGGAATCTCCTTCGAAAACTCCGGTCGTCTATGTGCACGGTGGGGGCTGGATCTGCGGCAACAAGGAGATGTACAGCGGCGAGCTTCTGTTCCTGGCCGAGGCAGGCTACCCGGTCTTCAACGTCGAGTATCCCCTGGCGCCGGAGCGGCCCCATCCCCACATGCTGCTTTCGTTGCTCGCATCGCTGGCGTGGATCCGTGAGCAGTATCCCGAGACCCAAGAGGTCCATCTCATGGGGGATTCGGCGGGTGGAAACCTGGCATCGATGCTCGGAATCCTCGTCTCGAATCCGGGCCTCATCCTTGCCCTCGACCCAGCCGTCTCGCTGAATCTGCCCGAGGCTCGTAGCGTGGTCTCGATCTACGGTGTCCTCGATCGCCTGAGTTGGATCGAAGAAGGGTTTCCAGGCGCAGCTCTGATGATGGAGTGTTATGTCGGGCCCGAAGGGCTCGAGGCCGAGATCGGCCCGGAAATTGCGGTCACCCCGATGGATCTCGAATTCGAACAGCTGCCGCCGACATTTATTGGCGTCGGGTCCAAGGACCAACTGGCCGAGTCGTCGCGCCTTTGCGCCGAGCACTTGGCGAAGAACTTCGAGCCCGTCGATTACCAGGTCTATCCGGGTGAAGCCCACGGCTTTTTCAACAGAAGTGGACGCCCTGCCTGCCAGGCGCTTCGAAGAGATATCCTCGACTTTTTCGCGAAGCACTGAGTTCCTGGCTCTGGCACTTGCCTCCACCGATGCTCCGTGCCGGGCACGATTGACCCCTCTGGATGGCGATGAGAGAGCCGCATTGGGAGCGGGTCCCATCGCACCGATCCATGGGGTTTTGGCTTGGTGTGGAGCACCGCGAAGCGCTGTGCCGAACCGAAATCGATGAGATTCGACCGGGCGGCGACTTTCGCCGTAGTCGCGTCGGAGGTCATAGCTGACAGGCATGGGGTCACCGGGAATCGTCACGGTTTCCCAGCTTACGCCGCGTTCGGCGTCGTCCAATTCCCGGTTGAGCAGGATGAACTCTCACCCCGTGTACTTCTCGCTAACCGTCTGGCGCCGCCAGGGCTTGTCCACGAAGGGGTTCGGCACGGGGGGTAGCCGAATCCAACTCCGGTAGTGAGGGCGTTGACGTCCTGGCACAATTTGAGGACTGCGCGGATGGCATTGGCTTTCCGGGGGGGGCCGTGGGAGTGCTCATCGAAGCTTTGGAAACAATTGCGTGTCGATCGCGCGTGGACCGCTTTGTCGTCGCGATCGGGAGGGTGCTCTCTGAGAGGCGCTGGGAGTCTACCCGCTGTGGTATTGGTTCCAGCCCGCGATGACTTCTTCGATGTCATCGGGCGCGAAGAACACCTGAGGCTGGTTTTGCTCGCCCCAAAGGGACCACGAATCTTCGATCCCCCAGTCCTCCCGGACCTCCCACGCTTCGTCATCGACGATCCGGTCCATGTCTGCGAAGTATTCGAAGAACGTTCCGCTGGGATCTCGGAGGTACCAGAACATGTTTCCCCCGATCTGGTGCCGACCCGGTCCGGCAATGTGGGTTCCCTCATGGGCGTTCAGGTATTGGGTCGCTGATGCACATACAGCGTCGATGTCGTCCAGCTCCATCGCATAGTGGTTGAGGTACGGGACGGGTGCGGGTGTCATCAACAGGTTGTGGTGATCTGGAGAGCAGCGGGTGAAGAACGCCAGCCCGCCCGCGATGTCGGAGATTTTGAAGCCGATGCCCTCGATATAGAGCTTGTGGGTCGCGAGTATGTCGTTGGTTCCGAATACGACGTGACCCAGACGACGCGGGGGGCGAAGGCTCGGCTCGACCATGACACCTGGGCGTTTGCCCAATCGATTGCGCTCGCCCGGCCGGTTGGATTCACGAGGGGGAACGGCGGGAATGTCGGCCACGTTGCAGGGCTCGATGACGATGTTCCATTTGTTGACAGGATCGGGAACGTGGAGTTTGCCGTCCCGGGTTTCCGAACCAATTCCGATTCCTTCGAGCCTCTGCACAGTGCTCGCGAGATCCTCTTCGCTCTCGCAGGCGACGCGGATCTCGCGAAGTTGCCGATAGGGAGCTTCTGCGATGACGAACTGGTTGGGGCAGGATTCCGACCCCCACTTCCCGTCGCTGCCGGCCAGGCCGATTTCCCGGTAGAAGCCGTCGAGGCGTACGGGGTCCGGGACACCGATTTCGATTCCAAGCAGTCGATGGAGGCCCATGGAGGTTTCCCCTTCCGGTTCTTATGGGATGGATGCGTATCAATTGACTGGATGGATGTCCAATTCGACGGGCTGCGACTTCATGGCGATGGGTTCCGAGCGATGAGGGGGGAGGGGCAGGCGGATCCGGTTTGGAGAGCTTTCAGGTTCCCGATCCCAAGGGAACCCTCTGCCGGCGCTTTCGTGAGGCCTACCGTCCTGGACAGAGCGGAGTATCCTGCCGCCATGGCTATCGTCGATCCGGAGCGGAGACATATCGTCCTCTGGGACGGCGACTGAATTCCCTGAGGCCGAATCGCCGCCTGGGTCAGGCGGAAGGATCGGAACGGGCTGTTCGAAGTCGTTCCCTACCAGGCTGCTGCGTCGCCGCCCATGACGCCAGAGCTTCGGGATGCGTGTGCACGCTCGGCTCACGTTCTCACCCGCGATGGCAGAGTGCTGAACGGTGGGCGAGGAACTCTGTTCATCCTGCGACAATTGGGGTGGTGGGTGGGTTTTTTGAGCGTGCCTCCGTTGGTCTGGCCTGTGGAAGTGAGCTACGCGATCTTCGCTCGAAACCGTGTTTTCTTTTTTCGGCTTTTCGCGCGCTTCTTGCCACCCCGTGATCTGGACCGCTAGCTCGTTGTACCCACCGGCGCGTGCCATGCTCCCGCTATTCTTTGCGGCCATGAACTTCTTGCGGTTTCCAGTTCTCCCGAGCAGGCTGCTTGTCGGTTGTCTTTTCGTGAGAAACAGGAGCTGACCGATGCTGGGCCGTTATCGCTACGCCTACCTGTTGGCGACGCTGGCGCTTTTGATCGTCGCCAGGCCATTCCTTCCCGATCTTGGACGTGGTCTGGTGATCGGTATGCTGATTTTGAGCTTGATGACCGCGGCCATCACGAGTTCGACCAACCGTTCTCAGGTCTGGTTCGGGCTCGGTCTGGTCTGTGTGATTCTGGTGACGTCAATCAGCCCCCTTCAGTCGGGCAGGCTCAATCTGGCGATTCTTTCGCCAGCTCTGGGGGTTGCTTACTGGGCGCTCATCGCATTCTTGATTCTGCGAAAAATCTTCATCCATACCCAACGGGTGAGTGTAGACACCATCAACGGGGCGATTTGTGTGTATCTCATCCTGGGGATTGCGTGGGCGCAGGCCTACGTGATTCTGGAAACACTCGTGCCAGGGTCGTTTTCGCCGAGTTACGACTTGGTGGGGAGCCGCGCTCGCGAATTGGGGCACGTTCGCGAATTGGACGGCTTCATCGGTTTCAGCTTCATCACGCTCACGACGCTCGGATACGGAAACGTTGTTCCGTTGACACTCAAGGCAGAGGCATTGACGATTGCCGAGGCCATCACCGGTCAGCTGTATCTGGCCGTATTACTGGCGCGCTTGGTTGCCATGGAGATCTCGAGTCGCCGAGATGGATGAGACCCACGTAGAGCTGGATCGTCCTTCACACCTCGGGCATCATTACCCGCGATGAGTACCGTCGCACTTCTCAAAGCCTTTCTGGGGTTGTTCGCCATGATGAACCCCATTGGAAACACCGGGATCTTTCTCGGTGTCACGGGCGATCTGCCCAGCGGTTTCAAGCTGCGGGCTGCGTTCAAGACTTGTTTCGCCGTGCTCGTCATTCTGGAGATCGCGATCTTTGGGGGCATGGAGATCCTGAAACTCTTCGGCATTTCAATTGCGGCCTTTCAGACCGCCGGTGGACTGATTGTGCTCGGGATCGGTATGAAGATGCTCGGCGGCGATGAGAATTCCAGCCAGAAAACCGATGGTGGCAGCGCGGCGATTGCGACGGTCTCCGAGAGGGAACAAGAGGTCAGCGGTAAGCTCATCGTTCCGCTTGCGATGCCGATTCTTGGTGGCCCCGGCTCGATTACGACCGTCGTAACGGTCGCCGCCGCGTTTCCGACGGTTGAAGGAAAGATCGGAACCGCCGTTGGGACGGCGGCTCTCGTTGCGACGATGTTCCTCTGCTTCGCCCTCTCCGGTCTGATCAGCCGTTATTTGAGTGACCATGCGCAGGAGATCATTCTGCGGTTCATGGGCTTGATCCTGGTTGCCATCGGCATGGACATGATGCTCGGTGGCATCGAGGCCTCCCTGGCCAAATCCGGCCTCTTTCACGCTTCCTGAAGCCACCAGCTTCTCTGTAATGGCTGGTTCCGTGCCCGGGCTTCCAAGGGGTTGTCGAAGTTTGACGCCTGGCTGTTTGGCCCTCTACTCTACGTGCTGTTCGCAGATTTTTGTCAGGAGGCACCCCATGGATCTTCAGTTCACTCCCCAACATGAGAAGTTCCGATCGGAAGTGCGCGGTTGGATTGATGCCAACCTGGAGCGACGCTGGACAGAGGAACTGCGCGATCCGGCCAACGGTGAAAACGAACTGGTTGAGGTCCGGCGCAGCTGGCAGGCGAAGCTCAACGAAGCCGGGTATCTCGGTATGGATTGGCCTGAAGAATGGGGCGGGAGGGGAGCAACAGTCGTCGAGAAGGCGATCTTCTTGGAGGAGAGCCTGCGCGCAGATTCGCCTCCGATCCCGAATTTTCTGGGTATCGGCCTGCTCGGGCCTGCTCTGATCCACCACGGCACTGAAGACCAGCGCCGTCGCTTTATTCCAAAGATGCTCTCCGGTGAAGAAATTTGGTGCCAGGGTTTCAGTGAACCCGCTGCCGGTAGTGACCTGGCCTCTCTTCGCTGTCGTGCAGAGCCCGATGGAGAAGACTGGCGTATCACCGGCCAGAAGGTCTGGACGACCTTCGGTCCCTGGGCCGATTGGATTTTTGTTTTGGCACGGACGGACATGGACGATCGCCACGGAGGGATCAGCTTCTTCCTCGTGCCCCTCGACCAGGAGGGGTGTGATGTCAGGCCATTGCTACAGATCAGCGGGGAATCCGAATTCGGAGAAGTTTTCTTCGACGGTGCATTGGCAAAGGGCGAGCACCTGGTGGGAAAGATCGGGGAGGGATGGCGCATCGCCATGACGGTTCTCTCCTACGAGCGTGGTGCTTCCGCTTTGACGGACCCCGCTCGAAACGACGTCTTTCTCGCGGATCTCGTCGAAGGTCTGCGTGAGAACGGTACGTTGCACCTTCCCGATGTGAGGGAGAAGCTCGCACGCTTGTTCGTGCAGAACGAGGTGATTCGTGCCAATGGCTACCGCACCCTGGCCACTCTTGCCTCGGGAAGTGCGCCGGGACCCGAGTCCTCCATCGAAAAGCTTCTCTGGTCCGAGTATGCGCAGAAACAATCCGAGACCGCATTGGAACTGCTTGGCCCGCGTGCGCACCTACGGCTTCGGTCGCCTCTGGCCCGCACGGAGATGGATTGGGCGCGTGAGTTTCTCTGGGATCGTGCAGGCACCATCTACTCGGGCTCGTCGGAAATTCAGAGGAACATCATCTCCAAGCGTGTCCTCAATCTTCCTACATCCTGACCGGGAGAAATCGAAATGCAGTTCAATCTCGATGAAGACCGAGCTCTTCTCAAACAGTCCACCCGTGAGTTGCTCGAGAGCGAATCTCCCCTCACTGATGCACGTGCGATCATGGAGGACAGTTCCGAGGGCTACGACAAGGCGCTTTACGCCAACTTGGCGGAACTTGGATACATGGGCCTCGCGGTTCCAGAAGAAGAGGGTGGCTCCGGCGTAGGTGCGATCGGCCTCGTCGCGGTTCTCGAGGAACTCGGACGTGCGGCCTTCCCTGGACCCTTCCTCGACATGGCGATGGCCGCTGAGGTGCTGCGCGGCGTCAAGGAGCCCGAAGGCGCAGAATGGCTGCGGAGGTTGGTTGCCGGGGAGGCTTTGGTGTTGATCGCGAACTCCGAGTCGCTTTCTGGTGATGAGCCGATCGAGCCAAATACCCATTTCGAAGACGGCCGGGTGACGGGTTCGAAGCACTTCGTCCCTTTCGGGGCCCAGGCTGACGCCATGTTGGTGAGTACTGATGCTGGGCTCGTCGTGGTCCCGAAGCCCGACGCTGGCTGGAACGCCGACCTGCTTGAAGCGCTCGATCACGCTCAGCGCCTGGCGTCCATCGATTTCGACGCATCCTGTACTCAGCTGACCGATTCAGGGACTGCTGCGACATTGCTCGAGTCCGCTCACCAGTTGGGCGCTCTCGGTGCGGCGGCGTTGATGCTCGGGTTGATGGAGCGGACCCTGGAGATGACGCTCTCCTATACCATGGAGCGCCAGGCCTTCGGCGCCCCCATCGCGACCTTCCAGGTGCTTCAGCATCGTCAGGCCGACATGTTCATCCACACTGAGAGCACGAGGGCCGCTGTCTATCGCGCTGCCTGGGCCGCCGACCATGACCCGGACTCCGCTTCCCGGTTGATCGCAGTCGCGAAGGCTGCCGCGGGTGATGCGGGACGCTGGGTGGCGGGTCAGAGCATTCAGCTCCATGGAGGTGTCGGGTACACGTGGGAGTACGATCCGCACATCTACCTGAAGCGGATCAAGACACTTGAGCAGTTCTACGGAACCACTCGCAGTCAACTCGAGAAGGTGCTTCAGGCGGCCCGGATCTAGCCAACGGCCAAGAGAATGGCGTGTCCCGACTCGGCCCGGCGCTGCTCGCCCAGGGTGCCTTGCACGTGTCGGGTTTTCATAGTCAAGTTCCGGGGTCACGGCAGGCCTGAGTGATCCCCGTTTTCGTGTCGAAGGTGTCGAGATCGTTGGATCGAATCATCGACTGCAGGGTCTTCACGTAGGTGTTTCCTCGTGCCGAATAGTTCTCCAGGCCATTGGCCATGGCGAGACCTGAGGGGGCTTTGCCTTGGCTCCGCTCTACCGATCGAATTTTTCGCAAGGACCGGTAAGACGGATTCGTATTGAGATTTTCAACGAAAGCCGCCACGGACTGCTGGGCTCCCTCAAATCGCCGAACTTCGTACTCGCCCCCACTCGGTCTCTTGTGCGGCACCATCCCGCAATTCTTCCGATAGCACCACTGCCCGAAGTAGTTGTTTCCCTCCCTGGAGAAACGCGAAGTGCCCCAGGCGGATTCGTTGGCCGCCTGTGCCAGAGCCAACGATGCTGGCACCACGTCGACGCGTAAGAGAAGGTCTTCAAAGAGCGAGGCATCCACAGCTTCGGTTCGCAATCCGTAGGCTGTCGACAACTTTTCGATGAACTTCAACTCCGATGGATCGAGGGGGTGCGCCTCCGCTGCTTTTTTTCTGATTTTTTGGAGCTGCTTTCTCTGCTGAATTAGTTGTGCGTTTTTGTCTGCAATCATCGGAGCGAGATAACAGAAGAATCTGAGCTTTCGCTCGTCTGTGTCCGCGATGGAGGCGAAGTCAGGGGCTTGCTCGACTTCCTGCATCGCGCAGTGGAGGGAAAACACGAGTGCCAGGGCGATGCTCTCCGTGCGGTGGATGCGCATTCGCCGCGCTTGTTTACTTTCAGTCATCGGTATCCTCTGAGGCAGGTGACGGCGAGTAGTCATTTGGTTTCTCAGATGGGTTCGGGTTCACCTCGAGGAATATTCTGGAACTCGCGATGGATTTTCGTCACGCCTCTCCACAACAGCACGGCCCAAGCGGTAAGGGCCAGAGCCACCCACCCCTTGGGAAGCAGGGCGAAGGCTCCGATCCAGATTCCTGCGAAAGCAAGGATGCGCGGGATCATTCTGGCGGGGTGGGCGGGCGGCTTCTCATTGGCACGGCCGAGAGGGAAGGGTCTTGGTCTTAGGAACCAGCCGTGGGCCATGAGCATCAAGACGAAGAGGGACCAGGGAGGGGCCTGCTGGTCGAGTTCCGGGGCATCATCGAGTTCCGGTTCCTCGCAGTCTCTTTCGAGACGCGCCTGGATGTTTCGCCAAACGTGACCTGGAGTGGGTCGCGATATGGCACCTCCCACGTTCTGACGAGTCGGGCGGCAGCGCCAGCGGTAGAGAACACGTCCTTCGGGGGTTAGCGCGAGGACGGCGGGTTGTAAGTATCCCTTGGGGTGTGAGGCCCATGAACGGAACTTCAGAAGTCCTTGGGACCGGCTTACGAACAGACTCAGCCAGCCGCGTTCTCGGCAGGTATCGATGATTTCGTGATGAGGGTCCCCGATACAGGAAAAACCGTGGCCCCACGCTTCCTCGGCCTCCGTTGCGAGGCTCTGGGGTTCGCTCGTGATTGCGTAGATTTCGCCACCGTCTCTTCGGATCTGGTCGACGACGCCTGATTTGCCATAGCCTCGCAACTCGAGGCGACAGGGAGGTCACCAGAATCCGCGATAGAAGACGAGCACCGTGAATGCGTGCTTCTGTAATTGGTCGTCGAGCCAACCCTTTCTCACACCGGAGGGTGGGTCGAGTTCCGGAGGGATGCCGCCTTCCCCAAGTTTGGCCGAAGTGATACGGAATTCCTCACCCGTGATTTGAACGAGTACCTGCTCCCGGAGACAGATGTCCCCATCGCACAGCACCAATCCGAGTTCCATTTCTTGATCGGGATACGCATCCAAAGCCAGGTCGGCATTCACCAGTCCGGTCACCTCGAACTGTGCACCGCGCTTTTCGTTCACCCAAGCCAGGGCCGCTTCGGCAGCAGGCTTCAACTCGGGCGGAATCTCCGTGATGGCTTCCGGCACGTGGACCCCCGGGAACAATGTTTCGGCATCATAACGAATCCAGGGAACGCGACGGATCTCTCAGCGTGTCGTGCCCCTGAGGGCGATGTGTTTCCGGGATCGAGGAGGGGCTTTGTCCGGAAATGCTTCGATTCGCGCGTGTGCGGGCGCTCTTGAACCATATCCCTCGGGTAGATCCGAGACATCGGATTCCATGAGTTGGAGGCGTCGGGGCGTCGAAATGTGATTCGGCTACAATCATTTCCCAAAAGTGACGGGTATCGTGATCGCGTTCCACGCTGCGATGCCGGTCTGGGAACCTTGTCGAAAGAGGCATGCAACCGCCCCAGGACGTGTATTTTTCCATCGTGGTACCGGCCTACAACGAGGCCGAGCGGTTGCCTGAGACCCTTTCTCGGATGGCGCGGTATCTGACGTCGAAACCCTTCTCCTCGGAGTTGATCGTCGTCGATGACGGCAGTACGGATGGAACTTTCCTCACCGTTCAACAGCTGGCGGCGAGACTTCCGGTGCCGATTGCGGCCTACCGTTACGAGAAGAATCGCGGCAAGGGATTTGCGCTCAAGGTCGGGTTCGAGAAGGCCGTGGGACGTTATCAGCTCTTCACCGATGCGGATCTTTCCACTCCCATCGAGGAGGCCGATCGTTTTCTCGAAGCACTCGAATCTGGCATTGGTCTCGTGGTGGGCTCGCGCAGGATGCAGGGAGCAGAGGTGGTGGTCCGACAACCCTGGCTTAGAGAATCGATGGGGGTGGTCTTCACCGCGATGGTGAGGCATCTGTTCGTGGATGTTTCGGATATCACTTGCGGGTTCAAGGGATTTCGAGCGGACGTGGCAACGGAGATTTTTCCTCGTCTGCGGATCGCTGACTGGAGCTTTGACGCGGAGCTGCTCTTCTTGGCGCACCGTTTCGGTTTTCCCATTCGCGAAGTGCCTGTTCGGTGGCGGAATCACTCGGATACGAAAGTGGCGATTCTGCGTGCCTCGATCATGTCGCTATGGGGATTGCTACTCATTCGTTTGAATTCACTTCGCGGCGTGTATCGTGAACCATTGGGCACGGAAATCGATGTCGAAGAGTGGCGCTCGTCCGGCTGAATAGGGCAAGCAAGCCTGGGCGAGAATTGGCTGGCAGAGTAGGTTTTGGTCCATGGGTTTCGATGTACTGATTCGCCGGGGGGAACCGGTTCCTTTTGGTTCGGATTGCGGACTTCCATGGGGCGATCCCGGATTCAGTCGACGGATGCTGAGGGAACATCTCTCTCAGCTTCACGACCGAGGCAGTCGCCGGTTCGAGATTGTCGACCAGCAGGTGGCATGGATCCATCAGGTCGTGCTCCGAGGGGAGCCTGGCCGTGTTCTCGATCTCGGTTGTGGGCCGGGTCTCTATACCAGCCGTCTTGCTCGACTGGGCCACCAATGCACGGGCTTGGATATCGCTCCGGCTGCCATCGATTTTGCGAAGAGAGAGGCTGAGGAGTCTGGCCTCGACTGTACCTACGAGCGGGTGGATCTGCGGTCGGCAACACTCGGCCAGGGCTTTGATGCGGTGTTGATGGTCTTCGGAGAGTTCAACTCTTTGCCGCCCACGGATGCTGAATCATTGCTTCACCGGGTAGGGTCGGCTCTATCTCGTTCCGGCAGACTCCTTCTTGAATTGCAATTCTACGACTACGTGCGCGCCCTCGGCCAGGAGGGTTCAAACTGGGCCATCCAACCTGCCGGCGTTTTCTCGGACTTCCCTCATCTCGTTCTCCAAGAGAGTCATTGGCATGCCGACGCCGAAGCAACGACCCAACGGTATATGGTTTTGACGGATGAGAGCGTTCCCGAGATCTATTCTCATACCACGAGGGCCTATTCGGACGGAGAGCTCGATGAGATGTTGAGCGGCGCGGGTCTCACCATTGCGGGCCGTTACGAATCGCTCTCCGGGGACTCTGGAACGGAAGCCGAACTCTTTGGGCTCGTCGCTGAGCCTCTGTCCGAGATTGAAGACCCCTGTGATTAGGGGGATGTCGTGCACGGTTCGTTCGGTGCTGACTCAGGCTTCGGGAGGTGTCCAGTGGGTGGGACCTGCCATGAAACCACCATCGACGAGCAATGCAGTGCCCGTGCAATAGCTGCTTTCATCCGACGCGAGGAAGAGGGCAGCGCGTGCGATCTCATCGGGGTCTGCCAGGCGGCTCAGGGGAAGGAATCCGTAGTCGACCGCGCGTCGCTCGGATGCTGGGCCGATCATGTCGGTGTCGACACCACCGGGATGAAGAGAGTTGACCCTGATCGAATGCTCCGCGAGTTCGATGGCGGCTGTCCGGCTCATCCCGGTAATGGCATGTTTGCTCGCAGCGTAACCGATCATCTGGGGAACACCTTCCAGGCCTCCCGTCGAGGAGACATTGACGATGGATCCTCCACCACTTCGGGCCATCAGAGCTCCTGCGTGGCGCATTCCGAGAAAACAACCGACCTGGTTGACTTGAATCACGGCGAGATAGTCGTCGAGAGAGGTCTCCAGGAGTGGAGCGGAACGGGCGATTCCTGCATTGTTGATCAGTACATCCAATCCGCCGAAACGGGATTCGATCTCGGTCACGCAGGCCAACCATTTACTCTCATCGGACACGTCCAAGGGGTAGGCAGTAGCTCCATCACCGATCTCGTTGGTGAGTTCGGAAAGGGCGTCTTCAAGGATGTCGGTTGCGATGACCGTCGCCCCCTCGCGGACGAAGAGCCGAGCTTCTGCAGCTCCTTGTCCGCGAGCCGCTCCGGTGATCAGCGCGACCTTGTGATCCAGACGTCCCTTCGGCATGAGGGAGACGCTACCATGACTGACCTGCGAGGAATAGATGACGAAACCTTCCGAGAAGAAGGCGACACTCGACGATCTGGCTTCCGGCCTCTGTGCTTGGGTCGAGCGTTCCACTGATGCAGAGGTGATCCGTGCTGAACCGCACGTGGGCGGGAATCATCGGATTGCCTGGCAGGTGGACGTGGGGAACGACAGCCGATCGTCTCGAGATCTCTTTCTCACTCTGGACGCTCCGGATGCGGGAGGTGACGGTGGGAATGCAAGGGATGCTGCGGTTCTGGCTGCCTTGGCTGAAACCTCGATCCCAGTCCCCAAACTCGTCGCGCGGGACGGACCGGGCGGGGCCCTTCTTATGGAGCGAGTCATGGGACACTCCGATGCTCCACAAGGGGAGGATCTCGAGCCCGTGATGGGTGATCTGATGCGTCAGATGGTCGCAATCCACCGTGTGAGACCTGAGGTGCTGGCCATTCCCGAATTTTCGGTGCCGAGCACGCCCGAAGGCCTGGCGCTCGATCAATTGAAAACGGTGGAGTCGAACTATCTTGAAACACCCGAGGCGCATCACCCGATAGTTGACTTTGGGTTGGGTTGGCTTCGACGCAACGTACCTCGCAACCCGGATGGCCCTGTTCTGGTCCACGCCGATATCGGTCCGGGAAATGTCATCTACGCTGATGGGGTAATCCGAGCCATCGTGGATTGGGAGATCTCGCACTGGGGTGACCCGGTGGAGGACCTCGCAACCCTCAGTGTTCGAGATATGTCAACGCCGGTCGGGTCTCTGAAACGACGTCTGGCTCAATACGAGGTCGAACTTGGAGGTTCAGTCGATCTCGATCGCTTCCGCTACTACCGGGCACTCGTTCTCGTCAGAAACAGTCTTTTGATCTGTCTCACTCTCGCGAAGACAGCAGTATCCGATCTTCCCCCTCAGTTGGAGGCCTTTGCGTTGCTTCTACGCCGCGCGGCCGCTCAAGCCTTGGCCGAGGCATCTCGACTGCCTTTCGTGAGAAATGATGGGTTGTCGCCAGCCTCGATTCCCGATCTTCCGACGGGAAGTCTCGAGAACGATGAGGTCTGGATTCCAGCGCTGGCTGCCCATGCACAAGCGGATTGTTCAAAAAATCGCGATTTGATGGGGCCGCTCGCGAATTGCTGGCTGCAAGCGGTACCCGAATCGTGATCGACCACTCGATGCACGACTCTTTCCATCCGGTTACGAGTGATGATCCCGCTTGGATCGAAACTTTGTGGTTTCCCTTCTGGATCCCCGCTCGGGGGATGAGTGTCTATGTGCGCGTCGTCTTTCAGCCCAACGGTGCGTCTTACGGAGGCAACGTCGCGGTCTGGTCTGGGACCAATGGGCTTCATTTTGACGCCTCCATGTCCGGTAGCTTTCAGCAACTGGCGGATTTGGGAGATCTTCGTTCACTCGTGCTCCCGGACGGATTGAGTCTCGACTGTCTTGCACCGGCCGAGCGTTACAGGCTGCGCTACGAGCACGCAGACTGCGAAATCGACGTGGTATTCAATGCACTCGCAGTGCCCACTTATCCGGCTCCCGACGATTCTCCAGGGATGTTTGCTGGTCATCTCGACCAGCACGGACAAGTGACGGGTCGGCTCCGGCTCTTCGATGAAACGATGGATGTCGATTGCTGGACCGTCCGCGACCGGTCTTGGGGGCCGAGGGTGGTTCGCAGCGATTTGCGTATCGGGAATGCCCATGGAAGCGCGAATGATCAGGCATTCTTCGCCTACATCCAGCAGGACGAGGCCGGTCGAGAAGTCATTCGGGGAGGAACTCTTTTTCGAGATGGTAGGCAGGCAGAGTTGGTGGAGGGAGAGCGACGTACAACCTGGGTGGACGGCTGGCCTGCGGAGCTGAGAATCGAAGCAAAAGACAGTATTGGTCGGGCGCTGGTGGCGGATGGCATATGTCGGAACCGCCGGAGTGTGGTTGCAAACCCGGAGCTCTATGCTCTGCTCAATTTGTCCGAGTGGAGCGTCGGAAAGGCGCGACTTTGGGGCGAGAATCACGACGTATGGTCGCGCACGGCGTGGCTGGCTGCGGGACGTGAGCCGCTCGAGGCTGGGAATTGATGTGAAACGAGTGGCTCTGGTGACTGGATGCTCGGGTGGAATCGGATACTCGATTGCTGAGGCCTTGGCGAGGGAAAGCTGGAGTGTCTACGCAGGATCGCGCTCGCCAGATGCCGACGGGGCACTTGCCGAGGCAGGTTGCACTCTCGTGCAACTCGATGTTCGAGATGAATCCCAGTGCCGGTCTGCAGTTTCCAGGGCCGAGGCGGAAAAGGGATCTATCGACGCTCTCGTGAACAATGCAGGCTTTGGTCTGCATGGTGCAGTCGAAGACACCTCTCTGAGTGATGCGCGTCAGCAGTTTGAGACCAACTTTTTTTCCATCGCGCGTTTGTGTCAACTCGTGCTCCCCGCAATGCGTGCATCTGGTGGTGGGCATATCATCAACATGAGCAGCATGGGCGGTCGGGTCACTTTTCCCGGAGGTGCTTTCTATCACGCTTCGAAGCACGCTTTGGAGGCCTTCAGTGATGCTTTGCGTTTCGAAACCAAGGGTTTTGGTGTCAACGTGGTGATCGTCGAGCCGGGACCGGTCCGGAGCGCCTTTGGTTCGACGGGCATCGGGACAATGACAGGGAGCACCGGCGAGCCCGCCTATCGAGCGTTCCGCGAAAGCATCGTGGCAGGTCTGAGGTCGACCTTTCAGGGGCCCGGTAGCGAGCGGTCGTCTTCTCCCGAAGAAGTTGCAGCAGTCTGTCTGCATGCTCTCAGTGAGCGTGAGCCAGCTTCTCGGTACGTGGTGGGTGAAATGGCAGAATTGCTCATCGAGCAGCGGTTCGCAGGGGGGGATTCAGCATGGGACGAATTCCTCGAAGGCCTCTATCCACGGCCTGGTGGAGACCGGTCCGGGTCGACGGGAACGACGGATTCTGCATGATGCGCCGGGTTCGGAGACTGGCCTGCATCTCGTCGGTTAGGAATCCCATCATGGTGCTCGGGACCGTCAGGACCTTCGTAAATCTCTGAGAGATGGGTCTTTAGACCGCAGGAATTCGCGCTCGTTTCATCAAACTCGCGCGTGCCGTTTTACATTCGATGATGCGGTTGTTGAACCACCGCGGGAACCAGATCCCAGCGCGATCAGGAGGATCCCGCGGAATCTCAGGTCTTTGGTTTGGATATGAGATCAGAGAAGAACGAACTCAAGGACTCCGCATGGCTCCGCCACGAGAAATGGCCGGCGCGTTCGACTGCGGCTCGCTTCATGTCTTCCGTCGAGCCGTGGTCTTCCATGACCTTTCGTATCGAATCGGCGCAGGCCCGATGGTCGAAGGGAGCAAAGTAAGAAGCGGCATCCTGTAGGATCTCCCGATTGACGTCGGTATCGGCCGCGACACTGGGCAGGCCACTGGCCATGGCTTCGACCATAGGATGGCCGAAGGACTCCAGAAACGTCGGCCAGAAATGGATATCGGCCGCGGCATAGATCGCGTGGAGTTGTGGCCAAGCCAGTTGGCCGGGCATGTAGACGTGTTCTTCGATGCCGAGTTCTCGGATTCGCTGCAGCATGGCGTCGAATTCAGCCATTTCGCCGAATGGTTTCCACGAAGCCGTGAGTACGAGGCCGAGATCGATCCCTTCGTCCAGTAAGCGGGCCAGGCTCTCAATGCCGGTTTCGAAATTCTTGTGAACCGCGTACCCCGACACATAGAGGAGGATGCGACGTCCCGATGCCCTCCAGGCTTGGATGGGCTCCAGGATGCTTGGTTCGGGCTGGTCGCCGCTGAAGAATAGTTGCCGATCGAAGCCGTAATGGAGGACTCGCGTCGTCTTTCGTTTCAGCGAAACGAACCTTTGCACCCTCTTCTCCATTGCCTTGGTGGGGAATAGAGCGGCATTCGCGGCTCGGACGGACAAGGCGCTCCAGGTGCGGCGCAGAGTCAGGTCGCGGGTGGATCGCCCCAGTTCTCGCAGGCGTTGTTCCAGGGAGCGGGAGAAGTAGACGGGGTTTCGGATCAGCAGTGCTTCTGGCCGGTGGTTTACGAGGGAACCGAAACCATTGGAGGAAAAAAGGAGATCCGCGCCATAGCGCCGGGCAATCATAGGTACGTGTACTTGGTCGAAGGTGATTCTTCGCGCCAGTTGTACCGGCGGATAGGGGTAGCTTTCGAATTCGAAGCGCGGGTCTTGGAGAACATCAGCGAGGCGGTCCAGGGTCGGCTGAGGAGCGATCACCAGGAAGTGATCGTCGTTTTCGAGCGCGGCCATATTGGGGAGGAGGTTGGTGAGGTGTGTCACAGCGCCGCCTTGGTTGGCTGCTGCTGCGTTTATGCAGATCCTCATGTCTTTGGCCCACTCCACGCCTGTATGCGCTCGGACGGCGTATGTTGATTTCGTGGGGGGCTCGCTATTTGGCGAGTCGGTCTCCGGGCGAAGACTCTACCATGGATCTGCGGGGATGAGTTGGGCCCACCGATAGGTCTCTCCTCGAGGGGAGCGCGTTTGGCAACCTTGGAGGTTCGAGGCGCGTCGTAGACCGCGCGGTGCTGGCGTTTCACGATGAGCGCTCGTCCATCAGAGCAGGGGTGAAACCCTCTTTCGGACAGCCGGGTCGCGGAAACGGAAGAGACAGCGGTCGCAGTAGTAGTGAAGCAGTTGCTCGGCCAGGAAGACTCCCAACACGAGCCCGACGATGAGCGCGAACTGCGGAGGGACCTGTCCCAGGATCTCTTTGTAGTCTCCGCCGCTGAATTTATTGAACATGAAAAAGTAGTGGTGAAAGATCGCGGCGACGACGACGATCAGGCTTAGAGCACGAACGTGTCGGTAAAGCGACCCAGGAGCTCCGAATCCCAGGGTGCGGTAGTAGTTGGTGTTGATGAGTCCAACGAGGCCGATCGCGATGAGCCAATGGCTCCAGAAATAGGAAATGATGTAGAAGAAGGCGAGTTTGTAGTGTGTAAAGTACAGAATCGCCGGGTGTGCAAGCATTACGAAGTAGTACAGCAGCTTCGGGATCGAGGTGTCGCCTTTCGCGATCTCGATCCCCATCACCACGAGGGTCAGAGCTACCGCCGCTATCAGCGCGATCTCGGCGCCTACCGCTACGAAGTCGCGACTCAGTGGCACATAGCTGAAGAAAGCTTCCTGGAACGGAGAGTTGGTGACGGCTTTCAGGTAAACGAAGGGTTGGATCACGAACATCATCACGACTGCGAACCCCTTGTCGATCAAACGGTCGCGGCGTCCGGTCTGCCCCGCCTTCAAGCGATAGATCGACAGGACTCCGAAATCCTGATTGCCGAAGTGCCAGAAATGGCCCACCCAGAACAGACCGAGGTAGACCCCCCAGAGCCACTGTGATGAGGTCAAGGGGAAGGTGTGCGGGAATGCATCGTATACGCCGATCCCCACGCCTAGAAGAAGCGAGAATCCCACGACGGCCAGTGGGATGTAGGTCCACTTTCGGCGGTCGAGACGTCTTTCTTCACGGAGTAGAGGCGAAGCGACCACCATATAGGTCGTGGACCAAGAGTGGGAGATTGCAAGGTAGACGTTCACTGCAAATAGCAGAGATGCCGCGGCCTCCATGCCGATCCCAGCGGTCAACCCGAGGAATAGTGCACAGCCCCAAAGAGCTGAGAACATCCAAAACAGGTCCCAGGGAGCCGAGCGAACCCAGCCCCTAGGGGAGGTCCGGAATGTAGGAACCGTCGTCGCCGTATCAGTTGCCATATCGGTTCCGAAAGTCTCTCATTCTCGAAGCCGTCGTGCCAACTTCCGTGAGAGTCCTTGGGCGGAGTGCTTGAGGCCGACTGCAGGTTTGGAGCTTCCTTCCACCTGCAGGAACGATCAGGCGCATCCGAGCTGTCGCCAGGGCTGACCCGGAATTGGCAGACGAAGCGGGCGAGGCAGTTCGAGTCGCGGGAAGTCCGGGGCTCGACTCGGCGCTTCGAGGGGCCCCCGGCCTCAGTCCCTGGGAGCGCGAATATCGAACATTCGCGCCGCATTCTCACCGAGGACCTTGACCCGAGTTTCTTCTCTCAATTCTCCCATGGTTCGCTCGATGGCGGCAGCCGAGTGGGGCCACGTGCCTTCGTGATGCGGGTAGTCGTTGGCCCACATCACGTTGCTCGTTAGGCCTCGTTCTTCGACTAGGGCAAGACCAGCCGGATCGATTTGGAAGGTTGCGAAGCAGTTGCTGCGAAAATATTCGCTGGGCAACCGCGGTAGGACGGGACGCACCCACATGTGATGGGCTCGGTGGGCGTGATCCATGGCCTCGAGGAGCCAGGGAACCCAGCCGATACCGCTTTCGACTGTTCCCACCCGTAGAGTCGGATGGCGTTCTAGAACCCCGGACGCAATGACCTGGACCAGAGGCTCCATGGTGGTTTCCATGGAGTGCGACACGTAGTTGATGATCGCTCCGCCGTTTCCCGAAACCGCACGAGGGTCTCTTCCTGTGGAAACGTGGAACGTGATGGGAAGGCCGACTTCTTCGAGTCGCGACCACAAGCCTTCGAGACTCGGATCGTTGTACATCAATTCGCCGGCGCGGACGGGTCCATAGATCGGTTTGTTGGGAAGTAGGAACCCCTTGAATCCCTTTTGCGTGGCCCATTCGATTTCTGCATAGGTTCCTTCGAGGTCTCCCGTCGAAAGCATCGCCATGGGGAGCATGCGGTCGAAAGCGTCCCCGTATTCGTCGAGAGCCCAGCGGTTCCAAACCCGGCACATCGCCATGGCGAACACCGGATCGGGGGTCGCGTATCCCAGTAGCCCTTTGTTGGGAAAGATGATTTCAGCATCGATTCCATCGGCTGCATTGTCTCGATCGCGATTTTCGATGCCGACGCCAGCTTGATTCCGGAGTAGATCCTCCTCTTCCATTCGGGAGGAATAGGGGAGGGCCATGCTCGATTTTTCGAAGGGTTGTCGCTCTTGGACTTGTGCCTTCTTTTTCCAGTCCTTCCCGGGTTTCACGAGTTGCGGACGGTTTCCTTCGATGACCATGTACCGTGAGCCATCTTCTCGCGTTTCGATCCGCGGGATTCGATTTCGGTATTTAGGCTCAATTCTCTCAGCCATGTATTTCGCCGGCTCACAGGCGTGGCTGTCCGCCGACACCATCAAGTATTTGTTCGGGGTTCCCGGTCGAGCGCTGCCCTGCCATTCCGGTGCGCCTGGTGTTTCTTGGCGCCACGCGTTTCGCATCGTCGGAGGTTGGGGATTGGTGCTCATGCGAATGTTGCCCTTTCGGGTTTAAATGAATCCCAATCAAGTCGCTTCCCGGGCGCGTGCCCTGGCGCGTTGTGCACGGGGTCAGAATGTCCTGATCCCCAAGCCTCGTCAATCGCATTTCCTTCGGAAGGTGTGTGCTTGGGTTCGCGCGTGAAAATGGTTCCGTGTTTCACCGGGGCGATGCGTGAACTTCTGGCGAGGTTCGACCGGGTAGCGTCGGTGGTGCTATGGACCCCAGCCCCTCACGTCGGAGCTACCGAAAAGCGATGGTCAGAACCATCATGAAAAGTGCGGGGTAGACAAAGCGTGCGGCGATGTCGATCTGCCTCGCGAGTTTGAGGCGTCGGTCCTCTCGGGCCAGGATGCCTGTTACGACGGCCTCTCCGAGTGCGCCAAAGACAAGGAGCATGCACCCCATCAGGTAGAAGTCTGCCCGGGTGAGGTATGAGATGGGCGGGAGGATGTTGCTTAAGGCAAAGTTGTAGGCGATGAGCGTGAAGACTGCACTGGTTGCGATCCCGATCTGGGTGGCGAGCACTGTCGGGTCGAGCCAGAAGACGGTGTAGGCCATGAGGACGATGAGTCCCAGCGGGATAAAAAGCTTCCAGGCAAAGAACAATCCGCTGCGCTGAGCCGAATAGGTTGCGGTGATCGTCGCGTAGGAATGGATGCCATCCGGAGCGAGTTGCTTTCCGTCGCTCAAGCTTTGGGGTGCGACATTCCACCCAGCGACAGTAAAGCTTCTCATTTTTCCCGAGCGCGATGGATCTGGGATGAGTACTCGATTGCGATGGTCCAGAGTTCCGATTTCGACTTCGAAGGTCTGGATGTCCATTGGAAAGTCCTTGAGATTCATCGGTATGCTGAGCGTTCCCTGGTAGCGTTGGCGAAAAATGACTCTTCCTTTTCGGTCAACATCCACCAGGGGTTCGAATCTCTCCTTCAAGTTTCGACCATTGATGACGAAGAGACGCGGTGAATCGACTTGGGCGAGTGGGAGTACCCGGAGTTCTGGAGCACCGGGGTCAGCGAGATCGTTCTGTTGCCAGCTTGCAATGATGGCGAAGTCCACTACGACCGACTGCTGAAGTTCCTGGATTTCGGAGATGTCCAGGACATAGACTCCGACCTCGACCGGAAGTGGTTGCGTAGATGTGCCGTTGGCCGCGGTACCCATTGCGATGCCCGCGAACAAAACAAGGAGCCTCTTCCATCGATGTGAAGAGTATTTTTCGTCGGGCTCCTCGGTTCTCATGGTTTGCGTGTCGATGGGGCTCGGTTTCAACTGGACGTCTCGATTGCTTTGGCCTGGTCCGTTCCAGCACTCGGTGCGTCCCAGTTGCTGTGCACAAGCCGCGATGGCGTCTATTTTCGTGCGACGGCCAGCAAGTTCTGTGTGAATACCGCTCGCCGACCCGTATCTCCAGATTCCGCAGCCAGGTAGACCCTGAGGATGCCTCGAATCAATTTCCAGATGATCCAGCGTCCCAGGCTCTTGAGTGTTTGGGGTGTTGGTGCCCATTCGTAGCACTCCACCCCTTTAAAGCCCGATGCGAGAAGAAGAGCCGGAAGAGAGTCACGCGTGAATGCGATTTCGTGTGTGAGGTCTCCGTAACGCACTCTGCCAAACAAAGGCGATTCGCCATTGGGGACCTTGATCAGCCAACGGCCACCGGGTCGGAGGACTCGGAATACCTCGTCTACGAGAGCAATGAGTTCGTCGCGAGTCTGGTGCTCCAAGACATCGATGGCCAGAATCAGATCCTGAGAGGAGTCCGTGAGTCCAGCGAGGGTGTCCATCAGGCCTCCCTGTGAGACTCCTTCGACACCGAGGCGCGCGGCTTCATCGACCTGCTCCTGCGAGAGGTCGACACCGCGGAGGTTGCGATACCCCTCGCGCTGAGCGTAGTAGAGGACTCCTCCATACCCACAACCCAGGTCGATGCCCACGGCGTCGCGGTCGTCGGGGAAGTGTTTCTCGATCATCGCACGGGTGGGTCCAGCGCGTGCGCGCAGGCCGGCTTCGCCCACGGTTCCAGCCTGGCCATCCGTGATGTACGACTCGTAGATTCGCGATCGGTAGTCGGACGACATGGTGTGGGTTCGAAGATATCGCCGACCTGGACGGATCGCGAACAGATCCAATACTCACGCGAGATCCGAATCGGCAGCATTCATCAACGTCAAGGCGCCCAGAGAAGCTCGTGGGATCAGAAGGGAGGCGGTGCGTGGAATGTGAGGGGGGCGCCATTTCGGGGGTGAAGAAACCCCAGTTCGGTGGCGTGGAGCTTCAACTGTGCGGGGCCTGTGCCATTTCCGTATAGGGGGTCGCCGACGATTGGAATTCCGAGACCCCGCTCATGGGCAGCGTGAACCCGGAGCTGATGGGTTCGTCCTGTAATGGGGGTGAAGGCGACCCGGGTGAATTCTCCTTCGATACCCAGGCGCTCCCAGTGGGTAATGCCCATTTTTCCGTGGATTTCATCATAGATTTGGTAGGGGCGCCGGTCGATATCGAGACGGAAAGGGAGGCGCAAAGTGCCGCATTGTTCCGAGAGTATGCCCTCCAGTAGGGCGATGTAGCGCTTGCTCGTCTGTCGACGCTGGAACTGACGTGAAAGGTTGCGGTGAGAATCACTGTCGAGAGCCACGACCATCAGTCCTGAGGTGTCCATATCGAGGCGATGAACTGCCGGCTGTTCGATGCAGTGTGGGAAGAGGTTCCGAACTCGGTTGCTGACACAGTCGGTTTTGTCGGGGCCTCGGCCTGGCACCGAGAGCAGGCCGCTGGGTTTGTTGATGACGACGAAGCAGGAATCTTCGCTGACGATGTGGAGTCCAGAGTCTATCGTCATGACCGTCTGCAATCGTCATCATCAAGTCCGCACAATAGGAAGCCCAACAAGGGTCGGCAGCGGCTCTCACAAACGGGGAAGAACTGGCCTCGTCGTCGATGCCGAGACGAATTTTCACCACACCAATAGAACTCTGCGAGGCCAAGGGGTCTCAGGCCGTAGCGTGCTGCGTAGTCGAGGAGTTTCGGGGCGCAGCATTCGCCGACCCCACCTGGAACGGGGGAATCATTTGACAGTGCTTTACGCAGGGGACGTGATCCGCCGCGGAAATTGTGGAATCGATATCGCTGCTGCATCTCTTCGAAGAGGTTCTGTGAGATTTTTCTACGTTGCGCGGCACGAGCCTGATGGGCTTTTTCGTCGATGGGGATTCGTTCGAGTTCGGCGCTCAATCGTTCGATCCGTTTTCGCGTAGGCTCGACGAGGCCATAGTAGGTGTCGGAACTGAGAATTGGGGGGACCCAGCCCTCTACCTCGCGAATTCCTCGAGGGAGCGATGAAAAGGCACGTAGAACTCGCGTTGCTCCATGCTCGTCCTGGCACTCGAGGACGCCGAACATGTTGCCTTGTTCACCCGCGAAGATTCGGTCGAACGAGAGTGCGGGGTCAGCAGATGCCTTCGAAGTGAGATAGTCGAGACGCTGGATTCGTTCGAATTCCCGCATCAATTTCAGCGCGTATATGCGCGCGTTTCCCTCTGGAAGGGAATGCTCCCGCTCGCAGTCACGGCAATAGCCAGAACAGGAAAAATCGTTCTCTCGGCTCATTCACCCGTTTCCGTAGCGCGCAGAAGTTTTTTTCGGGGTCGGCAGTGACAGGAAGTTCGCGGTTGATGGACTGGGTCCTTCTCGACAGTCCTTCATACGATTTTCGATCCGGTCCGGCCCCAGTAGGTGTCTTTGATGAGTCGCTTGTAGAGTTTGCCCGTGGGAAGTCTCGGGAGTTCGTCCATGAAGTCGAGACTTCGAGGGCATTTGTAGTGGGCGATGTTCTCTCGTGCGTATGTGAGGAGTTCTTCCGCCAGGGCATCGCTCGCTTCGACTCCTGAAACGGTTTGTACGACGGCTTTGACCTCCTCGCCCATCTCTTCGTTGGGTACGCCGATCACCGCAACATCGGCCACGCTTGGGTGCATGATCATGGCGTCTTCGATTTCCTGGGGATAGATGTTGACGCCACCGCTGATGATCATGAAAGTCGCGCGGTCCGTCAGAAACAGGAAGCCTTCTTCGTCCACATAGCCGACATCACCAAGCGCAGTCCAGTTGGGGTGCTTTGGATGCTGGGCGTCTCGGGTCTTCGTTTCATCTTTGTGATAGGAGAAATTCATCTCGGGTAATTCGAAGTAGACGATGCCCGCCTCGCCAGGAGGGAGTTCTTGTCCCTCGTCATCGCAGATGTGGATCGTTCCCAGAATGGAACGGCCCACGGTACCGGGATGAGTCAGCCATTCTTCGGGTGACGCAAGGGTGATTCCGTTCAGTTCAGTGCCACCGTAATATTCGTGGATGATCGGGCCCCACCAGTCGAGCATCTTCTGCTTCACTCCTAGGGGGCAGGGCGCGGCTGCGTGTATGGCGAAGCGATGGGAGGAGAGGTCGAAAGCGGAGAGCTCCTCCTCGGGCAATTTGATCATGCGGGTGAACATGGTGGGAACCCATTGGCTGTGGGTCACACCGAAGTCTTGTATGGCACGAAGTGCGCCAATGGGGTCGAAGCGTGGCATGAGGACGACGGTCCCTCCCAGCGCCTGGGTGCCCGTGCAGAAACTGATGGGTGCCGTGTGGTAGAGCGGTGCGGGAGACAGGTAGGTGGTGCGTTCGTCGAAACCCCACATGGCCTTCAGCAGCGCGGCGATCGGACCTGCGTCCTCATTGATTGCTCTGCCCGATAGGGGACGGCTGATTCCCTTGGGCCTTCCTGTCGTGCCGGAGCTGTAGAGCATGAAGGTTCCAGCCGGTTGCTCGTCCAGTTCCTCGGCGGGGTATTGTGAAATGGTCTCTTCGTAGGACGAATAACCTTCCTCGACGCCGTCGGTCATGAGCCAGGTGTGGCAGTGGGTCGCGTGAGGTGGGAGTTCCCGTCCTACCTCGGCCAGATGCTTGGATGTGATGGTGACTCGAGACTGACTATTGTCGATGATGTAGCCGGCTTCTTCACCCGTCAGATATCGATTGACGGTGGTCAGGTACAGCCCCGATCGAAGCGCCGCCCAAATCACTTCGAAATATCGAAGATTGTTTTCCATGAAGACCGAGATGTGATCGCCAGGCCGGAGCCCCAGATTCCACAGCAATTGGGCCAAACGGTTGGATCGCTCGTCGAGGTCGGCATAGCTCAATTCTTCTCCGGTGAGAGAATTGATGGCCGCGGGCTTGTTCGGGAGTTCGGCTGCCCATTTGCCGGGATACATGTCGAGTCCTTTTTTGGGGTCTCTGGTTCCGAAAAGTGTCTTGCCCGTGCGAGCCCATGACGGTTCGGGCAGATCCAGGGTAGGCGTCGGTAGAGTAACGGGTTTTCAAGAGGGGCGCGGGCAATCGTGGCACGGCCATCCCCTCGTTTGTGAGATCTCCCGTGTGGCTGGGGCGGCCACCATCGATAGGCTCGACGTTATTGGATGTATCCGAGAGCCTCGAGTTGTTCCAAATAGTTTTCATCGACTGGGGCCGAGGGTTCGTTGGACTCAGCTCGAAGTTTGTTCGCGACAGTCCGTTCTGTAGTCGCCTGGCGCAAACGTTCAGCGATCTCCGGAAGTTCGGACACGCGGTTGATTCGTTCGCCCGGATCGGTCTCGAGATCGAAGAGTGCTTCCGAGAGGCCTTGCTTTCTCCAGGATCGCACGAATTTGTAGCGTTGGTCCCGCCAGCCTTCGCGTTGAAAGTGGTGGGCCATGCAGCACAGATAGGTTTCTCGAGGAGCATTTTCTTCACCTCGAACAAGGCTCAGAAGGCTGCGGGATTGGATGCTGGGTGGTAGCTCCAGGCCGAAGTATTCGATCAGGGTTGCGAAGACATCCTGCAGGGGGACCTGAAACGGGATCCGTAAACCTTTCGGGATGTCTGGCCCGACGAAAATGAGGGGTACCCGTAGTACGTCTTCAAAGAGAGTTCGGCCGTGGAACGCAAAGTGGTCGTCTTCGAAACCCTCGCCGTGATCGCTCGTGATCACGATCAGCGTGTTTTCGAGGAGTCCCCGTTCCTCGAGGGTTTCGAGGAAGGTTCCAATGCGCTCGTCGACATAGGCGATCCCCGAGGCGTACTTGGCCTTTTGTTTCTCGACTGCCCCCATGCCGGGCTCCACGAATTCATCGTGGAAGTAGGGGTCGTGGGCTTCGAAGGTGTGGAAGAGCAGGAAAAAGGGTTTTTCGGGGTGTTTGCGGAGCCACCGATCCGTCGCCTCGAGGTTGGACTCGAGGTCGCGGTGGATTCTTTTTCTCACCCGATGTTCGTGGTAGAGGTAGAAGCCGTCGCTGAATCCATTGGTGGATGTCATGGTCATGGTTCCTGTGAATGCGACGGTCAGGTATCCAGCCTGTTGGAAGAGTTCGGCAAGGGTGGTGAATCCACGATCGAGTCGCGGTGTAAAGTTCGCGAATTCGTCCATTCCGAGGATGTTGGGGTCGAGTCCCGTGAAGAGCGCCATATGAGATGGAACGGTCCATGGACTCGGAGCGATGACGGCTTCGAAGAGCGTGCCTCGGTCGGCGAGCAAGTCGATGGCTGGAGAGGTTGCATGGCGATCATAGCCGTAGGTGTTCAGGTAGTCGGCTCGCAGTGTGTCGATCGAGATCAAGATGAGGTTGCGGGCTGAAGCATCGCCCAACCAGGCAGGTCGACTGATTGAGACGCTCCGAATGGCTTGAGGCGGAGTGACTCCGATTCTCAGAGTGTGGGCGTCCGAGGGAACGTCGAAGGCAACATCGTGCCAAGTGTCTCGCCTTGCTTCGATCCGTTGATCGAGCAGGATTTCCACAGGGGAAGGTCCCAGGGTCTCGACGATCAACCGGGTCTCGGGCGGGGTTTCGTCGGTGGACGCATAGCCCACCAAGGCCCGCTTGGTTCCGCCTGGGACGGTCTGAGGCCCAACGGCCATCAGGGTTCGGGTCTCGGTCCCCAGTTTGTGCTCGTCGTCGCCCAGCCTCAGGTTGGGCCGCCGTGGTTTCTTTTCGGGGGTTTCAGCGGCCTTTGCCGGCTTCGGTTGAGAGGCGGGCGGCTCCGCTGATTGGAGGTCTGGAGAGCACCCAGTGACGAGCGACACAGCGCAGGCGCTCGCTAACCAGTGCCTCATGGCGTCAGTTTAGCAAGCAATCTCCGCTCCTCTCGACCCGATACCCCGCGATTCGACGACGAAGAGGAACGTCCCAGTGCCCAGGACCATGAAGTTGCCCTGTGTCGCCTGGGCGCTTTTGGGATTGTGGACGACTCGAAGGCCGGGAGATGCTTCTTGAGGGTGCCCGGAGGGAGTTCGGAGATCGCCGGGGGAGTTCGGTGGATCCACCTGGGGTTTGGCTCTGTCCGGTGCCACTCTCTTTGTTGCGTTCTCCCTCAGGTTTCTTCAGGCGTCCGGCCCGTCAGGAAATACGAGTTCCTCGTAACGGCTCTCGATTCTCCACCCCTCTGCCGTATGTGTGAGTTCGTCGTTGTAGAAGAGTGCAGTCCAGGTCCATGCCAGCTTTCCCATCCGCTGCATCTTTACGCAGCAGAGAACGGGCATCCGTGTCCGCGCTCGATCCCCCTCCAGTTCGAGGCGCAGGCCGCCAGAGAATCGAATCGCTTTGGGCATGTCGACCGAAAGGGCTGCGAGCCAGCGGCGGTATTCCGGGTATCGGCGTTTGGGTTCGCCAAAATCCGACAGGTCGACGATGGCGTCGCTGGTGAACGTCGTGTCATAAGTGTTCCAGTCGTGGGTCTCCGCAGCAGACAGTTGCCGGTCGTAGAGATCTTCGATCGAAAAGCGGTCGCGGATCGCCTCGGGAGACCAATGCCGGTCGGATGATCTGTTCATCTGGATTCCCCCCTCCTTGCAGAGAGCCAATCTGGGAGCCGTCGGGAACCGTGACACAGCGGGAGGCGTTTCCACACCTTCGTCCGAAAGGATCCCTTCTCCTGTGTCGGGCTCGGCCGGGGAGGGCGGGATGGACGACGGCGGGCAGGTCTGGCCCTGATCGCTGGCTCAGCGTCGGTTCGGCTCCTCCTTCATCGAGGTCGGAGTTGAGTGTGGCGGATTCCAATCGCGAGAGTAGGGCAGTTCCGTGCCTGCTCTGTACAGGCTAGGGTCCGTGCCGTACTATTCAGTTCAGTAACCGGAATTCTGCGGGCCCCCGGGAGTCTTCCCGTGCATCCCATCAGAGATTTAGATCCGCTCCCATGACACCGAAGGCGTCGTCGACCCGTCTCGCAATTCTGACGGTTTTCTTCGTTTCGGGTGCTGCGGGACTCGTCTACGAAGTCGTGTGGATGCGCTGGCTTTCTCTCGTCTTCGGCGTGTCGATTTATGCCGCCGCGACGGTGCTTGCGTCCTTCATGGGTGGTCTTGCCCTCGGGAGCTATCTGTTCGGTCGTTGGATCGATCGGGGCGCGCACCCTCTGTACATGTATGCCGCACTTGAGGCCGCGATCGGGGTTTATGCCCTTTTCGTCCCACTGCTATTCGAATCTCTGCGAGGGCCGGTCACGGCTCTGCATCAACTCGAACTGTCGTATCCGCTCTTTGCTTTTTTGAGGGCTCTGATTACGGGCGGTGTGCTGCTCCTGCCCACCGTATTCATGGGCGGTACGTTCCCAATCCTGGTTCGGCTTTTCGTGGAGCGCGAATCCGACATCGGCAGGCGATCGGGGCTTCTCTATTTCATCAACACTGCAGGGGGCGTTGCTGGCTGTCTGCTCGCGGGTTTCGTGTTGATCGAAAACTTTGGCCTCCGGGGTACGACGTATGTCGCTGCGGCTGCGAATTTCGCCGTGGCCGCCATCGCCGCAGGGCTTGCGCATCTGAAGTTGTCTGGCGAGGAGAGGCCTCCGAGCACTGCCTCGATCGAAGGCGAAAATCCGAATCGCCTGCCCGCCGTGGCGGTGCGCACGGCGCTGGTCTGCATCGGCGTATCGGGTTTCGCGTCTCTTGCCTACGAGGTGCTCTGGACCCGGGCCCTCGTGCGCTACCTCTTCAACAGCACCTACGCGTTCACCACGATGTTGTCCACCTTCCTTGCTGGAATCGCGGTGGGGAGCGCGATCTATACCCGATGGATCAGTCGAACCACTCAGCCGATGCTGTGGTTTGCCGGCCTCCAACTCGCCATTGGGTTCGGCTTTGTGCTCTCTCATTTGATGTTTTCCAATCTCATCGAAGTCGCGGATTCGGTCGTCAGTTCGGAGGTTCAGGGCTTCAGCCATTCCGTGATTGTCATGTTTACTCGGGCGGCACTGATTCTCTTCCTCCCCACTGTATTCCTGGGGGCCACGCTTCCTCTCGCCACGTCGATCTGTACACGTGGAATCGAGGCCGTGGGCCACGGCCTCGGTCGTGTGTACGCGGTCAACACGACGGGGGCGATCCTCGGTTCACTGGGATGTTCATTTGCACTCATTCCGCTTCTGGGGATGCACGGAACTCTGATCGTTCTGGTGGGCTTGAATCTTGGCATGGCAGCACTGCTCGTGTGTGCTTCGTCTCGAGGCCCGGGTTACGGGATGATGGCTTCAGGATTGGCCCTCGTCGTTCTCGCTGTGACGATCTATGCGCTTCCCTCGGATCTCTTTCGACGGACCCTTCTTCAGCCGAATTCCCGTTTCGTCTTCTATGAGGAAGGCGCGACCGACACCATCGGAGTGATGGAATACACCGCAGACTGGGCGCGGGGGCATCGTGCAGTCGTATACGAGGATCAACGGGGAACCTCGGCGACCATGATGTACAGCTTCAATTTCTTCGCAGGCCACCTCCCGTTGCTTTTGCATCCTGGAACCCCGCGAGAGGTACTGCACATCTGTTTTGGGGTCGGCAACAGTCTTTCGGCTGCGGCGATGCATTCAACGGTCGAACGCATCGACAACGTAGAACTCAGTTCTCACGTGTTGGAGGCGGGGCCCTATTTCTGGACCAATGGCAATGTGTTGGCGAGCCCGAAGGTCAATACGATCGTTGAAGACGGCCGTACCTTCGTGATGGCCACGGAAAACAAGTACGACGTGATCATGCTGGAGCCTCCGGAAATCTTCACGGGTGGAGTCATCAATCTCTACACACGGGACTTCTACCTAGATGCTGCCAAACGTCTCCGCGAGGACGGGGTAATGCTTCAGTGGGTTCCTGTTGGGGCCGGTACCCTCGAAGACGAGCGGATGCTTTTCCGGGCTTTCAGCGACGCCTTTCCCCACGCAACCGCGTGGCAGCAGTTTCGTGGCGGAGCGATTCTGCTGATTGGTACAAAAATCCCCCTCGAAATCGATTATCAACGCCTCGCGAGGCGAATGCAGATCCCCGAGATCAAACGGGACCTCGACCTGATTCCCGTGCTGAGCCCCGACCATTTGCTTTCATACTTCATCTTTGACGAGTCGAGTCTGCGGGAATTCGGGAGTGGGGTGGAGCCCGTTACTGAAGATCGTACGGTTCTCGATTTCAGCATGCCCCGGTATGCGGGTTCTGGATTCGGTTTTGGCTCCTACGGTTCTTGGAGTCGACGATCTCCCACACCCTTGGACAGTTCCATCGATACGTTCAAAGAGCGGGGTTGGTACTTCTTCAAGAACAGGAAACCCGTCACTCCTCTTCTCAGGAATTTCGGGGGTGAAGATCCGGAGAGCGTGGCCGAGCGAATCGAGGCTTTCAATCAGAGGCCTGCGGTTCAAACGGGAAGTCCTCTTCCGCCCCGCGATTGGAAGCGACCCCCGTTCGCTCCCATGCCCAGATGGATCTTCGAGTAGAGGCCAGGACTCTCGCAGACCTGCCGGAAATTGCTGGGCCCGAAAAGACTGCGAAGATGCGATGGCACTGTGCAGGGGAGAGACGCGTTCTAAAAGGTCTGTCCGATGAACAGGTACGCGGCATTTCGCCCGCTCTCGGTGTATCCGTAGGCGAGGTAGAGCGGTGAAAGAGGAGTGTCCAGGGCCAGATAGGCACTGCCGCCCCATCGGAGCGATCCGAAACTGATGTCGCCCGTCGAAGCCCAGACGTTCCCTGCCTCGATCGAGCCGCCGACATAGGTCGGAAGTTGAAAGGAGAGCACCCCCAGATCGGCGATCTTTCGATAGCCGCGTACGCGAAACAGTGCCGTGTGCGGCCCTCGGAGTTCGTTGGGGGCCAGGCCCGAGAGTCGTAGGAAGCCTCCGAGTGGAAGAAGGGTGGAAACCTCTCGAACGTCTTCGAAGGTGGTCGCGATTTGAGCATCGACAAGCAGCGTGGTGCCAAGGACGGTGAAGACATGTGTGGCAAGCAGGCCGAGGGTCTGATAATCGCGACTGGCTCCGAGGCTTTCGAAGGCGAAGGAGGCCTCCAGATAGCCAAAGCTCCCCTCGGTGGGAAAGGTGGCGCTGTCGAGCGTATCGACCACGGCGCGAAGAAAGGGCTGAGCGCTGCTCTCTTCTACGGTGGGAAGCAGGTTGGGGTCGCCGACCAGAGGCCGTGCCTCGGATTGTTCGTACGCGATCCCAGCGCGGATCTCTCCCCAGGTACCCATTTGACGTCCCACCGCAATTCCTCCCGCAAAAGACCAGTTTCGGAACTGTGCGAGTTCGTCTCCATGGTCGTTGTAGAAGGAGATCGTGTTGGCCCGAAATAGAGCCTTGGGTGCAATGAAGTAGCGTCCTCCCGGGTCCAGCGGTTGCCAGAATTCGCTGGAGATCATGGGGTTCTCGCCGATTGCAAATTCGTTGCGCCATTCCGCACCCAGCCGATTGACGGGAAGACGCGTGGCGTTGACGCCGATGTTGAACAAGCTCCCCGTTTGGAAGTCGGTTTCGAGATTCACCCCGAAACGTATGCGATTGGGGCCCGTCTCTCGCTCGACCGCATGGAGGATGAGTTTGGCGTCACCGCTGGGGAGAGGGCTGATTTCGAACTCGACTCTTTCGAAGATGTCCAACCCATAGATGATGTCGATATCGTACTGAAGTGCTTCGACGTCCAGCGGTTCGCCAATGGGTACGTGAACCTTGCTGAGGATGACAGCATCGGAGACGGGTGAGTCGTTGACAATTTCGATGGATTGGATCACCGGAGGCGACGAGGCGGGGACTGGGCGCTCCGCCAGATAGGCCTGCCACTCTGCATCAGGCAAAGAGAATTTCCTAAGAGCATCTTGCTGACTCAGTGCCGTCTCGAAACCGATCTTTGAGGCTTCGATGACCTTTCCGAAAGCCATCGTGCTGATGTCAGCAAGTCGAGGCGTCAAGAGGATGTCCTCTTTGCTCAATCTCTCGAGCTGGCGCGCAGTGTTCTGCTGTATCTGAATGGTCAGCGTCTGGGCTGTGATCGAGAGGGCGGACTCTAGTTCTGCCTTGGACCGAAGAGGGGTTGCGATGTCGACCGCAATGATAATGTCGGCCCCCATGTTCTGGGCGATTTCGACGGGCAGATTCATGGCCGTTCCGCCGTCGACCAGGAGCTTTCCATTGATTTGAATCGGGGTGAAGACTCCGGGGATCGACATGCTGGCGCGAATCGCTCGGGCGAGGTCACCGTAGCCCAGAGTCACCGCGGCGCCGGTTTCGATGTCGGTCGCAATGGCTCGAAAGGGAACCGGCAGGTCGTCGAAATCTCTCACTGTGGCGACGGGCAGGGTCAGGACGGATAGCGTTTGCTCGAGGCTCTGGCCGCCGATCAGACCGCTCGGAAGTTGGAAAGACCAGTCCTTGAAGCTCAGCTGAAAAGTGGACTGGAAGCGTCGGTCGTCTTGCTTTCGACGGAAGGAAAGGTCTCGCCGACGGGTCTTGTCTGTAAACAGAGCGTCCCAGTCGAGGTCTGCCAATAACTTGGCCAGGGCGTCGGGCTCGATACCGGATGCGTAGAGTCCCCCGACCACGGCCCCCATGCTCGTACCGACCACGTAGTCGACTGGAATCTGGAGTCGGGTGAGAACCTGGATGACTCCGACATGAGCGGCTCCCCGTGCGCCCCCACCACTGAGGACGAGTCCGATCCTGGGCCGTTCTTCCAGCGGATTTTGGGACGCGGCGCCAACTATGGCGGGGGTCAGCAGCAACAGGGCAATCAGCGACCCGATTACGGAAGAGGGCGTGAGGGGTCGCGAGCGAACGAGGCCCCGGAACATCAGCCCCGATGCCGTCCCACGGAACGGGAGTCGATCTCGGAGAGGCTGGAGGTGCCCATCTGGCGCATCACGACTTCGAGCTCGTTCCTCAGCAAAGACAAAACCGATTCGACTCCGGGCTGGCCGAACGCCCCAAGGCCCCATAGATACGGGCGGCCGATGCAGACCGCAGTGGCACCAAGGGCAAGCCCTTTGAAAATGTCCGTGCCCCGGCGAAAGCCACTGTCGACCAGTACCGGGACCTGGCCCGATACGGCCTCGACCACCTCCGGGAGGCAGGCAAGGGTTCCGCGGCCGGTTTCCACGGCACGTCCACCGTGGTTCGACACCACGATGCCATCGGCTCCATTCTCGAGGCATCGCTCGGCGTCGTGAGCGGTGACGATGCCTTTGATCACGAGTTTCATCGACGTGTTTGCTTTGAGTTGGCGTACGAAGTCCCAGTCGAGGTTGGCTCCCCAGCCCAGGGCAGGATCGGCTGCGGAAATGTCCACGCCGTTGAACATGGGTTTTCGCGCGAGGTACGTGTCGGGCGATGGGTGGCAGGCCGAGCAGGGCCGGGAGTCGAGGGATTTGGCTCGTGCCTGTGTTTCCTTGGTTCCCTCGCCTGCTAGCGAGTCGACGGTGAGCACCAGTACGGGGCACCCTGCTGCTTCCGCCCGAGCGACAAGGGTCGCAGCAATGGCCCAATTCGAGGTGGGATAGAGCTGGTACCACACCGGGGCCCCATATGCGGTCACCACATCTTCCACGGAAGTCGTGCTCACCGTGGAGAGGATCTGCAAATTTCCCTGCTTGCCCGCTGCCCGAGCGGTGGCCAACTCCCCCTCTGGATTGAAGGCTCGCTGGCTTCCCGCCGGCGCGAGTACGATGGGCGTCTCCCAACGCTGGCCGAACAACTCCGTTCCCATGTCGATCTGGCCACTGCCGGAGAGCACCCGAGGGTTGAGATAGAGATCTCCGAAGGCCTCGCGATTTGCTCGGAGGGTTGCCTCTCCGTCTACACCGGTTTGCAGGAAGCCGAAGTGCGCCGGCGGAATTCGATTCGCCGCGACCGTCTCGAAGTCGAAGACGCTTCGGGCCTCCTCCGGTGATTCGATCTGCCACGGTGCACGTCGGCCCTGCAGGCTCTCTCCCAACAGGCGCAGACTTGACGATGTCGCTTCAGGTCGAATGCTCTTGGCAACGGTCTCGAGGGTCTCCGCCATGACGCTCTGGGCCAGCAGCGGGCTGGCCGCCAGGTATCGCAGAAAGAGGCGACGTTGAAGACTCGAGTCGTGCACCACGGGTTCCATTTCAAGCGCAGGCCATCATTTGGCGCTCAGCGCACATTCGATCTCGTTCCTGCATTCGACCGAGACCCAGGTCCCTGGGAGTCATACTGTGCGTCGCGAAGGTGCCTCGGATGGGGTCTCGGAGTGTAATGGAACCCTGGCCACACGGATACGGGGAAGGAGCCTGGTCTACGGTGAAGCCTGGGCGGGGAGAGGTGGGTCCTCGGTGGCTGCCAGGGGCCTCGCCATCGGATCTCCAACGGGAGTCGGTCCCAGCAGTCGTTCCATTCGTGTCAGAATGGGCTTCGATGACGTTTTGGAGTTCGCCGGTCAGTTCGGCTCAAATACGGAAACTCGCTCATGAAATTCGGTATCTTCCACGAACTCGCTACGCCGCGTCCCTTTACTGCCGAAGTCGAGACGCAGGTGGTCATGAACGCCCTGGAGCAGGTTCGTCTCGCTGACGAACTCGGCTTCGCGACGGTCTGGGCCGTCGAACACCACTTCCTCGAGGGCTATTCCCACTGCAGCGCTCCCGAGGTCTTCCTTACGGCGTGCGCGATGCAAACCAAGAACATCCGCGTGGGGCACGGCGCCGTGGTTTGTGTCCCCGAGATGAACCACCCGATTCGCGTGGCCGAGCGCGCGGCGATGCTCGACATCGTCTCGGGGGGGCGGCTGGAATTCGGAACCGCGCGATCATCCACCTGGACCGAACTCGGAGGCTTCCAGGCGGACCCCAATGCCACGAAGAGGGATTGGGACGAGTATGTTCGCATCATTCCACGGATGTGGACCGAGGAGCGCTTGTCCTACGACGGCGGTTGCTTCAGCATGCCGGAACGGTCCGTGCTCCCCAAGCCGATTCAGAAGCCTCATCCACCCATGTGGGTCACCGTCACCAGCGCCGGCACCGAACTCGATGCTGCCGAACGCGGCCTCGGGTGTCTGGGCGTGGCGACCGCGAGCTACCAGGAGCAGGAGCGGCGCACGCAGGAGTACCACCGGCGCATCCAACAATCGAATCCCACCGGCGAAGTGAACGACTGCGTCGCCACCCTGAACTTCATGCACTGCCATGAGGATCTGGCGACCGGAGCGCAGCGCGGGATGCAGTTTCTCGGAATGTTCGGTCTTTTGAATTCACACCTGCTCTTCACTCGCGAGGCCTTCCCCACCACCGCCTATCAGTCGCTTGCCGGCCTCGCGACACCCTCCGGTCCCAAGGGGGGAGGGAACCCCGGGGCCCAATATGGGGTTCCCGACGGAGTCTGTATCGGTGACCCGGCTTCGATCGTCGAGGCTGTGAAGCGTTGGGAGTCGGTAGGGGTCGACCAGATCAATTTTCTTCTCAACGCCTGCGAGTTGCTGCCGCAGGATCAGGTGCTGGACAGTCTGCGCTTGTTTGCCCGCGAAGTGATGCCCGCTTTTGCGAATGGAGGGCGTTGATGCTCCAGGGAACTGCCAACATTTCCGACTTCGAGCGGGGTGCACCCAGCTTGGCGGACTTTGAGACCGAAGCCCTGGTTCTCCCCAGAGCATCGGTTCTGCAGGTCTTGTACGAGATCGACAGCGACGACATGTGTGCCCTGTTGCCGCCAGCTCTCCATCCCACGCTCCCACCGGTCGTCAACTGGTCGTTCTATCGTTTTCCCGACACACCCTGGGGTGAGGTGAACCTTGCCCAGACCCGGCTCCAGTGCCGTAGTGGCCTGCGGCCGCGAGGGCTACTCCTGAATGCCGCGATCGACAACGAGGCAGCGGGAGCGGCTCTTGCGTCGCGTTTTGGTTTTCGGTCCGAGCGAGCCGAGGTCTCACTGCGGATTGGTTACGACGAGGTGCGTGGCCAGGTCGAATTCGACGGCGATCTCGTGCTCGATCTCGGAGCAAGAGACCCCCAGCCACTGGGGGCCACTACCGTTCAGTTCGTGTCCAACGTCCATCCCGCTCAGACGCCTGCTGGGTTTCGCCTCGTTCAGGTCGACTTCCAGCACGTCGTCGAGAGGGCCGAGGCCTGCCAGCCTGTCCTCGACGAGTTCGATGCCGAGGCCTGGGGGGACGAGAGAATCGAACCCTCGTATCCGATCTCCGCCGCTTATTGTCTGGCCGATGTCACCCTGCCGAAATTGCGCTTCGTCTGCCGTCCCGACGTGATGGCCTTCGAGGGCACCGAGCCCATCTAGAGGAACTCAGGAGTCCAAGCGGTAGGCGAACTCATACACGAGATTTCGTGAGGCCGTGGGTTTCGAAGAACGCGAGTGCACGTCGGGTGGGCTCTCCCATGCGCCGTCCGTGGGGGCTGTACCAGGGCATGTAGACTCGGGCAATGCGTGGCAGGTGAAACCGTGCGGCGCGTCGCCTGAACTTCGCGTCGGCACCGGCATCCTCCGTGTCCTTGAAAAATTCGGCGCGGTCGATGTCGCTCATGTGCGCGCGCACCCGGGCGGTGAATTGGAACAGGTGTTGCGAGCAGAAACGGAAGCCGCGCAATCGATGGCGCCAGCCCGGGAAGAGCGCTTTCAGCACGTCGTGTGCAACGTTTCGGTGTTCGAATTCTTCGGCGAGGTGCCAGCGCCACAGGGCGGACACGGCGGGGTCTGCGGTTTCCAAAAGGTCGTCGATCGCATGTAGGAAGAACTCGGAAGCGATGACGCCGCTGCTCTCGAACCCTTCGCAGTAGGCCAGGTTCCAGGCGAGGGGTCTGTCCCGTAGGAAACCCTCGAAGTCTGCGCGGATCTCCGCTTCGAATGGGGCGAGGCTGGGGTACTGCCCGAGCATCACACGGTTGTAGGCCGAGTGAACCCTGTAGTGGTTGGCCTCCTGTTGGTTGAAGACATCGAGATCCTCGAGTAGTTCGGGAGCTACCTCCGCGACTCGGGGCCTGGCGGCTCGCATTACCTTGACGAGGTAGGGCTCGAGGTAGGGAAGGAGTAGCGAGGCACCATTCAACTGGTGGGCAAAGGCGGGTGCAGCCGGAATCCAGCGCGGATTGGCCTGGCTGAAGTCGAACTCGGGAAGGCGGGCCTTCATGATTCACATTTCCTTGTATGGTGCCAATTCAGAGGGGACTCGGGTGAACTGTCGACGAGAATATCCGGGTGGGAACGCGTTCGCACCCAATGGGCTTGGCCCAGTGTTGCTGTTTCGCGTTGTTCGGGCCATGGGCGGCAGGCTCCGTCGTCATGGCTCGCTTGAGTTCACCAGATCACACCCGGTCTCGCCCCATGGGGACGGTGCCGCCGTGACTTCATTTCAGTTTCAAATCTTGAATGGACTGTCTCTGTAATGAGTTATCTGGGAGCGCTCCCTGTGCTAGGAGCGACTCGAGGCCCCAAGGGGTGAATTTGAGCGGCGAAGTACGGGCTCATCCGGCTGGATCGTGACTTGAATCTGTTGTGGGCCTTTGATGATCATGTCCACCACGACATTGAGGTCCTCGAGGATGGTGGTTTTTACGTCCTGACCAGTCATGCCGAGATCGTTGAGCGAATCAACCTCGAACGTCCCATCCTTCACGACAGCGTCGTTCTTCTCGATGCAAACGGTCGTGAAATCGACCGATTCGTGATTCTCGAGGCCATCGAAAATTCCGATTTCACACCGCTGTTGGACCAGGCCGCCAGCTTCGGGGATAGGTTGCACACCAACGAAATTCACGTTTTGGACGGCCCCCCTCAGCGTTTCGAACCGGCAGGTGTGACGCGTAGAAATTCGAGATCTCGCGGTATAGAATCGCCCAAGCTTCGTCTCGGCACTTGACGGAAGTCGGCAAAAACCCGGAGATTCTCGTCGTCACCGCAAGTTGGTTTCTCGAGCTGCGGGATCCGTCCACGGAGGGCCAGCATGACTGCGAAACGCGATGACACCCAGCCTCAGTCCAGTCCGCCCATTCAGGAGCGGGAAGTTGCGAAATGGGACGAAGAGGTGGATGTGCTGGTTTTGGGCATGGGCGCGACAGGAGCCTGTGCGGCTATCGAAGCCGCCGAAGCCGGCGTCTCGGTTCGAGTGCTCGAAAGAGGTTGGCGCGGGGGTGGTGCATCGGCCGAATCGACGGCGCAACTATACATGGGAGGGGGGACGCCCCTGCAGAAGGGGTGTGGCTTCGAGGACGACCCCGACGAGATGTACAAATACCTTGTTGCTTCGTGTGGGCCCGGAGCCGACGAGGCGAAGATTCGCATTTACAGTGATGGAAGTGTGGATCACTACCATTGGATCACCGGCCACGGGATTCACTTTGAGCCTGGCTTCCAACCCTACGAAGTGAGCACCCACCCCGGTCCTGGTCAGGGGCTCAGCTATACGGGCAGTGAGCGCGCGCATCCCTACTGCAAAATCGCGAAGCCCGCGCCGCGTGGGCACACGGTATTGAAGGACGGTCAGATGTCGGGCGAGTACATGATGCAGGTTTTGATGCGAAGTGCCGCTGAGGCCGGGGCCGCGATCCAGCCGGATACCGACGCCGAACGGCTCGTCGTGGACGCTGCCGGGGAGGTCATCGGTGTCGTCGCGCGAACTCGGGGCGAAAAGCAGACCCTCCGAGCTCGGAGGGGGGTGGTCATCACCACCGGGGGATTTGCACACAACGAGGAGATGCTGCGGCGCTACGCACCGGCCCTGCATGGAACCACGTACCCCATCGGGCCGGCGATTGGAGATGATGGAAGCGGGATTCGGATGGGAATGGGGGCCGGTGGTGCTGCGATCCGGATGGACTCAGGCTGTGTGACCCTGGGCTTCGCCTACGGACATCGAGACAATCTTCGCGGCATCATGGTCAATGCTCAGGGGCAGCGTTACATCAACGAAGACGTTTATCAGACGAACCATGGGGAAGCGGCTCTCTACCAGCAGGCGGGTGAGGTGTATCTCATCGTAGACGATGCAATCTATGCCCGGCCTGATCGGGAGGCGGAAGAGTCATCCGTCGCCTGGGAAGTAAATATCGCCGCCGTTGCGCAGACTCCGGAAGAGTTGGAAGCTGAGCTTGGAATGCCCCCTCGTAGCCTGTCCCATACCATTCGCACCTACAATGAATTCGCGGCCAGGGGCGAGGACCCGTATTTTCACAAGGAGAGCCTCTGGCTCCAGCCTCTTCAGACGCCTCCTTTGGCCGCAATCGATCTCCGAGTCGGACAGACCGCATACGCGCTGTTCACTCTAGGGGGGTTGCACACGCTTCCGGGCGGTGAGGTGATGGACGTGGAGGGGAACGTGATTCCGGGTCTCTATGCAGCAGGTCGCACTGCGTCCGGGATCCCCGCTCAGGGCTACAACAGTGGTCTGTCGTTGGGTGATTGCACCTTCACTGGCAGGATGGCGGGGGCCAGTGCTGCCACCCGAAACCCTTGAGCTCTAGGTGAAGTGCGGGTGAAATGATTCCTCGGCGGTGGGTCGGGGCACCGAAATGCGTCCGCCCGTGTCGAACGGAAACTTGTCGGCTAGCATTCCTCTGCCGATCTGCTGAATCTGTCGCGTCGGGCCCGCTAACGAGATCACCCAATGGAGGATCATTCATGAGATCCGCTTCCCTGTTCGTTCTGGTCATCCTTAACTCGATTGCTTTGATGTCCACGAGCTGCGTAACCCGAGCTACCTACGATGATTTGAAGGTAGACCGCGATACGCTCGCAAAACGCCAGGTGGAACTCCTCGAGGAGATGGAGGTGCTCAATCTCGCCAATCAGGGCCTTGCTGAGAACCTGGCGGTATCGACGACTGAAAACGTCGCCATGCGCGCAACCTACGATCAGCTGGTCGTCGAGTTGGAGACCGAAGTGGCAAGCGGTCAGATCGAGATCCAGCAGCTAATCGACGGCATTCAGTTGAATGTGTCCGATAAGTTGCTCTTCGCCTCGGGGTCGGCCGCCCTCAACAGCGCCGGGATCGAGGTCATTCGCCGGGTCGCGGCAAGGATCAAGGACGAGCCTGCCGTCGTGGACGTGGAAGGGCACACGGATAGCACCCAGATTGGTCCGTCACTGCGCAAGATGTACCCCACCAATTGGGAGTTGGCGGGTGCTCGCGCTGCGAGTGTGGTCCGGCAGCTGAGTCAGGATGGAGTCCCGCCGGGCCGGCTGCGCGCGGTTTCACGGGGGCCCTTCGATCCGGTCGCACCCAACGATACGCCGGACGGGCGTGCGCGGAATCGCCGAACTGAAATCGTTCTGCGCCTCATGCCCGAATAGAGCACGTTCGTGAAGCGTACCAGGCAGGGCGTGGGCAAAGTGTAAGATGGCAAAGGCCACCGGCGGTTCCGGTTCGAACCGAGCCCTTTAGTCCATCCCGACCAGTTCTGCGCTGTGCTTCCAGAGACGGTCAGCGAGTTCGGGATCCAGTGCCTTCCCTCCGGGCGGCTTTTCTTCGCACTGATCGAAGTAGCGCCCGGAAACGCCGGCAAGTTCGGGGTCCGAGGCGAGCATGACAGAAGTCTTTGCGCCCTCGGTCACGGGTTTGAACATCAACCGCGTGATCCATCGGATCAGAAAATTGTTGTCGCGCATGATGTCGGTCTGGATTCCCCCCGGATGCAGGGCGTTGGATGTAACTTGGCTGCCTTCGAGGCGTCGGGCCAGTTCATTGCTGAAGAGAACGTTCGCGAGTTTGCTCTGGTAGTAGGCATCGAAGGTTTTGTAACCCTTCTGACCTCTGAAATTTTCGAAGTCGATGTCACCTCGGGTGTGGAGCATCGAACTCACGTGGATGATGCGTGCTTCGTGGCCTGCCTGAAGTTTGGGTAGAAGCAGGCGGGTCAACAGGTAGTGGCCGAGGTGGTTGATCCCGATCTGGGCCTCGAACCCATCCGCGGTCAACTGTAGTCGTTTGGGCATGGTCCCAGCATTATTCAGCAGTACGTCGATTCGATCGATGTCGCGCGCGATCCCTCCAGTGAAGTTGCGAATCGATTCGAAGGAGCTCAGGTCCAGCGCTCTGAGTTCCAGTTGGGCCCCGGGCGCCGCAGCCAGCAATTCTTCGTGAGCCGCCTGTGATTTGGGCGATTCTCGACCTGCCAGGACGATTCGGGCTCCGCTTCTTGCGAGTTCCAGAGCAGTTTGTTTGCCGATGCCACTGTTGGCACCGGTGATGATCACGGTCTTCCCGATCATGCCCTTGGTTTTTTCCATGTGTGCTTCCATGTCAGTCGCTCTAAAAGCGGTACATCAATCCCCAGCTGACTGTGAGATAGGAGGGGTCGAGGTTGGTGTAGTCGGTCCAGCTGGCGCCCCAGGGCCCCCAGTAGGTGTTCTTCGCCTCGGTGGCAGCCACGTAGGAGAATTCTCCGTTCAGGGCGAGGTTGGGTGTCAGGTAGACGTCCACCCCGGCTCCAAATCGGCCCACGAAAGAAGTGTAGCTGTCGGACTCGGAGAGATTCGTACTGAACCAGATGTTCTCTCCTCCGATTCCGGCGAGCGCGTAGGGTTGAATCCGTCCTTCGGTGGGGTAGAGCTTCGCGTTGATCGTGTAGGAGAGTGAGTCGAGAGAGAGGCTTGTGATGCCGGCAGCGACGGCTGCAGGCGGTAGGTTCAACTTGGGAGTCGAGTCATAGCCCGCCTGCCATTCGATCTGGCCCTCGAGGGCGATCCAGCGGTTGAAGCGGTATCCACCGCGGGCATTGAAGCCCAGAGAATTGTCGAAGTAGTCCGAACAGTTTTCAGAGGAATTGTTGGTCCGGCTCCAGTTGCAGATCGCATAACTCCCCGCGACCTGTAGATAGGTACCGGGCCTGCTGTATTCGGTTTGCGCGGATGCGCTCGTTGCAAAGATGAGTGTCACGAGTAGAGCTATGAGCCCGCCGAATGCTTTCATCGGTGGTTCCTCTTTTTGTTCGACCGTCTTGTTCGACAGTCTTGCTTTGAAAGGTCGCAATCCTCGCAGATGTCGGGGGGGTTGGCTAGGCGTTCCGAGGAAAGTCAGTGGGGCTCGCGGAGGAGCCTCTCTCTAGGCAACGCAGAGCCGTGTGCGCGGTGATGTATGCCGAGCTTCCCAGCCGATTGGTGTCGGTGGGTTGGCGGTTCGTGTTTCCAATGGTGCCGGTTTCATCGCTGCAGGGCGACTCTCTGCAACTTGGCTGACCTCAATTCAGGAGTCCCTGCCGACGCCATTGCGCCAGGGATAGATGGGAACATCCATGCCCGGCATTTCGAGGTTGGCTCCGATCGTGTCACGGAAGTGGAGACAGAGGTCTTCGAGGCTCCAGCCCTCGGGGCGGAATGCGAAGCGCTTCTCGCGTGGGTGGTCGAGCAGAGCCAGGGTGTCTCCACTCAAGAAGACCACCTGTCCAGTAATCCATTCCGCATGATCGCTGAGTAGATAGACGGCGAGAGGCGCGACACTGTTGGCTGAAGGGACGGGTTCGGACCAGCCCACGCGTTCGACGCTGAAATCCCAGTGCCAACGCATGTGTTCTGCGGGCTCGCCTTTTCCGAGCATGGCGGCCGGATTGATGCAGTTGACACGTACGCCGTACTCGGCCAATTCCAGCGCCCAGCTGAAGGTGGCGCTCATGATCGCGCCTTTGGCGCCGGCATACGTTGACACACCCGGCAATCCGTTGAGTGCACGGGAGCCCACCGTGATGATGCTTCCGCTGCGCTGCTCGCGCATGACCAGGGCAGCGTGGTGAACACAAGCGAAGTGACCCTTCACGTGTGCATTGAGGGTGACGTCGAGGTCTTCTTCGGTGAGGTCCCAGATCGGACCGAAGGAGGTGCGGTGGGCGCTGGTGATCAGGCCATCCAGACGTCCGAAATGCGAGAGGCAGGCCTGAATGATCTCCGACGCCGTGTCCCAGGACTCGACGGAGCTCGAGTCGGCCTGGGCACGGCCTCCCGCTTCCCGAATACTTTCGGCGACGTGCTCGGCCCGTTCGGCGTTCACGTCGTTGACGAGAATTGCTGCTCCCTCATTCGCCGCCGCGCGGGCATAGGCACGGCCCAGAGTCCCAGCCCCGCCGGTGATGACGATGGCCTTTTCGTCGAGTGCACCCATATTGGCCTCCCAGGAGCAGTCTACGGGTGGCTGCGACGGTGCGTCAATCGGGCAGGCGCCGAGTCGCGCTGACGGTGGGGCACGACCCAACTTCCCGCCAGCCTCCCCACCGAGTAGACTGGCCATTGCCCTGTGGAGGAGCGACCCATGCCCATTTCCTTCGGTCTACAGTTTCCGAGCTTCAGCTTTCCCACCCGACCGGGAGAGAACGTATTTGATGTCGTACGAGAATTGGGTGCGAAGGCGGAGGCCGAAGGCTTCGATTCTCTGTGGCTGATGGATCACCTCTTCCAGATCCCGGTGGTTGCGCCCGAGACGGACCCCATTCTCGACTGCTGGATGGGGCTGGCCGGTCTCGCGGCCTGTACCGAACGCGTTCGCCTGGGGTCCCTGGTGTCGGCGGTGGGATTTCGGCCGCCGTCGATCCTGGCGAAGATGACGGCAAGCCTCGACGTGATCAGCGGAGGCCGGTCGATCGTAGGGCTGGGAGCCGGCTGGTGTGACTGGGAGCACGCCGCCTACGGGCTCGATTTTCCGGATGTGGCCGAGCGTCTGCGTCGCCTCGAGGATCTGCTCCAGATTCTACAGGCCATGTGGACCGAGGAGCGCGCCACGGTGAACGGGCATCACTTCTCCGTCGAAGGGGCCGTCAACTCCCCCAAGCCGATTCAGCAGCCCCACCCGCCGCTGCTGATCGGTGGTAGTGGAGCGAGGGTCACCCTGCGTCTCACAGCCCAGTACGGCCAGGCCCACAACCTGGGTGGGGGAGGACCTGAGGAGTGCCGCCGGGTATTGGGGCTGCTGCGCGAACACTGCGACCGACTGGGAACCGACTACGAGGCCATCTGGAAGACACGCCTCACTCCCATCGTGTTCGGAAGGACGCCCGAGGAGGCCGAGCGGCGAGCGGAACGACTGAGACCAGAAGGGGAGAGCCCCAAGGGCATGCGGGCACGCAGTCTGATCGGTACGCCAGAGCAGGTGGCGGCCGAACTGGCGGAATTCGTCGATGCTGGCGTCGAAGGCTTCATTGTGAGCTTCTTCGATGCGGATGAGGTGGAGCCCCTCGAGGTCCTGATGCGCGAAGTGGCACCGAAGCTCGGCGTGGTTCCCTCCTCAGGCTAGACGGTCGCAACGCTCGGGCTCATCAAGGCTCCTGGGCGTGCGCCCGTGGATGTGCCGTTTTCGAAGGTGGGCACGCCGTCGACCAATGTGAGCCTGACCGGGGCGGGTGGGCGGGTCCAACGCCAGGTCTTCCCCCCGTTGCCGTCGGGCACGTCGGTAATCTTCTCCATGGCATGGAATTCGATTTCGTCGAGGTCGAATACCGTGACGTCCGCTCTCCAACCGACTTCGATGCGACCGCGGTCGTGAAGCGCGAAATGCTCGGCCAATTTGCCCGTCTGGATGTGCACGGCTTCCTCGACGCTCAGCACTCCCCGTTTCTTCACGAAGTCGGTGAAGAGCAGAAGGTTTTCCCCACCGCCGCAGAGCATTTGGCCATGGGCGCCAGCGTCGCTCACGGGACCCACCGAGTGAGAGTCCTTCAGGAGTCGCTCGACCATCGCATCGTCCTTCTTCATAGAAGGCGCCAGCAGTGTCGATCCCAGGCCATTGCGGATCAGCCACTCGGCCATGGCATCCGACAGGGGCAGGTCCAGCTGTTCCGCGTACTCACCCAGCGTGATTCCCACGGGACCCACACCATTGTCTGAGTGAAAAAGTTTCAGGTGCCTCGCTTTGCGCAGAGTGGAGAAGGGAAAGGTCTCGTGATCCCAGGAGTGACGGGCCCGTGCTCGCCAGTCCGGGTCGCGGAGGAGAGCGAGCTTGTCCTCGTCTTTCTCGGCCAAAACGACTTCATGCCACACGTAGTCATTCGACTGGGCAAATAGCAGCGAGTGGTAGATGCTGATGTTCACGGTGGGAGCGACGTGCGCGTAGGCGGTCCAGAAGTCTCGGCCGTCTTGTTTGAACCGTTCGTGCATCTCAGCCAGGGGGGTCTGGATTCGCTTCTGAAACTCGAGCGACGGCAGGCCGCCCCATTGCACCCGCACAGGCTTTCCCTCGCAGAGGTCTGCCAGGCGTTGTGTAGACTCCGGCGCATTCAGGTGGCGGAAGGTGTCCACGATCACCTGCAGCACGGTGCCCGGATGGCGGGCCAGCACATCGATGAGGGCGACGAACTCATCATCCTCCGCCAATAGCGAAGGGACGGGTCGGTCCTCGCCATCGTGGTCCATCAGGTTGGATGAAAGGCCCATCGCGCCTGCTTTCAAGCCATCTTCCAGCAACTCTGCCATCCGTGCGATCTCGTCGGGTCGTGCAGCGCGATCCCAGGCTTCGAGTCCCATCACGGCGAGACGCAGGGCAATGTGGCCCACGAAGGCACCGTAGTGGATGGGAACCTCAACGGACTGCTCGATCGATGCCCGGTACTCGGACCAGGTTTCCCAGTTCCACGGAAGCTCCGACAAAAAGGGGCCCAGGGGGATGTCTTCGAAGAAGGAGAAGATCTTGATCATTTCGTCGCGTGCCGCGAGATCCCGGGAAATGGGGGCGGCGGAGAATCCGCAATTGCCCATCACGCAGGAGGTCACGCCATTGCCCGGAAGCGGGTCGAGGTCGGACTGCCACCACATGGTGCCGTCGAAGTGCGTGTGGCATTCGATGAAGCCCGGAGTGACGAAGCAGCCCGATGCGTCGAATACCCGTTCGCCGGGAAGAGGCTCGATCTCGCCGCGAATCTCGGTGATTCGGTCACCCGTGACGCGAACGTCGGCTCGGAAGCGAGGTGCGGCGGTTCCGTCGACAACGGTTCCGCCGCGAATGAGAAGGCTTTTGGTGTTCGGCGTCGGCATGCTTTCTCCTACCCAGTCGGCATTGAGCGGTGTGCCCCTAAGAGAGTCCTGCGGCGGCTGCCCTTGCTCTCAGAAAGGTCACGCAAGTGGAATCGGCGGGAATCTCCTCGAGCGGCTGACGAACCAGTTCGGGAGTGATTCCCAGCCGGTTGGCCGTGGGTCTCAGGGCTTCGAGGTCGAAGTCATAGAGGGCTGCGGCGTTCTCGCCCAGCATCATGCGAACTTCTCGCTCCGGCAGGTCTGAGAAGGCAAACCGCATGTTTTCGCGCGAGTAGGGGTAGCAACCTTCGTAGTGGGGGTAGTCGTTGCCCCAGAGGATTCGATCCACTCCCACGGTCTCGCGGCCGGCGATGTCCTCCAGGGACGGGAAGCTCGCGCCATACCAACAGTTGCGTTTGGCGTAGAAGCTCGGTGCTTCTTTCAGCGCGGGATCCCGCGAGGTGTCGATTTCACCGATGGCGCCCGCCTTCCATGCCATGAACATCCCATCGAGTTGCTTCATCAGTCGCGGAGCCCAGGCGCACCCCGATTCCGTCAGGATGTAGCGGAGCTTGGGGAAGCGCTCGAAGACGCCTCCCATGATCAGGTGCGTGAAGCCGCGCTGAACGAAAAAACTCATTTCGGATGCCCATAGCGCCTTCGAGCCCTGGCCTTCAGCGTAGGTCGGCGTTCCCTGACCCGAATGTTGGTTGAGCACGAGGTTGCAGTCCTGGATCACGGCCCAAAGGCGGTCATAGCTGGGATGGTTGAGGGGCGGAATGTGGACATCCGAAGGAGAGGGCAGGGGAAGGAGGACGCCTCCTCGCAGTCCTTGCTTGGCGATCCACTGAACATCTTCAATGGCATCATCGACATCGTTGAGGTGGATCAGGCCGATCCCGGCTCGCCGCTTGGGTTCCTCTGCACAGAATTCCGCGAGCCAGCGATTGTGGGCCTGAGTTCCCGCACGCCAGTGTCGATATTGGTTCGGTGAGGGCGGCGGCGCGACGTGGAAAGCCGTGTCGTAGAAGGGCGGTACCGTGTTCGGGAAGATCACCTCCCCGGCCACACCGTCGCCTTCGAGGTCCGAACGCCTCTCGGCGGAGTCCCAGTTCTTGGTCTTCTTGCTTCCTACATGCTTCTTGGCCGGGTTCGCATAGCTACCTCGCCAGTCGTCGAACTCGGATCGCTCGGCGGGATCGAGGTATTCGCGGTAGGCATCGATGGAAGCCCCAGCGTGGGTGTCCGCCGTGATGGTGATGTAGGGATCGGACGAAGGGTCGCTCATGTCGGCTCCTGGCCTGTGCGTGCTGCTGCGCTCATGGACCCAACGGCTGGAACCGTCAGGGATCAACTGGACGCGTTGTGCGTGTTGGGCGTCGCATTGGGTGCGATTCGACCCGGACTACGTTATTCGCGGGTGGCTCGCCCGTCAACCGAGCGAAGGCGAGCCGAGTTGAATGCCGCCCTCTGTGGATCCCGTGGTACCCGACGCGCCGATGCGGGGCAGGCCCGCTACGATCACGTGAGTTTTCGGGCCCCATGTCACATGATCGGAAAGAAGGAGATCCCATGGCCACGGAGCAGTTGAATCGGTTGTTCGATTTGTCGGGCCGCACTGCAATCGTCACCGGTGGAAGCCGCGGGCTGGGGCGTGCGATGGTCCTTGCATTTGCCGAGCAGGGCGCGAACGTCGTCATCGTGAGCCGTAAACTCGACGCCTGTCAGGCGTTGGCCGAAGAGGTCACGAGCCGCTTCGACGTTCGTGCTCTGCCTGTCGCCTGCCACGTGGGTTACTGGGACCAGGTCAATGCGCTGGCCGATCAGGCCTACGCCGAGTTCGGTTCGATCGAAATCCTGGTCAACAACGCGGGGATGTCTCCGCTCTATTCCTCATTGACGGAAATTACCGAAGAGCTCTACGACAAGGTCATGGAAGTGAATCTCAAGGGTGCATTTCGGCTCAACGCCGTGGTGGGTGAAAGGATGATGAACGGTTCTGGAGGGTCCATCATCAATGTGAGCTCAGGGGCTGCTGAGAGGCCGACACCCGGCGAGGCCGTGTACGGCATGGCCAAGGCCGGGTTGCACAACATGACGAAGACTTTTGCCAGAGCGTACGGTCCCAAGGTGCGGGTGAACGTCATCATGCCGGGCCCCTTTCTCACGGACATCAGCAAAGCCTGGGGAGACCCGGAGGTGATGGCTGAGACCTTCCGTAAGTCATTGCTGCTACAGCGTGCAGGAGAGCCCGAGGAAGTGGTCGGAGCCGCTCTGTTTCTGGCCAGTGATGCCAGTAGCTACAGCACCGGCGGCGTGATCAATCTCACCGGTGGTTTCGCCTAGATCCGAGGCCTTGAATGGCGACAGCCGCGCCGAGGCCGGCCGCTCAGGGGGCGAATTCCATCAGGGGCGAGTTGGGTGAGAGTCAGTTCCTTCGCCTTCTAGCACGGTGTGTTCCTGATTGGGATCGATTTCGAGGTAACGGCTCAACCACGCCGTCATGAAGTAGAAGGGTACGGTGTCCAGTAGCGCGAAAAAGAATTTGAACGCGTAGCCGGTCAAGATCAGAACCACGAGCTGCTGGGTGAGTGGGGTGTCGTCGTTCAGCACGCCCGCGAGGCCCCCGATCGAAAAAGTGATCAGAATGACCGCGGTGGAGTCCACCAACTGGCTGATTACGGTTGATCCGTTGTTGCGCAGCCAGAGATGCTTTCCTCCGGTCAGGTTCTTCCAGAAGTGGAACATCCAGACGTCGGTAAACTGCGCCGCCAGGTAGGCGATCATCGAAGCCAGAGTGGCCCCGAAGGCGAAAGCGCGCACCTCGAAGAAGACCGGCTGGCGGTTGGCTGCATCGCCCGCGGGGGTGCCGGTCATCGGGTCGATGGTTTCGAAACCGGGGAGCTCGCCGCCGACCCAGAGAATGATCAGCACCCAGCAGTTGAGTACCAGCCCCATCCACACGACTGCGCTTGCCCGGGCTCGGCCGTAGATCTCGCTGATCAGATCGGTGCACAAGAAGGTCACGGGATAGGGGAGCACGCCCACGGCCACCGAGAAGGTGAGGGTGCCCCAGGTCGCGGTGTCGATCTCGCCCAGCTTGATGAAACGCAGAATGCCCAGAATGTTGAGCATGGCCAGGGTTCCGAGAAACAGGCCTGCGAGGATGAGGAAAACGCGCTCGCGGCGAGCGTGAAGTTCCGAGGCTTCGATGGGGTGCAGGGCCATGGGGCGACGATAGCTCCGTTGGAGTTCGGCGGGGCCAGCGATTCCGTTCCGGTGGCGGTCGGGACCTGATTCTTACGGCGAGGGCGGTTTGCCCTGCGTCCTCAAGGGTCGGCGTTTGGACACATCGGCGCGTTCATACGGAGGGGGTGGGTTCGGCACTTCCGGGGTGTTGAGGCTCCAGATCGGCATGTTCCTGCGCTCGAGGATTCGCCAGATACCGCCACGTTGCTCGAACTGGTCCAGGTAGCGGGTTCCGCTCACATTGAGGATCACCTGTCCATTCTCGTCCTCCGGGTAGCGGGCTGAATTGGTGGTATAGGTTTCGCAGGTTGCTGCGTTCCCCTCGGAATTGAACTCGATCCAGGGCGTGCCGAAGTCGTGCAGGGTCGATTGTAGGCGGGGCAGCGAGTCGCTCAGCCAGGCAATCGTTTCGTTGAGGTCTCCTGAGAACCACTTGCCGTAGGTGACTCGGGCATCGGGGTGGAAACACTCGCGTACCTGGTCGAAATCCAGGGTGTCGACAGCGCGCGCGTAGCGGAGTACTACCCGCGTGATCTCGCGCTCGGCCAAAAGAATGCTGAGTTGCTCGGATTCCACGGTCTTCCTCGAAATGTCCAGGGACTTGGCGTGTGCGGGCTCGACCCCGCAGGAGACGAGAGCGCACGCACGACGATGTTACGAAGCGGGATCCCCAGGGGCAATCGGTGTCAGGAGTGATTCGTGAACTCCGCTCAGGCCTTGCGCTCCATGGGAAGCGCGGCACCATGGCTGACCGGAGACGGGATCCCCGAAGCCGATCTCGACGAATCTCGAAGATTCACCCAGAGCTTCGATGAAAGAGGAACGCCAATGAATTTCCGAGAATCTCGTTCGAACTCGCTCTCGAAGGGGTGGCGGGCTCTGGCCTGCGGGCTCTCGCTGGGAGGATTGGTGACCTTGGCGGCTTCCGCGGAAGCTCCGGAAAGTGAAGAGGGCAAGACCCTCTACTTCATCGGGGTCATGCTCGCGGACCAGCCCCCTTTCGAAATGCTCGAGACGAGTGAAGTCGAGGTGGTGCTTCAGGGGTTGCGAGATGGATCCGCCGGGAACGCCACGGAACTCGACCCCCAGGTCTACGGCCCGAAACTCCAGGCCTTGATTCAGGAACGGGCGAGCCAGGCTCTTGGCGTGGAGAAGGCCAAAGGCCGCGTTCACCTGGAGAAGGCGGCGTCGGAGGATGGAGCGGTCATCACGGATTCGGGCCTGGTCATCCGCGAAGTGAAGCCCGGGACGGGCGATTCTCCCAAAGCCTCGGACACAGTGAAGGTTCACTACGAAGGGACCTTCGCGGATGGAACGGTATTCGACAGCTCGCTGCAGCGTGGCCAGCCGGTGGAGTTTCCGCTCAGCGGTGTCATTCCCTGTTGGACGGAAGGGGTTGGGACCATGAAGGAGGGAGGGAAGTCTCGGCTGACCTGCCCGTCGGATCTCGCCTACGGGGATCAGGGTGCACCCCCTCGGATTCCAGGGGGGGCGGTGCTCAGCTTCGACGTCGAGTTGATCGAGATCATCGACTGAATCCCAGCCTCGACTCCGAAGCTACGTGCCGAATGGAATGGCTCCACCCGTGTGAGTCGGTTCGGCTTACGTCGCATTCCCGGCCCCTGTGGTGGCAGGCAGGTGGCGAGGGCCACGTGCGTGCCCTTTGCCGTCTCCCGGTTACCCTAGAAGAGCTGGGAGGTGGGAATGGGGCTGACTCGCAGGCGGTTGCTCGGACATGGCGCCCGAGGAACCGGGATGATGGGCCTCGGCTGGGCCGGTGGGACCCTCGGTGCATTCCGATCCAGTGCGTCCGGGCCCGAAGGCTACGGCCCGTTGCAGGGACCTGACGCCAACGGCCTGCGCCTGCCACTGGCCTTCACGTCCCGCGTCGTCGCGGTCAGTGGGAATGAAGTTGGAACGACCGAACACCCGTGGCACTTCGCGCCCGATGGGGGGGCGACCTTTTCCACGGGCGATGGCGGCTGGGTGTATGTGTCCAACAGTGAACGTTTTGCCCTCGAAGGCGGCGTGGGGGCGATTCGCTTTGCTCGGGACGGTGGCATCGTGGACGCCTATTCGATTCTCACGGGTACGTCGCGCAACTGTGCGGGCGGACCCACGCCCTGGAGGACCTGGCTTTCCTGTGAGGAGGTCGAACGAGGGGGAGTCTATGAGTGTGATCCCCTGGCGCCCGGCTCCCAGGGGAAGTTGAGGAGCGCTCTGGGACATTTCAACCACGAAGCGGCCGCCGTCGATCCGGTCCACCAACACGTCTATCTCACCGAGGATGAGGTCGACGGGTTGCTGTACCGCTTCACTCCCGACCATTACCCGGACCTCTCGTCGGGAACCCTCGAAGTCGCCGAGGTCGCCGGGGCGATCGAGGATGCGCCCGACCCGGCGCGTTCTCTGGTCTGGCACCGGGTTCCGGATCCCGGAGCGGTCACCCAGCCCACTCGGTATCAGGTTGCGCCGGCTACGCGCTTCAATGGCGGGGAGGGTTGTTGGTACGGAAACGGACGGGTCTATTTTTCCACCAAGGGAGACGATCGCGTCTGGTGGATCGAAACCGGGACCCAGCGGATTGGCGTCCTCTACGATCGCTCTGAATACGAGCAACCCCAACTCAGCAATGTCGACAACGTGTTCGTCGCTCCGTCGGGAGACGTCTACGTCGCCGAGGATCCGGGTGATCTTCAGGTCGTGGCATTGACGCCCGAGGGAGGTGTGCACCCGCTCGTGCAGGTCGTTGGGCACAAGGGCAGTGAGATCACCGGCCCCGCGCTCAGTCCCGACGGCAGTCGCCTCTATTTCAGCAGCCAGCGAAAGCCGGGAATGACCTTCGAAGTCACTGGACCCTTTATGGCAGGGATGGGGGCATTCCCCGTGGGACCGATGGGGCAGTGGCTGCTGGTCGGCGCTCTCGCGGCCATGGGAGTTGGCACGTTGTTTCGCGCGTGGCGAAGCCGCGAGGAACGCTGAGCTTCTTTTGGGCTCGTTACGCGCCGTCGGGGCCGATCGAGCAGGCGACTTCACGCAGTCGCTCGGGGTCGCCCTTGGGGATGACAAGGGGGGTTGCGCCAGACACCCGCGCGAATTCGGCGATCTTCTCACGGCATTCGGCGGGCGATCCGTGGATGATGAGTTCGTCGATGACGTCTTCGGGCACGGCGCGTCCAGCGGCCGCGTAGTCGCCCTGGTCCCAGGCGTCCCAGACCTCGGACAATGGCTCCCCCCGCCCGAGGCGTCGCTGTTGGCCCGCGTACGCGGGTACCGAGAGGTATTGGGCGAGGTAGGGCCGCGCCAGCGCGTGGACGGCGTCGCGATCTTCGTTGGGGTAGACGTTGAGGAGTGCGTAGACCTGGGCCGCGCCCGTGGGCAAAGTCGCGATGTCCTGGGCCGAGCACCAGTTGAGGATGATGCCGTCGGCTTCCTGGATCGCGCACTCGAACATGCGGGGCCCCGTCGCGCCGATCAGTAGGGGAGGGGTGAGCTGTGGAGGAATCCGCATGCGGAATCCGCGGATCGTGAAAGTTTCGAACTCCTGGGAGACCTTTTTCCCCGCCAACGCGGTCCGGAGAAAGCGCAGGGTGTCGCGAACCCGGGCGTAGGGGCGTTGGAATGGCACACCATTCCAGCGTTCGACGATGAAGGCCGACGAGGCTCCGATCCCAATGGATACCCGACCGGGAAAGGACATTGCCAGCGTGCCCGTCGAAAGCGCGAGCATCCCCGGTGTCCGGGTGTAGACCGGGAGTACCGCCGTGCCGAGGTGGATCCTGGAAGTCGCCGCACCCAAGATCGAAAGGACGGCAACGGCATCGCAACCCGAGGTCTCGCCCGACCATACCGACGCGTAACCTGCGGCTTCCAGGTCTCGGCCCAGTTCCGTCAGGCTCTCGAAGTCGATGGCATCGTCTGGCAGTTCAATTCCCCAACTCATACGGATGCCTTTCTATGGATTCGGGTTTCAAGTCTTTCTGGTCGCCGATTCACTGAAAGAATTGCTCGACGACGTCGAGCATGTACTCGATGCCTACATCTTCGATGCCGTGGTTGCAGGGAAGAATCAGGCCGCACTCCATGACGCGATCGGCGTTGGGGAGACCGCCACTGGCCACGCGATGGGGCCTGTTCTTGAAGGCGGGCTGACGCGTTGCGTTGCCGGACCACACCATGCGCGTGTCGACGCCATTTTTCTCCATGTGCTGTTGGAACTCGCCGCGGTTGACGGATGAGTCGGGCCGGATCAGACAGGGGAACATGTGCCAACCGGTCTCGACCCCGGGGGTGAGGCGGGGGAGCACGAATATCTCCGAATGTCGTCCCAAACCTTCTTCCAGAAGGTCGAAATTTCGCCGACGGCGGGCGAGGTTGTCCTCGAGCTTGCGCATCTGCACGCAGCCGAAGGCCGCACTCAGTTCACTGGGCTCGAAGTTCCAGCCGAGTTCATCGAAGATGAACAGGTCGTCGTACTCGAGGCCATCGAGGTCGCTGAAGTAGCTGCGCTGGCCTTTCTTGGAGCCGAAGAAGGTGACTTCGCTGCGCCGCCCCCATCGCCGCATGAGCAGGGCTTTGTCGACACGTTCCGAATCGTCGAGGCACAGCATGCCGCCTGTCCCCGCTGCCGTGATGATGTGAGACAGGGCAAAGCTGGTGAGTGAAATGTCCGAACGGGTTCCGGTGGGGGTTCCCCGTAAAGTCGCGCCGAGGCAGTCGCAGGAATCCTCGACCACCTGGAGGTCGTGCCGGTCGGCGATGGATCGGATCGCATCCCAGTCCGGGCAGTTTCCGATCAGATTCGGTGCCAGAATCGCCTTGGTGCGCGGACCGATGGAGGATTCGATCTGGTCGACGTCGATCTGGTAGCTGTCGGGGGTCACGTCCACAAACACCGGCACAAGGCCGCTGCGGAGCATCGGTGCGATGTCGGTGGAGAAGGTGACCGCCGAGGTGATGATCTCGTCACCCGGCTCGAGTCCCAGGAGTTCCACGGCCAGGTAAAGGGCCGAGGAGCCCGAGTTGACCATGATGCCTCGGCGCTTGCCGAAGCTCTCGGCGACCAGGCGCTCCATCTCTTTTACGTTCTTGCCGATTCGCAGAGCGGTGGGGCCTCCGCGGAGAACCTCGACCACGGCTTCGATCTCCTCCTCCCCATGAACACTGCCCGCGTATTCGATCCGTTGCATGATTGATGTTCCTGCTGTGTCGACTGTTGAAATGGTTCGCGGGTGGCACTCGCGAACCCGTTTGGCGGCTTCTTTGGCGCTACGGAAGTTCCATCTCGAAGACGGGTGCGTCGGTTCCCGTCTCGTAGACCCGAAGCACGGCTGCGTCGGCGGGTCCACGGTGGCCGAGATCCAATGTGATGAAGCCAGGATGTGCATGAGCGAAGATCGTCTGCTCGATGTTCGTCACAGTGGACACTCGCCCAGGAGCCCCGGCGCCACTCACCACGAATGCACCGACGGTGTCACCTCCCTCCAGAATCTGGAGGCTGTGGTCGTGGCCAGCCGCGTAGAGGATCGGGGGATGCTCGCGCATGACATCACTCGTTTGGGAGATCCAATCGGCGTAGGTTTCCTCGTAGGTGTTTCCGAGTCCGCCCAGGCGCCACGCGTAGTAGCTGACCACCAGGTCGCCCAGCCACCCGTAGCTGAGCCCGCCGTGGGGTCCCCCTGTGAGCATGGGGTAGTGGGATGCAACGATCACCCAGTCGTTGGCGTGTTTCGTGAGGGTCTGGTCCAGGGCTTCCAGGAAGCTCGCGTGGGTCTCCTGGCGAGGGCAGGCTGCACCCAGGCGTGGCGCGATCCAGGGGGTGGGGTCGACAGCAACGACGACCACTCCTTTGCGTCCGTCTTGGGCCGGGCTCAAAACCCGCGTGACCGGACCCATGCAGCCATCCCTGGGCAGGAATTCGGCGTTTCCGTCGCGCCAACCATCGACGAAAGCCTGCTGGTTGCGGATCGAGCGGGCGCTCGTGTCGCTCAGGCTCATCCCCCAGTCGTGGTTACCAGGGATCACAATCTTGCGCGCCTGGGTGGATCCCAGCTGTTGGGAGAGGATCTTCTCGCCGCGTTCGCGGTCGTCGTCCTGGAGTCCGTCGTTGTAGATGTTGTCTCCGAGAAAAAGCACGCTGCTCGAGGGCACGCGATCCGCGATGCGTCCCAGGGTCGCGAGGGTCTCGTTGTTCTCGAGCCACAAACCGGCGTCACCGATCATCACGATCCGGTGTTCGATCTCGAGGGGGGGAACGTCTTGATCGGCGCCGGTTGCGACCCACGGCGGGGAGTTTGAACCGTGGTTCGGGCCGTGGAGGCGGTTCGAGAGACAACCCGTTCCCACCACTAGGGCGAAGAGGATGCAGGCCGTGGCTCTCAGTAGATGGAAGGTGTGGGTGTGCTTCATGGGGTGCCTCCCAGGCGGTTCGTGTTGGAGGCCCCATCCTGCCCGACGTACCCCCTGGACGGGGGAAATTTCAGCCTGAACAGAAACGGCGACTGGTCTGCCCACAATGGGCAGGCCAGTCGCCGCAGCGTTGCATTGGATGCCGTGGCTTAGAGCTTGTAGAGCGCTTTGGCATTCCCGCAGACCATCTTGTAACGATCTCCAGGATCGACACCCGCTGTCGATTCCGCGATGACACGGCGGCTGTAGGGCCAGTCGTGGCGGTGATGGGGGTAGTCGTTGGCCCACATCAGGTTGTCGATTCCGAACCACTCGCGGTTCTGCACCGCGAAGGGCTCGCGAATGAAGCAGGCCTTCCAGTTTCGGTAGAAGTACTCGCTGGGCAGTCGCTGGATCATCGACTCCGACCAGACCCTGTTGCGCCACCAGTGGTCGTCCATGTGCTCGACGCAGTGCGGTACCCAGCCAGCGCCGCACTCGGCCATCACCATCTGAAGGCCGGGGAAGCGGTCGAACATCCCTGAGTAGATCATCTTGGCGAACATTCCGGAGAACTCGGCCACCGCACCGCCCATCATCTGCAGGTTGGGAACGCCGAAGACCACCTCGTGGTCACCCGCACGTTCTGCCCGCGTCGAAGTCTGATGCGTCATGCCCGCGTGTTTGAGGCCCACGTGAATGTGGATGGGTAGCCCCGCCGCTTCACAGGCAGCCCAGAACGGGTCTTCGTCCGTAGTCAGCTCGGCATTCCCTGACGGCAGAGCAGAGATGATCACACCCCGGGCGCCGAGTTTGCTCGCCTCCTCGACCCGGGCCAGCGTGCTCTCCATGTCCACGGCCGGCATCTGATAGAGGCCCAGCAGGCGTGTGCGGTCCGCGGCAGAGAACTCCTCCCACATCCATTGGTTGTAGGCGTCCACACCGGCCAGGTGATAGGCGGAATCGGGCTGGGCCATGAACGCGGCCATGGTTCGCTGAGAGGGGTAGAGGACTTCGGCGTCGACCCCGTCGATCTCTTGCTCGTCCAGACGTGCCTTGCCATCAAACGCGCCCTGGCGCATGGACTCGTAGGTGGTTCCGAACCAGCTGTTGTCCTCGTAGCGCATCCCCCACTCGCCCCGGTTCGTGACCAGGCCAATCGGCATCACGGGTTGGCCGGGGACCACCTCCCAGGCATCGCCACCGTCGGGGTCCTTCACCAGGCGTGGCATCTGGGCGTGAAATTTCTTGGGGAGATAACGCTCCCACATGTGGGGCGGCTCGATGGTGTGGCCATCCGCAGAAATGATTTTGTATTCGCGTTGTTCAGCGGCCATGGGGTTCTCTCCGTCGCTCGGTGGCGCGTCGGGCGCGCTCTTCGGGTTGGGTTGGGTTGGCGTCACTCGATTTGTGACTCCTGGAGGGTAACTCGCCTTGGCCAGACTGCATTCCATGTTTTTGCAGTCGCGATTTATTCACAGGAATCGAGGGGTTCCAGCGTAATGTGAATGTTCGGCTGGCAAACTAGGGGCTCGGAAATGCGCGGGAGGCCCGATCGACCCCGCCCATGGAGTACATTGGGCGGGCCTGAAACGAGCCGCAGGCGGATGCAGCCCACGTCCGGAGTGCAAGTTGCACTCCGTTTTGGGGGCTGGGCGCCCTGGAAAACCGCAGAGGAAGATCGCATGACCGACGATGTCACTCAGATGCCCGTGATTGACGTGGACGCTCACTGGACCGAGCCCCGGGACCTGTGGACTTCGCGCGCTCCCGCTCGATTTCGAGATCGGACCCTGCGTGTAGAGCGCAACTCCGATGGGGTCGAGCAGTGGATCATCGAGGACGGTCAGGTCATGGGGCAGGTGGGGTACTGCTCAATCCGCCCCGACGGCAGCAAGTCGCAGGCATCGATCGCTTTCGACTCCTTCGACGAGGTGCACCCGGGGGCCATCGATGTGGCGCCACGCCTCGACTACATGGATGAGCACGGGCTGAGCATGCAGATCGTCTACCCCAACATTCTCGGCTTCGCGGGCAATCTCGTCATGCGTATCGAGGACACGGAGCACAGGGAATTCTGTTGTCGGGCGTACAACGATGCAGCTGCGGAGATGCAGGCCGAAAGCCACAAGCGATTGTTCCCCCAGGCCATGCTGCCGTTTTGGGATGTGCCCGCTGCGGTCTCGGAACTCGAACGTTGCCACGAAGAACTGGGACTGACGGGCTTCGTCATCACTGACTGCACCGACGATTGGGGATTGCCGCCACTGAATGATCGACACTGGGACCCCTTGTGGAACGTGGCCCAGGAACGCGGACTTCCCGTCAACTTCCACATCGGGGGTGGGGCCGCTCCCACTCGACTATGGGGCAGCTACCCGCCGGCCCGTATGTTCGCCACGCTGTCCACCATGTCTCAAATGGGCAACATGGTCTGCGTCGCGAACCTGATTTTCAGTGGTTTGCTGGATCGTTTTCCGAGTCTCAAGTTCGTTTCTGTCGAGAGTGGGATCGGTTGGCTTCCCTTCATGCTCGAGAGTCTCGAGTACCAGTTCGATGAGAATGGCGTCACAGACCTCGATCTTCGGCCTCGGGAATACTTTCAGCGCCAGATCTACGGCTCCTACTGGTTCGAAAAGGATCCGAGTTATGCGATCAAGGAACTCGGTGAAGACAATCTGATGTTCGAGACGGACTTCCCCCACGCGACCTGCCTCTATCCCAACGTAAAGGGCCAGATGGTTCGGAGCCTCGAGAACCTCGAACCGCGCGTGCAGCGCAAGCTGCTGTACGAGAACGCGGCGAGGGTCTACCAGTTGCCGCTGCCCAACTGAATCCTCTGCCTCAGCGCTCAGCGCAGAACTTTTTCGTCGGGGATCTCGAAGCAGGTCTGGTAGTGGCGAAAATGTGCGCGCTCGGCCACGGGGTCGAGGCCGAGATCTGAGAACGCGTAGTCGTGGGAGCTGCCTTCACCTCGTGAACTGTCGTCGAGGCTTCGTTGCATCGCCTCACGGGCGCCTTGCGACAGTTCCAGACCAAAACGCGCGTAGAGTTCCGCGACCACACCCATGGGATCGCTCATGAACTGCGCGTACCGGCTGTGGTGGAGGTTCTCCGCCGGCAGGGCTCCCTGCTCAGTCAGCCGGGCGAGCCGATCCAGGGAAACGTGGTAGCGGACTGCATGGCTCTGGCCGATCTGCCCATAGTCGACATGGTCGCTGTGGGCCCAACGCAGGTTGGCAATCAGGCTCGTGAGGGAAGCCAGGAGCACGAGTGGGTCCCGATGGGTGATGGCCACCCGTGCATCGGGATAGACGTCGAGGAGGGTGGACAGGGAGTGAAGGTGAACCGGCGACTTGAGGACCCACGCACACGAGCCCCAGCGCCGTTGAAGGATCTGCAGCACCAGGCGGTGCATCTCGTAGGCGGGAGTCATGTCGCACTGCTCGAGCCATGTCTCGAAGCTGGGAACGTGATAGCGGGCGGTGAATTCCTCGCTGCGGAAGGTGAAGGACATCGCCGATAGGCATTCCTTGGGCATGCGCCCGCTGTAGGGATGGATGTTCAGCAATCCCGAGACGACGGTTTGAGGCATGCGGAGTTCGCGGTCGGCCAGGGCGATGCGCGGATCCGCGGCAAAGAGGGCAGGGTCTGGGTCTGGAGGAGGGACCGGGCGCAACAGCTCCCACCCCTCTGGTACCCGGTGCGCCGGGTCCTTGGCGAGCAGGTTATAGAGGATCGTCGTGCCCGTGCGGGGTGCGCCAGCGACGAAGAGAGGCGTGGGGAGGGGCTCGTCCCGCACTCCCGGGTCCGCACGCAGATAGGCGATGATCTGGAGCCGCACTTCCAGCATGCGCAGGATGAAGCGACGGCTGAGCCAACGTCCCATGACGCTGAGCTCGGCCTCTTGCTCGAGGGCCGGTAGTAGGCGGTCGAGGGGTTCGAGGAGTTGGTCGGCATCGAAGTCCTGATGGCAGAAATCGGCCACGCCACCGTTGGGAATTCCCAGGCGTGCGCGGGCCTCGGACATCAGAAGGTCTCGGTCGAGGGGGAGGTCGGCCTCGTCGGAGATCGGGGCGACGCGCCCGGCGTTGATCGCCTCCACCCAGTCGGGACGGGCAGGGGGCTGCCAGCTCACGATCGGCCCTCTTCGTGCATCATCAGGTGTGGAAGCGCCACGCCAGGTGTTCCTTGCGCTGGCGAATTTCCTGGCGGCGGGTGTCGGGGTCGACACGCGGGGCGTCACTGGGCATGAGGCCAGCGACCTCGTCGAGCTTGACCACGCGGGTGCTGGGCGTCGGGTCGCTCTTGGGCCAGAACCAGCGGTAGGTGAGCAATCCGTGGCTCCGTTCGCCGCTGTCGAGCCAGTTGGCGACGCCGGGATCCCGGGGCGCGAGCACCGCCCGTAGACGACCGTCCGCATCGATGTGGGCCTGCTTCTGGTTGATGCTGGTGATTCGATGGACCGGGTCGACCTGTTCGTACCAGGCCGTGGAATACAACTGAAGGCCCCAGTAGCGCGCGTCGGGGACGTCACTTTCGAGAATCAGTGCTTCGTCGGGTTCGAGGGTCCAGAAGCAGAAGGAGTAACGCGCCACCGATAGTCCCTTGGCGAGCTTGAGGGTGGGGGCGAACTGGTTGTCCACTCCCTCGGCACGCCCATCGCGCATGTAGTCTTTCCAGAAGAGCATCGAGCGCTCGATCTGGGTGATGGCCTCGTCGAGCTGTGTGGCCACGGTCTGGGCCTGAAGGCGTCCCGGAACGGGCACATCATCGAGGCATTCGATGGTGAAGATCGCGGGCTCGTCGACCTCCCAGTCGAGGTAGTACTCACGCAAGGAGACGATCTGGACTTCATCGGGGATCTGAATCCAGTCCGGGTCACTGCCATCGCCGCCCAACAGCAACTCGAAGGCCTGCCCCTTCTGGATTCCGTGCTCCGAGGCGGTGATGGCCGCCTTGGTGCCCCAGACCTCCATGTGCATGAAGCCTGCACGCAGCGTCAATGCGAAGTCCTCGCAGCTGTGCATGTGCCCGCGGATGCGATAGCGGCGCTTGGGGTCGATGCGGGCGTGATGGTAGGAATTGTCCTGGTTCGGCCCGCCCCACTGGGTGACCAGATCGTTGGAGCGGTGGAAGAAGGGTGCGGTGGTGTCCGAGTGGCCAATCACCCAGCCGAGCCAGCACGAGACCTGATCGGCGAGATGGGCGATGCCCTCGGGGCGATCCTCGGGGTGGTTGGGGAAATCATCCTCCAGGATTCGCTCACCCAGCGCAGTGATCCGCTCGCAAAAATTTCGCCAGGCTGTGATCTCCAACCCGGCTTGGGGGTTCGTCGACTCGCTCATGGTTCCTCCGAACGTCGAGGCATGGCTGCGGGGTTCAGGCTCGCAGGATGCCGCCACCGTCGACCATCAGGGTCTGTCCGGTCACGTACTGGCTGGCATCCGACAGCAGGAAGCCCACCGTGGGCGCGATGTCTTCCTCGGGATCCCCGTCGCGTCCCAGTGCCTGGTTGGCGTACATGGCCGCAAAGGCCGTGGCCCGAGCGCCTTCGTCCTCGGGGGGCATCCGGTGGGCGACCGAGGCAGGGCAGACACAGTTGACCGTGATGCCGAACTTTCCCCACTCGCGGGCGGCCGTTCGGGTCAACGAGCGGATGGCTTCTTTGGCCGCAGAGTAGGGGCCGTATCCCGGTGCGCCGGTGTTTCCCATGGCCGAGCCCAGGGTCACGATTCGGCCTCGACCCTGAGCCTGCATGTGGGGAAGAACCGCTTGCATGAGCCACAAGGTACCCATGGGCCCGGTATTGAAGACGACGGCGACGTCCTTGGCCGTGACTTCTGCGAGAGGAGTGACGGGCCGAAGCGACTGCGCATTGGCTACCAGACCATCGATTCGGCCGAACCGCTCGGCGGTGCGCGCGATCACGTCGCGGCATGCCTCGGCGTCTCCGACATCTGAAGCGAGGAACAGTGCGTCCACCCCGAGAGCGTCGAGTTCTTCCTGTGCAGCCTCGAGCCGTGCCGGTTTCCGGCCGGTCACAGCCAACTTTGCACCCGCGCGGGCCAGGTATCGAATGATCCCCAGGCCGATACCGCGCGTACCACCGGTCACCACGATGACCTGATCCGAGAAATCCCAGGCGTCCTGCGGTGCCGCCGTCATGGCGGCCCACCTTAGCAGAGGCGGGTTGGCACGTGGGTGAGATCGAGGTCCTGACTTCAGCGGGGCTCGGGACGCATGAGTGAATCCTGGGCAAGGGTCACCACCATGCGACCATCGTGTGTGTACATGGTGCCCGACGCATAACCGCGGCCCGCGCCTGCGCGTGGGCTGTGTTGTGTGAACAGAGTCCACTCGTCGGCACGGGCGGGAGCGTGGAACCACATGGTGTGGTCGATGGTCGATACGCTGCGAACGTCGGGCTGGTCGGGGCCCGAGTGGGGCTTGTAGCAATTGTCGTTGAGGGACATGTCACTGGCGTAAACGAGCAGGCACTGGTGGAGGATCGGGTCGTCGGGCAGTTTTGAGGGGAAGCGAAACCAGGCCAGATTCGATGCCTCGCGCGAGTCGCCTCCCATGAAGGCGGGAACCACGGTCTGGCGGAAATCGAGCGGGCGCGGCGAGCCTGCCCACTGGGCAGAGCGATCCGGGAAGTTTTCGCTCGCTTTTTCCACCATTTCCGCGAGGGTCGGCAGACTGTCGGGGGCGGGGGCCTGGGGCATGGGGGGTTGATGCTCGAAGCCTTCTTCGAGGACGTGGAAGGAGGCCTGCAGGGTCAGCAGTGGGCGCTCATTCTGAGAGATCACCACGCGTCGAGCTGAGAAGGAGCGTCCGTCGCGTAAGCGATCGACTTCGAGCACCACGCCCTGGTCGGTTCTGCCACGCTCGAGCAGGAGGGCGTGGATCGCATGGGCGGGACGATTGGAAGCCACCGTGCTCCCCGCGGCCCTCAGTGCTTGGGCGAGTAGTGCGCCGCCATAAATGAGTCCGTGGGGGCTGGGTTCGCTGGGGGCCTGGAATCGGTCCTCGCCGGTGGGCTCCAGTTCGAGACAGGCGAGTAGTTCTGTCATGAGGGCTTCCACAGGGCCTGCGGTAGCACGCTCGGCGAAGCTCGTCAGGGCTTGGGTCCCATACGCTGGACGGTGGGCGTCTTTCCTGGTGGTAGGATGCGTCCATGAGCATCGAGGCTGGAACGGAGCCCTCGCCTTCGGCGAAACCGACGGGCGCAGCGCCCCCCGAGCCCCTAGAGCCGTCCGCGGCGCGTTATGCGCTTGGCCTACTGGTCGTCGTGTATGTCTTCAACTTCATCGATCGCTCGATCCTGTCGATCCTGCTGCAACCGATCAAGGAGGAGTTTCAGGTCTCGGACACCGCCCTGGGCTTTCTGTCGGGGATCGCGTTCGCCGCTTTTTACAGCGTTTTGGGGATTCCCGTGGCGCGTTGGGCCGACCGACACAATCGCACCCGTCTGATCGCGCTGGCGGTGCTGATTTGGAGCGCCATGACGGCGTTCTCGGGGCTTGCGCGGAGCTTCGTCCAGTTGGCGGTGGCACGAATCGGTGTAGGGATCGGCGAGGCCGGCTGCAGCCCCCCTGCGCACTCGCTCATCTCGGATTACTTCCCTGCCGAACGGCGGGCCACGGCCCTTTCGATCTACTCCCTGGGGATCCCTCTCGGTGCCGGGCTCGGTTTCCTCTTGGGCGGCTGGATCGAAGAGTTCTTTGATTGGCGTACGGCCTTCATGGTGGTCGGGTTGCCCGGTGTCTTCCTGGCGCTGATCGTACGCTGGACCCTGCCGGAACCACCGCGTGGAGTCTTTGACTCCGCGGCAATTCGCGCCATGCCCAGCCGGTCGGTCTCAGAGGTCCTTCGCTTCATCGGGCAGTTGCGATCGTTTCGGCACATGGCCTTCGGGGGGGCGCTGCACGCCTTCAGTGGCTACGGCGCTGCCGCCTTCATCGCGGCCTTCTTTGCTCGCTCCCACGCCATACCGAGCGGTGAACTCGGCACCTGGTTGGCGCTCATCAATTGTACGGGCGGGGTGGCGGGAACCTATCTCGGCGGTTTTTTGAGCGATCGATTGTCCGTCCGTGACGTGCGCTGGGCCATGTGGGTGCCGGCGATTGCCACCGTGATGATCGTCCCCTTTGCGTTGCTGTTGTGTCTTTGGCCCGACGGTCGGATGGCGTTGCTGTTTTGGCTGCCCGGGGCCGTGTTGGGCGGGTTCTACCTGGGACCGACCTTTGCGACCACCCAGACTCTGGTGGCTCCCTCCATGCGTGCCACCGCTTCAGCCATTCTGCTCTTTATCATCAATATCATCGGCCTGGGTCTCGGGCCCCAGGGAGTCGGGATTGCCAGTGATCTGCTCGAGCCCGCTCTGGGCAACGATTCGCTGCGCTACGCGCTCTTGGGGACCCTCGTACTCTTCGCGTCCTGGTCGGCCTGCCACTATGCGTTGGGTGCGCGTTTTCTCGCCAAGGATCTCGAGGCCAAGAATCAAGGGATCGACTGAGGCCATGGCGTTCGTCGTCGGGTTGCAGATCGTGGAGGCGAGCAGGGGAGGGGCGTGATGGAAGCTTCGCGGTTCGTGCTCGAGTCAGCGGGGCTGGCTCGGATGTCCCATGTGTCCTTGGAGGTGGCGGATGTCGACGTCTCGCTGGCCTTCTATCGACAGGTGTTTGGTTTTCAGGTCGTAATGGATCTCGAACTCGAGGGAGCAGAGTTCGAAGCCGTCACAGCGATGCCAGGGGCTCGCTCTCGTATGGTTCGGGGCCTGATCGCCGGAAATTCCGTGGTCCAACTCTTCTGGCACAACTGGCGAGAACTTCAGGTGGAGAAACGGACCTTGATCTCCTTCGAAGTTCGAGATGCTGCCAGTGCCTACGCTCGGTTGATCGAGGCCGATGTGGTTTGCCGCAGCGAGCCTGTGGAGTTCGAGACGTCCTGGGCATTCGTCCTTCAGGATCCGGACGGCCATCCTTTCGAGATCATTCAGTGGAAGCCGAGCGCGTCGCCTTATCGTTTGCCGTGAGTTCGTCTGGGAGCGAGCTGCCTCGCTGAGTTCAAGAGGCCGCCGGTTCGGCGTTTTTGTGTTTGCGGAGCACCACCGCCATCAGCGCGGGTGCCAGCAGGATATCGCCGAGGAATGCGACCAGGATGGCGAAGGCGGTGAGGTAACCGAAGTCCTGGAGGTTTTGAAGGCTCGAAAAGATGTAGATGAAGAAGCCGAGGGAGAGCACCACGCTGGTGAACATCAATGCCTGGCCGGTGGTCTGCAGGGTCTCACGCACGGCGGTTTCCACGTTCAGGGTGCGTTCGAAGCTCCGGCGGAAGCCGTGCATGAAGTGGACGGTGTCGTCCACCGCGAGCCCCAGCGCGATGCTTCCGATCAACATGGAGAACATCTCGAGGGGCACGCCGAGCCAACCCATCAGGCCCAGGGTCAGAATGATGGGGTAGAGGTTTGGGATCATGGCGATCAATCCCACGCGCGCATTCCCCAGTAGCAGCATCATCACGGGCGTAATGACGACCAGTGCCAGCAGGTAGGCGCGCGCCATGGTCTCCACGGCAGCACTTGAGCTTCGCCCCATGACGGTCATGAGTCCCGTCAGGGTCAACTCGGCGTCGCCCCCCAGGATCGGCTCGAGGTGTTCGTGCACAACCTCCTCGAATAGAAGGTATTTTCCGCCGTCGAGGTACGGCATCTTGACCGTCATGCGGGCCGTCTGAAAGGAGGGATCCACCACCTTCTCCAGGTCGTCGCTGCCGCTGCTCTCGAACAGCAGGAGTTCCTGGGAGACCAGGGGCCGCTGCTCGGGGATGGCATGCGCTTCGGGCCGGTCGCCATTGAGGGCCTGGTGGATCTCTTTGACGATGTCCACCAGAGAAATGGTCTTTCCCACCCAGACGTCATGGGCCTCGAGGGCGAGGGCCGCCTCGGACAGGCGGTCGATTCGTTCGAGCAGTTCAGGCTCGTGGAGACCGTTTTCCCGCCCGCTGTCGATCAGCAATTCCATGGTCACCGCGCCCGCGAGTTGTTGGTCGAGCAGCTGGGTCGAAACTTTGACGGGCTTGTCGTCAGGGAACCAGTCCAGGGGGTTGTGGGTGAACTGGATGTGCTGCAACCCGGAACCGCCCACCAGCAGAATCAGGCTTGCGAGGACGAGCACGAGCGGTCCGCGATGAGTCGCCAGGGCGCCACAACGGCTGAGGAACGCGATGGAGGCCCGGGGGCCGATGCGCGACGCCCGGGGGGCGCCGAGCGGAAGCACGGCCATCAGGGCGGGAGCCAGAGTCAGGCTCAAGAGCATGGTCAGCAGAACGCCAACGGGCGCCAACATGCCGAAGACCGCCAGAGGCACCAGCCCAGCCGCTGAGAAGGAGGCGACCCCTGCAGCTGTCGTGAGGCTCGTCATCACGATGGGCAGGCCCGAGTGTCCGAGGGCACCCGCAATGGCGTCCTCGCGGCTCGCCCCGGTGGCCAGGCGCTGGAAGAAGATCACCAGCAGGTGCACGGAGCCGCCCACCCCCACGCACAGAAGGAAGGACGGGATGAGTTCTGAGATCGGCATGAAGGGGATTCCCACGGCCCCCATCAACCCCACCGTGGCCAGCACTGCCGACAACGCGACCAGTAGCGGTGCGATTACGCCGACCATCCGGCGGAAGGTGACCATCAACAGCACGCTGATGGCGACCAGCGACAGGACGGTGAAGCGGAGCACGTCGGCCACCATGCCCATCATCATGTCGCTGTTCATCACGGGGCTGCCAGCGACCCAGACGCGGAAGTCGGGAGCTTCGAAATCCTCGACCACGGCGTACACGGCGTCGACGGCCTCCATCTCCATACTGGCCGTGTCGAGGGGGGCCGGTGTGGTCCCTTCATCACTCTCGAAATCGAACCCCGCCAAGACAGCCTCGTCAGAGTCGGTGGGCGAGGCCAGTCCGAGTTCGAGGCTGATCGTGGTCAGACGGGTGTCGCGCGAGAGGATCAGATCCCGGTAGAGAGGATTGGAGAGGGCGCGCTCGCGTAATGCCTCGAGTTGGGCGTCGGTCTCTGGCCATTCTTCGAAGAGGTCGCCTACCAGCAGGGTGTCCCCGTCGGCACGGGTGTCGCGGGCGTTGATGAGGCTGTCGACCTCCACCACGTGAGGAACCTCTTCCTCGAGGGTTTGGTGGAAGCGGCGGAGTTTCGCCAAGAAATCCAAGTCGAAGATCTCAGAGGGGCGGACGGCGATGATGATCAAGTCGTCGCGGCCGAACTCCTCGAGAAAGGCCTTGTAGATCTCACGTGTGGGGTCTCCGTCGGGCAGGAAGCTATCTACGGAGGTCTCGAACTCGATCTTGTGGATTTGAGTGACCCCGGCGCTCAGGAGCAGGGCGATGACTCCGATCACCCACCAGGCGCGGTGGAAGAGAAAATGCCCCAGAGCTTCCAGGCGGTTCTCGATTTGGTCGCGCATGTCTCGGTGCCCTCGGCTTCGCTCGCGGGGAGCTTTGGGGCTCTCAGGCCGTAAACACTGGGAAGGCTCGAGGAGCGTGGACATGGAAATATCGTTGGGGGCTGCATGCAGGTCAACCATTTCTCGAAGGGGCAGCGCAGACCGGTCATCGAGACTTCGAGACCGTCGATTTCGACTTCGAACTGGCCCCTCTTCGGTTTTTCCCTCACCGCCGCCACCGCGAACAGTTCACCGGTGTCACGATGTGCATCATGCCTCGGACTCCCGGATTCGGGTTTTGTTCTATCCTCTGACGTGACGGTGCTGGACCAATCCGCACAATCCGCGACACGAATGAAGCTCGACCCCATCGATTGGGCAGTGGGGCTCGGGCTAGTCGCGGCAGTAGCGCTCTGCCTGCAGCTTTTGCCTCACCCTGTCGGTCACTCGGACGAGGGCTACTTCCTGCAGCATGCCCGGCGAATCCTGATGGGGCAGGCCGCCTTTCGCGACTTCCACGAGCAGTACACGCCGCTTGCCTACTACCTGATGGCACTGCCCATGGCGCTGTTCGGCATCTCCAATCTGATGACCACCCTGGTGATGACCGCGGTTCATGCGGGGATAACGCTATTGATGTACGTGGTGGGACGCCAGTTGGGATTGTCCCGTGCGTTGGCGGGGTCGGGAGCCTGTCTGCATCTCGCATTGTCGTTTCCAGCCTGGCCCATGGCGACAGGCCACTGGTTCGCAGCGCTCTTCAGCATGCTGATCCTCGAGTCTCTGAGTCGCCAACGGACCGTGGCACCCGTCGGGGTTCAGGGGCTGTTCGCAGCGGGCCTGCTGACGGGGGCGGTGACCTCGATGCAGCATCCGAAGGGGGTGCTGATCGCTGTCGCTGTCGCCGCGTTCATCGTGTTCGATTGGGGGGTCGAGCGTTTCGGGCAGAGGGAACGCAACGCTGCCGCATTGGGGTGGCGGGCGTTGGCCTATGGCGTTGGGATTCTGCTGGTGGGTGGGGCCGTCCTGGCGAGCCTCTGGTTGCGGTCGGGGATTGCCCCCGTGATCCACCAGTTGGTCGTGGAGCCGCTGGGGGGATACAACGAGATCAATGACGCCGCCTGGGGGGACATTCCACTGGGCCTCGCCCGGCTCTCGGAAAGCACATTTCCCCAGCTTCTGAAGTGTCTCCCACTCCTGATTCCACTGATCTTCGCGCGCTCGGTGGCGGCCTGGCGGCGCGGAGATTTTGTGGAGGTCCGCCGTTCTGGCTTGCTGGGCTTCTATGGATCCGGGGCGGTCGCGGCGACCCTCTACAACCCCGACCTGGTTCACATCGCCTTCATCGCGGCGCCTCTATTCGTTTTGCTCGCAGCTACGGGCCAGTGGGTCCTGACGACGCTCGCTCGGATCACGCTTCGACCTGGGCTGATCCGAATGCTCGAGGCCCTGATCGTGGTCGGGGTGTTGCTCGGTAGCGTCCTGCACCTCGACACCTTCATCGAAGACCGCTGGAAACGTTTTCCGGTGTCGGCAGCCACCGCTTATGGAACCGTGGAGTTCTGGTCGGAATCGGAGGCCGAGCTGGTGGCGGCGGTGCGAGAAGCAGTGGCTCGGTCACCCGAGCCGGAACTGCTTTGTCACCCCACCTGTCCCTCGTACTATTTGTTGACTGGCACAGTCAATCCCACGCCCTACGACCTGGTCTTCTTTCCGGAATTGCATCAGCACGAGCACTTGCAGGAGATCATCGAAATTTTGGAGACGCGGGAGTTGGCGCACGTCGTGCTGCTGGGCTTGTTTCAGAAGCATGACCCGGTGGTGGACTATGTCCGGCGGAACTACACGCCGGTGCACGGCGCACGTGCGACCGGCACCCTGTATCGACGCAAACCAGAAGCTGGTTAGGCAACCGTCGAGTCACTGGGGCGCGTCGATGCCATCTCGAACCGAATCGGTTGGGTGCAACCTGAAAAGGGGACAGGGAATGAGCGGGTCACTTGCGGAGAGGGTCGAGGCACTCGAGAGCCGTCTCGAACGTGCGGAGGCGGAACTCGAGATTCACCGGTTGATCGTTCGCTACGGCCTGGCGGTCGATGCGGGTGATGCCGAGGCCGCCATGGCGCTCTTTACCGAGGATGCCGTCTATGAGGTTCGGGCGGTGGATACGGGGTTGAGGGAGTCCTCGGGCCAGACGCTTTGGATGGAGGGGGCCGAGGCCGTGGGGCACATGGTTCTGGGGGAGAATCACCAATCGCTGCTGCCCAATTCCGCCCACACCATCGGTCCCGTGGTGGTGTCCGTCGAGGGCGACCGTGGGCGGGCCACGGGCTACAGCCGCATCTACCACCGGGAAGAGGACGATTTCCGGCTGTTCCGCATCGGTATGAACCACTGGGAACTCGTCAAGCGGCCAGAGGGGTGGCGCATTGCGCGGCGGGTCTCCCAGGCGGTGGGAGCCGAGGATGTGATGGAACTGACGCGTCTGGGCCTGGAGTGAGGGGCCGGGTTCCAGGGCCCAGTTGCCCGCTTCCGATTTTCCGCGCTCCGCACGCAGCCCTGGGTTTCCAGCGGCCGGCGATCGGCAGGTCCGATCGGCGTGTCTGCGGGCTCGCTGTCGGGTAGGGTGGCGGTTACGACAGTTTCGAGGAGGTCTGAGCGTGTCCCTTCGAGTGGTGCAGTGGTGTACGGGAATCGTGGGAACGAGTGCGGTGCGTGCCATGCTGCGCCACCCGGGTCTCGAGGTCGTGGGTTGTTTTGCGTACAGCGAGGAGAAGCGTGGGGCCGACGTGGGGAGCCTGTGCGGGGTGGATCCCATCGGAGTCGAAGCCACCGACGACGTCGAGGCGCTGCTGGCCCTGCGGCCGGATTGCGTGCTCTACAACCCCTTGTTCCCCGATGTCGAGGAGATGGTCCGGATTCTCGAGGCGGGCATCAATCTGGTTTCTACCTCCTACTTCATTACCGGCCGCTCGCGTTACTTCGGCACCGAGGGCATCGAGCGGCTCGAGGCCGCGGCTCGCAGGGGCGGGGTTTCGCTCTACGGAAGTGGCGTGAACCCGGGTTTCGCCAACACCGTGGGCCTGCTGGCCACCGGGGTGTGCCAACACGTCACGCGGGTCTCGGTGCTCGAGTCCGTGGATTGCACCCACTACGCGTCGGCTGAAACCTGGGAGGCATGCGGGCTCGGCCGTCCCATCGACGACCCCGAGATTCACGCCATGGCGCGCAGCCTGACGGCAGTGTTCGAGGACGCGGTGGATCTGATGGCACGGGCCCTGCGGGTGGAACTCGACGAAATTCATTACGAGTCGGAATTCGCGGTCGCCACCCACAAGACCGAGCTCGGTTTCATGACCATCGATCGCGGCTGCGCGGCGGGAATTCGCCACTGCTGGTCGGGCCGGGTCGGCGGCCACACCCTGATCGAGCTGCCCATCGTCTGGACACTGGGTTACACCCTGGAGCCAAAGTGGCCCATCGAGGACGGCTACGTGATCGAAGTCGATGGTCTTCCGTCGGTGCGCAGCCGCGTGTCCATGGTCTACCCCCAGGACTCGGCCGGTCCGGATTTCGGAACGGTCACCGCCATGCCGGCCGTGCACGCCATGGAGGCCGTGTGCGCCGCCGAGCCGGGGATCGTGCTGGCCCACGAGCTGCCCATGACGGTTGCGGCGTCGGTGGCGGGCCCGCCGCGTTAGGGACCGGTACGGGAGCGGTGTCTCCAGCGCTGGAGGGCGGCCAGAAACATCACTCCCGCGGCAAGCGAGAGATGCCGCGTGGGCTCGGGCAGGGCGATCACGTCGGTGACCTCCACATCCCCGTCCAGCAGCTGCTGCTTCCAGTCCGCCCGGCGGGCGGCCCAGGAGGCCTCGGATTCGGCCACGGCCTCACACGACATCGAGTATCCGATGGGATTGTTCCAATCGATGGGTAGCTGCACGGCGATTCGCCCGGTGCCCGGCGTGCACGGCACCGTGGGCGTCCCACCGACGCCGGTGCAGATGGGGTCCATCAGAATGGGGACGAAGTAGCTGTAGGACGAATTACTTCGGTTGAGGTCCTCGTCCTGCCAGTGCGGCGGGCCGGCGGCCGGATTGTACAGACCGTAGAGGGGGCCGTAGCGGGTGCAACCGTTGCCAGCGGGGGGGTCCGCGGGCAGGGTTTCCACAGGGAGTTCCTCGAAGACCTGGTTGAAGGGGAGTTCCAGGATCCAGAGGGAGTCGAAGCGGGGCAGGGCCGCGATCTGATCGGCCACCTCCATGCCGAACACCACCCGCCCGAAGGCCGTGAAACCCTCACCATCGGTGGTGTCCAGGATCAGATTGTCGTCCAGGTTGATGAACCACTGGTTGGTGGCGCTGTCGGGCTGGCCTCCGAGCCGCGCCATGGCGAGGGTGCCGCGGGTGTTCGAGAGACAGGGCTCGTTGTCGAGGCTTGGCAGCTGGGGGATGGACGCGTAGTCGCTGTCGCCAGAGGTGAAGCCCCCGCCCTGCACCACGAAGCCCGGCACGCTGCGGTGGAAGATCGTGCGGTCGTAGGCGCCGGCGGCCAGATAGGCCTGGAAGTTCGCGACGGTGTTGGGGGCTGTGTTCGGGTAGAGCTCGAAGTAGATCGAACCCTGGGTGGTGTCGGCCCGGTAGGCGATGGCGCCCGAGACATCGGGCACGCAGCCGGCGATCTGGGCGAGGGCGGACCGAGGCCCAGCGGCCATCAGCAGCATCATCAACAACAGCAGGCGGGCCAACAAGGACACGGGGAGGCTCCCAGACGATGGCTGGCGGTCCCTCTTCCACCTGGGCAGCACGCGGCGCCGGGTGGGCGGGGTTCATCGTCGACCCCATCAGTCTATCACCCGGAATCCCGGTCGTAGAGGCCGTCTTTGGGGAGGGGCGTGCCGAAGCCAACGGCTTCTCGTATCGTGAGCCGACCATGCTGGCGCCCCGGAAACTCACCCTCAGCGTCGTCGAGCAGTCGCCGGTGCGACAGGGCGGCAGCGGACGCGAGGCCCTGTTGGAGACTCTGCAGCTGGCCGAGGCCGTCGACGCCTGGGGCTATCGCCGCTTCTGGCTCGCCGAGCACCACAACCTGCCGGGCATTGCCAGCACGAGCCCCGAGGTCCTGATTGGTGAAGTCGCGGCGCGCACTCAGCGCATCCGTGTGGGGAGCGGCGGCATCATGCTACCCCACTACAGTGCCCTCAAAGTGGCCGAGAACTTCCGGACCCTCGAGTGCCTGCACCCCAACCGCATCGATCTCGGTCTCGGTCGGGCCCCCGGTGGCGACCAGCGGACCGCGGCGGCCCTCGCGCATCCCGGGCGCATGCGCGACGTGCGCCACTATCCGGATCAGATCGACGACTTGATGGGCTACTTGGACGGTGACCTGCCGTCCGGCCATCCTTTTGCTGGCGTGCAGGCCGGCCCGGACCCCGGCACACGTCCCGAGGTCTGGTTGCTGGGGTCGGGGATCGATTCGGCTCTGATGGCCGCCGAACGCGGCTTGCCCTTCAGTTTTGCCCACTTCTTCGGCACGGCCGCCGCACAGGGGCCCGCCATCGTGGAGCACTACCGGGATCGCTTCCAGCCGTCTCCCGAGTTGGACGAGCCGCGCCTCAACGTGGCCCTTCAGGTGCTCTGCTCCGAAGACGCTCGGGTGGTGGAGGGGTGCCTGGCCAGCATGAAACTCGGACGCATCAACATGGCTCGGGGGGTGGGGCTCGGCTTGGTGCCTCCCGAGGAGGCTCTTGCTCACGAGTTCAGTGCCGAGGAGGAGGTCTTCCTGACGCGTTCGGGGATGTCGAGCATTGCCGGGACACCAGAGTCCGTGGTGCGCGAGGTGTTGGAACTGGCCGACCGTTACCAGACCGACGATGTCTCCATCGTGACCTTCAGTTACGACTTCCAGGTGCGCCTTCGTTCCTTCGAACTGCTGGCCGAGAGTTTCGGGCTGGCGGGGGCAGGGGAATCGGCCTGAGCGGACCGGTGTATTCCGAGCGGTTTGGCCCCGATCAGCGCGCGTAGCCCAGCAACTCCAGGCGCTCGCGCATTTCGGGACTGATCTCCGGCTGCTCGTCGGGGTCCGGGTCTTCATAGTCGATCCAGTTCGCGGCGACTCCCAGGGCTGCTTCGAGATCGGCGCGACTCGCCGGGCGTGCCCGGCCTGCGTTGTTTTCGATGCGTGACAGTGTTCCGTTGGGCTTCATCACGAAGGTCTCGGGGCCGACGATCACCACCAGTCGGTGTCGGGGGCTGATTCCCGCGCGAGGAAACAGTTCGACGATGACGGGTTCTGGCTTCAGGGGGTCTCCGTCCAGGGCAGGGACGAGACTGCGACCTCGAAATGATGGGGGCGCTGGGATCTGGGCCAGATCGAGCAGGGTGGGTGCTAGATCGATCAGTGAGACCGGGGTCTCGACTGTGCCGGGGGCTGCGCCGGGTCCCGCGATGATCAGGGGAATGCGGATCTCGGCAGGCGCGAGGGATTCCCCGTGTAGGTAGTGTCCGCCTTCTCCGAGGAGTTCCCCGTGGTCGGCGGTCAGAACGATCCAGGTGTTCTGGGTGAGACCGGCCTCTTCGAGGAACGCCACCCATTGACCAAGGGCTTCGTCGAAGCTCTTCACTTCTGTGCCATAGAGTCCGTGGATCAACCGGGTTTCCTGGGGACCGAAGTTCCAGTTGCCGTCGACCAGCCGCTCCGAGAGAACGGCGGCACCGGCCCGGCAAGACTCGGAAGTTTCGCAGCGGTACGGGGTGTGGGGTTCCATGTAGTGGAGGTACAGAAAGAAGGGGGCCTCGCGTTTTTCATGCTGTCTTGTGGTCAACCAGCCCTGCGCGAGTTCGTTGACGGTGGTGGCCGTTGCATTGGGGAATAATTCGAGTTTGGTCTTGCCCCAGTTGCCGAGATCGACGACGGATTCGTATCGATCGAACCCCTGCTCGAAGCCGAAGCCCTCTTTGAGCAACACGTTGGCGGTCCAGCCCGCGGTCTCGTACCCGGCGGCGCTGAGGGTTTCGACGAGGGTCGGTTCTCGCTCCTGGAGTGATGAGCCCCAGGCGATGGCGCGGTGTTGGGATCCGATCTGAGAGAGCCACAGGGAGGCCATGGCCGGCAGAGTCCACGAAGACGTCGAGTAGGCGTTGTCGAAGGACACGCCGCGTTTGGCCAGCGCCGTGGTGTGGGGCATCGATTCCCTGCCGCCTGCAAACCGGTGGGCATCCAGCCTCAAGGTGTCGACGACCACCACGACGAAATTGGGAGGTTTCGCCGGCGGAGGGGGAGTACAGGTCAACGCACTGGCCATCAGCATCAGGAGGGGGATCCGGTGCCATGACCACCGTCCCGGGGTGGCCCGGCTGCCCTTTTCCGGGAGCTGGTATGCGGGGTGTCCCACGAGCCCATGCTAGCGCCCGCGATGGCCCCGGAGGGGTCAGACTCGCCGACGGCGGGCCGAGACCCCTTCGAGGAAGGGGCGGATCTCTCGGGAGTCACGAACGAAGCCGCGCAAACCCAGTGCCGCCAGGGTCACCCCTCGTTCTTCCAGGCTCTCGAGCCCGGCGAGGGTGGCGTCGAGGTCCAGGTTGCCCGCCGCGTCGGATCGGCGTTTCAAGCCGGCGCGTACCTGGAGGGTCGAGGCGTCGCGTCCTGCTTCGGTCAGGGCTCGGCGCAGGGTTCCAATGCCTTGGCCGACCTCGTCCGAGTTTCCCAGTGCGGCGGGAAGCCAACGCGCGCCGAACTCGAGCATGCGGCGCAGATTGGCGGGGTGGAGGCCTCCGCCGAACCACAGGGGTACCCCGCCGTCTTGTCGCGGGTGTGGGAGGCAGCGCAGATCGGTAAACGAGACTGTCTCCGATTCGAAGGAAGCCGGAGAGTGGTTCCAGAGGGTCAGGCATGCGCGCAGCGTGTCGTCCATGCGGGCTCCGCGTTTCTCGAAAGGTGCGCCGGCTGCAGCGAACTCGGCTTCGTGCCAGCCCGTACCCACACCCAGATCGAGGCGGCCTTGGGACAGGACATCCAAAGTGGCCGCTGTTTTGGCCAACAGCAGGGGAGGGCGCAGGGGGGCAATGAGCACCCCCGTAGCCAGGCGAACACGCGAGGTCGCGCCTGCGATGGCGGCGAGGCTCGTCAGAGGTTCCATCCACGGTTCGTCGAGGTCGTAGGGGTAGCGACCGTAGGGGTAGTGGTCCGTTCCTGTGCCAATGGCCAGATGGTCGGCGAGAGCGAGTTGGTCGATGCCTTCCGCGTCGGCAATTCGCGCCGTCTCAACCAGCGCTGCAAGGTCGTCGCCGAAGAGCTCCGAGAGGTTCGACAGGGTGATGGAGATGGCGATGGACAAGTCGGCTCCCCCGATCCTGATTCTCACGCTTGCGCCGCGCCGGCGCAATCGCGGACAATGGCCGCCGTTCATCCCATCTGGAAGGTTTTTTTCGTTGGTCAACACTGTCTCGAACGCCGTTCAATACGACCCCTTTGACGACGCGATCCTCGACGATCCGTTTCCCGTCTATGCCCAGTTGCGGGCCCACAGCCCCGTCCACTATCTGGAGCGTCACAATTCCTGGGCGCTGGCCCGGTTCGAGGACATCTGGAGTGCCGGAGAGAAGCCGGAGTGCTTCGCTTCACCCGGGCCATCGCTCATGACTACGATGACCGCCGAAGTCATGCATGCCGACGAACCGGAACTGGCCGCAGTCGACAGCAGCGTGTTCTCGATGAATCCTCCCCATCACACGACCATTCGCAAGCAACTCGTGCGCCACTTCAGTCCGCGCGGGGTCGCCCGCCTCGAGGATCGTGTTCGCGCCCAGGTGCGCGACTGCCTGGGGGAGGTGCTGCCCACTGGGCGCTGCGACGTCATTGGTGACCTGGCCGCGAAGATCTCCGTGCGTGTGGCGTGTCTGATCATCGGGTTGCCGGTCGAGGATGGCGACCACCTCACGGGTCTCGTCAACCGCTTCTTTGCGCGAGAGACCGACGTCGAGGGGATGCCCCCCGACGCGATCCTGGCCTCGGGTGAACTGAGCCAATACCTGCAGGATGCCGTGCGTGATCGGCGGAAGCGTGGACTCGGCAGCGAGGACGTCCTGGATGCCTACTGCGGGGTCGAGATCGAGGGTGAGCGCTACTCCGACGCCCAACTTGCCTCCCACCTCGTGACGTTGGTAGTGGGGGGAGCGGAGACCCTGCCGAAGGTGTTTGCCGGGGGCATTCTGCAACTCCACCGGCATCCAGACCAACGTGCTGAAATCGTTGCGGATCCGGGTCTCATTCCCGACGCGTTCGTCGAGATCGCGCGTTACGAGATGCCCACCCAGTTTCTCACCCGCACGCTGACCCGGGACGTCGAACTCAGGGGGCAGCAGTTGAGAGCCGGCCAGGGGATTCTATTCCTCTATCGTTCGGCCAACCGAGACGAGCTCGAGTTCGAAGAACCTGACCGGTTCGACATCCATCGCCGCCCGGACCGGATTCTTTCGTTCGGGCACGGAACTCACGTCTGTCTGGGCCAGCACGCGGCACGTTTGGAGGCGCGGGTGATGTTGGAAGAACTCCTGGCCGCTGTGCCCGACTACGCGGTGAAGGAGGAGGACGTGGTCCCGGCGCGCTCGGAGTTCGTGGCGGGCTATCTCGAGATGCCCATTGCTTTTGAACCCCGCTCCTAGCAGTTTCAGTATCGCTGCATCTCAACGCGTCTCAGGACTCGTCCGCTTGCTGAGTTTGGCACCGTGGAAGTGTTGGGGGTCGAGAGATTCGATTCGATCCCGGTATTCACCCATCGAGTGAGGCCACTGGGTTACGACCCGTCCCGAGGGGCTTCGGTAATAGTCGTTGCAACCTGCCTGCCAGACCGTCACACCGTTGATGTCCCGCTGAATTTCCGCGTTGAAGCTCTCCATGGGCTCGGGTTTGACATCGATCCACGCGAGCCCTTCGTTTTCGAGGCGCTGGATCTGCTTCAGCGCGAAATCGACCTGACATTCGATCATGTAGAGGATGGACCCGTTGTTGGTATTCGGACCGTAAAGCATGAAGAGATTCGGGAAGCCCGCCGTACTGACTCCGAGATAAGCCTGGGCTCCATCGTTCCAGGCTTCGCTCAGGCGTCGACCCTCACGTCCAGTGACTTCGATGGCTGACAGGAATCGGGTGGTCTCAAAGCCTGTGGCCAGGATCAAGGTGTCGACTTTGCGCGTGGTCCCGTCGGCGGTCACGATGGAATCCGCTGTCAGGTGGGAGATGGGCTCCGTCACCAATTCCAGGTTGTCGCGGTTGAAGGCCGGATAGTAGTCGTTGGACATCAGGGGTCGCTTGCAGCCGTAGGGTCCTTCGGGCATGAGCTTGCTGCGTAATTCCGGATCTTCCACCACTTCGAGGTTGCGCAGACCCGCCCGCGCGGCTGCCTCCAGCCTCGACTCGTCGGAAAAGGTGATCAAGACGTCGATTTCATCCCAGATCGTCTCGCGACTGTTCGGCACGGCCTTCGGGTCTTTGGCGAATTCCCGCAGTTGCTCGGCCGTGTAGGGAACGTCGTCCTTGGGCAGCACCCAGTTGGCCGTGCGCTGGTGAAGGTAGACTTGTCCCGCCTGGGCAGTGAGTTCAGGGATGAACTGAACGGCGCTGGCTGCGCTGCCGATCACTCCCACGCGGCGTCCCGTCAGATCCCAGTCAGGGTCCCAGCGGGCCGAGTGGAATGCCTTGCCCGCGAAGCGATCCAAGCCCTCGATCTTCGGATAGTTGAGTTCATTGAACATACCTACCGCACTGATGAGGATGTCGGCCTCGAGCGTTTCACCGGCTTTGGTCCGGAGGGTCCAGCGGCAGCGGGTGTCGTCCCAGTCGGCTGCCTGGACCGGAGTCTCGAAGCGCAGGTGGGGCGCCAGGGCGTATTTCTCGGCGCAGTGCTCCAGATAGGCCAGGATCTCCGGCTGATTGGCGTAGGGGCGGGTCCAGTCGACCTTGGGCTCGAATGAAAACGAGTAGAGGTGGGAGCGGACATCGCAGGCAGCTCCGGGGTAGCGGTTGTGCCACCAGGTTCCTCCCACCCCCGATGCCTTCTCGAGTACGACGAAGTCTTCGATCCCTTCTTGTTTGAGTCGGATTGCCGTGCACAAGCCCCCAGGTCCAGCTCCTATGATCACGATGCGGTGGTGTGCTGTGGCGGCTTCCATGGATTGAGCTCCTGAGGTTGTGCCTCGCCGGATGGCGGGGGTGGGAAATGTCATTCAGGGCTTGTGAGGATCAGTTCCGTGATTCTGAGCCCACTGCCTGGCCTGGGTTTTCTCGCAAATCGTCGATTGCGCCGAAGTCGATCTGAGCCATGTTTTCGCACCTCCCGGCGTTTCAGAGCATGCGCGAGCAGGGTCGGGTTTGGACTCGGTGCCAGGCTTCACGGGAAGCGCTCAACGGGTGATCCTTGACCACGGGCGTAGCACCACCAGTGGTAGCTCCCGGGGAGCGCACATGTCCTGGTAGGACTTGGTGGTGGAGCTGAGCCTGCACATCTTTTCATAGAGACGCTCGCGTTCCTCTCCTGTCGCCACATGGGCGTGGACCGGGTGGGTTTTGAATCCGATTCGGATCCATGCCGGAGAGTGGGCACGCACGTTGTGGGCCCAGTGGGGGTCGGTTGGGCCGCCGCCATTGCTTCCACGCACCACCAGATCGCCATCGACTTCGAAGAAGGGAAGGTTCGCTCTTCGAATTTTTCCGGTGCGTGCGCCAATGGTGCTCAGCATCAGGGTCTTCTGGTACGGATGACCCTGGGCGAAGCAGTACTGCTTGGTCATGGGCGAGTACCCCGTGGCCAGGAAGACCCCGCGGTCGATGGCGAGCCCCCACTTGCCACGCAGGAGAATCAGATGTCGCCGACCACCGGAGGAGAAGGTTTCTTTCTCGGCGGTGGTCGCGGGCCGATGGTCGTCACTTTCGCTCATGACAGATCCTCCTGAAACTTTGCGTGGGCGCTCGGGTATCCTACCGGCCCGGTGGTCAGCTGTGTGGGGCCGCGAATGCGGTTTCGCGTCATTCGAACCGGTTTTCAATTCCGAGAGCTGGGGGATGCTGGGTTTGCCGCGACAAGGGAGCGAGGCCATGGCAAGGCTGGAAGGACGGGTCGCCATCGTCACGGGGGGCGGTCGTGGGATTGGCCGGGGCATCTCCCGGGCGTTTGCGAGTGAGGGGGCGGCGGTCTGCGTCGCAGAACTCGACGCCGACTCGTGTCGCGAAACGGTGGCGGAGATCGAGTCCGGTGGTGGCCGAGCCTTGGCGGTGGTGTGCGACGTCAGTCAGAGCGATCAGGTGGAGCAGACGGTGGCGACGGTGGTCCGCGAGTTCGGTGGTATCGATATTCTCGTCAACAATGCCACGGGCGCCCGGGAGGAGAATTCCTTCAAACCCGTTCTCGAGCACACCGACGAGGACTGGGACGAGAAGATCGCCGTCGATCTCAAGGGCAGTTTTTATTTCATGACCCGCTGCTTTCCACATCTATGCGAGAGTCGGGGCAAGATCATCAATCTCTGTTCTTTGGCGGGGACCGAGCGATCGGTGGGGTTCGTCGCCTATGCGGCCATCAAGGAGGCGCTTCGTACGCTGACGGGAGTAGCGGCCAAGGAGTGGGGCGAACATGGGGTGACCGTCAATGCCTTGTGCCCGACGGCACTCACACCGGGAGTGGCGGCCTTCCTGGAAAGCAATCCCGAGGCTGCGGAGCGAGCTGTGAAGAACGTTCCGTTGGGTCGAATGGGCGATCCTGAGGCTGATGTCGGTCGTGCCGCGATTTTTCTGGCCAGTTCCGACTCCGACTTCATGACGGGTCAGACTCTGTGGTTCGATGGGGGCCAGACCATTCACGCCTGAGGGGTCTTCGGGCCCGAAGGACTCGCAGTCAGGAGCGAGTCGTTCTTCTCTATCGCAGGTGCTCGTCGCAGCGTCCATGGAACCCTACTCTCTCCGCGGGCCGCTAGGCGCGGGGACCCAAACCGATACGGACAAACCGATACGGAGGATGGCATGAAGATCGACGCGGGTATTCAGGGTGAGCTGTCGGATATTCCCGAGCGAGCGCGTAAGCTCGAGGCCCAGGGTTTCGACGGGCTGGTATCGGCAGAGCTGGCCAATGATCCCTTCTTTCCCTTGATCCTGGCGGCTGAACACACTGAACGGGTGGAGCTCATGACGGCCATCGCGGTGGCCTTCTCTCGTAACCCGATGACGCTGGCCAACGTTTCCAATGACCTGCAGGTCCTGTCCAAAGGGCGTTTTGTCCTCGGCCTCGGTTCGCAGATTGCACCCCACATCACCAAGCGTTTCAGCATGCCGTGGTCCCAGCCTGCGGCGCGCATGCGCGAGTTCATCCTGGCCATGCGGGCCATCTGGGCGGCTTGGTATGAGGGAGAGAAACTCGATTTTCGCGGCGACTTCTACACCCACACTTTGATGACACCCATGTTTACCCCTACCAACAACCCCCACGGTGCTCCACGAGTGCTCTTGGCCGCAGTGGGGCCCAAGATGACGGAAGTGGCAGGTGAGGTGGCGGATGGCATGTTGATTCACGCATTTACCACGGCGCGTTACATGGAGAGCGTGACTCTGCCCGCAGTCGAGCGCGGCCTCGCGCGTTCTGGACGGGACCGGAGCAGCGTCGAGTTGTGCTTTCCCGCCTTCGTGGTCAGCGGAGCTGATGAAAAAGGCTGGGAGGAGGCGCGCACCCAGGTAACCCGGCAAATTGCCTTCTACGGTTCCACGCCTGCTTATCGTGGTGTGCTCGAAGTCCACGGCTGGGGAGATCTTCAGACCGAACTCAATATTCTTTCCAAGCGCGGAGAGTGGGTGACCATGGGAGAGCGCATCACCGATGAGATTCTCCATGAGTTCGCCGTCGTGGCCGAGCCCGAGAAGGTGGCGTCGGTGTTGAAAGAACGCTTTGGCCCCCTCGTCGATCGGCTGCTCTGTACGTTTCCATATGCGACGCCAGAGCAGCGTCAGGAGTATTTCGAGGAGTTGCGCGCCAGTTGATGTGTCCGCTCCCGTAGAATTCAACGGGTGCGGTGAGAGGAGGAACCGTGAATACGAAGCTCGCAGAGGAACTGGGTCTCGAGTTCCCGATTTTCGCCTTCACTCACTGCCGCGACGTGGCTGCGGGTGTCTCCAAGGCGGGAGGTCTGGGTGTTCTCGGAGTGGCAGGTCACTCTCTCGAACATCTGCGCATGGAACTCGAGTGGATCGAAAAGGAGGTCGGCGACAAGCCCTACGGCGTCGACCTGCTTTTGCCCACACGATACGTTGGCAGCGACCAGGGCGGTTTCAGTTCCGAGCAACTCGATGAGCGGATTCCGGATGCCCATCGGAGCTTTGTCGACGCGTTGCTCGAACAACACGAGGTGCCCTCGTTGCCCGAGGGTGTCACGGTTCCGCGTGAGTTTCAGGTGGGCTACGAACAGCAGCGGGACATGATCGAGTTGGTGTTCGAACACCGAATTTCACTGATCGCGAGCGCGCTGGGGCCGCCGCCCCCGTGGATGATCGAAATGGGTCGCGAACGCGGGGTGAAGGTGGCAGCGCTGGCGGGTACTGTGGAGCACGCGCGTCGTCATGTGGAAGCGGGTGTCGATATTGTCGTCGCCCAGGGCTACGAGGCTGGCGGCCACACCGGACAGGTGGCCAGCATGGTACTGGTTCCCGAGGTGGTGGACGCGGTGGCTCCTGTGCCAGTGCTGGCCGCGGGTGGGATCGGAAATGGGCGTCAGGTCACAGCGGCCCTGGCTCTGGGGGCCCAGGGGGTCTGGACAGGGTCAGTGTGGCTCACCACTGAGGAGGCCGAAACCCACCCCGTGGTGAAGGAGAAGTTCCTGAAGGCCACGTCGAGTGACACCATCCGCAGCCGTTCGCTCACGGGCAAGCCCGCTCGTCAGTTGCGCAGTGCCTGGACGGATGCCTGGGAGGATCCCTCGAACCCGGATCCATTGCCCATGCCTCTTCAGCCAAGGTTGGTGGGCGCCGCACAGCTTCGGATCTCGCGTGCCGCTCACAAGTCTGCCGGGGCCGCCCAATTGAGCAATTACTTCGTGGGCCAGATCGTGGGCAATCTGAACCACGTAAAATCGGTTCGAACCGTGATGGAGGAGTTCGCCCAGGAGTACGCCGACACCATGGCGCGTCTGGACGACTGGGCGGTCGGCGAATAGCAGAGTCCTCCTTCCTTTTCTCCAGCGGGTTCCATCGAAGCTACGATACGTAGGGAGGCGGAGGGGATGTCTGAAACGCAGCCACCCGTTTCGAGGACCCGAGGTGGGACCTTCGAAATTCAGCAGTGTCTGTCCGAGGCCTGGTCCAACTGCTGGGCGGGTTTTCCGCTTTGGTTTGGGGCACTGTGGGTCTACTTCATGGCAGTGCTGCTTTCGGTGGTCAGCATCGTGGGCATTTTGTTCGTGCTGCCCGTGCTCGTCTGGGGTGCGACGCGCTTTGGTTTGCGCTTGCACGACGGCGCTGCTCGCTTTGGAGACCTTTGGGCCGGCTTCAACTGTTACCGGCAGGCGCTCGGTCAGATCCTGGGCCTGGCGCTGCTCCTTGGGTTCATCGGTTTTCTGGCTCAACTCCCACAGATGCTGGGGGAGTGGTTCGAAATTTCGCTCCTGGCGGCTCTGGGTATGCTCGTGAGCTTGGCTTTTTCTCTGTTTGTGACCCCTCGGTTGAACCTGGCCTACTTGTTTGCCGTCGACCAGGGGCTGAAAGCCACGGAGGCACTCAATTGCGCCTGGGAGGAGACGCAGGGCGTTGCTTGGCGGTGTGCGGGAATGGCGCTGGTCAGTTTGGCCATCGTGCTGGCGGGGCTGCTCTTGTTCGTGATTGGAGTGTTCCCGGCCCTTGTGATGACCTGGCTGATGTGGGTGTCGGCGTACCGGCAGCTCACCAAGAGCACGAGGTCTGAACAGTCCGGTGTCTTCCCGCCTATGGTGGGGAACTAGCGGGTTGGGAACTCGATGGCGCTCCGGTCGATTCTCAGCTCCAGAGATCCCGAATCAGCACCCAGGCAGCGAGCCCGAGGAGGGCCACACCTGCCCAGCGGGTCCATTGGGTAATGGTTTTCGGAGAGGCCTGGGTTCGGAGCTTCGCGATCAGGCTCGTCAGGCTGAGCCACCAAAACCCCGCGCCCAGTGCAATTCCCATCATGGCGGCGAGTGGGGCCTCGGCGGTGTAGTGGCTCACGCCCAGCGTGGCGAGGAGCGCGGCCATGGTGAGAACGGGGAACGGATTCGAGACTGTGAGCAGGAAGCCGGTGATGAACCCTCGCAGGTGACGGGGCGGTGACGGGTCGTGTTCGGCGTGGGGTACGCGCGTGTGGAAAAGTTGGTACCCGACCACCGCGATGACCAGAGCGGCCAGGGGCCGCAGCATGCCCGCATTGGACTCGATGAAGGTCGCGAATACGGACAGGCCCAGAACGGCGACGACGCCGTAGATCAGGTCCGCGAGTACGGCTCCCAAGCCCGTCAGCAGACCGGCGTTCCAGCCATCGCGTAGGGTTCGCCGAAGGCATAGGGCATTCACTGGGCCGAAGCCGATGGAGGCCCCGAGGCCGAGAGCGGCGCCGGCAGCAATGGCGGGCAGAGGCATGAGGTCCACGTTGACTGGAGTGTCGTCCATTCGACCGGTCTTGGCAGCCGCTCCCCTGGGATCCTGGTTTTACGGTCGTTTCTCCATTTCGCGTCTAGGGTCGGGGTGGCGTCGATGCGGGGTCCGAGGGCGTCTGATAGCTTCTTCGATGCTTTCGGTTTCCCGAGATGGGCTGCAATGTGTGGTCCGGGAGCGGGAAAGTGTGGGGAGCTTCGGCCGGGCGCGCTCCAGGGCCCGCTCGGGTTGATCGATGACGAATGACCTCACCGGGCGGTATTTCGACCGTTTCCAGGAGATATAGGCGCTGATTCCCGAGCATGAGTTCTGCCTTCGGTAAATTTTGGGATCGCCGCTTCGAAATGGGTCGACTCCTGCGGAGCGCCGATTCTGGGACGCTCGTACGGTTTGCCTTCGCTTGTCTGAGCAAAGCGCCCCGGATCCTGCGAGAGCGGAGCACCGTTCCCGTGACCGAAATGCTTTCGGGGCACGAGTGTCGTTTTCGGGTCGACGGTGTCGACATCGCGCTGGACGGGGATCAGTTCCTGCTGGCTCTCGAGCTCTATTGTCGGCGCGTCTATTTCGCGAGGACCGGGTTCGAACTCGACCCCGACGATGTGGTGGTCGATCTCGGGGCCAATTGCGGGGTCTTTACCGTGCTTGCAGCAAAGCGATGCGCACGCGTCGTCGCTGTGGAGGCGCAATCGGGCTTCGTCGATGTCTTGCAGGGCCATCTCCGCCGCAATGAATGCGACGCCAAAGTCAGCACACACCATGCGCTGATCGGTGCGGAGGAGGGTCTCCTGGCCCAAGAAAGTGAGCGTGACCGAGCGACGCATTATCACGATGAACCCGCGTCGATCGAGATGGAGGAACTGTTGAGGGTCGAGGGAATCGATACCATCGACTTCCTCAAGATGGACATCGAGGGCAGCGAGTTCTCGGTCTTGGGAGAGGGGTGTTCGTGGCTTTCCCGTGTGCGGCGGATCGCCATGGAGGTACACCCGGAGTTCGGGGATCCAGGCTCTCTGGCCGTACGCCTGAGGGACGCGGGCTTCGAGGTGGAACTCGCCGACGCGGAACTCCGCAGTGTGTCCCAGTTCGCACGGGATGATCGAAGCGGTTACTTGTTCGCCAAGCGCAGCCAGGATCCTTCCGTCGCTTGAGGGGCCGGCAGGAGGTTTGACCGGCGTTCCGGCCCGAACTCACTGTGGCTAGCTGAATTCGGGAGAACGCATCGACCTGAATCGCTCGTTCTAGGGGGCGGGTTTCTCGGTGCTGGTCTCATCGTCGATGTAGCCCAGGGCTCGCAGTTGTTGCCGGGTCTGTCGAGCGGCCCTTTCGAGGGCTTTGCTGTCGGTGAGGTGACTTCGTGCCAAGCGGCGCCTTTCATTCTCGGAACGCTGACGATCCAACTGTGCGCTCAGGCGGCTGCGCAAATCCGGGCGTTCACCGGAGAGATCGTGGGCCTCGTCGGGATCCTCGGCCAGGTCGTAGATCTCGATCTGATCGTCGTGTCCGATGGCTTTGAAGGGTCCGTCGATGAGGGCATCGTGAAGACCCTGGGCGCTGCGGTCGACCACGTAGACCTCGTTCTCGGTTTTTGCCTCGGCACCCCGTAACAGAGAGGCAAAGGAGTGCCCTTGTTCGCCGAGTCCCGGAGGAATGTCCAGAAGCTCACGCAGTGTTGGGACCACGTCCACTAGAGAAACACGCTTTTTTACGCGCAGTCCCGATTTCACTCCGGGACCCGCCATGATCAAAGGGATGCGAATGAATTCGTCGTACAGCCATCGGCTCGCATGCAGGAACTTGCCGTGTTCGCCAAACCCTTCGCCATGGTCCGAGGTGAATACCACCACGGTCTGACCGAGTAATTCCCGCTCTTCGAGTGCTTTCAACATGGCACCGACTCGGGCGTCCACCGACTCCACTTCGCGCTGGTAGAGCTGGCGCAGTGTTGCGAGTTCGTAGTCGTCCAGGGTGGGCCCTACCGTGTTGAGGTCACCGGTGTTGCGCTCCTCGTCCCCCCCGGCTTCCAGCCGGGAGTAGAAGACCAGGTCTCTGGGGAGACGTTGAGAGTGCACACGAAGTCGAGCGGCGAAGCGAGGTGGAGGTGAATAGATGGCATGGGGGTCCATGATCCACTGGAGGATGAAAAAATCCGAGTCGTCCGTACGCAGCAAATATTCGAGTGCGGGCAGCATCCGTCGATTGCGCTTGGGGCCGGGGTCGAGCCCCAGACGCTCCAGTGTTCCCCTCCGGTCCCCCCAATCGACGCTTTGGAGCAGGATGGTTTCAAAGCCCTGTAGCGAGTTGGGCTTGGCGGCGAGATGATTCTCCACGAAGGCCAGGGTTCGGTAGCCCCGTTCCCGCAGGTCTTCGGCGAGGAGTTGTTCCTGGTCGTCGACGTAGTAGAAGGCATCCCGACCTTCGATCTCGCCATCGCGCCCGAATCCGCTCGCGTAGGAACCTGTGAGGAGAGCCACACTGGAGGGCAGTGTCCACGAGCCATTCGCGTAGGCGTTTTCGAATAGAACCCCCTGTTCGGCCAAACCGCACAGATTGGGTGCCCAGGCGTGTCCTCCGTAGCAGTGCAGGGCGTCTGCTCGGAGGGTGTCTGCGATCACGAGGAGCAGGTTCTTGGGCTGGGGCTCCGTACACCCCATCACCGATGCGGCGCCGAGCAACCCCAGGACGACGCGGAACCCAGCCGATGCGTGGCGCGGCATATGCCGAGACTAGCCGTGGGGTTGCCCCGTGGCTAGAACCCATGGCAGGTGGTGATCCTCGTTTTGTCGGGGGCCATGTGGGATGATGCCCATCGGCATGAGGCCCCCAGCTGAATTCCACCAAGGAGACTCGCCATGAATGAACAAGCTACATCTGAACCGATCGACGAGGGTGCGGTCTGGTCGGAGTTTTGTGACCGCCTCAAGGCGGCAGGCGAAAAGGTCCTCGCTGCCTCCCCCGATGACCCCTTCGATCGGGCCGAGGGGCTGCGTTATCTCAGCCGACTCACTCACCACTTCCTGCGCACTTCCATCGACGAGGCGGATCCGGCCTCGGCCACCGTGAGCAGTGGAGGCGTCAAGATCGGGCTCGACAATCCTGACTACGTGTACACCGGAGCTCGTCTTTCGAGTCAGTACGAGTACGTGCTTTCCGGTCAGATGGGCGACGCGGCCATGCTGGGTATCGGTCTTTACTCCGGGGCGCTGGGGACGCCCAAGGGGCTTGTCTGTGACGCGTATCGCACCAGTGACGAAATCGAGCGCAACCAAGACGGCTCTTTCGAGATCATCCTTGCCGCCGAAGAGCGACCAGGAAATTGGATTCAGATGGGTGAGGAGACGAATTCCCTCAACATCCGCCAGACTTTGCTCCGGCGTTCCGAGCAGACTCCTGCGAGCTTCACTCTCGCGCGGCGCGACGCCGGGGGGGCTCCTGCGCCTCTCGAACCCGAGCAGTTTCTGCAGACCCTCGACCGTGTGGGTGCCATGGTGGGTGGTATCGTGGGCCAGTTTCTGGGCTGGACGGCCTCCTTTCAGGCCCACCAGCACGAGGTCCGCGGCTTGTCGCCCGAACTGCTCGCCGTGGCCCAAGGGGACCCGAACACGTCCTACAACTACAGCTATTGGGAGATCGCCGAAGACGAGGCCTTCGTGCTCGACCTGATCCCTCCCCCCTGTGATTATTGGAATCTCCAGATTGGAAACCACTGGCTCGAATCTCTGGACTACATGAATCGGACCACCCACGTGAATCACGAAACCGCAGTGGCCGAGCCCGATGGCTCGGTGCGCATCGTGATTGCGGCTCGTGACCCCGGCTGTGCGAATTGGCTCGACACGGCGGGCCATCGGCGTGGGGCCCTGGCTCTTCGATTCGTGGGTGCCCAGGGAGAGCCGACGCTGCCGACCTCACGGGTTGTCTCCCTCGCCGAACTCGCTTGAACACCTTGGGGCGTCCGGGGCCTCGGCCAATCGGAAGGCAGCGCAGTGGATGTACACCTCGTTCGTCAGCAGCTGGGCGGGGATTTCATGCAAGTGTGCTGCTGAGTCGAGCCGCAGCATGACAGGGGGGATGGCTGGCTCGCCTACTCGCTGGTGGCTCCCGTGAAAACCGGGTTGCGCTTCTCGCGGTGAGCGGCGAGGCCTTCGGCTGCATCGGGTCCCCCCATGCCGTAGAACTCGTAGGCGAGAGAGGCGTCGAACGCCGGGCCCAGCAGGCGGTACCAGTGGTTCAGGGTGTGCTTGGTCCAGCGGATTGCACTCTGTGCACCCTGGGAGAGATCGCGGGCTACCGCGAGCGCGCGGTCGTGAACCTCGCTGGCGTCCACACAGAGGGAAACAAGCCCGATCCGCTCGGCCTCTTCCCCCGATAGTGTTTCGCAGGTCAGCAGGTAGTACTTCGACTTGGCCATTCCGCACAACAGCGGCCAGCAGATGGCTGCGTGATCCCCCGCTGCGACACCGAGCCTCGTGTGGCCATCGATGATCCGGGCGTCGCGGGCAGCGATGGAGATGTCCGCGAGCAGAGCCACCACGAGTCCGGCCCCGACGGCGGGCCCATGAATAGCCGACACGATGGGCTTCGAGCAATTGAGCACGTTGAGGACGATGTCTCGTGCCTCCCGCAATACACGCGTTCGTGCTTCGTAGTCTTCGATGATCCCCTGGATCAGATCGAAACTTCCACCGGCAGAAAAGCCCTTTCCCGCGCCTTGGATGATGGCCACTCGCGTGTCCGGGTCGCGGTCCACCGCGAGCCAGACGTCTGCCAGATCGCGGTGGGCCTGTTCGTCCACCGCGTTGAGGTTCGGAGCGTCCAGCACGACCTGCAGGATGCCTGGAGCAGGGCGCTCGAAGTGCAGGCTGGGGAATGCCTCGTAGCCGTCCATAAACGTTCTCCTGCGCAGTTTTGTTTGTCTCTGTTCTTGTTTGGAAACCTCAGTCGCCGCCTTTGAACGGCGTTCCGTGGGTCCCGAGGTAGTGGGTGGAAAGCGGGGGCTTTTCTTTGAGGGGCTGGTTGAGTTCATAGATGCGTCGATAGCGGGTTTCCCGAATCAGCCAGCGGCCGTCGACTTTCACGCAGCGGTCCCAGTACAGCGCCGTGCCCGTCGTGAAGAAACCCGGTTCGAAGATCCACATCTGGTCAGCCAGGTACCAGATGGCCGTGGCCTCGGTCGCGCTCAGGATCTCGATCTCTGGGTGGTGGCCGTTGTGGTGGCCGATGGACTCGGTGTGAAAGGAATTCCGCACTGCATCCAGGTACTCTTGACGTCCGTTCAGCTTCCATTCATAGCTCCCGCCCACGAAGTGAACGGATACGTCCTCGTGAAAGAGTTCCGCGAGCTCGTCGAAGTTGGCTGTGTCGATGCAGCGGAAATAGGCGTGCTTGAGTCGCTTGATGGCTTCGATGTCCATCAGGTGCTGCAGTCCATCACGCAGTGACTGAGGGTCGTTGCCGCGCACCTCGAGGGGAAGCCCCGGGGTGATCCCGAGGCTGGCTTTGGTGAGGTCGGGGCTCGTCGATTGGTCGGATGAAGCGCTCATGCTCTTTGCCTCGTTCGCCCACCTGTCGCGAAACCGAGATGGAGTCGTCTGGGGGCGTTTCGCCCTCAGCATATGCGGCGTATCTGGAGAACTCCAGATCGGAATGACAGGACAGTCTTAGGACGAAGAAGCGTCTGGGGCGTAGCAGTGTCCGGAGATCTCGGTGCGTTCTGCTTCGAGCCTTGCGAGTGCTGCCGCGCGCAGAGGCTCGGCACGGATCTTCTCGTTACCAGTCAGTTCGAGTTCCGAGGGTTTGAAGAACAGAATTCTGCGGGGCAGCTTGTAGCGGGCAAGCTCCACGCTCAGGAAGTCCACTACGGTCTGCTCTGTTGGACGTTCGCCCTCCACAGGCACCGCGCATACGACGACGATCTCGCCCAGATCCGGATGCGGGACCCCTACGGCGAGTGCTGTGCGAAGTCCAGGGCAGCGCTCGAGTACGGCTTCGATTTCACGGGGCGAGACGTTTGCTCCCCCGGTCTTGATCAGGTCGCCGAGCCGTCCCGACCAGTGCAGGTACCCATCGGCGTCGAGAGATCCGCCATCTCCGGTGGCATAGAACCCTCGGGTGTCGAAGACGGTTTCCGGGGGCAGTTTGTTGTATCCCCGCATCAGCGTGACGCCGCGAACGCGGATCTCCCCTGGAGTACCGACAGGGAGTTCGGAACCCCTTTGGGGATCGACGATCTGGATTTCCATGCCCGGGAGTGGCTGTCCGTGGGTGCTACGCCGCAACTCCAGCGGGGAGTCGGACCGGATCGAGGCGCACAGGGTAAAGGTCTCGGTCAACCCGTAGGCGGCTCCGGGGCCCCAGGCGGGCCCTTTGGCTCCGATCAGCTGTCCCAAAGGGCTGTCCGCACCGACCCTCCGCAGGCTGGTGAGGTCACGTGTGGGGGCGTCGGGATGTTCAGCCAGGGCCTTGGTCTGGTGCGCCCATGCCAGGAAGGCCGTTGCGCGCTCAGATTCCATCATTTCGAGAGCGCTTTGGGGTTCGAACACCTGTTCCAGGAGCAGTGTGCTGCCCGATGCGAGACAGCAGCCGAGGGTCATCGCAATCCCAGCGGTCCAGAAAAACGGTTGGGCGCTGTAGACGCGCTCGTCGGGGTCGAAACGAAACTGTTCGCTGAACCTCCAGAACTGTGTGACCGCGGCGCGATGTCGGTGAACCACTCCCTTGGGGAGGCCGGTGGAGCCTGACGTGTAGACGATCATGGCGTCGTCGCTGGGGTCTACTTCGGCTTCTAGCTCCGCCACGAGGTCGTCGGACACATCAGATCCCATCGAGCGCAGCTCGGACCAACTCTGAACGGCGCCGACAGTATCGCCGTCGAGTTGGAAGGCAGAGCGGAGATGGGGGAGGGCAGGGCAGTGAATGCGCCCGGGCGTCGCAGTGGCCAGCTCCGGATGTCGGGTGAAGAGTTCCTCTCGGTGATTCCGGCTTCGGATCACCGGTTGGAAGAGCAGCACGGAAGCATCGCTGTGCCGTAACAAGAGCTCCCGCTCGGAAGGAGTGGCAAGCGTACTGATTGGAATCAGAACGCCTCCGACCATTCCCACTGCGAAGGCCGCCGCAATCCACTCGGGACGGTTCGGTGTGAGGAGTGCGACCCGGTTGCCCTTGACGACTCCCGCGCCGACCAGCCCACGAGCGAGCCTGAGAGCCTCGTTGTGCAGTTCTTCGTAGGAGGTGCGGCTGCCCTCGAAGACGACGGCCTCGTGTTCGACATGGACAGTGCAGACGTCCGTGAGAAAGCGGCCGAGTGTGAGCCGTTTCGAATCGATCCCGAGTGGTGTCGTCGGTGTTTCGGGCAACGAATCCCTCCGTTTTGAATGCGGCGGATCAGGGAGAGGGCAATTGGATCTGAGCGTCCCCCTTTGCCATGAGGGCTCCGGTCTGGGTGGTCATTCGCACGGCCACGTTTGCGACGGGTCCGTCTGGGCGCGTGTGGTCGACACCGGTGACTTCTCCATCGATGTAGGTCGCGTCTCCGGTATGGGCGGGACCGGTGTACTTCATGTCGCTATGGATCACCCAGCCGTGCTCGCCGACCCAGTTCGACAGATAGTCCATGATCCACGCCCCCATGGTGGCTCCGTAGCCGTAGCTGCGCGGCATGCCGATCAGTCGAGCGTATTCGGGTTGCACGTGTCCCCGCGAAGGTCCCTTGTACAGCCCATCGCTGTTGGAGGGGTCGATCTTGGCCCCCTCCTGGTCGCGAGACATCTCGGGAATCCATCCGGCCTCGAGAGTGGAGGATTCCCCCTCGTTGTAGGTGGCTCCCCAAATGGTCATGTTGTACGCGCGCCACTCGGTGGTCAGAGTCGCGACAGTGTGGGGGCCGATTGGACGGCGCGGAAGCTTTTCCCCCTTCTCGACGAACAATCGCTTCTCGTGCCCGAGTTCGAGGAAGCTTCGGTAGTACTCCATTTTCTCAGCATCGATCTGTTCCAACTGTTCCTGGGTCCAGACCGGGTCTTCGCGCGCTTCGCCGTAGTCCCCACCGCGTCGAGCCGCTTCTTCGGCGTAGTAGCGGATGGATGTGGAGCGTTGCTTTCCCACGACCTGGCCGCGTTGGTTGAGATAGTTCGTGTCCCCCCGGGAGAACATGGTGGGGCCAGCGAACTTCGTTTCCTTGACCACGTAGTCGTAGAGCATGCGATCCGAAGTCACGAGGTCGCCCGGAAAGACGCGGGGGCCCTTGAACCACCACTCGTCTCCGCCAAAGAGCATGTGGGTGCCCTCGATGTAACCCTGGATCGCCGGGGTCGCTCCATGGCCCACGGTACAATTCACCGTGTAGGACTGGGGGGCTACGATCTGGCCGAAGACGCTGTCGGCGGCGTAGTCGACGTCAAAGTGGAGGGGGTTCGGGTTCTGCATTCCCTGGGCCCAACGACGCACATCGTTTACGTGGATGTCGTCTCGGTACTGTCCGCCTCCCAGGGGGACTCCCAGCCATTTGTCGACCTCTCGGGTGTCCATCGTCGTTTTCTGGGGCTCGGACATGGTGCTCTCCTGGTTTTGTTCGTCGAATCGATGATTCTACGCCTCGTGCGCCGAATCTCGCGGAAATAACGTCTTTTCGCGGAGATCCCGCGCGAGTAGAATGAGTGTCGATCGGGACTGACTGACCCGAGAGGGAATTTCAGGGCCCGTGGGGCGTGGCCCACGATCCGCAGTTCCGCGCTGAGTGTTTCAGGGTTGCGTCGGACCGTCCTATTTCGCGGATCGCTTGATTTTCTTCCTCCCATTCAAGGGGAAACGCTGTGGCCAATATTCGATACGCCGCTCGCACCCACGATTCACGAGGCGCCAGTACTCAACCGGCCAAGCCCGTGCGCGCTCGTGCCAAGGCTCTGTGGGCCGACTATGAAACGGATCCCGAGATCATTGCTTCGGTCCTCCCTCGTCCTCTCGAGCCCGGGGACCAGCCCATCGTCCACGTGAACATCGGAAGTGTGGAGATGGAGAGCGGTTCCTCTTTTGGCATCGGAAACATCACGGTTCGGGCAGCGCACGACGGAGTCCAGGGTGAGTACAGTCTGGCCATGCCCATGGGGAGTGAAGCGGCCGTGCTGGGTGGGCGTGAGCGCTGGGGAGAGCCGAAGAAGATTGCGGATTGTCGAGTAGAACGAAATGGGGATGACGTGGTCGCCACGTTGACTCGTCAGGGTGTTACCTACGCGGAAATCCGTGGGGCTGTGGTGGATACCCTGCCGCTACCGCCCCCGCGAGAGACCCTCGATTTCTACTTCAAGTTTCTGATCTCGCCCGATGGCAAGGGGTTTGATCAGGATCCGGCTCTGGTGTATTGCCGGCGCACGTATCGGATCTCCTGCTGGGAACGTGTGGAGGGCGAGGTCATCCTTCGCGATTCACCCTGTGATCCCATCGCAGACTTGCCGGTCAGAAAACTCGTTTCGCTTCACTACCTCGAGCATGAATCCCAGCAGGTGGGTGAGATCGTCGACCGCGTTCCGGGAGAGTGGGTCGCCCCGTTCGTCCACCAACGATACGACCATTTCTCCTGGGAGAGTTGAGGGTCGCCCGGTCGTGCAGCAACTGAGCGGACGCGTCGCAGTGGTCACCGGTGCAGCCAGCGGGATCGGTCTGGCCATGGCCCGTCGTTTCGCCGAGGAGGGGATGCGCGTCGCGCTGGCTGATGTGGAGGAGGAAGCGCTGGAGGCTGCGGCATCGGCATTGCGGTCCGAGGGGTTTCCTGTGGTTGGGGTCCCCTGTGACGTTCGTTCCCAGGAGTCCGTGGATGCGCTTCGGGATGCGGTGCTCGAAGAATTCGGTGCCGTTCATGTGATCTGCAACAACGCCGGCGTTGCTCGGGCCCCGGGTGGCGGATACATGTGGCAGTACGATCTCAATGACTGGACTTGGATCCTCAGCGTCAATGTGATGGGGGTCGTTCATGGGATCCGCTCCTTCGTTCCCGTATTGCTCGAGCAGGGGGATGAGGGCCACGTCGTGAATACAAGTTCGGGCAACGGTGGGCTGTCTCCCATGCGAGCGCTCCCCATCTATGCCGCCTCGAAGACTGCCGTCACCCAAATCACTGAATGTCTGTATGGACAGTTGGCGGCGGTGACCGACCGCGTCCACGCGTCGGTTCTTTTTCCCGGGCCGAAGTGGCTGAACACCAATTTGTGGACGGCCGAACGCAACCGTCCAGCAGAGTTGGCCTGGTCCAAGCCGCGCAAGACCCAGAGCTTCGAGGGGCTGCGAGCGCAGATGGAGGAAGCCGGTCAGCCCTTCGAGGAAACGCTGCTGTCCGAGTTGGCGGGCCGCGTCGTCGAAGGCATCCGTCAGGAGCGTTTCTGGCTGCTGTCGGAAGGCGAACACTCGGACGCGACCATTCGGGCCAGGGCGGATTCCATGCTGTCACGCACCAACCCGGACTACATGGTCGACGACCGCTCCATCGCGGCTGGCGGACTCGGGGATGGGGATGACTGAGCGGCTGGATCCGGTCGGATGGCAGAAGGCACGGCGATGAACCGTCATCTGATGATCTCAGCCGACTGCCATGCGGCGCCCCGCCTCGATGAAGCTCGTGAATACGTGGATCCCGCCTTTCGAGGCGCTTTCGACGAGTGGCGCAGTGGCCTGAACCGTAGATCCGCTGCTCGGGGGGAAGAGCCTCTGTTCGACGACGAGGCGAGCGACAGCTTTCGACGGAGCACAGCTGAAACCGAGACGGGGATGGACGGGATCTGGGATTCGGCGCGTCGGCTACGCGAACTCGATGCAGACGGTGTGGTGGCCGAGGTGATCTTTCCGGGGGGCGCGACGACTCCGGACGGTGAGGCGGGTAGTTTGCCCTTCGACGTGGGGATCTCCACCTATCAGTATCGTCAGGATGCCGCCCGCTGGCAGGCGGGTGTTCGTGCCTACAACCGCTGGTTGGCGGATTTCTGCGCTCTGGTGCCTGGACGCCGTGCGGGCGTGGGGTTGATCACCGTGGAAGACGTCGATGCCGCTGTCGAGGAGGTGACCTGGCTGCGTGAGCACGAGGTGTTCGGCGGCATCCTGCTGCCGGGTGGTGCTATCGGAATCGGTGATCTGCCGCCGGCTTACAACGATCCACGTTACGAACCGCTGTGGGCAGTTTGTGCAGATCTCGACATGCCGGTTCACACGCATTCGGGCTGGACTCCCGAATTCGGGAGCTTCGAAGGGTCTCTGGGGATTTGGCTTCATGAAATTGTGTGGTGGGCCCACCGTCCCTTCTGGTTCATGGTCTGGTCGGGCGTGTTCGAACGCCACCCGGCGCTGAAGCTCGTGTTCACCGAGCAGAAGGCGGCCTGGATCATTCCCACTCTGGAGGAACTCGACGGTCAGTATGGACGCCCCATGTTCAGGCACCTGCGGAGCTCGCTGCCGCTCAAACCCAGCGAGTACTACCAGCGGCAGTGTTTCATGGGAGCGTCCTTCGTGGATGATCACGAGTGGGATAAACGTTACGAGATCGGCGTCGAGAAGCTGATGTGGGGTACCGACTACCCGCACCTCGAGGGCTGGTGGCCCGACACCGACCACCGTTTGAAGCGGACCTTTGGGGACATGCCTCGAAGTGAGGTCGAAAGCATTCTCGGCCGCACGGCTCTCGCGGTGTACGGTTTCGACGAGCCACTGCTCAGGCCATTGGCTGAGCGACACGGTGCTCCGCTGGATGCGTTCGGGCGCTGAGTGATGCGCTCGTCGTGGGATATGCCATTGCCAAGGAGGACGACATGGAGCGATATCTCGTCATCTCCACCGACTGTCACGCGGGTCTGCCCCCGGGTGGCTACCGCGAATATTTAGACCCGCAATACCGAGAGCGCTTCGATGTCGAAATCGAGCGGCAGCTCGAAATGGCCCGCGAATCCCGCAAGAGCATGCTGGTGGAGGACATCAATCGCGAGTGGCGTCGTGGGCGTGAGCAGGATTTGACTGGAGCCTGGGATCACGACCAGCGTATCAAGGTCCTAGACGGCGATGGGGTGGCCGGAGAAGTGGTGTTCTGCGATGGCATCACCGAGAACAACTCGCCGCCTTTCGGAGCGGGAATCGGTCTGTCGCCGGTGGGCGCGGACCGCGAACTGCAGTGGGCAGGTGCACGTGCCCACAATCGTTGGTTGGCTGAATTGTGTCAAATGGCTCCTGAGCGGAGAGTGGGGGTGGCCATCGTACCCGCGACCTGGGATGTGGACGAGGCCATCGCCGAAGTGCGTTGGGCGCGGGCCAACGGTCTGCGTTCGGTGATGCTCCCGGTCGTCTGGGGAGATCACGACCCCTACCACCATCCGGTCTATGACCCGTTGTGGCGAATCTGTCAGGAACTCGAGGTGGTGGTGAACTTCCACTCGGGGGCCGCGGAGTCCCAGCACTACTTCGGACGGAACTGGCCGCCTGCACCCGGTGGAGAGCCTCCCCTGGTAGGCGGCATGGGGATCTACGTGTGTGAAGCAGTCTGGGTGGTGGCGCGGCCTCTGACCTTTCTCATCTGGGGAGGGGTTTTCGAACGCTTCCCGGGACTGAGAGTAGCGGTCACCGAGGGGACCACGAGTTGGGTCCCCCACTACCTCGAGCATTGGGATGAGCGCTACGTGGATTGGCACGTCACCACGAAACTCGGTGACTACAAGAGCCATCTGTCCATGAAACCCTCGGACTACTTCCGGCGCAATGTGCGCCTCGGGACGTTCCTTGCAAGACGAGAGGTGGTCCGGCGCCATGAAATCGGGGTGGAGAACATGATGTGGGGAACCGACTATCCGCATCCCGAGGGAACCTGGCCTCAAACCCATGAGATGATGACCGTGTCATTCGAGGGGGTTCCTCACGAGGAACTTGTCGCCATGCTCGGCGGCAACGCCGCAAGCTTCTACCGCTTCGACACCGAGAAGCTGGCTCCCATTGCGGCACGAGTGGGTCCCGAGAGGGGGGCCATCGGAGACTGAAGGAGCCCTGGAGCCTGCCTTCAGGGTTCGGTTTCTGGCCGTCAGTCGGTGCGCTGTGCCAAGGAAGAGCGTGTCTGGATCGCCGAGAGAATGCGGGCGTGCTCCCGGCTGTCCAGTCGAAAGCGGGTGAAGGCCGCGATCCCGATCAGGAAACACACGAACGGGACACCGCCGTTGAGGGCGATGATGGTGGTGCGAACGAGCGGGGTCTGCTCCGTATTCTCGACGTATCCCGCCACACTCAGTGCCACGCCCGCGAGTCCGACCATCAGACCGGATGCGAGCTTTCCCATGAAGGCCCAGACCGCGAAGTAGGCGCCCTCCTTTCGCTCGTGGGTCAGGTATTCGTCGTAGTCGATGACGTCGGCTTTGATGGCCTGGCCCAGGCTGCTGCCACAGCCCGAGCCGATTCCGCTGGCGACGGAGCAGAAGAGCATCACCCCCAGGCGCCCCTCGTCGACGAAGACCAGGCTGCCGTACCCCACACAAGAAAGCGCCATGCCCGCGATCCAGAGCTTGTGGCGTTCGAAGCGTCCAGCCAGCCAGATCCAGACGGGAATCGAAAGCGCGGTGGGGACGACGAACGCCATCAGGACGAGCCCCAGAACACCCTCCAGCTTGATCACGTACTTCACGATGTAGGGTGCCATCACGCTGGTGCCACCCACACCAAGCGACTCGATGAAGAAGACGAACAGTAGAAGTCGCGCGTGGGGGTTCTTCCAGACGTCGCGCATGGCGGTCATCAGGTTGCGCCCGCCGCGCCCGGCCGAGGATGCGGGTTCGCGTGGCAATAGCAGAGTGGCCACGATGATGGAGACCAGACAGGCGGCGGCCGCTCCCCAGCCCAGTTCGGCCGCGGTGATTCGAGCCGTGTCGACTTGCTCCAACAGCGGGGCCCCCAGGGCGAAGGCTCCCAGGAGGCCGATGGAACTGCCAATCTGCCGCGACCCGTAGATCCGCGTGCGCTCCCGTGCATCGCTGGAGAGTTCGGCGCCCAGGGCCAGATGGGGGACATAGAAGCTCGAGTAGGCGGTGTAGAAGCCGAAGATGGCGATGCCGATCCACACGGATGTTTCGAGTTCGCTCATCCCCATGGGGGGAACCCAGGGCATGACGCAGAAGAGGGACACGGGAATGCTGGAGGCGAGCATCCACGAACGCCGACGTCCGAAAGCCAGGCGCGTGCGATCGCTCAAGAATCCCACTAGAGGGTCCGACACGGCGTCCCAAAGCTTGGACGCGAAGAAGATTGCTCCGACGGTGGCGGGTGCCACCAGCAGGACATCCGTGGCGAAGTTCATGTACATGACCATGATCAGCATGTAGATGAACTGGATCGCCACGGCGGGTAGGCCGTAGAGCACGACGGTTGCCATGGAGACGCGAGAAGGCGCCGTGTGGGTTTGGTCATGGGGCGTGGAGGACAAGAAAAGCTCCCGGTCGGACACCTGTTCGGGGCTGGGCTCGGTGGCACTCTACCAAGTGAGAGCCGGATCGAGGAGTTCTTGCCACCGTTGTCGGGCCCAGCGAGGGGTGGCCCCCCGGTTTTCTGTCGTATGCTGTCGTCGGACCCGGGGGGATGGTGGTGCGCGACGCGCATGGGGGTTCGGAGCCATGAGCGACGGTCAGCGCGGGATCAGTCGACGTGAGGCGCTTCGGGGCGCGGGAGCGCTGGGGCTGTTCGCTGCCCTGCCTGCGCGGTTGTTGGCAGACCTCGTCGAACTCGTGGCGTCGGACGACGCGCGCGGGCATTTTTTGAACCCCGTGGAGTTGCGCACCCTGCGCGCCTTGTGCGCGCACTTCGTACCCGGCCCGCCTCTCGATCCCGATCCCGGAGCTCGGGAGGCCCACGTTGCCGAGTACATCGATCTGCTTCTCGGTGCCTTCGAGATCGGGCATCCACCGATCTTCGCCGGGGGCCCCTTCAGTCAGCGCGATGAGCCCGGGGCCGAAAATGATTTTGCTCGCTTCCTGGGTCTGGACGCTCTGGAGGAAAGGGTTTGGCGCACGCGGATCGAGGGAAGCCTGGGGCGTCCTGAGCGCGAGTGGAATGGGCCGGTGGTCGGCTGGCAGCAGCGCTATCGAACCGGTCTTGCGAGCCTCGAAGCCGCTTCTCGCCGCTGGGGTGGGGAGGACTTTGTGTCTCTATCCGACTGGCGGAAACGTTGGCTGATTCGTATGGCCGACGACGAACTCGAAGCGTTTCTCCAACTCGCTTGGGAGCACACCCTCGAAGGTATGTACGGCGCCCCGGAGTACGGGGGGAATGCGGGTCTCGTGGGTTGGCGTATGACCCGATGGCCCGGAGATCACCAGCCCCACACCTATACCTGGGATCAGGTCGCTCGAGTAGACCCCGAGGAGGCCGAAGCCGAGCGGCGGGCCCTGGGCAACGCTGAGCGCTATCTGGGCAGGAAGCTCGAACGCAATGGCTGATTCGGCGGTTCGCGCGTTCTCGTCGGACTTGGCTGGGGGTGCGGTTCGGCGCCGACACTTCGTAGTGATCGGTTCGGGCGCTGGGGGAGCCACGGCGGCCTGGGTCCTGGCAGAGGCGGGCCATGAGGTCACGGTGCTCGAGAAGGGTCGGAACTATTTTCGTGGACTCGATGATCCCAAGGGTCTAGCCCTCCCGCTTTTCGGGGGCGATGAGATTCGCCAGCGGCGGGGATTCCCCGGTTCCGATGTGTTGGCAGAGCCGCGAACGGGGCGCAGTCAGTCCGAAGCTGCCGACGGCACGGCGCGCACGGTCACGGGATTCATCAACCATTTTCCCGCCACGGTAGGCGGAGCCACCACGCATTTCGACGCGAAGATGCCGCGCTACTGGAAGATCGATTTCGAGATGCGTTCCCGTTTCGGTCCGGTGGAGGCTGCGGATCTGGTGGATTGGCCCTTTGGCTATGGGGAACTTGCTCCCTGGTACGATCTGGTGGAAGAGGTGGTGGGGGTCGCCGGCGATGCTTCCGCCACACCGGCCTTCGTTCGCGAGCAGGTCCCACGCGGTTCCTATCCCATGCCGCCGGGGCCTCCCATGTACGCCAGCCTCGAAATTGCTCGGGGAGCCGAGCGACTGGGCTACGAGGCCTTTCCCTTTCCCATGGCCATCAACTCGGTTCCCTATGATGGAAGACCCGCCTGTCACAATTGTGGCTACTGCTCGGGCTTCGGTTGTCCCATCAACGCGCGCGGTGGGGCGGCCGTCACCTTCCTACGCCGAGCGCTATTGGCCGGCGCCCGTCTGGTGACTCGATCTTGTGTGACGCGAATCGGTACGGATGCGCGCGGGCGCGCAACTCATGTGGAGTTTTTACAGGGGGAGCATCTCGAGCCCGAGCGAATCGAAGCCGATGGTGTGGTGCTGGCTGCCTCGGCAGTTGAGAGCGCTCGACTGGCGCTGCTGTCACGCAGTTCAGCCCATCCTGCTGGTCTCGGCAATGCGAGCGATCGGGTGGGGCGCACTCTGTGTTTTCACGCGAGCACCTTCGCGGGGGGCACCGTGCCTCAGCGCGTTCACGCCCATCGGGGGCGTAGCACCAGTCACTGTCTGATGGAGCCGGCGGTGCCAAACACTGAAAGTCGGGTCGCGCGCTGGGCTGGACTCCCCTTTCTGCGAGGTGGGGTGTGCGAACTGGGAGGGGCCCCCAACCTGATCGACGAGGCGCTGGCCTACGATCAGATGCCATTTTCGGATCGGAGTGAACACAAGTCGCTCATGCGGTCCTCGCCCAATCGCGACCGTATGCTGGCCCTTCAGATGCTCGCCGAGGATCTTCCGCAGTTGGACAATCGGGTGGACCTGGACCCCGAGGTGAGGGACGTCTACGGCCTGCCCGTGGCCAGGATCACCTACAGTCCCCACCGCCACGATCGTCTGGCAGGGCTCTATTGGGGGTACCAACTGCGCAAAATCATGCGCGCGGCGGGTGCTGAGAGTGCTTTCTTCCTACCCCACGGTGTGATGTCGCCCCTGGCGAATCCTGTTTCTCAACCACTACACATGGGCGGTACGCTGCGCATGGGAGCCGACCCGGCTTCGAGCGTGACCGATGAATTCGGTCGCATCCACGGGAGCCCCAACGTGGTGGTCGCCGACAGTTCGGTCTTTCCGACCTTCGGAGCCATGAATCCCACCTTGACCTTGATGGCGGTGGCCCTTCGCAGCGCTACGGCCCTCGCGCACGGAGAGTCGCGAGCCCGCAGAGGCCCACGTTTCTCCCAGGGCCACCAGGACAATACAGAGAGATCCTGATGACCTATCTTGGTCGTGGGGTCTGTTCCTGAATCCGCCATCGGCTCGGAATCACCCTGTTCTGTTACTGGAGGTCGCATGCGTCGCTGGGTTTTCGTGCTGGCCGTTCTCGCCATCGCCGTGGCGCTGGTGGCGGCATTTCGTGGTCCTCTCGCCATGGGTGCCATGTCCGTGATGGCGCCGCGCATCATGAGCGCGAATCCCATGGCCGAGATCCCTGACGGCATCCAAGTGACTCTGTGTGGAGCGGGGAGTCCTCTTCCAGATCCGCAGCGCTCCGGCCCGTGCGTGGGAGTGGTCGCCGGAGGCCATTTGTTCGTCATTGATGCAGGCAGCGCGAGTGCTCGGAATTTGCAGGGCATGGGGTTGCCTCTCTCGGACGTGGAGGCAGTCTTCCTGACACATTTTCACTCCGATCACATCGACGGCCTGGGTGAGCTGAGCGTCCTGCGTTGGGTGGCCGGTGCCCATCAGGACCCCCTTGCGTTGATCGGACCGCCCGGGGTCGAGGACATCGCCGAGGGCTTCAATCGGGCTTATCGGGCCGATGCCCGCTTCCGTGTGGCGCACCATGGAGAGGAGGTGGTCCCTCCGAGCGGAAAAGGACTGGTCGGACGGCCCTTTTCCATGCCGACCTCTGGTCAGGAGGTCGTCGTCTGGGATCGCGAGGGGGTTCGGATCACTGCATTTCAGGTGGACCACCAACCGGTGGAGCCGGCAGTGGGTTATCGGATCGACTATGCGGGCCGCTCCGTTGTGATCAGCGGGGACACGGTGCGTTCGCCGGAACTCGAACGGGTCGCTGAAAACGCCGATCTGCTCGTACACGAAGCACTGGCCGCTCACCTGGTGGCCATCATGCACGCGACCGCCAAGGAGGCGGGGATGGAGGGGCGAGCCAAGGTTCTCAACGACATCCTCGACTACCATGCGACACCGGTGGATGCGGCCGAGAGTGCGAGCGCGGCCGGTGTCGACCACTTGCTCTTCTATCACGTGGTCCCGCCTCTCCTGGTGCCGGGACTGCCTGCGGCCTTTCTCCAGGGAGTGTCGGCCGCCTACGATGGCGATGTGACGCTGGGTCGCGATGGAACGCGGGTGCTCCTACCCGCTGGTTCAGACGACATCGAAGTCTCGGGTGGAACCTGAATTCCGTCGTCAACCTGCCAGTGCCGAATGCTTCTGCGCCTCCTGCATGGGCCCCAGGGAGTAGCGGCTCCAGGCCAGGAGACTGGCGAGATCCCAGATGGTTCGCGCTTCCCTCTCGCGCGTCTTTGCGTCTTCGTTGACCAGGCGGTCGACGCCTCGGAGGTCGATGTGTTCGTCGAGGGGGCCCGGGTCGTCGGCCAGATCGCGAATCCAATCGCTCAGAGGTCCGACGACCCAGCCATTCTGTGGAGGGAGAAACCCCTGCTTGGGGCGCGTCACGATGGCGGGTGGCACGAGGTTTTCGATGGCCAGGCGCAGGATCTGTTTGACCTCGCCGTTGCCTACCAACAATTCTGGCGAGAGCCCAAAAGCGAACTCTGCCAATCGATGGTCGCAGAAGGGCAGGCGCACTTCTCTCGAGTGAGCCATGCTCAGACGGTCTCCGTAGCGCAGCAGGGACGAGAGCATGGTTCGGAAGCTCAACGTCCATAGGATGCGCGACAGCGCATGCTCGTCGTGAGCAGATTCCTCCGGTGCGAGGATCAGAGGATCCGACGCAGCGCTGCGCACGACCTCCTCTTGGAAAAAGTCCCCCAGTACCATTTGTGGCCGTCCCGTTCCCGACCGAAGGAGGCGGCGAACCGGCGACAACCAGGGGTGGTTGAGTAGCAGGCGTGACCAGGAGAACAGGGCGGGCACTTCACGGGCCGCCGCGGCGCGCTCTCGGAACCAGTGTCGGACCTGTCCCTGAACCCAGAGTTGGCGCAGGAACGAAGCGGTGATGTCGTAGCCGTAGCCTCCGAGCATCTCGTCGGAGCCCTGCCCGTCGAGAAGCACCGTGACTCCGTGGCGACTTGCCAGGTGGAACACGCACCACTGGGCGAATTGGCTTGTTCCTCCGATGGGGAAGTCGGCGTGCCAATAGATGCGCTCGGCCTCGCTCGCAAAGCGCTCCGGAGTGGGAGCGACCTCGTAGGCATCGGTCCGGCAGGCATCCACGACCATTTTCGCGTAATGGCCCTCGTCCATGGGATCGTTTGGAAAGCGGCCTGTGAAGGTTCGCAGGTCGGCATCCGGTTCGAGTTCGCGGATCAAACAGACCACGGCCGATGAATCCAGGCCGCCGGACAGGCAGGAACCCACTGGCACGTCGCTGCGCAACCGTATTCTCACCGAGTCACGCATCAGCTCCAAAAAGTGGGCACTCGCCTCCGAGGATTCGTGGGAGCCGTAGGAGGCTCGAGCTCCCACATCCACGGACCAGTACCGAAACACACGAAGGATCTCTGCCCGTTCCTTGGAGACGTCCACCAACATGGCATGGGCGGGGAGTAGTTGGTGTATTCCTCGTACCAGGGTTCGCTCGTTCGCGTCTGCCCGCGTGGAACCTTCTGCCAGATAGCTCGCCAATACGCTCGGGTCGATATCGAGATCGACACCTTTCAGTCGGGCAAGGGCCTTGGCCTCGGAAGCAAAGGCCACGCTGTCCCGAGTTTGCGCGTAGTAGAGGGGTTTTTCGCCGAACCGATCCCGCGCGCAGAAGAGTCGCCGGTGGCGACCATCCCAGATCGCGAATGCGAACATTCCGTTGAGTTCCTGGAGGCAGTCTGGTCCCCACTGGGCATAGGCGCGCAACAGGACCTCGGTGTCCGAGTCGCTTTCGAAGGTGTGTCCCATTTCGCGCAGGCGATCGCGCAACTCGAGATAGTTGTAGATTTCACCGTTGTAGGTGATGGCGAGGTCCAGTTCCGGATCCAGCATGGGCTGTCGGCCACGCTCGCTGAGGTCGAGTATCGCGAGTCGTCGGTGCCCCAGAGAACAACGGCCATCGTCGGAGGTCCAGGAGCCCTCTCCGTCGGGCCCGCGGTACTGCATGAGATCGGTCATGACGCGAACTGCGTGAATATTGGTTCGCTGAGCCGAGACGATTCCTGCGATGCCGCACATGACTGGAAGAACCCCGACCGCAAGGCGGCCCGTTGGAGGCACGTGGTGGGGGAACCGGAGGATACCGAATAGAAGGGAAGGTGGTGGGCGCGCCTGCCGAGGTGGGGACACGGCCAGAATTCGGGGCGCTGGGGGCGAATTTGCCTGGCGAACCCCGGGCATCGAAGTGTCTGAAGGCTTGGAAGGTGCATCCCCGACCCGCGGTCAGGGGCGGCCCGTGGGGTGGCCTTCGCTGTCTTCGGGGAGGTAGATCGATCGTTTCGGGCTCGAAAAGACCCGATGGACGAGGGGCTCGAAAGCTTCTAGGGGCAGGGTGTCGTAGGCGTTGTCGAAGCTGTTTTGATCGTATTTTTCGCAGAATTCCGCGCAGTCGTGCCAATAGGGGTGGTCGCGAAAACGGTCTCGGAGGTTTGGGTCGAGGTCCAGGTGCTGGAAGAAATAGTATCCCTGGAAGATTGCGTGATGCTTCACGATCCAGAGGTTCTGGTCGCTGACGAAGGGTTCGAGAATCGTCGCCGCCAGCTCCGCGTGATTCATGCATGCCAGGGTGTCACCGATGTCGTGAATGAGGGCGCAGACCACGTACTCATCGTCCCTCCCGTCACGCTGTGCTCGGGTCGCACTCTGGAGGCTATGAGTCAGCCGGTCCACCGCGTAGCCGCCGGTCTCTCCGGCCAGGAGCCGGAGGTGCTGAAGAATCCGATCGGGGAGTCCCCTTCGGTAGCGCTCGGTATGCCAGCGGATGGTCTGGTACTCCTCGCGTGAGGCGTCTTGCATGGCCGTGAAGGTCGTATCGGGTAGCCGTGTGTCGCTCATCCGTGCCGTCTCCTCCCTTTCGTGGCCCGATCCGTCAATGGGGGGGGCTTCGCGCGCCCGCAGGGCTGTTTTTCGTTCCGCACGGATACCAAACCATGGACCCCGGGGCGATGGAGCTTTTCGGGGCGCCCGGGACTCATCCAGGAAATGACCCTGGGGGACGAGGGCGGGGTAGCCCTTCTCCGGGAACCGGATTAGCATCCCCTGGAACAAGCCGAGAGCAACCTTCCTCCTCCTCCTCCTCCCATCGCCTCGTGACGGCAGAGTTGACGCTCGTCGCGGAGCAGGGGCCCGAAACGGCGGGCTCATGGGCCGGCCATGGCCCCAGGTGGTTCCGGGGATGGGGCAGGGATAGAACCCCCGCGACCGGCAGGTTTCCCCCGACCGAGGGGGATCAGATTCGAGGAGAAACGAGATGACGGCACCCTGGATCACCTATCGACCGGAACTCAAGGTTTTGGACTGCACTGTTCGAGACGGCGGGCTCATCAACTCGCACATGTTCGAAGACAAGCTGGTCAAGGCCGTCTACGACACGTGTGTCGAGTCCGGAATTGACTACATGGAGGTGGGCTACAAGGCGGACAGGAAGCTGGTGGCGGAGTCTGAATTCGGCGACTGGAAGTTCTGCGATGAGGACGACCTGCGCCGAGTTATCGGCGACAACGACAATTCCATCCGCATCAGTGCCATGGCGGACGCCGAGAAGACCAATTACAGGGAGGACATCCTTCCCGCAGACCAGAGTGTGCTCGACGTCATTCGCGTTGCGACCTACGTCCACCAACTTCCCATCGCCATCGACATGATCAAGGACGCTCACGACAAAGGGTACGAGACGACGTGCAACATCATGGCAGTTTCGATTGCCCAGGAGAGCGAGATTCAGCAGGCCTTGGAGGAGCTCCGCGAGACACCCGTAGATGCCGTTATGGTGGTCGACAGTTTTGGAGCGCTGTACAGCGAGCAGGTACAACGCCTGGTCGAGCGCTACCTGCAAGCTCTGGAGGGTACGGGGAAGCAGGTGGGGATCCATGCCCACAACAACCAACAGTTGGCCTTCGCCAATACCATCGAGGCCATCGTTCGGGGTGCCAACATGTTGGACGCCACGATGTTGGGGATGGGGCGTGGCGCAGGCAACTGTCCCATGGAGTTGCTGATCGGCTTCTTGCGCAACCCCGCTTATCGCCTGAGGCCCATCCTTCAGCTGATTCAGGATTACTTCGTGGACCTGCGTCGAGAGAACGACTGGGGGGCTCTGGTGCCCTACAACATCACGGGTCAGCTCAACCAGCACCCGCGGACGGCCATCGGGGTGGTGGCTGGAGATGACCCAGAGAATTTCGTTGGGTTCTACGACAAGCTGAACGCAGATCTTTGACGAGAGGGCCGATCTCTGAGGCTGTTCGGTTCTTTCGTCAAGCCTTGGCGGATCTTGCTTCGGCGTAGGCGTCTCGAAGCGCTTGAATGGCGTCGGTAATACGCCTGTACTCACCCGCTTCAATCCAGTCGGGGCGGAACACGCTCGCGCCGAATGCGAATGCATCGGCACCTGCTTTCGAATAGGCGCCTAAGCTCTCTGCGGAGACCCCCCCACAGGCGAGCAGCAAAACGTCGTCGAAGGGCCCCTTGATTTCGGTGAAGTAGTCCGGCCCGAAGAATTTCGCGGGAAAGACCTTGACCATGCTCGCGCCCGCTCGCCACGCCGAGTGGATTTCCTGGGGCGTGAGGGCGCCTGGGAAAACCGGGATGCCGCGTTCGAGACAGGCCTCGACGACCTCGTTCACGAGGGTGGGCATGACTACGAAGGATGCACCTGCGTCGAGGGCAGCCTCGAGGCTCCTGGAATCGAGCACGGTCCCTGCACCCACGGCCAGCGAGTCGCCTGCGATATCGAGTGTTTGGCGGATCAAGCGTGGAGCGTCTCGTGTGTTCATGGTGATCTCGAGAGTTGTCAGTCCGCCAGTGATCGCGCTCTCGACGACCGGGGCCAGTGCATCGATTTCGATGCCCCGAAGAATTCCCATGAGAGGGTCGTTCCGAAAAAGTCGTAGGTCCATTTCGCACCGTTTTGGAAGTTTTTGCAGTGCCTATGGTATGCGAAACCCGGGAGCTGCTGCTTCTCGAAGCGCAGTGTCTCCAAGAGATGTTTGTGGCGTGAACGCCCTTGGGATCGTAATGGGAATGCGTTGGATCGAGAATTGAATCTTGACGTGCGGTGGAACATAGTGTCGATACATGAGTGCCGAACCTGAAGTCTCCCAGATCGAGTTGGACACCTTCCGCGCAGAGGTGTGTCGATGGCTGGATGAGAACACGCCCTCAGCGCCAGCTTTCAAGCTTCCTGATAGTTTTCTGGAGGTCAGCTCAGACGAGCAGTTTGAATATCTCCGTGCGTGGCAGCGTTTGGTGTACGACGCGGGTTATCTCGGTATGTCATGGCCCAGCGAATTTGGCGGCGGCGGGCGCCCCCAGATCTTTCAAGACATTGTCAATGACGAAATGGCGGCGGGAAACCACCCGTTCATGTTGAACATCGTTGGGTTGATGTGGGCGGGGCCCGTGATCCTGAAGTTCGGATCCGACGAGCAGCGCAGACGTTACCTGGCCCCGATGCTCAGAGCCGATGAGATCTGGTGCCAGGGCTTCTCTGAGCCCGAGAATGGCTCTGATCTTGCGAACGTCCAGACCACCGCAATCCGGGATGGAGATGACTACATCATCAATGGCACGAAAATCTGGACGAGCCTAGGTACCCAGGCCCACCACATGATCCTGCTGGCGCGAACCGATCCCAGCGCCGGAACCAAGTATCAGGGGCTGACGTTCTTTTTGGCACCTGTCGACCACCCGGATGTGGAAAAACGGCCGATTCGCAAGATGACGGGCGAATTCGGATTCAATGAGACGCACTTCAACAACGCTCGCGTGCCAGCCAGTTGTGTTCTCGGCGAGGAAGGGCAGGGTTGGGCGATTGCGATGGCGACTCTGGCCTTCGAGCGTTATGCGGAGGGCGGACAGGCCGGGGGCCTGGACATGGTGCAGTTGCGGGTATCCGAGTTGGTGGAGATGGCGCGCGAATGTCGACTCGATGGTCGGCCAGCCATCGAAGACCCGGTTGTTCGTGAGGAGTTGGTGAGGTTGAGCGTCGAAGAACGGGCCATCGAGATGAATGATCTCCGTCGGCACATCCCCGGCCTTTGTCGCGAGCGTCCCGATGCAATTGGTTTGATGCGCAAGCTCGTCACTTCGGAGTTTCGGCGCAGGATGACCCGTTTTGCAGTCAGCTTGCAGGGCGAAGCGGCGAAACTCTATATCGGCGATCCCGGAGCTGTGGAGGATGGTGACTGGCAGCGTCACTATATGAATGCGTATTCGGTCACCATAGGCGGCGGGACGAGCCAAATCCAGATGAACATCCTCGGAGAGAGGGTGCTCGGTCTCGACAAGGGGTGAACGGTGGCTGAAGCCATCTCGTTTGGTGAAGAGCAGGAATTGATCGCGAGCAGTGCGCTCGATTTCATGCGAAGTCGCTGCAGCTTCGAGGCCGTCCGAGAATGGATGGAAACCGAGGCTGGATATGATCGAGCGCTGTGGCGGGAAATTGCGGAACTGGGCTGGTTGGGCATTTCTCTCCCTGAGGAATACGGTGGTTCTGGTCTCGGGGCGACGGAGCAGATTTCGGTGGTCGAGGCCATGGGGCGCCAAGTCTTCGGCTCGCCCTTTCTTGCCAACACCCTGGCGGCAGAATTGTTGTATCTGGCGGGTAACGACGAGCAGAAGCAGCACTGGCTACCGCAGCTCATTTCGGGAACACGGGTCGGTAGCGTTGCGCTGGGTGAAAGCTCTGGGGCCTGGGACTTTGGTGATTTCACGGCCAGGGCCGAGTTGGACGGTTCGCAGATTCGACTGACGGGCGAGAAATGCTTCGTGCTGGATGGCGGCAATGCGGACCTGCTGCTGGTAGCGTGCTCGCTCGGTGGAAAGCCTGTGGTGGTGATCGTGGAGCGTTCTCAGGTTCCCGACACTGCTCTCCGCGTCGAGCGCCTGGTGGACGAGACGCGACGTAGTGCGCGAATTCGTTTGGATGGGGTGAGTGTGCCCAAGGAATCTCTTCTCACTGGGGCTGATGCATCAGGCGCGTTGAGGAGGCTCCAGTTGAAGGGGGCCCTGCTGGTCAGCGCAGAGATGGCTGGGGCCGCTCAGGGAGTTTTGGATCTGACCCTGGAGTATCTGAAGACGCGCGTTCAGTTTGGCAAGAAAATTGGCAGTTATCAGGCACTCAAACACCCCATGGTCTGGATCATGGTCGGTGTGGAACACAGTCGTTCGCTTCTCTATCGAGCGACCACGTTATGGGACGCTGGCGGAGGTTCCGAAGAGCTCGAAAACGCTGTACGGATGAGTAAAGTGCAATCGGGCGATGCGTGTACCCACGCCGTCGACCGCGCGATTCAATTTCACGGAGCGTTCGGGTTCACTTGGGATTGCCATGCGCAACTCTTCTTTAGACGTGCACAGTGGGCTGAATACACGTTTGGTGACGCGGCCCACCACCGCCGGCATCTGTCGGAGCTTTTGTTCAAAGACGATGCACCGTTATCGGTGAGTTCATCGTGAGCATGGCTCCCATCGGGGAGGCATTGGACCGACTCGCGGTCAATGCAGCAGCCACGCCCGAAAAGCCTGCGATCATCGATGACCGGCCCGATGGGTACGTTCGGTTGGTCAGCTTTTCTGAATTGAACGAACTGGTCAACCGAATCGCCAACGCCCTGGTCAAGGTCGGGTTCGGGTCCGGAGAGCGCCTCGTGTGGGCGGGGCGAAACTGCGTCGAGGTGATTGCCATCCAGCACGCCGTGAGAAAGGCCGGTGGGTTTTCGATTGCGCTCAATCACCGTCTGACCAAGAAGGAAGTGCATGCAATCGTTCGCGTCGCAGAGCCCACTTTCGTGTGGACTGCGGGAGCCTTTCGCGAATTCTTTACAGGACAGGAGTTTTCGACCCTCCGTGGGGTTGTCGTTTTTGATGGAGAAGCGCTTCCGGGCCAGAGTTCCATGGAAGAGTTCATTGGAGATCAGTCCACGGACGAGCCTACGCCAATCGACAACCCGCGCGCGGGCTTCGACCCAATTCTGATCTTCACTTCCGGAACCACGGGCCTGCCCAAGGGAGTCGTTCGTTACGGTCTGGGGGAGAGCGAGGTGAGGCTCCAGACCGGCTTGCTCGGTGATGGGGATGGTGTGTTCGTAGTGACTGGGTCGCTCTCTCACGGTGGCCCAAACGGGATGGGGAACAACAGCCTGCTCATCGGGGGAAGCATCGTTCTTCAGCAGAGGTTTGATGCCGAGGACTGGATGCGATTGGTGGAGAAGTATCGAGTCACCAATTCCTACAGCGCTCCATTTCCAATCCGTCATATTTGTGGCCTGCCCGACGCGATAAAGAGGCGCTACGACGCGTCGAGCCTGAAGACCATGATCGCTGCTGCTGCGCAGTGGCCGCACGCGTTAAAGGAGGCTTTTCTGGAGGCATTTCCGGAGTGTTCGTTGTGGGAACTCTACGGATCGTCGGAACTTGCCACAGTCACAGTTCAGGCCCCCAAGGATCAATTGCGTAAGCCTGGTTCGTGTGGCCTGCCTGCGCCTGGAGTGGAGATTCTCCTGGTGGACGAAGAGGGTCAGGTCATTCGTGAGCCCCACTGTCCGGGCATTCTTTATGCCAAGAGTGATTCAGTCTATCGGGGGTATCTCGGTGACGACGAAGCCTATGCGGAATCATTGCTCGGAGACTTTGCGACGACACAGGATGTGGCGTATTTCGACGAGGAAGGCTTCTATTATATTTGCGACCGAAAGAAGGACATGCTGATCTCTGGTGGCGCCAACATCTATCCCAAGGAGATCGAAAACGCGCTTGAGAGTCACCCCGGCATCTTTGAGAGTGCTGTGATCGGACTCCCGGACGAGGACTGGGGGGAACGACCTCATGCTCTGATCGTTCCCAACCCGGATGTTCGACTCGAGGGTGAAGAGATACTCGAGTTCTGTCGGGACAACCTTGCGAGCTATAAGGTCCCGAACTCACTGGAGTTCGTCGACGAGCTTCCTCACATGGTGAGCGGCAAGTTGGACAAGCGCGCGATCCGAGACCGCTACGGCGATTGAGTTGTGAACGGTCTGCGCCCGCGGGCCAAAAGTCACAGGTCGATGGGTTCGTCTTCGGAGCCGTAGCGGTATCCGGCGATCGAAGTGCGCTCGCTGCAAAGGCGCTGCAGGACTTTTTTCCGCAGAGGTGCCATTTGGATCTTCTGGTTCCCGGTGAACTCGATTTCGTTTTCTTCGAAGAAGAGGATGTGTCGCGGAACTTTGTAGGACGAGATCCGTTCTCTCAGGTAGCTTCGGATGGTCTCTTCGTCGGAGATCATCTCTTGGATCGGCAGGGCACACAGCACCAGAACTTCTCCGAGCGAGGGATGTGGGACGCCGACTGCCAGCCCTGCGCGTAGACCGGGGCAATCGGTCAGAGCGATTTCGATTTCCAATGGCGATACATTGGCTCCACCGGTCTTGATCATGTCCGACAATCTTCCCGTCCAGTGGAGATAACCCTCTTCGTCGATTCGGCCACCGTCTTGGGTGCGAAAGAACCCGAGGTCGTCGAAACAGTGCTCCGGAGCGACCTTGTAGTAACTGCGCATGAGAGAGATTCCCTTGACCGTGATTTCACCGGAACTTTCTGGCCCAAGGGCCTCCCCGGTGTCGGGTTCGATGACGCGAATTTGCATTCCGGGGAGCGGGCGTCCGTGGGTGCGATGCCGTATCTCGGCAGGCGTGTCGCTAGGCAGCATCGCGGCGGGTGTGAAGGTCTCTGTGGTTCCGTAACTCGAGTAAGCGCCCCAGTTGTCTTGGCTCAGTCCGGCGATGGGCGCAAGGAGGGAGGTGAACTCGATCTTCTCCAGGCTGGAGAGATCGCGCTCTTCGATGGTCTCATGTTCTGCCAGTAGTTTTTCCTGGTGGGGCCAGGCATGCACCACTGTGGCTCGCTGTGTCTCGATCAGGTCGAGAGCGTCACCCGGCCGGAAGGTTTCCTGCAGCAAGACGCGGCCACCTGCTGCAAGGGTCGCCCCGAGCGACCAGGCAATGCCTGCGGTCCAAAAAAATGGCTGGGCGGTGAAGACCCGGTCCTCGGGTCCAAGCCTCATGTAATTGGCCAGGCGGTAGCTCTGGATCACTGGTGCGCGCTGCCTGTGCAAGACGCCCTTGGGCCGGGAACTGGTTCCAGAGGTGTAGATGATCAGGCCGTCGTCAGAGGGAAGGGTCTCGTCGCAGGTATTGGCGATCAACGAGTCGGGTACGTCCGATCCTCGGCCCAATAAGGTGTTCCAACTCTCGACTCCTTGCGAGGGGACATCGCCTTCAAGGCTGGCGACTCGACGGAGCTGAGGTAATGCGTTGCAGCGAAGATGCCCGGAACTGCCGCGTGCGATTTCCGGGTGGTCGTCGAGTAGCTCGCCGAGCAGGCTGCGTCCGAGCAGATTCGGTTGCATGAGTAAGAGAGAGGTGTCGCTATGGCGCAGGATGTAGTCGCGCTCTTCGCTGGGTGCGAAGGTGTTTACGGGGACGAGTACACAGCCAATTCGCGTGACTGCAAAGGCCGAGATGATCCACTCCAGTCGGTTTGCCATGAAAACAGCGATGCGCGCTCCTTTGACGGCGCCCGCTCCGATCAACCCACGCGCGAGTTCTCGCGACTGGGACTCGAGTTCTTGGTAGGTCGTTTCTGCGCCTTCGAATACCACGGCGATTCGGTTCGCATGGATCGAAGCCATGTCGGAGATGAAATGTCCCAGCGTCAGGTGCGTGGGGTCGCAAGGTAGATCCAGGTCTTTAGTCACGGAGCACCTCCAGCCGGCAGGAGTCGAACCGATTCGTACTCAAGCCAGTTCTTCAACGGGTCGCGGTCTCAGGCCCATCCGGTTCAGGTGCGGATCAAATCATTCGCGAAGGCTTCCATCCATTTCAACAACTGTGAACGTGTCTCGAGTTCGCCGCTCCCGGGAAACGAGAAGGTCACTCCCGCATGGCTCACGCCCAGCGCGGTCAGTTCGGTCAGTTCCTCGCGGAGTGCTCCGCGATCAAAATTCGTTTTCCCATATCCGAGCGCCACCGGGCTCAGCATCACGTCCACAGGGTCTCGGCGCCCGACTTGCTTCAGTTGCTCGTCCAGGTATTGGATGCGTTCGCGCAGATCCTGCAAGTTCTCGATCGCGGCCGAGTGGACGAAACGGGCCATTTTTTTGTGAACTCGCATGGGAAGCCAGCCGTCGCCATGCTCTGCGACTCGTCGGATCGCACGCCGGGAATTTCCGCCGATCCAGATGGGAGGGTGGGGGCGTGTGAATGGAGTGGGCAGAGCGAAATTGCCTACCGCGCGAAAGTCGCGGCCCGACCCTTCCACGGGTTCGCCGGTCCAGATCTTCTTTAGAGTTTCGAGGCTCTCGTCCAGGTGCTCGTTACGTTGATCAAAATCCGCTCCGAGCGCTGAGAACTCTGGCGCCACATAGCCGGTCCCCGTGCCAAAGATCAGCCGGCCTCCGGAGACTGAATCTAGAGTGGCCAGTGCTTTCGCTGCGGCAAAGGGTTTTCGGAATGCGAGAATGTAGAGATTGGTCATCAGTTTGAGGCGCTCGGTCGCAGCCGCTACCACGGCTAGTGCGACCGGCGGGTCGAGGTCGTGATGCCCTCCTTGAGCCATGTACTTCGGAGTCGGTGCCGGGTGGTCTGTGACATAGACTCCCGTGTAACCGTATTCCTCAGCCGCTCGTCCCAGTTCAGTCAGCGCGGCGACCGTGCCGAACTCTTCACGCCTCTCCATGTCGTCGGTCGGTAAACCCAGGATGTACTTCACGAATGAACCGCCCCGCCGATTAGAGTTCGAAAAGCCCTTCGCGCACTGCAGCTTGCATTTTCTGGACGTCCCAGTGCCATTTGAAGTCTCCCCAGCCCGTCTCGCCTTCCAGAGTCCAGCGCACCATACCAGTCACGGTAAAAGCATTTGCCTGATAGGCTTCCACGCAAGACACGGGTTCGCCTTTGAGGCGATAGCTGCGACCCTTTGCGTCCTCGATTTCATATTTGAGTTCTCGGATCACCCAGTTCTCGAATCGGTAACGTCCGACGCCGACTTTCAACGGGATGACCTCGCTCCCCTCACGCAAGTAGCCGTGAGTGACCGTACCGTGCTCGAGTTCGTCGTTTCGTGTCTGCAACAGGAACGAGAGGTCTCTTCCGAAGTGTGCCTCGTCAAAATTCCCCATCAGGTTGTGCCCGTACTCCCGGCGTGGGCTCCAGGAGTGATCACGGTTGGAGGGAAAATCGACCTGGTACTTTCGTCCGTTTAGTACGACTTCCCCCTCCACCTGCATTGTTTGGTCGATATGTCCGGTGGCCATTGGTGTGCTCGGGTCGTGGCGTTGAAAGATCGCGTACCCCGCGCCGGAGTCGGGAAGCGTGAGTTCGGTGACGCTCACGGGTGGCATGAGGGCGGTCTGTAGAAGGTTCCAATGGTTGCCGCGCCCATCGTCGAATTCGACGATCCATTCTTCCATGGGCTTCGTCATTTTGACGCGGAGGCCGTTGGATAGATGAAAATCGTCGAGGTCACCCGATGGGATCCGTATGTGAAAGTCGTCTCGGAGGTAGTCGAGTGCGAGGATGTGCTTTTCGGCTTGACTCGATACCTGGATCGATGAGCGGCAAACACCAAGGTTGGTTCGGAACAACGCATAGGCCGATCCTCGCATGCGTTCTTCCGGAATAGTGAAACCGAACCAGTTGGTTTCGCACCAGTTGTCATTGTCATCGGTGGGCGTATGGAATTTCGCATCTCGATGCTGAATGACGCTTCCGATCTTGGACATAGGGGAAGTCTTTCTCGGTCTATTCCGGTTTTGGAGAGGTTTCCGAGGGAAGCAGTACCTCGACGTCACCGACCGCCAACACTGCCCCGAGCTGGTTGGTCATGGAGATTTGAACAGTCGCGAGAGGACGCCCGGTCTTGCGGTCATAGTTGACATCCGTGACCTCGCCATCGAGATAAGTCACATCCCCGGTGAGTGCAGGCGCTCGGAATTTCATGTTCGCGTGGGTGAGGTCGGCCCACTCTCCGCCCCAGTTGTTGATGTAATCGAGGGTCCAGGCTCCCATGGAAGCTCCGTACCCGTAGCCGCGCGGCATGCCAATCATCTTGGCGTAGCGGGGGATGGTGTGCCCACGGGAAGGACCCAGGTATAAGCCATCGGTACGTGCCGGATCGACCTTTCCACCCTCGAAATCCTTCGTCATTTCGGGCAGCCATCCCGCCGTCTCGGTGGTGGACTCTGTACCTTCGTAGTCATAGTTCGTTGCGCCCCAAACGGTGAAGAGGCATGCGCGCCACTCTGTCGTGAAAGACTGAATCGTGTGAGGGCCAATGGGGCGCCGTGGCAGCTTTTCTCCCTTTTGCACCACCAGGCGCCGGTCGTGACCCAGGTCGAGAAAGGATTTGTAGTAATCCATTTTCTCTTCCTCGATTCGATGGATGTCTTCGTCACTCCATTCGGGATCGACTGTTTCATCTTCGCGAATGCGTTTGGCCGCTTCTTCTGCGAGGTAACGGATTGAGGTGGATCGCTGCTTGGCGACGATCTGTCCCTTCTGATTGACATAGGTGGTATCGCCGCGAGAGAAGATCGTGGGGCCCGCGAAATTTGTCTCTTTCTGGGCATAGTCGAACAGCATCTTCTCGCAGCGGATCACATCTCCAGGTCGGACGCGGGGGCCATAGAACCACCATTCATCGCCTCCGAACAACATATGTGTTCCCGGCACCACGCCCTGGATCGACGGCTCGGCACCATGCCCCCACGTGGTGTTTACAGTGAAGGAAGGTGCGGCCACGATTTCGCCGAACCGACTCTGTTCGGCCCAGCTCCGGTCATGGTGAAGGGGGTAGGGGTTCTGCATGGCCTGGGCCCACCGGCGGATGTCGTTGACATGAATGTCTTCAACGATGTCGCCGCCTGTGAGCGGGACGCCGATCCAGCGGTCGAGGTCCGAGGTGTCGAGTAATTCCATTTCGCGGGTTCTCCTGGTTTTCGAGGGCTTGATTTCGACGACCCGCGGGAAGGGCCAGAGAATGGTTGGCGCCTTGTGATTCTCGGGCTTGCTGAGCACCCTACGCGGTGTGCTGAACGAATTCAATTCAGGAATTGCGACGAGGGGCGGTCGAAAGTGACCGCGTCCTACTACAATGGTTCGGCCTCGTCTGAGGTCGTGTGGGATTTTGGAAACTAGATCAGGGAAAAATCGAGGGTGACCATGAAGATCGATGGAGCGCTTGGGATCGAAGAACTGTCGGGCGTGCCTGAGCGTGTGCGCCAGTTGGAGTCAGCGGGTTACGACGGAGCGGTGAGTGCCGAAATCGCGAACGACCCGTTTTTACCTCTTGCCTTGGCGGCCGATCACAGTCAGCGGATCGAGCTTCTTACTTCAATCGCTGTGGCATTTGCTCGGACACCAATGCTCGTCGCTCAAACGGGCCATGATCTCAATGCATTTGCCAAAGGGCGTGTCATCCTCGGGTTGGGATCTCAGGTTCGTCCCCATGTAACTCGTCGCTTCAGCATGCCATGGAGCCGCCCGGCGGCTCGAATGCGCGAATTTGTTCTCGCCATGCGCGCAATTTGGGATTGCTGGTACGAGGGGAATGCTCTGGACTTTCGCGGTGAGTTCTACACTCACACGTTGATGACTCCCAATTTTACGCCGACAAATCGTGGTTTTGGACCCCCGCGAGTTTTTGTTGCGGGCGTGGGGCCGCTCATGACGGAGGTGGCGGGGGAGGTGGCTGATGGACTGATTACCCACGCCTTCACAACTGAGAAATACGTGCGCGAAGTGACTCTGCCAGCGCTCGAGCGCGGGCTGGAAAAAGCGGGCCGGGGCCGCGACGACTTCGAGATTACATGCCCCGTTTTCGTGGTTACGGGTGACGACGAACGCGAGTTTGAGGCTCGGCGCGAGGCCTTGCGCAAACAACTCGCTTTCTATGCTTCGACGCCGGCCTACCGGGGTGTGCTCGAAGTGCATGGATGGGGGGATCTGCAGCCGGAACTTACGCGAATGTCCAAACTTGGGCAGTGGGACGAAATGGGAGAGCTTGTGGATGATTCCATGCTCGAAGCCTTTGCAGTCGTGGCCGAGAAGGAAGATCTGGCCTCGAAGCTTCGTGCGCGCTGCGACGGCTTCGTGGACCGGCTGATGTGTACGTTCTCCATGGGCAAGAATGAGCGCGAGACGTTGGCAGCGCTTCGCTGACGGCTCACGGTGTCGAGCAGGTGGCCCAGCCTTGTAGCTTCGCAGCGCGCTCGCGGAGCACGTCTGGGCTTCCGAGTAGATGTCGATTCACTCCGATGCGTTTGAACCAGATGTGAAGGTTCTGCTCATCGGTAAACCCTACACCTCCGTGGACCTCGGTGGCGGTTCGGGCGATGAAGACACCTGCTTCCGATATGTGAGTCTTTGCGTGAGCGATGGTGAGCGGGGAATCGGTGAGTCTCTCGTCAAAGGCGTGGGCCGCATACCAGAACAAGGAACGAGCCGGCTCGAGTTCTGCTGCCATTTCAGCACACATGTGTTTGACAGCCTGGAACGAGCCGATGACACGGCCGAATTGTCTGCGTTGACTCGCGTAGGAGACCGCCTGTTCGAGCATGGCATCGCATGCCCCCACGGTTTCCGCGGCGAGGATAACCCGACCTGCGTCCAGCATCCGCTCGATCGCGGACCCGGCTCCCCTCGGACCCCCGAGTGAGTCGGCTGGCTTGACCCCATCGAAGACAATTTCGGACAGAGTTCGTGTGCGGTCGACAGCAATGAGTGGGGAAATGTGGAGCCCCGGTGCGTCCGGGCTGACCAGAAGAAGATCCGACGAGCCTGCGGCCACGAGAAGAGCGTGGGCTTCGGTTGCGTCCAACGCCATCAGGGCTTTTCCTCGTAAGCGTCCGGATTCCAAGTGGACACTCGCGTTCTCGCGAATCGAGTAGGTCTCTGTGGCAGCGACGCCCATGCGGATGTCGCCCGATGCGATCTTTGGCAGCCACTCGTGTTTTTGTTCCGGTGACCCGGCTTCTAGAAAGCTCGTGGGTGCCATCACGGCAGCGGCCAGATACGGGGAGGGTACGACGGCTTGTCCTAGCGTCTGAGCGATCAGTGCCGCATCGAGAAGGGTAAGCCCGGCCCCTCCGTACTCCTGAGGGATCAGGACTCCAGAGGCTCCGAGGTTTGCGAGATCACGCCACAGTGCGGTGACGTCCGGGGGCATGGCCTCGGAGATGGCCCGCGCACGTGAGATAGGGACCTGTTCGGTCAGATAGCTGGAGAAGGTGTTCTGTAGCAGTCTCTGCTCGTCCGAGAGTCCAAAGTCCACGGCTAGCTAGCCCCCAGCTTCTGGGCGGGGTTCACGGGGCAGCCTCAACCCCCGCTCTGCAATGATGTTCTTTTGGATCTGCGCTGTGCCTCCAGCAATGATGAAACCGATCCAAGTCATGTATTCCGACTGCCACGTACCTTCCGCGCGTTCGTACTTGGATCCGTGGTAGAGGATTCCGAGATCTCCCATGGCATCGAGGGCCAGGGCTGCCATCTGGTGCATGAGTTCGCAGGCCTGGAGTTTGACTACGAGTCCCGCCACGCCCGGGGATTCTCCACGCAGGTCGCAGGTCAACAATCGCATGGCATGGCACTTCAAGCTGAGAACACGGGCTTGGAGGTCGAGGAGTCTTTCGCGCAGGGCCGACTGGTCGATCGCGCGTACACCGTTGCGAGTCTCGTTTTCCATCAGCGTAATCAGGGACCGAAGGGTCGCTTCCAATTCCGTGGGGTTTCCGGCAACCTGCCGCTCGTGTTTCAGAGTCGTATGCGCAATTTGCCAGCCCTCGCCGCGCTGTCCCACGATGTTGGTTTGAGGCACCCGGACGTCACTCAGATAAACCTGATTGAATTCACTAGCGCCCGTCATTGTGCGAAGAGGGTGTACCTCGACCCCCGCTGAATCCATTGGGATCAGTACGTAGCTGATTCCGACGTGTCTTTTTGTATTTGCTTCGGTCCGTACCAACGCGAACATCATGTCCGCGAGATGAGCGGAGCTTGTCCAGACTTTCTGGCCGTTGACGATGAGATCGCTTCCATCTGAGGTCCCCGAGGTCTGGAGACTGGCCAGGTCGCTTCCAGAGCCAGGCTCCGAATAACCCTGGCACCAAGACAATTCACCTCGAAGGGTCGGGCCTACGAAACGCAGTTTTTGCTCTTCGCTCCCGTGCTCGAGCAGGGTGGGAACAAGCATGTCTACACCGGGACCTGATACGCCCGACGAAACGCCGGAACGGGCAAATTCCTCGCCGAGGATGATCGCTTCGATCAGGTTGGGTGTGGCTCCGTGCCCCCCGTATTTTCGGGGAATCGAGCGCGCCGCATAGCCTCGTTCCAGGAGCAGCTTTTGCCAGTCGAGCATTTCACGAGTGGCCCGCCCGCCCATGACCCCCTGGCTTTTGGGAGCGAGGTCGCGGTGCCGAAGGATGAAATCGCGCAATTCCCCTCGAAAACGCTCGGAATCGGCATCATAAGTGAGGTCCATGATGATTCAGCGTACCCTGGAAAACGTATTGGGTTCAATTCAGTTGCGATGGGCTGTATCTGGTTTTGCGTGGAATTGAATCAGTGAGTCGTACGCTCTAGCCTGTTCAGGAAAGCCCGCTGAGGCAATGGGAGGCCCGAATGGTGCGTATCGAATACGGGCTCTTCGACGTAGACAATCACTACTACGAGACCGAGGAGGCATTTACCCGACACCTCGAGCCTGAGTACCAGGGGCTGTACAGCGCGGCCTTCCTTCTCTTTGGGGAGGAGAAGCAGTTCGGAGAACTCGGGGACCGAAAACCGGGTCAAGAAGACTGGGTGCTCCGGCCGGGATCGCTCAAGGAATATCTGCGAACACTGAAGTCGGGTGAAGAGGCTGGAGGGTATGGCCTCATGCCAGCGCTGCCCGGATTCAGGGACCGGGACGAACGAATCAAGCTGATGGATCAGCAGGGCATCGAGGCCTGCACCATGTTTTCCACAGCAGTCTCCACCGAGCACCGAATCGATGATTCCGAGGTTCTCTACGCGCATTTGCGGGCGTTGAATCGCTGGGTCGAGGATGAATGGGGGTATGCGTACCGGGATCGTATCTATTGCCCTGCATCCATGTCGCTTCGTGATCTCGACATGGCGATTGAAGAACTCGATCGAGTGATTCGCGAGGGGGCGCGGACCATCAATCTGCGCCCCGGCCATTCCTATGGACGCTCGGCGGGGGATCCCTATTTCGACCCCTTCTGGGCGCGCCTCGATGAGGCGGGCATTTCGGTTTTGTTCCATCAGGGAGAAGGGGGCCACAACAGCGCCCTCGCACCCCTTTGGGGGTACGATCCCGATGTTCATGTATTCAAGTTTTCGGCGTGGCAATGGCTCAACAGCTACGGAGACGTCGCGGTCATGGCGGCGATCTCTCAGCTCATCTACGACAACGTTTTTGGCCGGTTCCCGAACATCAAGGTCGCGAGTGTCGAAAATGGGGCAGGTTGGCTGCCCTATTTCATGGGTCGGATCGACAAAATGCGCGGCATGGGGAGAAATGGCCCTTGGATTGGGGGGCCACTCCGGGAGCGTCCGACGGAAATCGCGCGGCGGCATGTGGTCGTCACGCCGTATCCCGAGGACGATGTAGCGGGCATCGTGGACGAGGTCGGCTACGAGATGATCGCTCTCGGATCGGACTATCCGCACGCGGAGGGGCTGGCGGAACCTCGCGAATTTCAGGCGCTGATCGATCAACTGCCTGACGAACAGCAGCGCTGGATTCTAAGAGAGAACGGAATGTCATTGGTGGGAAGATGAGTCGAGCTCGCAGTCTGCGCGAGTTTTGCGGGCAGATAACTCGGGGGCACCGTCTGCTTATGGCGCCCCGGTATTGAGTCGACCTTCTTCTTTCGGGGCGATCTTCAGGTCGGGGGCCTGGATCGAGGTGTCTCGAACGAGCGCGCGCGTCATGCGCAGAAAGGCCGTGGCAGCCAGACACGGCGGTTGCCGATTCGAATAGGCGACTCCAAGTTGTCGTTGGTCTGCGCGCGAGAAGATTCGCAAAGCATGGAGTCGCTCGTTTGCAACCTCGGTCTCGACCGCTGCTCGGGGCACGATGGAGACACCGAAATTTCGTTGAACCAGGTGTTTGATGATTTCGATGCTTCCCACCTCCATGGCGATCTGCGGTTCGGTCCCCGCGGCGGCGATGCGTTGGTCGATGAAGGTTCGCGTGCTCGAACCGCGGTCCAGCAGCAACAGGGGGAAGGGCAGGAGTTGGTCGAGAGTGACTCGGCTCCGTGCGGCCAGTTCATGGTTCGGAGCACAGATGGCGACGTCTTCGCGCACCAGTAGGGGCTCCACGGTCAGGTCGGGCTGTGCGACGGGAAGGGTCACGAAGCCGATATCGACCTCCGAGGCCGTCAGTTGCTCGAGTGTCTTGGGAGACGGTCGATTGGAGATCCACACGTCGACATCGGGGTAACGCTCGCGATAGGCCTGAAGAACCGGGGGGAGCACGTAGCAGGCTGTGGTGTCACTGGCACCGATGCGCAGTTCGCCTTCGCGGAGTTCCGCCAGGGCTTCGATTCGCAGTCGTCCCCGCTCGAGGGCGGCAAAGGACTCCTCCACATGCTCCAGGAGGATCCGGCCCGCCAGGGTCAGCTGAATCCGCCGCCCTAGGCGAAGGAAGAGCCGCTCACCCAGGGAAGTCTCGAGAGCCCGGACCGATTGGCTGATCGCGGGTTGCGTCTTGTGCAACTGCTCGGCGGCTCGGGAAAAGCTGAGGCTGCGGGCGACGGCTCGGAAGGCCGTGAGGCGCTCTGATTCCATTCCATTAATTTAACTAATTAAAAATATAAAAAACATCCATTTGTCGTATAGATAGGGTCGGTCTATGTTGGTTCCATGCCGATCGAAGCCATCGTTGGAGCGAATTGGGGAGACGAGGGAAAGGGGAAGGTCACCGACTACATGGCCGCCCAGGCCGACGTCGTGATCCGTTATCAGGGCGGGCGCAATGCCGGCCACACGGTCATCAATGATTTTGGGAAATTCGCGTTGCACCTGTTGCCATCGGGGGTGTTCTATCGCCATATCGAGAACGTTCTCGGACCGGGGGCGGCCATCGACCTGGCGGCTCTATTCGAAGAACTCGATCTGCTCGAGAATGCGGGTGTGCCCACTCCCCGAGTCAGTATCTCGGACCGGGCACAGGTCGTGCTTCCCCACCATTCGCTGCTGGACGTCCTGGAGGAAGAGCGTCTGGGCGGCCAGAGCTTCGGCTCTACGCGTGCCGGAATCGCACCCTTCTACGCCGACAAGTATCTGAAGATCGGGGTCCAAATCGCGGATCTGTTCGACACCGATCGGCTCCGCGGACGCGTCGAGTCGGCCCTGGTGGCCAAGAACGTTTTGCTCGAGCACCTCTACGACCACCCAAAGCTCGTGGTCGACGAAGTGTTGGATGGCCTACTCCAGCACCGTGAACGGCTGGAGCCCATGGTGCAGGACGTGTCCGCACGGGTACACGATTGGCTTCAGGCGGGTCAGAGAGTGCTGCTCGAGGGGCAACTCGGTGCATTGCGGGATCCCGACCACGGCATCTATCCCTTCTCGACGTCTTCCTCTCCGCTGGCTGGCTTTGCATGCGTGGGGGCCGGAGTGCCGCCGACGGCTTTCGAGCGCATCGTGGCCGTGGCGAAGTGCTACTCGACTTGTGTGGGAGCTGGGCCCTTTGTCACGGAATTGTCCGGGAGCGAAGCCGAGGAGTTGCGCGAGCGAGGTGGCGATGCCGGAGAATACGGGGCCACCACCGGTCGCCCGCGCCGGGTTGGATACTTTGATGCCGTGGCAACGCGTTACGGCTGCCGCATCCAGGGCGCGACCGAAGTCGTGCTGACGGGACTGGACGTTCTCGGGTACCTCGACGAAATCCCCCTCTGCACCGCCTATTCGATCGAAGGGGCGCAGGTTCGGGAATTCCCCACCACTGCTCGTCTGGACGGTGCGACGGGGGTCTTTGAGTCGCTGGAGGGCTGGAAGACCGACGTCTCTCCGATCCGAGAGTTCGGGGAACTCCCCCGTCAGGCGCAGCGGTACGTAGAGGTCATCGAGCGTCTGATCGAGACGCCGGTGGGTTGGGTGTCCGTGGGGCCGGAGCGGGACGCGATGATTCGCCGCACCTAGCGGCGTCTTCCAGCGAGTGGGGCGTCGGTCTGTCGGCCTCGGGCCATGAGGGATCCATCGGAGTCGTGCATCTCGGCTTCGGAGAGCCGCAGGGGATCGCCGCAAGATCGCGTGGCTTCGCCTATGCTCATGGGGTCTCTTCGCCGGGGCTCCAACGACGCCCATGGGGCGTGCCTTTGGCACCACCGATCTCTGGTTCAGGTGCTCATATCGCGTGTTGGTGTGACGGGACGGCAACACCCCCAGCCTTCCGTGCTGAGGGCTTCGCGAGGTCACTCCATCGTGTTGGATCCCAAGCCCCGGGCCGAGCTCGGTGATTCCACCAAAGCCATCTGGGCACTGGCCTGGCCCGTGACCCTGGCCATGCTCTCGGAGTCGCTGGTCGGCTTGGCCGACATGATCATGGTCGGTCGGCTGGGATCCGGCGCTGTGGCTGCGGTGGGTGTCGGCGGGCAGATTCTCAGTGCCTCCATGGTCGTCATGGCGGCCGTGAGTACGGGCACCATGGCTTTGGTGGCTCGACGCGTCGGTTCAGGCGCGACCCGTGAGGCACAATCCATTCAGGGGCAGGCTGTGACTCTATCGGCCATGATCTCGCTCAGTGTCATCCTGCCCGTGATCTCGTGGGCGAGACCCCTGGTGGGCCTGTTTGGAATCGACACCGAAGTGGCCGGCCTTGCCGTCGACTACACGCGTCTGGCCGTACTCGCGGCTCTTCCCGGCGCCATCTTGTTCGTCGTTGAGTCCGCTCAGGGTGCGGCCGGAGACACCCGCACGCCTCTGTGGATCAACCTGGGTGTGAACCTTCTCAATGTCTTCCTGAACTGGGTGTTGATTTTCGGGAACCTGGGAGCTCCTGCCCTTGGAGTGAAAGGTTCGGCTCTGGCAACCGTGCTTGCATTCACAGCCGGGACGCTGGTTGCGCTGGGGCTGGCTTTTTCTCGCAGGTTGCGGGTGAGCCTCGAGCCAGTGGATCTTCGGCTGCGTTGGGACTCCGTGCGCCGGGTGCTCGATATCGGCTATCCAGCCGCCCTCGAACAGAGCCTGATGCAATTGGGATTCATTCTCTATCTGGTGTTTGCGGCGCGGTATGGCACCGATGCGGTGGCAGCTTATTTCATCGGTGTTCGAATCCTTGGGCTGTCGTTTTTGCCAGGCTTTGGCTTTGCTGCCGCCGCGTCTGCGCTCGTTGGGCAGAATCTGGGAGCGCGCGAGCCTGGACGGGCGGCGCGTGTTGGATGGTTATCCACTGGCATGGCTGTGGCGAGCATGAGTGTGCTGGGTTTTTTGATCGTTGTCTTCGCGCAGCCCATTGCCGAGGTGTTCGTGGACGATCCCGCGGTGGTGTCCAATACCGTCTGGTTCATCTACATGCTGGGGGTGTCTCAGCCCTGTATGGCCATTGATTTCTCCCTTGGTGGCGCCTTGAGAGGGGCCGGTGACACTCGCTTTCCTCTCCTGGTCGTGGTCGTGAGTTTCTACGGCGTGAGGCTGGCTCTGTCCGTTCTCGTCACCTTCGTTTGGCAACTCTCACTTCCCTGGTTATGGGCAGCCCTGATTGGAGACTACGTGGTGCGTGCGGCCCTCAAGGCCTGGCGATTCAGGCAAGGACGCTGGGCACTCATCGAGGTCTAGTCTGGGCCCGGTCGCCATCTCTGGCCGCCCCCGGCCCTGATCGAAAACCCCCCATCGATCCAGTACGCTACGCCGCTGCGCCCCCGTAGCTCAGATGGATAGAGCGTCGGTTTCCTAAACCGTGCGTCACAGGTTCGAGTCCTGTCGGGGGCGCCAACGTCTGTACGGGCCCGCGCCCCGTGCCTCACGGCAATGGCTATGCTGTTGGAGGCGAGTCGAGATGAAGGCGAACACGCTCTCCAGCCGGGACCTCAATGAAAGCACAGGGTGCTGCTGTGGCCTCAGACGGCCGTTCAGAATGAGGATGGCTGGGCGATGGAAGTCATGGTTGTGGGGGGTGACGGCCGCAGTCCTGGTGGGAGGGCAGGCCTCGGTAGCCAGTGCGACCCTCTGCCTGCCACCCGTTTTCGAAGGCGGTCAGCGGTTGCACATTCGAACCGAATCTCGAGTTGGCTGGCTTCCGCTCATGTTCCGCCAGCACGAGGTGTGCTGGCGGAGTTCCGATCACCCCGGACAGAGACGTGTATTCCTGACTGGGGCCAGTGGGATCTACGGTTTTCCTTTGCCGGCAGACCAAACCCTCGGAGCAGAGCTCAATCGCGAATTTGCAAGGGATGAACCCGGAGCCCATGTCTTCAACCTCGCCCACGTCTACACCTATCAGGTCAAAGATGCTCTGATTCTCCGGCATGCCCTCGACTACGAGCCCGACCTGATCGTCCACGCCATCAATCTGGATGACTTCGCGCACTTCGCTCCACATCCAATGGAGGCCGTCGCACAGTTCATGGACGCCAACCTTGCCGCAATCGATGCCATGGCGTCCGAGGATCCACCGGGGCTCGACGAACCCTTGCGGCGATACCGGGACGAACGGGATACAGGAGACCGCTGGGAGGATGTGGTCACGGCTTTGCGCCAGTCGGGGGCCTTTGTGCGGCTATCTGCTCGCGAGGGAATGCGCTGGCTGGTCGGACGTTGGCTGCCCGAGGACGAGACCATGCCGCCCCTGGCTGATTTCAGCGACTATCACTGTGCCGAAGTAGAGAGGAAGTTTCTCCGCGCGTTTCGGGATTGGAAGGCCTGGAACATCGTCGCCTACTTGGAGCAGATCGATCAGGGTGGAACCCCGGTGTTGATCGTCAACTGGCCTGTTGCCCACGAGCCAAGAGGCGGTGGCCGCTGCTACAACGTGCGTTTTACGACACAGGCCTTCGCCGCCTACAACGAATGGTTACGCAAAGAGGTGGAGGAACGAGGACTGACGTATCTGGATCTTCACGATTTTCTGCCCAACGAGGACTTCGTGGACTCCTATCACCCGAATGCGGTTGGTCATAGGAAACTCGCCGAACGTCTAGAGCGTGAGATCCGTCGAGTTCTCGACGAACGAGCTGAACCTGCCGATCGCGCGGGGGCTTGAAAAAGTTTCACTCGAAGGTGCGGCGTCGATCCACCGGGTGATTCTCTACGACCCCAGAATCTCCACCGAGTCCCCGATTCGTACTTCGCCGGGTTCCAGTACCGATGCGTAGACGCCGAGGTTGCCTCCAGCGTACTTCACGAGGGTTCGCATGATGCCCGGTTCCTTTGGGAGATCCGCGAAACCGTGGGTCGTCATGACGCATCGGGGGCAGGCCATCGAGATCTCGAGGACCGCTTGGCCGAAGCGTACGCGTCGGCCGACCCAGTTCACTTCAGGGAAAGAATCTCCCGAGTCCGGGACATCGAGTAGGAGGTTGGGCCGGAAGCGCCGAACGTCGAAAACGCGCTCTGGATCTGCAGCCTGGACGGTTTCGAGCGAACGCTTGGAGAGAACCAAAAGGGGAAATGCGTCGAAATAGGTTCCCGGGGGCGACTCGTATTCGAACAACTCTGGGGGAAATGCAGCCATGTCGGGAAGGGGTTCCGTCGCTTCCCTTGCAAAGACGGTACGAAGTTCGCTTTCGAAGTCCGAAGACTCCGCCTGCCTGCGGCGGTAGTGGTCGCTTTCTTCCGCTGGGAGTAGTGGCCACACGGTGAGCGATTGGCCGAGCACTCGTGAGACGTGGGAGCCCGCGTCGGTGGAGTCGGACATGAAAGTCGAACCGTCGGGCAGGTGAATCTGGGCTGCCGGCGCCTGGCCGGGTCCGGGTTCTTCTAGGTACCGGGCCGTGCAACCCATGAGTTCGGGGATCTTCTTGGCGCCAACGATACTTCCGCGGGTTTCGTCTCGAAGCGCCCATGCTCGGTCACCGAGCAGTCCCGAGTCTCCGATCTGAGCGCTCTCGAGGTTCTCACCCAGCATGCTCTTGACGGGATAGCGGTGGATCGAATGGATTGCGCCAGCGGTCATGTCTTGGGTCCTTTTCTCGTGCTCCGAGTTTCAGTCTTCTCGCTTGCACGGAGCAGCGCCTCCGTGCCTCCCTAAGGAGGGATCCATGAACGATGAAGCATTGGGGTAATACCCGAATCATTGACTCTGCGAAACCCGAATTTCCAGGGCTTTATTCACGCGTTGAGCATGTATTTGGCGTTTGCCCGGAGACGCGAGAGTTCTCTGGCTCTAGATTGTGGGCGTATGCAAAACGGCTCAATCCGAGGCTCGATTCCCCAAATCCATTGATCGTCGAACCGCGCGTGGGAAGGCCGCGCCGCAGAGTTTGTCGAGAAGCCTACCGCCAGTCACCATTTTCCCTCTTTCAGTCCTGATCATCGAAGTTTCAGGGAGGGAGTGCTGCGGAGCGGAGCAAGGAGCGGAACCCAGAAATGTCACAACGCATTCTCATTGTCGATGACCAGAATCAGATCCGAGATCTGCTGCGAATCGAACTGACTCGGAATGGTTTCGAAGTTGAAGACACGGGAAAGCCGGAGGTCGCGCTCGAGAAACTCAAGGAGCGCGCCTACGACGTGGTCATCACCGACATTAAAATGCCAAGAATGGACGGATTGACTCTTCTGCGTCGCGTCAAGGCGGTCCGGCCACTTTGTGAAGTGGTGGTGATCACCGCGTTTGCATCGGTAGAAACGGCTCGGGAGGCCCTCAAGGCAGGTGCAGTCGACTATCTCACGAAACCTTTTTCCGTGCGGGGCGATGTGCTTCCGCTGGTTCAGTCCATTACTCGACAGCCCACGGGCGGTGACTCGAGCGCCTCGGGGCAACGTTGGGGGACGACCGCGTCGGCTACCGAAGGGGATGCGCTCGGTTCGATCATCGGCCAAGGTGCGGCCATGCAGCCCCTCCTGCGGAAACTGGCAAAGGTGGCGCCCTCGGATGCGCCGATCCTTCTGCGTGGCCCATCAGGTTCGGGCAAGGAAGTCATGGCGACCGCTCTACATGGCCTTTCGCGACGTCGCGACGGACCGATGATTCGGGTCAACTGCGCGGCAATCCCAGAGACTCTGTTGGAGGCGACGCTGTTCGGTTATCGCAAAGGTGCATTCACGGGAGCCAATTCGGATCGCGAGGGCCTTTTTCATGCGGCCGACGGCGGGACACTCTTCCTCGACGAAATCGGCGAACTTCCGATCTCATTCCAGCCCAAATTGTTGCGTGTATTACAGGAGGGTGAATTCAGTCGGGTGGGGGATGCCGGAACCGTCGTGAAGGTGGATGTGCGTACGATTGCCGCTACGAATCGAGACCTCGAAGAAGCCATGGGTGCCGGAACGTTTCGCGAAGACCTCTTCTATCGCCTCAACGTCGTTCCTCTGGAAATCCCCGCTCTGGTGGATCGGCGAGACGACCTGCCGGATTTGATCGAACATTTCATCGCGTCGTATTCCGGAGGAGAAACGGTTCGATTCACTACAGAAGCCTACGAGTTGATGGTCGACTACCCGTGGCCGGGAAACGTGAGAGAGCTTTCCAATGCTGTTCAGCACGCGATGCTGCTGCGTGACGGAGCTGAAATGGCAGTCGGAGATCTGACCGCAGCCGTGCAGGACCATCTGCGTCTTCTGGAGACGTCGGTCCGGGACGGGGAAAGGGTTGCCCCCGAGGCGGCGGATGAGGGTCTCGAAAGCGTAGAGATCCGCTGCATTCAACGTGCGCTCGCTAAGACGAACGGCAACCGGACCCACGCCGCTCGGATGCTGGGCCTGACGCGTCGAGCGCTGGGGTACAGGATCCAGAAATATGGGCTCGAGACTCCGTCGAACCGTGTTTCTGACAATGCTCCAATGGAAATCTAGCTTCGAGGGCAATGGCCTAAGGATGGGCGGGGTCGCTGTGCTTGAGTGCTTCGAGGCAGTCAGCACACTGGCCGTGGCTGATCCGCGCGGGGTTCTGCCTGACGGGGCCCTGGATCGAGTGGCAGCACCAGGCACACTCCACCGTTAGGCGTTCGGGCAGAGGGGGAGAGATCGCAGAGACGGGCGATTTCTTCGAGAAGCGATCTGTCTCTTGTGCCGGCGAGATGAGACCGTTTCGAGAGGAACTCACCACGGTCGCTCGAGATTCTCCGGTCGTGTCTTGATCCGATCGGATCGTACATCGACAAATTCGGCGTCTTTGCGAATCTGCAGGCGGAGCGTCAGGACGCCTTCTTGCAGGGAGGCCGTTGCATCTCTTGGATCGACCGATTCGGGAAGTTCCACATAGCCAAACAATCGGCTTTCGATTCGTTGACGGCGACGGCGATGATAGGTGCGGATCGGTGCGTGTGGAATTTCCGGAGGGCGCGTTCGAATACATAGAATCGTGCCCTCGATCAAGAAATCGACTGAGTGAGGCGAGATCCCCGGTAGGTCGATTTCGACGATCAGTTGGGAATCGAGTTCGTAGATGTCGGCCGGGATTTGCAATTGAAGTCCCCGAAATTTGGAGTTGTAGGCTTTGATTGCAACTCGTGTGCCAGAGTCGCGGATGGGAGGTGCGCTGCTGTGGGGTCGCGAGAAGGCGTTTTGAGTCGATTCGAACACCAGGGTCGGAGCGGCGAGGGCGCGGCGCTCTGAGAACGCGACCGAAAAAGAACAAAAACGGTGGGAGGCGTTCGAAAAGGGAATCCCCGATCTGCTGCGGCAGAGATATCAGGGGGTCGGGTGACGTTTCTCGGGAGGACCGTCGAGTTGCTTGCGAATGACCGCGCACAGTTGGCTGAGGCGAATTGGTTTGTGGAGGAAGGCCACGCCTGGTTCTCGGCTGATGCGGTGATCGAGGCGAACGTCGGTGTAGCCTGACATGAAGACCACTGCGATTTCGGGTTGGAGTTCTCGAAGGCGTTTCACGGCCTCGGGCCCGCTGATACCCGGCATGATCACGTCGGTGATGACCATTTCCACCGTCTCCGCCGCTGACTCGAATAGAGAGATGGCCTCGTTCCCATCGGCAGCTTCAATGACCCGATAGCCGTGTCCTCTCAGGACCTGAGTGATCAGACTGCGGACCGAGGCCTGATCTTCGATGACCAGGAGCGTTTCACCGTTTCCAGGATGGATCTCCGTGGTTTCTGACACCGGTGGCTGTTCGGTGGACTCTGTTCGTGGCAGCAATGCGATGAAGGTCGATCCTGATTCTGTTTCATTGTCGGCCCACAGCGCACCGCCACTGCGCCGAACGGTCCCATAAGCGGTGGCGAGACCCATTCCTGTGCCTTCACCGAAGGGCTTCGTCGTGAAGAAGGGGTCGAATATCTGGTCGGCGATTTCGGAAGCGATTCCGGTACCGCTGTCGCTGACCTCGATTCGAACGTATTCCCCGGGTTCGATGCCGTCTAGGACATCGGCTCGGGCCTCGTCGACATCCTCACTACAGCTCTTGACGAAGAGATGCCCTCCGTTGGGCATCGCATCCCTCGCGTTCAGCACGAGGTTGATGATGACCTGCTCCAATTGTCCGGGGTCTGTTTCGATCCTCCCCGTGTCGGGTTGAAGGTCTCGATGGAGTTCGATGGATTCGGGGAGGACACGTTCCAACATGTTCATGAGCTTGTCGATCAATTCGTTGGGATCGATGACCTGGCCTTCGATGTGCTCGTTCCGACTCATCATCAGCAGCTGCCGTGTCAATTGTGCCGCCTGGTCACCGGCATAGATGATTTGCTCGATGTAGTCCTGTGTCTGTGGATCGAGGTCTTCGGTTTCCAGAAGTAGTTCCGCGTAGCCGTTGATGGCGGTGAGAAGGTTGTTGAAGTCATGTGAAATTCCCCCGGCGAGCCTTCCCACGGATTCGAGGCGTCGCGAGCGATCGAGTTGTCGGCTCTGTTCCAGGAGTTTTTGCTGGGTTTCGTTTTGTTCCGTCATGTCCCGCAGATATGCGGTGAATCGGTGGGTTTCGTGGACGTTGATGGGTTGCACGACCAACTCGACGGGGATCCTTGATCCGTCGGCGTGCATGGCCTCAGTCGTCAGCTTTCGGCCCAAAATTCGCGATTGGCCGGACTGTAGATATCGAGAAATGCCAGCGGTGTGGTCGTCCCTCAACTCTTCGGGAACGAGTTGATCCGATAGAGGTTTTCCGAGAACGTCTTCTCTCTCGTACCCAAAGGTCTTGACCGCAGCGGGGTTGAACTCGACGATCTGGCCGCTGGAGTCCATCTCGATGATCGCATCGAGGGCCGCGTCGACGATGGCGCGCTGGTGAGCACTGCTTTCTTCGACGGCTTCGCTCTGTGCCTTTTCGGAGAGGGTTGCTTCAAGAAGTTTCTTGGAAGAAGTGGAGAGACTGCGGGAAGCCACGAAACCAGTTGCGGAGCTGAAGCCGATCCCGAGCACGATGTTGAGCCATGAAAAGAGTTCGTCTGGGTCTTTGTCTGTTTTTGGAAGTTCGCCGACGCTGGCCAGTGTGTAGAGAACTGTCATGGCTATGGCGCCCAGAATTCCCGAGGCTAGAGCCACTTTGGGGCCGAGCATCAACCCTGAAAGGAGGGGAATGACGATGAACCAGAGGATGTAGATGGAATTCAATCCGCCCTGGTAGTAGGCAGGTACGAGGACGATGGCGATCCCTGTTACGAGAAGCACGATGGTCGCTGCGCCCAGGGCGTCGAAGCGATTGACGAGTACGGGGACAGAAGCGAATGCGATGAAAGCTGCGGTTCCTGCGATGGCGAGGGGAGTTTCAAGGGTGCCCGTCAATCCCGCGAAGGCGGTGGTGAGAAACAACGCACCGGCTGCCCATCCCGAAAGTACGGACAAAAGACGTCGGTGGGCGGTGTGCTCGAACGCGCGGGCAAGTGGAAAGTCGAACCACCGAGATTCTTCAGTGTGCACGACCTTGGGTTGGAGTCGGCCCATGTTCACCCCTCCTGATGTCCCGGGCTTCGACGTGGGTCGTCCTTCGGGCTCCGTTGGTCGTTCGTGAAGGTGGCGCGAACTCGGACCTTCCGATTGGCTGGTCGTCGAGACCGAGTGAACCCCGCGTGCGATGGGGCGCGATGTTGCGGCGTCTCTAAGTGCCGTAAATCGGTTGCGGTTCTTCTCCCCGCGTTCCAGAGCACGCTACTGGTGTACCACATTCACCGCGGGTGGAAGAAGGAGGCTCCGGGGGGCCTGGGGCTCTCGGCCAATGGATGGCCGCGAAGGTGCTTGTTTCGTCAGGAGAAAACATGAATCATCGATTGGCCGCCATGGGGCGCCGAGTCACGGCTCCGAGGGGCCTGTGAGGAGAGGAGTCGGAGTGGTTGAGGCCAATGACGAGGGACACTGGGCCACAGTTTTTTCCTGGATCGAACGAACGATCGGAGGGCAGATTGTTCGTCGTGAGCGCCAGGGGCGCGATTCTGGAGGTCGCCCTGCATGGTTCGTGGATGTGGAGACCGACGAAGGACGGGTGCGAACATATCTGAGGGGAACACGTGATCCCGCATTCTCCTATACCCGTGTCTACTCCACCGAACGCGAGGCTCGGATTCTTCAGGTGCTGCATTCGTCCGGGATTCCCGTTCCTGAGGTGCTCGGCTTTCATTCCGATCCTGCAGCGGCATTGCTGGCCCACGTCGATGGCCGGGACAATTTTAATGAAATCACCGATGAGGGGGAGCGAGACGCGGTAGCGGAGCACTTCATCGAACTTCTTGCTCAGGTTCACTCTCTCGACGCAGAGCGGTTCGAGGGAGCAGGTTTGCGTGTGCCACGTACCCCCAATGAAATCGGACTGAGCGATCTCGATGTCTGGCAGTCGACCTATGAGGAGGCCATACGCCAGCCCCTTCCGCTGTTGACTTTTGGATGCCGTTGGCTGCGCCGTAACGTTCCCGAGCGTAGGATTGAACCGGTGTTGGTTCAGGGCGACACCGGTCCTGGAAATTTTCTCTTTGAAGGTAATCGTGTCACAGCACTCGTCGACTGGGAACTTGCTCATTTGGGTGACCCTATGGACGACCTGGCCTGCGTTCGGTCTCGAGACCTCTACTACCCCATTGGGCGCTTTTCCGAGAGACTCGATCGGTATCAAGTGCTTTCCGGACAGGCGCTGGATCTGGAGGCGCTGCGTTTTTACACGGTAAAGTGCATGTTGCTGGTTCCTCTCTCGCTGGCTCCGGTGATGGAGAATCTCACTCCCAGGACTGAGCATGCCGAGTGGATCGCACAGCACGTTTTCTACCTTCGGACCACTGCAGAATCGCTGGCTGAAGCGATTGGTGTCGAACTGAAACCGTACACGGTCCCTGCCATGACGGAGACGCGCCATCGTGTTCTCTATGACATCGTGCTGGAGAACCTCGAGAACGAGCAACTTCCCGCCGTAGAGGACTCGTTTCGGGCTTCGCGTTTGGCTCTGACAGCGCGTCTGGTTCGCCATCTTCGTCATGTCCACCTGCGTGGGTCAGCCTTCGAGGAGCAGGAATTGGAGGAAATGGAAATTCTCCTCGGATCGCGACCCGCGAACGTGCAGGAGGGCCAGCAGGCCCTCGACCGATTCGTGAGGGAGGCGGGACCCGAGCGAGACGCTCAACTCGTCGGTTATTTTCATCGCTACGCACTACGCGAAGAAGCATTGATGGAGGGGGCGCTTGGAATGGTCGACCACCGGCCCCGACTCTCGGCGCTGGTCTGAAGCGCGGGGAGCCGAAGGTGACTATTCTGTGGTGTCGAAATGGACGCTGAGCAGACTTTTCTGTGGTTACAGGCCCTGCGCCTAAAGGGGCGCAGCCAGGGCTCCGACTTGGCGGCGGCCCTGGGACAGAGCGAGGAGGAGGCTGCGGTCGCGCTCGAGAGCCTGGAGTCCGAAGGGCTCGTTATTCGGGGGGATGGGTTCTACGGATTGTCCGAAGGAGGGAACCTCCTTCGGATCGCTGCGCTCGATGCCGAACGGGCAAGCGTGGACACCGAACTCCTGGAGGGCCTCTACGCAGAATTCCTCCGGGTAGACGCCGACTTCAAGCGGTTGGTCACCCGGGTGCAGCTGGGTGATGTGTCGCTCGAGGAGCTTTCTCGTGATCTCACGGAGCATCACGAGCTTTTTCGAGCACTGGTCTTGCGCTTCACGAATCTGGTGCCGCGTTTGGAGCGGTACGGTCCCCGCTTCGACTCGGCGTTTGAGTATCTTCGCGCGGGAGACCGACGCTATCTGGCCTCTCCATTGGTCGAGAGCTACCACAGCCTCTGGTTCGAGTTCCACGAGGAGCTCATTCAAATGACCGGTAGAACGCGGGCTGCCGAAGAAGCTGGAAGTTCTGCCACCTGAAAACTTTCGTGGGTCAGGTGTAGCGCCACATTCGCGGAGGCTTGGCGGACTCCGCCTGGTATTCGATGCTCTGGACGTCGAAGTAGATGGGCAGAATGTACTTCACGTAGAAGGCATGGACGGTTGCCTGTTCGCCCGCTGGAATGTCGTCGTAGAGCTTGAGCATCACTCGATCGTCCTGTTCCTGGTATTTCTGGCACTTCTCCAGGATCTCGTCGACTTCGTCACGGGAGTCGTAGAGGAAGCCCAGGTGGTCGTAACTGGGGGATTGAATGGGTTCCTTCATCTGGGTCATGAGGATGAACTGGCTCGTCTCAGGGTCGGTTCTCAACAGCAAGGCATTCTGCTTGACGATCTCGACATCCAGCGCCTCGAATCCGAAGACCTCTCCGTAGAAGCGTTTGATGTCATTGCGTACTCCGCCCTCGTCGAGCGAGCCCAGCGGTAGCGTCAACTCCATGTGGTTGAACCGGGGAAAAGCCATGGTGTCCTCCAGTAGTGGGCCGGTTGGACTATCTCATTGGTTAGGCCCACTTGTCGAGGATCACGCAACCTTCACCGCTGCGGTGCGCTTGGTCGGCTGGATGCGTGGGCGACCCATCTCTGGCAGGCTTCGGGAAACCTGCTCCAGGCCCCGAGCGTGGCGTAGACTGACGCCAGAAATCGACGTTCGAGCGCTGGATTCTCATAGGAGGGACTCATGAAGATCGGACTTTGCTTTCCCTATACCCAGGAGGACCTCACCCGGGAAAGGACTCTCGAGTGGTTTCGGCGGGTTGACGAGGGGCCTTTTTCCAGTTTGTCGTGTGGGGAACGAGTGATCGGAACCAGCGTGGACATGAGTGCGACCCTTGCGGCGGCAGCGGCGGTCACTCATCGGATCCAGATCGTCCCCTCCCTATATGTTCTGCCCATGCACTCTGCCGTCTGGGTCGCCAAACACGCAGCAACGCTCGATATGTTGTCGGGGGGCCGGGTCACCGTGACGTTCGGTGTCGGGGGGCGAGCCCACGATTATCGTTGCATGGAGCGCGAAATGGTTCGTCGCTATGCGCGCATGGATGAGCAAGTGGCCTTGATTCGGCGCGTGTGGAACGGGGAGTTGCCCTTCGAGGGCACTGAAGCTGTGGGGCCACGCCCCGTTCAACCGGGAGGACCGTCCATCCTGGCGGGATCCATGGGTCCCAAGTCCATCGCGCGTGCAGCTCGTTGGGCCGATGGGGTCTACTCCTGGTCGGGGAACGGGGAACGGGCAGAGATGGCTCAGCAACTCGAAAACGTTCGGGCGTCTTGGTCCGAGGCAGGGCGCGAGACAGCGCCGCGCCACGTGGGGGGGTTCTGGTTCAGCCTCGCTCCCGACAGCGCCTCGCGTCTCGAGCAGTATGTGTACAAGTATCTCAAGGTCATCGGCGATGCGCCCGCCAAGGCCGTGGCCGCGAGTGTCAACCGCTCGACACCTGATGCGGTTCGTAGGGCGCTGGATGATTACGAGGAGCTGGGCGTCGAGGAGTGCATGCTCAATTCCGCCACCTCAGATCTCGCTGAACTCGACGGCCTGCTGGAGGTGATGGAAAAACGGGGTTGAGCCGTTCGTCGGCTCAGAATGAAGAGCTCGAGAGTTCAGCGCGGCTCTAACGCGAGGGTGAATCCGGTTCTTTTTCCCGCTCGAGGAATCGCTCGAGTTGGATCGTGTTGAGAGCTGGGCTGATGAGGTGTCCCTGCATCTCGCCGCAACCGTGCCGGCTGAGGAACTCAGCCTGCTCGAGGCTGTTGATGCCTTTGGCCACAACGGCATGCCCTAGCCCCTTCGCCATGGAGAGAATCGACGTCAGCACGGGGGATTCGTCGTCCGGCGTCGTAATGGACGAGACCAGTTCGTGTTTGAGCTTGATTCGGTGAACGGGGAGTGCGCCATCGGCGTTCAGGGCCGCGTATTCGGGGCCCACGTCGTCGAGGGCAACTCCGATGCCAAGCTCCCCGAGTCCTTCGAGTATGCCGCCGATTTCTTCATCGCTTCGAACTGGATGTCCTCCGGTGATCTCGATCTCGATCTGATCGGCACCCGCCCCACTTTCGGACAGGATTCGTTCGAGATTCGTGAGCCAGTCGTCGCTGCGTAACTCGTTGGGGCTCACATTCACCGACAGGCGGATCGGCCGAAAGCCCGCCTCTCTCCAGTGAACCGCCAGCGAGCATACCTGTTCGAGTACCCAGTGGCCGAGGTCTCCCATGAGTCCGACCTCTTTGGCGATGGGGATGAATTCGCTCGGCGGAACCGGGCCCAATTCGCCGTCATCCCATCTCAGCAGAGCTTCGGCGGCGCTCACCGCGGAGCTGCGGCAATCGCGAATGGGTTGGAAGTGGACGCTGAGTTCGTTGCGCTCGATCGCGCCTTGCAGGCGACTCGCGATCTGGATACCGCGCGCGTACCTCGCGTCCATTGCTGCACAGAAGAATCGGTGGCGCGATGGGTTTTCGGAGTGGAGGGAGCGCGCAGACTCGTCCGCATGTTCGAGCAGAGTCGCGGCATCCTCTCCATCGAGGGGGGGAATTGCAATTCCGATACTCGGGCGGAAAAGATGGCTCTCACCCGCGACGTCAAAGGGTTGGGAGAGCTCGCGGGCCAATCGGCTGGCGACGCGGCCGGCGTCCAGAGGCTCGCGGAGTCCAGACAACAGCAGGCTGAATCCGTGTTCCTCTCGGTTCGAGATCTGAGCGTCGCAACTGGCTGCAAGAGCATCGGTCACCACGTCGGTGGGGCGGATGCAGCGTGAAACACGGCGTGCGGTCTGTTGGGCGACACTTTGTTGCCAATCACCGCCCTCTGTGGAGCTGAGTGAGCCGAGGGGTTCGAGGAGAATGGAGAGCAGGGCGATGTCCCCGTCGTCGGCTCGAAATCGGGAGAGAGTGTCTTGTAGGCAAGCTTCGAAATGCTGGCGTTCGGGCAGGTTCCGAGTGCTGCTGTGGGCCGGGAGGGCGGGTCCGGCTCGGCCGTGAGAATTCCAGTTCGTTCCCGCGTCTCTGACTGCATTTTCCAGGGCCTGCAACTCGTCGAGATTCGAACCGACCTTTTTCAGCACTGCTTTCCGGAGTGCTCCGTTGTTGCGGCTTCCTCGCAGCGTTCTTGTCATGCGCTCGATGGGCCGTGTCAATCGGTGAGAGATCCACGCCGGTGCCAGAAGGGCTCCCGCTGCTGCAGTCAGCATGAGGGTGAGGGTGATCAACAGCAGTGAGGTCGCCCGGTTTCGAATCGTTCGAAGTTCGTGACGCAACTCGCGCAGGCTGTTCTCGGTCACTCGAGCAAGATTGGGGGCCAGAGCGTCGTGGAAGAGAGCTTCTGCCGTCTCCAGGGAAGCCAGGGCTTCGGATTCGCGGCTTCTTCGCGAGAATTCACGGGCTTTCTCGGTAGCCTCGCGGAATGCGGCATAGAGGTCAGATGGGTCCTCGGATCGTCCCGGGTAGCTTCCGGGCCCACCGTCCGAAACCAGTTGAGTCAAAGCCTCCGCACTGACGCCCGTGCCGAGATTCTCTTCAAGATTCCGGTCGCCGGCTTTTCCGTGGGTCCATTCAATGGTCTGCATCAATTCGCCCGCGGCGACTCCGGCCAGTCTGCGGCTGGCCGCGGCTCGTAGTAGCGGCTCTCGAATTACAGGGGCGAGCACGAGGCGAGGGCTCGTCAATGGAAATTCCGAAGAGTGCCCGTCGCCCTTGAGCCAATTCATGAGGTGGGGGATTCCGGTGGGCCTGTTCGAATAGTGGAGTAGAGCACCTGTCTCGCGAATGAGACCCCACTGTCTGGAGGCCTCGACTGCTGTCAGGCCCAGGCTCAGGCACGAAAGGAGCAGAATTGGTGCGAGTAGGCTGCGGCGGAGTGAGGAGTCCATGCGTGCAGTTCCCCCGGATCGGCCGGGTTTTGGATTTCCCACGAAGGGTTTTCGACGTCGTTCGCATCGGCGTGACGGTGCACTTGGTTGAATTCTGGAAGATTGTTTTCGCAAAAATGGGATTTCTTGCCGCTCGATCGCGACGAAATGGCGCCGTTTGCGCGTGTCAGGTGCCGAAGAGCTAAAGGAGAGGGCCATGAAACGCCGAAATTGGGAAGCAGCAGGAGAATCTCTCCAGCCTGGAGTGCATTTCAACGATCTCGGGAATCCTCCCGCCTGGGTGAATGGAGACGGGGCCGCGTGCTCGAAAGTGTCTCACAGTCGTGGTTGGCTCTACATTGCCAATCGGTTGCTGGTATCCGTCGTGGAGTGGTGGTGTTGGGCGGGGGAGCCGGAAGCCGCCCCGGCATCGTGGCTCGCTGGCCGGCCGACGGATCGGCCGACGATCTCCTCGATGTGGCGAACTCGGCGCATACCGAGCGACGCGCAGTGGTTCGCGCGCGATCCACGCGTGGAGGTACCGCGGCTCGGAGTGAAATCGCAGTGCCCTTCGGCACCTCCTCGAATCGTTGGGGAGCCGTGGCGGTGGAGGTTCTGCATGCCAAGGAGTGGGACTCAGAGCCTTCTTGCAAGAGTATCGTCGATCATCTGACCTCCGGCGCTGCGTGGCTGGAGCGTCTCGCCGGTGACGTCCACAGCGGGGAGCGACTCTCCAAGACACTGCGTGTATTGGGTGTGGCTCTCGAAGCGAATCGTGTTGCAGATGCAGGTACTGCAGTGGCCACGGAACTCGCGACACTGCTCCGCTGCGAGCGGGTTTGTGTCGGATTGAAGGCAGGGCGGCGAATACGTGTTCGTTCTCTTTCGCACAGTGCAAGCTTTGATTCCCGGTCTCCGTTGATCGCCGACGTGCAGGCCGCCATGGAGGAGGCAGCCGATCAGGATTCGACATTGTCGTTTCCCCCGCCTGCCGATTCGCCGCCTCGAACTCTGTTGGCTCATGAGGCTCTGACTCGCCAGCACTCCTCCATGTGGGTCGGGACAGTTCCGCTGGTGAGTGAGGGAACGATCAGCGGAGCCATTACCTTCGAGTACGGAATGTCGGACGCCATGGAGGCAAGTGCGACGACGCTGTGTGAGGACGTTGCGCTCCTGGTGGGTCCGGTGCTCGAGCTCAAGCGAGTCGCTGGAATGTCGTTGCCCGTTCGGGTGTGGCACTCGATCAAGACGGGGCTGCGGAAGTTTTTCTCAGCGGGAAGTGTTGGGCGGAAACTCGCACTGGTGGCGGCAATGGCAGCTGTGGGATTTCTGTCTGTGGCAACGGGTCAGTACCGGGTGGGGGCGGACGCGACTATCGAGGGGCGCCTGCAACGCGCGGTGGTTGTCGGCTTCGAGGCGTACATCGCCGAAGCCAGAGCGCGAGCGGGGGATCTCGTTCAGGAGGGGGAGTTGCTCGCTCGCTTGGACGACCGTGATCTCGTTCTCGAGCGCCGCCAATGGGTGGGGCGAAAATCGCAGCTCTCTCGCGAGTACCGAGAGGCCTTGGCGGCCCACGACCGGTCACAGGTCAACGTACTGGGCGCGCAGCTTGAACAGGCGAACGCTCAGCTCGAGTTGGTGGATGCGAATTTGGGTCGCACCCGGATAGAGGCGCCCTTCGAAGGGGTGGTGGTCGAGGGCGATCTAAGTCAATCCCTCGGGTCTCCGGTATCGCGGGGTGATGTCCTCTTCGAGATTGCCCCCCTGGACGGCTATCGCGTGATTTTGGAGGTCGACGAGCGCGACATCGCGGATGTACGGGTGGGGCAACACGGAAAGATCACGCTTTCGGCCCTCCCCAATACGGAGCTTCCGATGACCGTGGACCGAGTCATCCCGGTTTCCGTGGCTTCCAGCGGGCGCAATGTCTTTCGCGTAGAGGCTCAATTGGATGACCCGATCGATGGCTTGCGGCCCGGAATGGCCGGGGTTGGCAAAGTCGAAATCGACCAGCGCAGATGGTTGTGGATCTGGACCCACGATTTGATGAATTGGTTGAGGATCTGGACCTGGTCCTGGTGGCCCTAGGTCGGATGCGGGTGCGGTCGATCCATGAGTGAATCGCTACTCAGCGCATCCTGGTATCGAGCAGCGGGCCTTCGTCCGCGTTTGCGTAGCCACGTGCGTCTCCATCGGCACGAGTACCGGGGGCAGTTGTGGTACGTGCTGCGGGATGAGGCGAGCCAGAGCTGTCATCGTCTTTCGTCGACGGCCCATCGGCTGATCGGCTGGATGAATGGTGAGCGAACCTGTCAGGCTATCTGGGATTTGTCCGTCGACGAGATGGGTGATGATGCGCCGAGCCAGGATGAGCTGATTCGCCTCTTGGGCGTACTACACACCGCCGACGCTCTGGCCTCGGACGTGTCTCCGGATCTGCTCGAAATCTTCAGGAGGCAGAAGCGCCGAGAATCGGGTGAGTTCTGGGGGCGAATCGCTAACCCGTTGGCGCTTCGCCTGGGCCGCGTGGATCCTGATGAGTTTCTGACCCGCTGGGAGCCACTGGTGCGGCCCCTCTTCACCTGGGTGGCAATGGTCTGCTATGCCGCCATCGTGGGCACGGCAGGCGTCTTGGCCATGGCTCACTCCACCGAACTGACGGCAGGCGCGATGGATGCTTTGCTCGCACCGCACAACCTGTTGATGCTCGTGATCGTCTATCCGTTCATGAAGTTGATTCACGAATTGGGGCACGCCTTCGCGGCGAAGACTTGGGGTTGTCAGGTGCGGGAGATCGGCCTGCTCTTCCTGGTGCTCATGCCCATGCCCTACGTCGATGCGAGTGCGATCTCCGTCATTCCCGAAAAGGGCCGCCGAATGGCGGTGGGTGCGGCCGGCATCGTTGTTGAGCTGGTGATGGCGGCGCTGGCGTTTTTCGTCTGGTTGAACGTCGAGCCAGGGCTCGTCAGGGCGATCGCATACGACATCATGTGGATCGGTGGCGTCTCCACGCTTCTATTCAACGGCAACCCACTCCTGAAATTCGACGCCTACTATGTGTTGTCGGATTGGCTGGAAATCCCCAACCTGGGGCAGCGTTCTCAGCAGTACGTGAAGTACGTGCTCGACCGGCGCATCTTCGGCCTCGAAGGCGTTCGGGATCCGGTTCACGCAAGAGGTGAGCGCCCCTGGCTCTTGTTCTACGGAATCACGTCATTCGCCTATCGGCAGTTGGTGGTTTTGGGGATCGCGCTCTTCGTCGCGGGTCAGTTCTTCGTGCTGGGCGTAGCCCTGGCGCTGCTCTCTCTCTTCACGCAAATCGTCCTGCCATTGTTGCGTGGGATGGGTTCGTTGCTCACGCATCCGCGTTTCGGGAACCGGCGTTTGCGAGCCGTCAGTTTGACGGCTCTGGCTCTCGCGTTTGTGGCTGGTTTCGTGCTCCGTGTACCCATTCCGCACTGGACCGTGGCCGAAGGCGTGATTTGGCCGCCGGAAAGGGCGCATGTACGTGCGGGAGCAGATGGTTTCGTGACTCGTGTGGACATCGAGCCCAGTTCTGTGGTCGCCCCCGGTGAGGTGCTCTTGATCACCAGGGACCCATTGCTCGAGACCCAGCTCAGATCTCTGAAGGCGAAATTGCGAGAACTCGGAGCTCGACATCATGCACAACGTCGGGTGGATCTCGTTCAGGCCCAGGTCACCTACGAAGAGATCGTGACCACGAGGGCGGAGCTTGCCCGTGCGCGCGAGGTGGCTGGCGAAGTCGTGATTCGAAGCCCTTCTGCCGGGAGATTCGTGCCCGTTGGAGATCAGGACTGGACTGGGCGGTTCGTTCGGAAGGGAGAACTCGTTGGATACATCACGGGTCCCGAAGCTACGACTGTACGCGTAGCCATATCCGAGGACGACGTAGCGATGGTGCGGGCGCAGACCCATGGGGTCGAGATGCGTTCGAGCAGTCGACCCGGAGAAATGTCCCTGGCCTCCATCGCGCGTGAAGTGCCGGCTGCCAGCGATCGTTTGCCGAGCGCGACGCTCGGGGTCTCCGGAGGAGGACTGTGGCCCGTGGATCCTGGCGATCCCGAGGGTGTACAGAGTCTACTTCCGGTCTTTCAGTTCGATCTAGCCCTTGGCCCTCAGGCTCATTTCACACGCATTGGAGAGAGGGTGCACGTGCGTTTTGACCATGGACGTGAGCCCTTGGCTGCGCGCCTCGGCCGGTCGTTACGCAGGCTCTTCCTCGGAAAATTCGGAGTCTGAGCGGTGGGCCGAGCATTGCGACCGGGAATTGCACACGGAGATTATCCTGAGCGGACGGGAGAGCGCCGAAGCCGGCTTGATCGTTGGTCGAGATCTGTCTTTGCGGGGGTCCGGCGTAAGCGCGTTCAGTCTGGAATGTTTCGGTTCGCGGCGAAGGTGCGCAACGTTGGAGAGCCTCTCGCCGAGTTGGGTGACCTCGAATTTCAGGACCGGGTCGAGGCGGTGTGGGCCCGTTTGGGCATGGAGGGGCTATCACCCGAAGCACTCGTCCAAGCGTTTGCGGTCATTCGAGAAGTAGCCAGGCGCAAGCTTGGAACGCCTCACTATGACGTCCAGCTCGCGGGTGGATGGTTGATGGCCCAGGGATATCTCGCCGAAATGCAGACTGGTGAGGGAAAAACCCTGACCGCAACGCTACCCGCTTGTGCGGCGGCCATGGCTGGCATTCCCGTTCATGTCATTTCCTCCAACGACTATCTGGTCGAACGGGATGCCGAAGAGATGCGGCCGATTTACGAAGGCCTCGGCCTGCGAGTCGGTTTTGCGATCGAGAACATGGATCTGAGCGATCGCAGAAAAGCCTATGCGTGCGATGTCACCTATGTGACGAGCAAGGTCGTGACGTTCGACTATCTGCGCGATCGGCTCCAATCTGCGTCGGGTCGGCGGGGATTGGCTGGACGATTGGAGCGCATCGATGGCCGGACTGCGGGTGAACCCGCCCTGCTGCGCGGATTGTGTTTCGCACTCATCGATGAAGCCGACAGCATTCTCGTCGATGAGGCGCGGACGCCTCTGATCATTTCTCGCCCCATGGAATCGACGACGAGCCGGAAGATCTTCAAACGAGCACTTAGGCTGGCGCAGTCCCTGGAGGAGGGGACGGATTTTCTCGTGGATCACTCTTCTTCTAGCGTGAGAATCACGCCCGGCGGACGGGTCCGACTTGAGACTCTCGCTCAGCCCCTGGGCGGGGTGTTCAGCGGCCCCAGGCGTCGAGAAGAGTGGGTGGGGCGAGCGTTGACGGCTTGCCACGTCTACCAGCGCGATCGCGACTACATGGTGGCGGACGACAAGGTGCAAATCGTCGACGCGCTGACGGGCCGTGCCTCGGCGGATCGGTCATGGGAACAGGGGTTACACCAGCTGATTGAGCTCAAAGAAGGGTGCACGCTCACGACGCCAAACGAGTCTCTCGCGCGTATCAGTTACCAGCAATTCTTTCGGCGCTATCTGCAATTGGGTGGGATGACCGGTACTGCATGGGAGGTTCGGCGAGAGCTGTCTTCCACCTATGAACTCGAAAGCATACGCGTTCCCACTCGAAAGAAGAACCAGCGGCATTCGAACGGGGAGTACGTGTTTCGGTCGAGTCGCGAAAAATGGAAATATCTGACTCGAAGGATTCGCGAGTTGCAGGACTCAGGCCGCCCGGTTCTGGTGGGGACCTGCTCGATTGCCGAATCCGAAGAGCTGAGCGACCTCCTGCATCAAATCGGTGTGGCACACGAGGTCCTCAACGCGAAGCAGGATGCTCGGGAAGCTTCCATCGTTGCGCGAGCGGGTGAAATGGGGCGCGTGACCGTGGCGACCAACATGGCTGGTCGGGGGACCGACATCAAACTTTCCGATGGGATCGCGGAGCAGGGAGGGTTGCACGTGATTGCGACCCGTAGGTCGGACTCACAGCGTGTCGATCGCCAACTCTTCGGGCGCTGCGGAAGGCAGGGGGATCCGGGGAGCTATGAGCTGGTGGCGTCGCTCGATGATGAAAACCTGCGGATCTTCCATCGTTCCTGGATGCTTCGGGGCACAAGATCTCTGTTGTGGGGCGATGCTTTCGGAGCCGTCTTCTCGCGGGCTCTCTTGCGAGGGCCTCAACGTGCCGAAGAGAGGCGTCACGCGCACATGCGCCGCGGTCTCGACCAGATGGAGGAGTATCTGGATCAGATCCTGGCCTTTTCGGGAATGCGCGAGTAGGCGGGGAGGACGGTTGAAATGAAATGGAAATTTCGGTTTCCCGTGCACGTGGGGCAACTGGCGATTCGATGCTTGATCGTCTTGGGCCTGTGGTTGATCTTTGTTCCCAATTTTCTCGACCCCTTGAGTGACCGAGGGCTCGGCCCGGCGCTGGTCCAGCTTCGCCCGTACACGGATTGGATGGAGATGGATGCGAGTCCTCCAGAAGCGCCTGTTCAACTGGCCAGCCTCGACTCGCTTTCGTCCGCAGAATTGGGCTCGATTCCGATGGGGGGCCTGGGACCCGTCGCCTCCTCGGATTCCCTGGTTGGAGTGGATCTGGTAGCGGATCTGAATCTGGCGATTGATCCCAAACCCCTGACAGATATGGTCTTTTTGTCCGATCCCGAGGGTCCAACGAGACTGGAATCCCCCGGCACAGTCGATCTTTCCGGGAAAATGCCGACCACGGTGGAACCACCTGCGCCTTTGGAGACCCCTTCTGCGGGAGAACTGGAATCTTCTGCGGCGTTGGTTGCAGGGGTGGATCTGGAGCCGTCGGCCGAACCGGTGCTGGAATTCGATCAGGAGTTCCTCGCCTCGGGGGCGGAACCTGCTCTTGAGGTCGACACGACGGCATTTTCCCCCTCGGACCTCTTGAAAGCCTGGAATCCTCTGACTGAATCGGACTCCGAAGTCGCGACAGAACCGGCGAGCGATGTGACCCCTATCTCTGACCTGTTTTCTCTGGCGGCCCTCGATCCCCGCTCGGCGCTGGACCCGAGTGCCCGCAGACCCTCGTCCACGAGTTCCGAGGGCCGAGACTCGGTGGATCTGGCCCTCATCGATTCACAATGGGATGCCCCGGCCCCGCAGGAAGAACTCTTCCCCGAGCCTACACTGAGTGACGAACGTTTTGATTGCATCATCGAACCGTCCGAGCAGATCCAGATCGGAAGTGCCGAGACGGGGGTTCTTGAAAAGGTGCATTTCGAGCGCAGTGAAAAGGTGAAGAAGGGCGAGGTGGTGGCTGAGCTCGAATCTGATGTGGAGAAGATGAGTGTTCGTGTCGCCAAGAAACGTGCCTCCATGGACGCGAACCGCCGATCTGCCGAAGCCAGTTTCGATCTTGGAAAACGCAGGGAGGAGCGCGCCAGCGAACTCTACGAGGGCAACGCACTCTCGCTGGATCTGCGGGAGGAAATCGAGACCGAGACCGAACTGGCCCATCTGAAATTGGAAGAGGCCATGGATCTCAAGCGTCTCAACGATATGGAACTCGCACGAGCTGAGGCCGCATTGCAGAGACGCGTGATTCGTTCTCCGATTTCCGGGGTCGTCGTCGATCGCCACAAGTCTCCCGGTGAGGTGGTGAAGGAGGAGAGCATTCTCACCATTGCTCAGGTGGATCCTCTGCGCGTCGAAGTGATCCTGCCCGCGCACCTCTACGGGTCCCTCGAGCCGGGGATGAAGGGCCGGGTCATCCCCGAAGCTCCCATCCAGGGCTCCTATGAAGCCTCCATCGAGATCGTGGATCGCGTGATCGATGGGGCAAGTGGGACCTTTGGGGTTCGGCTCGACCTCCCCAATCCGGATCTGACGATCCCCAGCGGACTGCACTGTCAGGTGGCCTTTCTCGAGGGCAACTGAGGAGCGCGCGCTTCCTTTTCTGGCTTAGCGTCAGAACGCCGATTACCCGCGCCCCCGTGAACTCCCCAGGCTCCCATTGGGCTCTGGGGTTCCAACACTCCCAGTCGGTTTTCGTCTTTTTTTCTCCCTTAGTGGGTTTTCCACACACTTTTCGCCATTCGGACGCCGAAGAGTTGCTCAGTTCCCACACGCGACTCGCCGATAAACCTCGCGAACTCATGTAGGTGGTTACCCATGAAGAAGACCAGTGCGTCCAGCCAAGTCCGCCGTGCCATCGTAGAGTCTTTGGAGAAGCGGCTTCTGCTCTCGGCTGATATCCCCGGGTTGCTCGGGGCAGAAGGACTGACCGGAGATTCCTCCGACGACGTCGCTCAAAGAATGCTGCTCGAAACCGAGCAGAGCGCAGAGCAGGCTTCTGCCGGCGCCCGTGAGCTTGTCGTCGTCGACCCTGGCGTCGAGGGTTCCGAAGAACTCGTCGCGGATCTACAGACCTCCAGCGCACAGGGACGAGACTTCGAAGCGGTCCTGCTCGATTCCGAACGTGACGGGATCGATCAACTCCGGGAAGTTCTCTCCCGCTACGACGACATCGACGCGGTGCACGTGATTTCTCACGGAGCCAGCGGCTCGATTGCTCTTGGCGCCACCGTGTTGGACGGCGACACCCTTCGGGATCGCTCCTCCGAAATCGCGGCCTGGGGCGACCATTTGTCCCTCGATGCGGATCTGCTCATCTACGGTTGTGACGTCGCATCGGACGACGCGGGTAAGCGCCTCGTCCAAGGGTTGGCGGGAGCCACCGGTGCCGATGTCGCGGCGAGTATCGATCTCACGGGGGCGGTGGCCCGTGGGGGCGATTGGGATCTCGAGTATCGATCAGGAAACGTGGCGACAGAAGTTGCGCTCGACGCCCGCGCACAAGCCGAATTTTCTGAAGTTCTCGCGACCTTCACCGTGACCACCACGGCCGACTCAGGCCACGGATCCCTCCGCAACGCCATCGAAGATGCAAACGACGAAAGTGATCCTTCCAGGATCGAGTTTTCTCTCGAGGCCGGAAGTGTGATCAGTCTCGATACGGAGCTTCCCTCCATCCACGCAGAAGATCTGGTCATCGATGCCAGCGTGGACGGAGCGCCCGGAGTCGTTCTTGACGGAGGCGAATTGGACGGTGACGGCTTGGAAGTTCACGCCGATGGCGTTGAAATTCGGGGCCTGGTGATCCAGAACTTCGATGGTACCGGGATCGATGTCCACGGTGACAACGTGACGATTGCCGGCAACTACATCGGCACGAATGTCACGGGCACTGCGGCAGAGGAGAACTCGCGATCGGGCATCCGGCTCCGAGGCGATGACATCACCGTCGGCGGTATGGATGACGCCGATCGTAACGTCATTTCGGGTAACGGATCTTCCGGCATCTTCGTCAAAAATTCAGACGGTCATACGATCCTCAACAACTTTATTGGAGTCGACGCTTCTGGCTCGAACGCGATCGGAAATGGCTACGACGGGATTCTGTTGGTCAATTCCGATGACATCAGCATCGGCGTTCCGGGGTTCGGAAACGTCATCTCGGGAAATCACAGTGACGGAATCGACATCGTTGATGGAAGCGAAGACAACGTCATTCGGTCGAACAAGATTGGTGTCGATGCACAGGGAATGACTGCCATCGGAAATGGTGACGATGGCATTTCCATGTTCGACTCGTGTGACGAGAATGTGATCGGTGGCTCGGGTGCGAACGACGGAAACCTGATTTCGGGCAACGCCGGCGACGGTATCAAGATCGTCGACGCAGAAGAGACAGTCATCCAGGGTAATTCGATCGGTGTCGACGCCCTTGGAAGTAGCGTGCTCGGAAACGCCGGAGCGGGCATCACTCTCGACCACACCGATCACTCGCTTGTCGGTGGTGTGAACGTGGGCGAGGGCAACCGAATCGCCGGAAATCAGGCGTCGGGAATCTTCGTGGATGAGGCGAGCAAGACGAATGCCTTCCTGGGCAACGCGATCTTCGCCAACGCAGAGTTGGGAATTGACTTGAGCGGGGGTACGGAAAACGCCGCTGGAGTGACAGAGAACGACTCGATGGATCCGGACGGTGGGTCGAATCGGCTCCAGAATTTCCCCGTCATCAACTATGCGGCAACGGTTGCAGATGAATCGGTCACCATTTCAGGTGACCTGAACAGCCGACCTCATGGGAGCTTCCGGCTCGAATTCTTTGAGAACTCCGGCCTCGAAACGAACGGAGAGGGCGAGTCATACATCGGATTCACCGAGGTAACGACTGACGCCTTCGGAAATGCGAGTTTCCAAGCGACGCTCAGTGCCCTCGACCCCAGTTCGAACTACTTCAGTGCAACCGCAACCCGGATCTCTGACGGCATCCCTGCGGAAACCTCGGAATTCGCGGTCAGCGTGGCGACCTTCGGGCGCGCAGCGGTTTCTCTGCCTGGCAATCAGATCACACGCGAGGATACAGCACTCGTTTTCTCGGATTCCGACGGAAATCCCATTTCCGTCGGTGATGGTTCGGCACTCGATTTGTCCCTACGTGTTTCCCTGGCCGTCGACAATGGCTCGATTCATCTGTCGACTCTCGACGGGCTGTCGGTCGCTCAAGGCGAGGATGGTTCCTCTGAGATGACCATCATTGGCTTGGAGAGTGCGATCAATGCCGCGCTCGATGGAGCTGAATTCTCGCCTGACAAGGATTACAACGGATCTGCCGACCTGCGCGTGATCGTTGAGAACATCGCCGATGCGGTGGGCCAATACACATTTTCTGATCCTGTAACACCTGGAGCGGATTCGAGCGACAGCGGCTCGCGAGATGCGGTACTCGAAGGTGCGACCCGTACGTGGGATGCCGAGCGTGGCCACGTCATCGAACTCGACGGTGACGATTATCTCAGTATCGGGGGCGACTTTAGTGCTCCCTCGAACGTGACCGTGACTGCCTGGGTCAACATGAACGGTGGGGCGGGTTCGGGTGACGTGATCTCCATCGCTGACGCGGTGGTGGTCAGGGTCAATGATGCGGGGACCGGAGGTCTCACGGCCTTCTTCAACAATGGCGCGGATTGGGAATACGTTACGTCGGACGTGGAGCTGGCCGGGACAGGATGGCACCACCTTGCGTACGCGTACGATGATGTCGAGCAGATACATTCTCTCTACGTGGATGGTGAGAAGGTCGACAGTGCAAGCACAGGCGGGCCCATCGATTATCAAGCGGTCATGCCGTCAGATTCCTCGACGTCCGAGGATGTTGAGTCGAGCATCGGCCGGAGCGCATCCGAATCCAGTTACTACTTCGAGGGCCGAATCGGTGAGGTACGGGTTTATGACCGATCTCTCTCGGGCGGCGAGATCGAAGTCATTGCCAATGATGGGTCCGTCGCGTCTGACGCCGTGACCGTTGGTGTGGGCGCATCCCCGGATGTCGCTGCTCCGGAACGCGTGGTTCTTCTGAGGGACGGGCAGCAGGAGTTCTCGTCGGCCGAGGGGAATGCGCTCGAGGTTGTTTACTCTCCGCGTGATTACGTTCGCGTGACCCTGGAAGTCAGTCATGGGACTCTCGATCTGGCGCAGGTCGACGGCGTCGAGTTCGCTCGCGGAAATGGGATTTCCGATGAGAGCATGATCTTCACGGGGAAAGTTCAGGACGTCAACGCTGCTCTCGATGGTTTGGTTTACACGCCGGTAGCGGGGTATCTCGGAGAGGATCCGCTGGTTTTCCATGCAGTGGATGCCGGCAACAATGAAGGACCCTACGTCCGCTACACGTTTGACGACGGCCATCACATTGGTGAGGACACCGGAGTGATGGGCGATTACCCGGGCACCTCCACAGGCGTTTCGACTCGTGCCGACGCGGAACGTGGCCGGGTCGCGCACTTTGATGGCCTCGGTGATTACATTGAGATCGGCGATCCCGATCCGTTGAATAGTGGCGCGGAAATTTCGTTCGCGGCGTGGATCAACCCGGATCCTGCCGATGTCGTGGGCAACATCATCGCCAAGGGCTCCGAGACAGGGAACGGTGGCCAGATCTTCATGCGGGTCAAGAATGGCGAGTTTCAGGTGGGGACCTACGACGGGTCCACCCAGACTGCCAGCGTTGCCATGGAGCCGGGAGATACGAACTCCTGGGTCCATCTGGTCGGAACCTACGATGGAGACGCCTGGAATCTGTACAAGAACGGAGAGTTGGTGGCATCGACGCCGAGTCCCGCGGGCATCATCGAAGTCGACGATGACTGGATGCTCGGCGCGGACTCGAAGGGCGACCGGCACTACTTCGACGGTCTGATGGACGACGCGATGATCTTCGCGAACTCTCTGACCCCTGAGGAGGTGCTTCGGCTCTACACCGGTGATTCGACCTCCGTCGAGATCATCGTCAATGCGGCCCCCACCACGGTGGGGATCGACGACGTCTCGGTGCTAGAGGATGCGCCGAATACGGTGATCGATCTCTTCGCGGCCTTCGACGATATCGAGGATGCAGACGAAGATCTCACCTACACGGTGACATCGAACTCGAACCCCGACCTGTTCGACTCGGTTTCGGTAGATGGAAGCGCCGGGACTTTGACCCTCGATTATGCGCTCAACGCATTTGGGAGCGCCGATCTCGAGGTACGTGCCACGGATACTCTGGGCTTCTCGGTTTCCACGGAGTTCTCGGTGTCGGTGGCCGCGGTCAATGATGCACCCACCCTCGGGGTGGTGTCGCTGAACCCCACCTTCGTTGAGGGGGCTGATGCTGAAACTCTGTATCAGGGCACGGTCATCGATCTGGTGGAAACGACGGACCGCGTCGAGGCCATGGTCCTTACGGTGGCTGGGGTCCAGAACGGTAGCGATGAGGTGCTGTGGGTCGATGGTGAGGAGGTGAGTCTGCTAGACGCGACGAGCCTAGAAACCGGTGCCAATGGTTTTCAGGTGTCGATTGGAGTCTCGGGTGGGACTGCCACCGTGACCCTCTCCCAGAACGGGGGAACTTCGACGGCAGACGCCGGGGCTCTCATCGACGGTCTGCAGTATCAGAACAAGAGTGAGGACCCGCTGGGCGTCAATCGGGTGGTGACCCTCACGTCCATTCGCGACGACGGCGGCACTGCGAACGGAGGTGTGGATACGACGGCGCTGTCGGCGGTCTCTACGGTCTCTTTGATCGCAGTCAATGATGCGCCCCAGTTGTCGTCGAATGCTTCGAACCCGACCTTCGTCGAAAACGAAGCGGCCGTATCGATGTACAGCGGAACCCTCATCAATCTCACTGAGGCAGCGGACCAGGTTAAATCCATCACCCTGACGGTTTCCGGCCTCCAGAACGGTTCGGATGAACTTCTTTCGGTGGATGGCACGGCGGTGGCACTGATCGATGGTGCCAGTGCCACCACAGCCGCCAATGGCTTCAAGGTTTCGGTGGGCGTTTCCGGTGGCACGGCCACGGTATTGCTCTCTCAGGAGGCTGGAAGCTCAGTGGCCGACGCTCAGGCGTTGGTGGACGGACTCGAATACAAGAATACCAGTGAGGACCCGCTGGGCGTGGACCGGATCATCACCTTGACGTCCATCATGGACGATGGTGGCACGGCCAATGGCGGTGTGGATACGACTGCCCTCTTCGTCGCTTCGACGATTTCAATCACCGCGGTTAATGATGCCCCTGTCGCGAGCGCCACAGCCACGGATCCGACTTTCACGGAGAACGGTTCGGCGGTCGCCGTATACAGCGGGGCTAACATCAATTTGACTGAAGCGGCCGATCGGGTCAAATCGATGACCCTGACGGTTTCGGGTCTGCAAAACGGTTCCAACGAACTTCTCTGGGTGGACGGCGCGTCGGTGGTGCTCACTGAGGGTACGAGTGTGACCACTGGTGCCAATAGTTTCGAGGTGTCGGTGAGCGTGTCGGGTGGAACGGCCACTGTCATGGTCAACCAGGCGGCTGGTAGTTCGGTGGCCGGCGCCCAAGCGTTGATCACGGGCCTCGAGTATGAGAACACAAGTGAAGATCCGCTGGGTGTGGATCGGATCGTGACCTGGACGTCCATCATGGACGACGGTGGAACGGCCAACGGCGGTGTCGATACGACGGCTCTGTCTTTTGCTTCGACGGTCTCGGTTACGGCCGTCAACGATGCTCCCAAGGCGGATGCCACGGCCCTGGATCCGGCATTCGTCGAGAACGGCGAAGCGGTGTCCCTGTATAGCGGTGCCAGTATCGACCTCACGGAGGCAGCCGATCGGGTCGAGTCGATGACCCTGACGGTTTCCGGCCTGCAAAACGGTTCCGACGAACTGCTCTCAGTGGACGGCGCGGGTGTGGCGCTCACGGATGGCAACAGTGTGACCACTGGAGCCAACGGATTCGAGGTGTCGGTAAGCGTTTCTGGTGGTGCCGCCACGGTAACGGTTTCCCAGGCGGCCGGTAGTTCCGTGGTCGATGCCCAGGCGCTGATCGATGGCCTCCAGTACAAAAACGCCAGTGAGGATCCGCTGGGGGCGGATCGCGTCGTGACTTGGACGTCCATCATGGACGACGGCGGTACGGCCAATGGTGGCGTCGATGCGACGGCTTTGTCTGTTGCTTCGACGGTCGTGGTCATCGGGGTCAACGACGCTCCTGAAGTGAATGCAACGCCGATGGATCCGACGTTCGTGGAGAACGGCGCGGCGGTATACGTCTACAGTGCTGCGGGTATCGATCTCACGGAGGCGGCCGACAGAGTCCAGTCCATCACGTTGACGGTCTCGGGTCTGCAAAATGGTTCCGACGAATCCCTTTCGATCGACGACACAGCGGTGGCGCTGACTGATGGAAACAGCGCTTCGACAGACTTCAACGGCTTCGAAGTGACTGTGAATGCAGCGGGTGGCACGGCCACCTTGACGATTTCTCAGATGGCTGGCAGTTCAGTGGCCGACATCGAGGCGTTGATCGACGGTCTTCAGTACAAGAACGCCAGTGAGGATCCGCTGGGTGCGGACCGGATCGTGACCTTGACGTCTATCGTGGACGATGGCGGTACGGCCAACGGCGGCGTGGATACCACGGCGCTTTCGATCGCTTCACAGATCTCGATCACTGCGGTCAATGATGCCCCGGTGGCGAATTCGGTGGCGACGAATCCGACCTTCGTGGAAAACGGTTCGGCGGTATCTCTGTACAGTGATACGCACGTTGATCTGGTCGAGGCTTCGGATCGGGTCCAGTCGATGACTCTGACCGTCTCCGGTCTTCAGAATGGTGCGGACGAAACGCTTTCGGTGGACGGTACCGCGGTAGAGCTCACGGATGGTTCGAGCGTCGTGACCGCTGCCAATGGTTTCGATGTAGAAGTCAACGTAATGGGTGGCACGGCGACGTTGATGCTGAGCCAGGCGGTAGGCAGCTCAGTGACCGATGCCCAGGCGCTGATCGACGGGCTTCAGTACAAGAACGGCAGCGAAGACGTTCTGGGCGCGACCCGGGTCATGACCTTGACGTCCATTATGGACAATGGCGGGACGGCCAACGGCGGCGTGGATACGACGGCGCTTTCGATTGTCTCGACGGTTTCGATGGTGGCAGTCAATGATGCGCCGGCGATCGCGGCCACAGGGACCAACCCCTCCTTCATTGAGGGCAAGAACGCCGTTGCTCTGTACGCCGGCGCTTCGATCGATTTCACGGAAGCCGCCGATCGCCTGGTGGAACTCACACTGACGGTTTCGGGGCTTCAGGACGGAGCCGACGAGAAACTGATTGTCGAGGGCGAGAGCGTTTCGTTGGTGAATGGAACCTCTTTGACAACGGCCGTGAATGCCGTTGAGGTCAATGTGTCCGTCAGCGGCGGCACGGCGATGCTCACGCTTTCGAGTGGCTCGGGTCTCAGTACGGCGCAGGCCGAGAGTCTGGTTGATTCGCTCGCCTATGAAAATACGAGCGAAGACCCTCAGGGTCTCTCGCGCTTTGCAGTGATCACCTCGATTCAGGATTCTGGTGGCACGGCGAATGGTGGTGCGGACACCACGGCGGTTGCGATCGCCTCGATGGTGGCTTTGACCCCGGTCAACGATGCGCCAGAAATGTCCGTGACGGCACTGGACCCAACTTTCGTTGAGGGAGGGAGTGCTGAGAGCATCTTCAGCGACACTTCCATCAACACTACGGAAGCGGGAGACCAGGTGTCGGCTCTGAGCCTCACGGTTTCCGGTCTCCAAAATGGTAGCGATGAAATCTTCAATGTGGATGGAACCGATGTCCCGTTGATCAATGGTTTCGGAGCGGTCACCGGAGATCATAGTTACAGCGTGGTGGTGAGCACGGCGGGAGGTACGGCGACCCTTACGATTACCCAGGCCGGTGGCATCGATGTGCCCGACGCGCAGGTTCTCGTGGATGGGTTGACGTATCGCAATACCAGCGATGACCCGCTTGGTGCAGAGCGATTGGTGACCATTGCCTCGATTCAGGACGATGGAGGCACTGCGAACGACGGAGTGGATACGACGGCTCTGAGCCTCACATCCACGATTTCGATGGTTCCGGTCAATGATGCGCCTGCTCTCTCAGCGAACGCATCCAATCCGACATTCACCGAGAACGGCGCGCCGGAGGGCCTCTACACCGGTACGGCCATTGATCTGACGGAAGCTGCTGACCAGGTGGCGTCACTCACCCTCACGGTTTCCGGGCTGCAGAACGGTACCGATGAGCTGTTGATCGTCGATGGTGAGTCGGTCGTTCTTGTCGATGGAACGGCTCAGACCACAGCGTCCAATGGCTTCGATGTGAAGGTGGCCATCAGTGGTGCGACGGCCACGGTTTCGGTTTCGCAGGTCGGTGGGACTTCGGTGTCTGACGCTCAGGATTTGGTCGATGGTCTCGAGTATCAAAACACCAGCGATGATCCCCACGGTGGGACTCGCACGGTCATTTTGGCTTCCATCCAGGATACGGGTGGAACGTCGGACGGCGGAGTGGATACAACGGGTCTCGCCATCATCTCGACCGTCAGTCTGGTGCCCATCAACGATGCTCCCTCACTGGCAGCAGACCCGTCGAATCCGACCTGGCTCGAGAATGGACCTGCCGTAGGCCTGTTCGACAATACCGCGATCGATGTGGTGGAGGCGAGTGATGATGTCTCGGGCATCACCTTCACTGTGGCGGGTCTTCAGAACGGTTCGCACGAAAAAATCGTGGTGGATGGGCAAGCCATCGAGTTGATGGATGGGGTCGGTGAACTTACGGCGAATAAAAAATTTAGCGTAGTCGTCCAGGTATCCGGGGGGACCGCCACAGTTACCGTCACCCAGCCAGGTGGGATCGACGTTGGCGACGCGCAGGCACTGGTCGATGGGCTCGAGTACCAGAATTCCAGCGAGGATCCTCTCGGTTCCGATCGTGTGGTGACCCTCTCGAATATTGAGGACACCGGTGGTACGGAAAACGGCGGCGTTAACTCTTCCGCTGTGGGGATCACCTCGACGGTGACCCTGACGCCGGTCAACGACGCGCCGAAACT
>JAKVBI010000015.1 GCA_022447545.1 Myxococcota bacterium
CCCCCCCCCCCCCCCCCCCCCCCCCCCCCGCCCCGCCGCGCCGCGGGCCGGCCCCGATTGTGCACCTGAGGGGAGTTTGAAACCCGAGGGGAACCGCTGTCCAAATTGGTTCGAGATACGCTTATGATGGCTTCCCAATCCCCGCTCAAGACCCCGAAGGCGACCGTGGAAGATTCGACATCAGCGACCCGCGAAGAAACTCAATCCGATTCCAGCGTTCAACCCAACACCCCGCGATACCTGGTGGCCTGTGACGCCGGCGGCACCATGACCGATGTGATCATCGTCGATGATCAGGGCCAGTCGGTGATCGGCAAGGCACCCACTTCACCCCAGGACGAGAGCATCGGCTACATGGAGTCCCTCGTCGAAGCGCTCGAAGCCATCGGCGTCGACCCTGCTTCTGAGGGACGAACCTTCGGCAAGAACTTTGAAACCGCCATCTATACCGGCACCTCGATGCTCAATACCGTCATCAACCTGAGCGGGTACAAGACGGGACTCCTGGTGACTCGAGGCTTCGAGGACATCCTCGCCCAGGGGCGTGGGTCGCAAACCTTCATCGATGCGCAGTGGACCGAGATCACCCACATGCAGTATCGGAAACACCGCGTCCCACTGGTACCCCGCCGACTCGCCCGTGGCGTCACCGAGCGCATCGATCTGTTTGGCCGCGTCGTAATCCCGATCTACGAGCACGAAGTCGAACAAGGGATCCGTGAGCTACTCGTGGATGAAGAGGTGGAAGCAATCGCCATCGTGTTCCTCCAATCGTTCAATAATTCCGAGCACGAGGACAAAGCGGCCGAGATCGCGAGAAACGTCATGCGGGAGTTGGACCGGGAAGTGGTTCTGGAGCTCTCGAGCCGCGTGGCTCCCACGACCCGCGAGATCTCTCGCGCCAATGCCACGGTCATCCAGGCCTACGCATCAGATCCCGCTCGCAAGCAACTCTTCCGAATCGAAGACAAGCTCGTCGAGACAGGGTACCCGCACAGTCTGAAGACGGTACTCGGCTACGGCGGCGTTACGAACATCCGCTATCCGCGCCTGTTCGAATCCGCGATGTCCGGACCCGTTGGCGGCCTGATGGGTGCTCAATACGTGGCGAAGGTCATCGGTGAGGAGAACATCGTCTGCTCGGACGTCGGCGGCACCAGCTTCGACGCGGGAGCGATCACCGCGGGTGTACTCCCCATCGATCGTGAGCCCGGCTTTCAGGACATGTACGTCAATGTTCCAATGCTTGGCATCACTTCCATCGGTGCGGGCACGGGCACCTACATTCGCCTCGACCCACAGACCAAGCGCATCAAGCTCGGTCCGGATTCTGCAGGAGGCACACCGGGCCCGACATTCATGGAAGCCGGCAACACGACGCCCACCATCAACGACGTCAACTTGATTCTCGGAGTTCTCAACGAACACAACTACCTCGGAGGGAAGGTCCCGGTAAACGCCGAAGTCTCACACGCTTTGTTCGAGGAAAAAATTGCAGCCCCCCTCGGAATGTCGGTACACGACGCAGCAGAAACCTGCCTCGAGTTGTTGAACGTCATGATGCGCGAGCACCTGGTCCGTAGCCTGATGGTGGGACACGACCTTCGAGAGTACGTGCTCCTGGGATATGGTGGGGCAGGACCCATGCACCTGCTCGGTTACGCGGGCGACCACCCGTGGAAGTCGGTCATCACCGTTCCCCACGCCGGAGCGTTCTCTGCCTGGGGTTGCGCTTGCATGGACTACTCCCACCGTCGGCACAAGAGTGTCCAGCTTCTTCTCCCGCCCGAGGCCAGCCCCGAGACCTTGTTGCAACAAGTCGCTCCGGTCACTGCGGGATGGCGCGACCTCGAGCAGGAACTGCTGTCCGAACTCCAGAGCGAGGGCTTTGACTCCAGCCAGATTTCGATCCACCGTGTCGCCTACATCCGCTACTACGGTCAACTCGAAGACGTAGAAGTCGAATCGCCTGTGGCGTCTATCGACACACCAGAGGATCTGGACCAACTCCTTGCTGCTTTCAATGACCTCTATACGCGGATGTTCACTCTGGCTGCAAAGCCAGAAGTTGGCACGTACCACATCACAGAGGTCTGCGTAATCGCAAAGGTGGCAACCGTGAAACCGCGACTCATTGCGCGTGAACTATCAGACAAGAAGCCCAGCACCGATGCATCCAAGGGAACTCGACCCGTCTACCAGCGGGGACAATGGGCCGAAGCCGACATCTGGCGCATGGAATCCCTGGTTCCGGGTAACGAAATCAACGGGCTCGCAGTGATCGAAGCCTCGAACACGACCTTGTTCGTACCCCCGGAGTGGCACGTCCGGATCGATGAGCATGACATCTACTGGCTTGAGCGCAGGAGGTGACGCGATGAATCAACAATCGACTCTTTCGCTCAAAGAGCGGCTGAAAAAGGACGATCAGGCCTTCCTCGAAACCGGGTGCCTGTTCGGCTTGGAGCATCTCGAACAAAAAGAGCAGGACCCCGGCACCTACGAGGCTCTCTGGCACATCCTTTCGAATCTGTGCAACACGGGCTGGGCTACGGGTTGCAAGGTTTCCTCCTCTCCCATTGCTTCCGAGGGCGGAGATGCTTTGTGGGCCCTGCACCTACCCACAGGCGAAGCAGTTTGTGTTTCACGAGGAATCACCGCCCACCCCGGCCTCCTGGCCGACATGATCAAGGGCTTCATCAACCTCGGATATGAGGAGCACCCGGGCTTCCATCAGGGGGATATTTTCGAGAACAACGACCCTCACTACGGAGGCATCCACGGTCCCGACTTCGACATGGCCATGCCCATCTTCTATGGCGACGAGTTGGTGGCCTGGGCGAGTGCGGTGAGCCACGTGAGTGACTGTGGAGCGGTCGTGCCCGGATCCATTGGGTTCATGAACCCAGATTGTTTTTCCGACGGATTGTGCGTTTCCATGGAAAAGGTGGGCGAAGACGATCGCTTCTACCCATGGTACGAGATGCGCGTCCGGTCACGGACGCGAACTCCCGATTGGGTGATGGGAGACGCCCGTGGGCGCGTCGCGGGCTGCATCACCATTCGCGAACGACTGATGGAGGTAATCGACAAGTACGGCCTCGATGTATTCCGCAGCGTCACACGGGAATTCGTCGAGGACAGCCGCCGTTACGCGGTCGGACGCGTCCGCACCCAGACCGTGCCTGGACGAATTCGCAAGTCGCAGTTCAAGGATCTCGCCATGAAGGGCAAGCGGGTGCTGCTGAACAAGCAGAACATCGATTGCCTTTTCAACCTGCCCATGGAACTCGAAGTTCGCGCGGATGCCAGTGTTCACATCTCTCTGCGCGGTGCTAGCGGAACGGTTCCGTTCGGTCAGAACATCAGCCCGACTGCCCTCAAATCCGGCCTGCTCAACGGGTACTCCCATATCGTTGGTTTCGACATGTTCAACTCCGGACCCACGGCGGCCTGGGAGATCGAAAAGCCACCCAACGGCTCATGGGCCAACCCCTTCGAGCGTGATTTCACAGCCTCATCCGGTGTGGCCTGGGCGCCCGCGGTCATGTGGATGAGTAGTCTCTACGAGGTGTTCGGTCGGCTCTATCAGACGCGCGGTTTCGTCGAGGAGATGGCAGCAGGAGCCGGCACGACGATGACAGCCGAATTCTCGGGCATAAGTCAGAACGGAGTCTACGTCGCGGGATCGACGCTGGAACAAGCGAGTAATGGGTCTCCGGCGCGCGGCTTCGCAGATGGCGAGAACAGCGCCTGGTGCATCTACACCCCCAATGCAGACTTCGGAAACGCGGAAATCACGGAACTCTTTTATCCGGTCCTCTATCTCGGTCGCAACATCGAACCCGATTCCAGCGGATACGGGAGATTTCGCGGCGGTCTGGGGCACACTGCGGTCTGGATGGTCCACGGCACGAGCGGGATCGACTACCAATGTGGTTGCGCGGGTATGCGAAGCAAGATTGTCGCCAACCACGGCATGTACGGCGCCTACCCTGCGTGGCCCGACCGACCGAGCTACGCACACGACACGGATGTCCAGCAGAGGATCGACAAGCAACTTCCGCTCGTACACGAACGCGGCGACCCCGAAGCCCCGGACATTTCCGCCATTGAAGCGCGTGACCTTCAGGAAGCCGCGATTGCCCCATTCGTCACTCCTGAGCCTCTCCAGAACCACGACCTCATCGTACACCCGATCTCAGGCGCTCAATCCATGGGAGACCCCATCGATAGAGACCCCGAAGCCGTTTGCGAAGATCTCGAACGCGGCTGGACCCGACCTCATATCGCAGAGGAGATCCATGGTGTCATCACACAAGAAAATGCCGAGGGTGCCCTGGAGGTAGATCAACAGGCGAGCCAGGAGAAGCGAGCGCAGATTCGAGACGCTCGCACCTCTCGAGCCATTCCTTTCCAGGACTGGTGGCGCGATGAGCGTAAGCGGGTCTTGGAGCGAGAGAACATGGACCCGGCGGTCCTGGAGATGTGGCGCAGTTCCATGACCCTGACGCCCGACTACGGCGATGAACTCCGCGCCTTCTGGCGCCTGCCCGATGATTTCGAATTCTGAGGGAGCCCCATGGCAGAGTTTCTGAAAGCAGACATCGAAAAACTGATGGATGGAGTTTTGCCCTGGCCCTCCGTTCAAGACATGCTCAAGAGCCCAAAGGACCTCGACCGCTTCGACAAGTACGTGGAGATCCAGCAAAGCCGAGTCGCATGGGATGAAAAAATCCTACTTCCACTGACTCCGGCTCTGTTCATCGTCGCCAGCGACGGTGAGCGAATCGTCAAATGCCGCTGTGGCCACGAATTTGGGGACTACCGCATCAACTGGAAGCTCTTCTCGCTGATCCACGTGCGCGACGACGCCAAATCCATTGCGGAAATCTACCGGGGCAGAGAGGCACCGGACGCTGGCTGGACACAGGTTCGCGAGTACATCTGTCCCGGATGTGGAAGCCAACTGGAAGTCGAAGCGGTCCCACGCGGATGCCCTCCCGACTTCGAGTTCCTACCCGATCTCGACACCTTCTATCGCGAATGGTTGGGTCGGCCGCTCCCGGATGAGGGCGAGTTCGTCGACAAGACCCTCGACGTCATCACAACCTGGGACGAGTGACTCGATGACCACAGAAGTCACACCCAGCCCGTCCTCAGCAAGCACAGAGGCTGGAAGAGCACTGGACGATGTGGTCGTCCTCGATCTGACACGAGACTTCTGGTCCGGGGTGGGAGCAGCACTACTCGCCGATTTCGGGGCACAGGTGATTAGAATCGAAACCACCGGGTCTCGCGACCGGGAAGCCGATGGCCGAGGGGGCGGCCCGCGAGCAGGCGCTCGAGATCACCTCTCGGACCTCGCACACCGCAACAAGTTGAGCCTCGACCTGGCAACCGAGACAGCCACGGGCCGACAGATCCTCGACCGGATGATCGAGAAGGCAACCGTCCTCGTGATCGATGGCACCCCTGGAGAGATCGAGGCCCTCGGTTTTCCTGAAGCTGAGTTGCAAGAGCGGCGCCCTGGGCTGATCGTCGCCCGGGGAACTGGTTTCGGGCCCTTGGGCCCCGACCGCGATTTCCCTCCACTCGACGAACTCGCTGCGGCCCGGACGGGAATGATGCCCCTGCTCCCTCAGCCGGGGCAGCCTCCGATCTACAGCGGCGCAGGAGAAATGTACTCCGCACTGATGCTGGCTTTCGGCGTCACACTCGCGCTCCACCATCGTGACGAAACAGGGGAAGGTCAAATCGTCGATGCCTCGCTGCTCGCGGGCAACATGTACGGCGCCAGTTTGGACCTTCAGGCCTTTCTCGCCATCGGCGGCGAGCAACTCCTCCATCCGATGGACCTGATGGACACGGGAAATCCAATGAGTGGAACCATGTACGCAGCCGAAGATGGGCGTTGGGTGACTCTGACCATGCCTGATACCGATCGCTGGTGGCCCGAGTTCTCCGAAGTCATGGGAATCGACCCTGTGGATCCACGCTTCGACACGCATGCCAAGCGCTGTGAACAGAATGGCGACGTGTTGATCGACTGTCTGCAGGACCGCTTCCGCCAGCAACCCGCCGACCACTGGCGCCGTATCTTCGACGAGAAGAAGCTCTCCGCCGACATCGTCGAAGAGTTCACCTATCCAGCCAACGACCCCCAGGCTCTCCGGAATCAATACATTCTAGACCTCGATGATTCGGACCGGGGCCGTCACCAATCCCTTGGCTTTCCCATCGTCATGAGTGAGAGCCCCGCCCGACTGGACCGATCCGCTCCGACGATCGGACAGGACTCGGTTCGTGTTCTGAACGATCTACTGGGTTTATCAAAACAAGAGATCCAGCAATTGGTCGCTGACGGATACGTGAGCTGAAAGCGCCAGGAGAACTCCATTGCCATGACAGGCCTCCTCGAGGGCATTCGCGTGATCGACCTCACCGTCTGGTTCCAGGGGCCGGTGGCAGCCCAACATCTGGCCGACTTTGGTGCGGAAGTCATCAAGGTCGAAAGGCCCAAGGGCGGGGATCAGGGGCGCGGGGTCATCAGCGTCAAGACGATGCCCATGGGCGATTGGAACCAGTACTTCCTGGTGATCAACCGAAACAAAAAGAGCATCGCTCTCGACCTCAAAACCGAGCGAGGCCGCGAGATCATGTACCGGCTCGTCGAGGAATCAGACGTTTTCTTGTCGAACCTCAGCCCCGAAGCCCTCGACGATTGGGGGCTCGACTACGCGAAACTCGCTCGAATCAACCCACGAATCGTGTATGCCACCAACACAGGCTACGGACCCCAGGGAGAAGTCTCCAAGCCATCCTTTGACATGACCGTGCAGGCATTGACAGGCCTCATGGCACGTTTGGGAGAACCGGAACAGCCGCCGGTGTACCTCGGCGTTGGCTCGGGTGACGCGTACGGGGGCATGATGTCGGCGCTCGGTATCCTGTTGGCCCTGCGCAGACGGCGAACGACGGGGCGGGGACAAAAGCTCGACGCTTCACTGTACGGTGCCCAACTCTTCCTTGCGGCGCGGATGTTCCAGGGATTTCTCGCGACTAGAGACGACCACTATTCAAAGCAGCGCTCGCGCCGAGACGCTCTGAATCCCCTGTGGAACGTGTTTCCAACGCAAGATGGTTGGGTGTCGCTGTGTGTGGAGAACACCGACGAGGGTTGGCGGGCGCTCTGCAAGACCCTGGGCGAGGCGAGCCCGGAGCAAGACACGCGGTTCGCGACCCCCGCGTCGCGCCGCTCGCACGGGCCCGAGCTCGTGGACCACATCGACGAGGTACTTCGAAGCCGACCCACATCCGACTGGATGGAGCGCTGGAATGAGTGCACGATTCCCGCCAGCCCAGTTCGCACCTTCGCTCAACTCGCCGTAGATCCTCAGGCCTGGGAGAACGACTACCTTGTCGAAACCCATTGCGAAGCCGTGGACCGAACCGTTGAAGTCCGTGGGCTTCCGGTGAGGCTGAGTCGAACGCCGGGCTCGGTCCGCAGCCTGGGCCCCGAACTGGGGCAGCACACCGAGCTCATTCTCACCGAGCTACTGGGCTACAGCTGGGAGGAGGTCGCGGACCTTAAGGCCAGCGGAGCCATCCCCTGAAACCCGAGCCAAGCCAGACACAGGAGAACCCGCCCATGAGTTGGACCCAATGGAACCGGGTCGAGGGAGAAGGCCTCGACTTCGAGGAGATCCTCTTCGAGAAAAAACACCACCAGGAACTCGAAGGTGGGATCGCTCGAGTCTCGATCAACAAGCCCGATTTCAACCTGATGACCCTCAACACCACCGACGAGATGTTCCGCGCCTTCTACGACGCCAATCACGACCCGACCATTGGAGTGATCGTCGTGGCCAGCGTGGGGAAACACTTCGGCACGGGGGGTGACGTCGAATGGGAGAAATGGGGCCTCCGACAGGCGATCTACAACCGCTACCCCCACAACCGACTGATCCGCGCGTCGCGCAAACCCGTGCTCGCAGCCGTGCAGGGCTATTGCCTGGGGGGCCACAATCACATGGCCTATTGCTGTGACTTCACCATCGCCGCCGACGACGCAAAATTCGGCCAGGCCGGCCCCAAGGTCTCGAGCCCCGCCGATGGGTTTTTCGTCCCCTACTTGACGAAGGTGGTGGGAGCCAAGAAAGCCCGGGAGATGTGGATGATGTGCCGACGCTACTCCGCCGAGCAGGCCCTCGAAATGGGACTGGTCAACTCAGTCGTGCCCCGCGCCGAGCTCGAAACCGCCGTCGACGACTGGTGCGAGGAACTACTGAGCGTGAGTCCGGGATGTCTCGAGATCCTGAAGGCGAGTTTCGACCAGGAGATGGATGGCTACGCGGAACTCGGCATCATTTCTCAGAATCTCTACCCGGACTGGTTCGACTCACCCGAAGGTCAGGAGGGGGCAGCGGCCTTCACCGAAAAACGCAAACCAAAATTCTGGCGGGCACGAAACCAGGGCGGATGACGACCGCCCTGCCCTCCTCTCCGATTGACCGGGTCCAGGCCCGCCCGGCTTCCCAAACGCTAGAGGCGAACCACCGCGATTGCGGCGAGGATGGTTCCCACGACCGCCAGAGCGTAGAGGGTCGTCGCGACGGTCGTGTCGCGATCTGCGCCACCAAGATCGATGGACAACGAGCGGAGATGGTGCGCTCCCTTCCACAGTGGCAACGCAATCAGGGCAAAGAGAACCAGGCGGCTCACAGGATTACTCGCGACATCGAGAGCGCGCGTGTAGTCCATGCCGTTGGGAAAGAATCCCAGCGGAGCAAGGATTCCCACGACCAGAACCCAGCCGGTCAGCAACATGGTACCGATCAGGATCCCCTGGCCGAACAGCAGCCAGATGAGCGGCTCTACGCGCAAAAGGAAGGTTTTCATTACAGGTTCCCCCCGATCAGCACGAAGGTCATGACGGCCGTAATCCCGAACCAGACGCCATAGAGCATGGCGGTGATGACCGGAGCGGGGGGCGGCTTCGCGGGCCCGATACGCGGCGGCTGTGCCTTGGGAAAGAGGCTGAAGAAGCGCACCGCGACGAACACCACCGACACGAATGCCAGCACATGGAAAGCGATGTAAAGCGGGTTTTCGAGTTGATTGAGCATGGACTGCCAGGCTTCCCGCCCGCTGCCCAGGGCCCAGACGATCCGCAGCGCGACGAAGCCTACCAACAGGTAGACGAGGCCTGTGGCATCGAAGAGCGTGTAGTTCCGGTACCGGCCCCCCATCGGGTACCTGGGCGGCATCTGCGGCGGCGCGGTCCGGGTTGAACCGGGCCGGCTGGGCTGCATGGCATGGGGATGTGCGGGCCTGGCCATTTCCTACTCCTTCCCATCGCGGGAAATCACGAGGCCAGTCGCCCAGTCGATCACGGCATTGAATTTCGCCTGGTTGACGGCTGCGGCCGGATCCACGTTCTTGGGACACACCTCGCTGCACTCGTTCGCGTAGGAGCACGAAAACACCGTGCCCTCGCCGCGGAAGACTTCGTTGCGTTCAGCTGCTCCCTCGTCGCGAGAATCGATGTTGTAGCGATGGCCCAGCGCAATGGCTGCAGGCCCGAGAAATTCAGGCTCGTTGGCCACTACCGGACAGGCCGAGTAGCAGAGCATGCAATTGATACACATGCTGAACTGCTTGAACTCCTCGAGTTCCTCGGGAGACTGCCTCATCGGCCCGTCTTCTGCGGCGAGTTCCTTGGCGCGGATGATCCACGGCTTGACCTGGTTGAACTTGTCCATGAAGCCGTCCATCTCGACTACCAGGTCGCGAATGACAGGAAAGTTCGACAAAGGAGAAATCTCGATCGTATCTCCGTAGCCCGAGAGCCGATCCTTGCAGGTCAGCCGGGGCTCCCCATTGACCATCATCCCGCAACTCCCACATACGGCCATGCGACACGACCAGCGGTGGGACAGTGACGGATCGACCTCGTCCTTGATGTAGTTGATGGCATCGAGGATCTTCCAATACGGCTCTACCTCGATCTCATAGGATTCGGTCTTGGGAACCTCGTCGGTATCCGGGTCGAAACGCGTGATGACGAAGGTCTTCTTCTGCCGCTCACTCATCAGTACTTGCGCTCCTCAGGCTCCCACTTCCCAAGCGTGACCGGTTTCGTCCCCACTCGGGGAGGGCTTCCAGGTTCGTAGTACGCCAGGGAGTGGTGCAGGAAATTCTGGTCGTCGCGGTGCGGATGATCCCGGCGGGTGTGAGCCCCCCTGGATTCCTTGCGGACGACTGCACAACGGGCAACGGCCTCGGCGCAATCGACCATGTTGGCCAGTTCCATGGCCGCGATCAACTCGGTGTTGAAAACTCTGCTTCCATCTTGCAGAGAGACATCGGCAAGACGCTGCTTGATCACATCGATGGTCTCGCACGAGGCCTGCATGCTGCCCTCCTCGCGGTACACCCCACACCCCGATTCCATGGTGGTGTTGAGTTCCTCTCGCAGACGCGAGATCTTCTCGTTTCCGCTGCGCTTGTTCCGAAGAGCCTCGATCCGAGCGACCTCCTCCTCGGCTTGAGCGCGGAGATTGGCGTCGCTCCCCTCGTCGATCCCCCTGGAGAAATCCACCGCACAACGTCCCGCGCGGGCACCAAAGACCAGGCACTCGGTCAGCGAGTTGGATCCCAGTCGGTTGGCACCGTTGAGAGAAACCGACGCGCATTCCCCTGCTGCGTAGAGCCCTCGAATGGAGGTCGCACCGTCGATATCGGTATCGATCCCACCCATCATGTAGTGAACGACGGGCCGGATGGGGATCGGAGCTTCGACGGGGTCCACATCGATGTAGAGCTTGGATAGCTCTCGGACCATGGGAATCCGTGCCTGGATCTTCTCCTCGCCGAGGTGGGTGAGGTCGAGGTTCATATATTGACCATGCGCGCCCTCCAGGCCGCGACCGGCCTCGATTTCCTGAATGATCGCTCGAGAAATCATGTCGCGAGGGCCAAGCTCTGCCTTCGTTCCCACTCCGTAGTCCCTCTCCACGAGAAACCGCTCTTCATCCTTGTTGCGCAGATACCCCCCCTCACCGCGCGCTGCCTCGGTGATCAGAATTCCGGTCCCAGGGAGTCCTGTGGGGTGGTATTGAACAAATTCCATGTCCTTGAGCGGTACACCCGCTCGGTAGGCGAGGGACATCCCGTCCCCCGTCTTGATGTTTCCATTCGTCGTGAACGGGAAGATCTTGCCCGCACCCCCTGTCGCCAGAATCACGGCGCGACCGCGAATGATGCGGAGAACCCCATCGCGGATGTTCAGGGATGCAACCCCTCGCACCACACCGTCCTCGACCAGGAGTTTCGTGACGAACTGCTCGTCGTAGCGAACGATCTGCTCGAAACGCATGGAGTGCTGGAACAACGAGTGCAGCATGTGGAAGCCGACCTTGTCCGTCGCGTACCAGGTCCGCTTGGTGCTCATTCCGCCGAACGCCCGGGTGGCCACACTGCCATCCTCGTTGCGGCTCCAGGGGCAACCCCAGTGTTCGAGCAGGGCGAGTTCCTTAGGCGCCTCTTGGACGAAATACTGGATGACATCCTGGTCGCCCAGAAAGTCCGACCCCTTCACGGTGTCGAAACCGTGCATCTCGAAGTTGTCGTCTTCTCGAGCCACGGCAGCGGCACCGCCTTCGGCGGACACGGTATGGCTCCGCATGGGATAGACCTTGGAGACCATCCCGATTGAGAGTTGGGGGTCGGCTTCAGCGACTGCGATCGCTGCCCGCAGACCCGCTCCCCCTCCGCCCACGATGACGATGTCGTGGCTTATGGATTCGATTTCCATCGACGGTACCGACCCCTTCCACGGCCCGGTCCGGCCCGGGCTCCTTCACACATGAGGCCTCGAACCCACGGCGTCGTTTTCGGACGACCGCCTTCATGCCCCGACGGCGTCGGGGCCCACCGGCGCATACGACGCGGGTGGCTGGAAATGGGACACGAGGCCTGCACAGGTGTAACGAATCCCGCCGAGTGTGGAAAGCGCTCCAGGGGGCCGAAATCGGGGGAACCGAGGAAGGCGGGCCCATGTGACCGTGTCTGTCACACCCGTGGGAGACCTTCCGCCGTGGTTGATGGGTTCCCCCCTACTCGCGGGATGGATGGCACTGGAGCCGGCATCCCGCGAGCCCGTCTCCCCCCATGAGCTGCGAAATTCCCCGATTAACCTGGAGCCCCCCATGCAGGTGTCTGCCGCCTCGAAAACGTCGATTCTCCAGGGTTCGCGGGAGGCCTTTTGCGTGATCGGCCTGTTCGTGGGCACCGGCCTCGCCGCCGCCCACGGTTTTTCGGCGCCGGGTCTCCCAGAGCCTCCCTGCGCCCCCGATGACGCGTGCCGACCCTGGATGTCGCAAGCTGAACGGCAAGCGCCTAGGCTGGCAACGTGGTCCAGGAAGGCCTTCACACCGTCCCCCCCCACCCCACTCCCGAGGTCTGGCTCGTCGACGGGTACAACGTCCTCCACGCAGTGGTCCTCGGAGACGATCGGGAGCGTTGGTGGCGAGAGGAGCAACGAGATCGGCTCATCCGGATGGCAACGGATCTCGGTGCCGGCGAGGCTCCCGTCTGGGTGGTCTTCGATGGCCCCCACCCCCTCGCGGATACTCCCGAAAGCTTCGAGCGAGCATTTGAGGATTGTCCAGCGCCCCTCCAAGAGTCCCGAGTTGGGGTCGTATTTGCCCCGGACGCCGATGACTGGATCCTGACCCGGGCCCGACGTGCCTCCAGTCCTGAGGGAATTGCCGTCGTCACCGCGGACCGCCGCCTGGCCGCACGAGTGAGGAGGACTGGGGTTCAGGTCGTCTCACCTCGTTCATTCCTCGATGCCTGCCGCGCGGCAGGGACCGATCCCCCCACGGGGAACAATTGACTTCGGGTCACGACTCTGCGGCACCTCGGCCCCGCAGATCCCCATTATTTCTCATGTTTTCCGGTGTTACGGCTTGACCGGGAACCCGCTTCGGAAATATCGTCCTGCTCACGGCCACCGACAGTTGGGCCTAGGAACGCGCACCTTCCGGTCGAGTTCCCCCATTTCCCGTCGGCGTCGATTCGTGATCCGTCGAAGCCTACGACGAACCCGCGGGGTGAGGGCTTCGCCGTGCAAGGAGAACCATGGCGGAAGCAGCCGGTCAAGAAGGCAACATCAGCGCAACCCTGAAATTCGCGCGCTTCATTGTGCGCAACCGAGCACCCGTGGGACTGCTGCTGATCGCAGCGAGTCTCTTTTTCGCTTACCCCATCGCCAACATGGTGATGTCTGCGTTGGGCTCTCCTCTGCCCGGACCCGTGGTGCGAATCGACACGAACGCACGAGACATCCTTCCCGATCACCCCTACGTCCATGCAATGGACAAATACGCGAGACAATTCGGCGGGTCGGCATCGGTCGCAGTCGCCGTCGCAGTCAAAGAGGGAACCATCTTCACCCCCGAGGTCCTAAACGTGATTCGAGAGGTCACGCGACGGGTCGACGGTGTGGGTTTCGAGAGCCATTCGGATGAACGCGACGAATTACGCGATCAACTCGAGGAGGATGAGACCCTTACCGTTCAGGAAGTCCGCGCCATCCTCGATCGGACCTATCCCCCGTACCCCGTCAATCACGACCAGATCCGTTCGATCGCGCACCACAGCACCCGTGTCATCCAGATTCAGCCCGATGGCAGCATCGAGGGGGAAACCCTCATGCCAAGGCTGCCCAAGACCCAGGAGCAGGCCGACGAGCTGCGCGAGTTGGTCCGACAGAACCCGCCGGTCATTTACGGAAGGCTGGTCTCGCGTCCCGACGAGCAGGGCGCGCTGATCACTGCAGGCTTCATCACGGACCGCCTCAGCAGTCGCGAGGTCTACATGGCGGTCTTCCGCCATCTGAACAAGATCAAGGAAGACCTCGAGACCGACAACATCACCATCTACATCGCAGGTGGGCCGGTCTTGACCGGATGGGTCATCACCCACGCGGGCGAAATCATCCAGTACGTGGTGCTGACCATCGCCGCAATCTTCTTCCTCCTGTGGCTCTACTTCCGCCGCTGGCACGGCGTCTTCATCCCAGCCGTCGCAGCAGGAATGACCGTCGTGTGGGGCCTGGGCTTCACAGGATGGGTCGGAATCACCTTCGACCCACTGATCCTCGTGATTCCGATGATCATCACCGCAAGGGCAGTGTCACACACGGTCCAGATGGCCGAGCGTTTCTTCGAGGACTACGAGGTGATGCTCCCCCGCCTCGGGGACCCGAAGGCCGCAAAGGTGGAAGTCGCCACCGTTGCCATGAGTGAGCTCGTGGTTCCAGGGACTCTCGGCATCATCACCGACGTCGCGGGACTACTGGTGATTCTGGTCACGACCATCCCACAGATGCAGAATCTCGCGATCTTCGGCGCCTTCTGGGTCCTGTCGATCATTGCGACGGTGGAAATCCTCCATCCGATCCTGATCTGTTACCTGCCAGCACCGACCGAGCACGAGCACTTCCTGCCGGGCTTCATGGTTCGCTTCACTCGTGCGGTGGGCGACATCACCACCCACCCCACGCAGAAATACATCGTTGCAGGCGTCACCGTCGTGCTCTTCAGCGTATCGAGCTACATCGCGTTGTTTCATGCCAAGATTGGAGAGGCAACACCAGGCACCCCACTTCTTTGGCCAGATCACGAATTCAATGTTGCGACCGACGCCATCGCCAAGAAGTTCGGTGGTGTGGATGCGCTGGTGATGTACTCGGATGGCGATCGACCGAAAGCCAGCGAGGACGCCGATCCAATCCAAGCCATGGAGGGCATGGAGAGATACCTGAAAGCCAATACGAACCTGGGTGCGGCGGTTTCGGTGGTTCCCTTCCTCAAGAGTTCGTGGCGGATGAACCACTACGGAGATCCGAAGTGGTATTTCATCCCCTACAACACGGGCACTGTTCGCTCGATGATCTTTCAGCTCCGCCAGAACGGCGCTCCCGGGTTCATGCGACCGTTCATGACGGATGACGGACGCAAAGCCACCGTCTCCTTCTTCTATCCCGACCACCAGGGCAAAACCATCGAGTACGCCCGCCACTACGCTGAAAAGTTCGTTTCGGAAAACCCTCTTGGGGAAATCTACGTCCGACTCGACATGGACAAGGCCGGCGAAGACACTGGGTTCTTCGACACCGAGAACCTGAAAGACATGTGGTACTACATGTTCGGGCCGATGCTTCCGCCCAGAAATCACACCCTTAATGTCCGCATTCGGCAGGATGACGGAAGCTACAACGAGGTTGCCGTAAACCAGGCCTCCGATGGACTCCCCGAGTGGATCGAAGACTTCCGAGAAGGAGCGATCGAGGACTACTGGGAGGAGTTGGACAATACGGAGGAAGACGAGATCTTTACATGGCCAGACACACTGGAAGAGTGGGATCTGAGCGACGTCGACGCCTGGTGGGAGCACGAGGATTCTGGAATCCGTGCCGTGGCCGTCAACACCAAGGACCTGCTCGTCTCCGACATGAAAGCCGTCAATGAGACGCCAAAGTACCAGCCCACCAATTCATTCACGCGAGGCGTCCAATTCGTACTCGCTGGAGGAAGCATGGGCGTACTGGCGGCCATCAACGAAGAGGTAGAGCGAAGCCACGTCGCCAACATTTCGTTGATCTTCATCGTGATCTTCATCCTGCACTCTGTCACCTATCAATCCATCCCGAGCGGGGCGATCATCCTGCTGCAAATCGCAACCGCAACGATGCTCTCGCTGGCTTACATGTCCATTCGAAACATCGGCCTCAACATCAACACACTGCCGGTGCAATCCGTCGGAGTGGGAATTGGCGTCGACTATGCGATTTACATCGTGGACCGGATACGCCAGGAGGTGGCCGACACGGCGGATATTGACGAGGCTGTCAGACGAGCGGTCAGGACAACGGGAATGGCCGTGAGCTTCACCGCGACCACCATCGTTGGTGGCATCATCCTCTGGAGTTTCTCAAACCTCCGTTTCCAGGCCGAAATGGCGCAACTGCTGGTGATCCTCATGGTCATCAACATGCTCGGGGCCATTACGGTCGTCCCGGCCTTCTACTCCATTTTGCGGCCCAAGGTTGCGACCGCATTGCTGACGGACGAGCAGCGAGAAGCCATGCGGACCCAAAAGGAAAGAGAAAAGAAACTGGGACTTCGGGACTCCGACGAGTAGAGGGCTTCACCGTCCGAGCTCCGAATCCCACGGTGCCACATCGTCTACCCGTTGACTGGCGCGAGCACGCCGGTACCGTTCGGGCATGTCCTACGATCCCAAAGCCATTGAGCCTCGATGGCAGCAATACTGGCGTGAAAGCGGGATCTTTCGCGCCGAGATCGACACGTCGAAGCCGAAGTACTACGTGCTCGACATGTTCCCCTACCCATCTGGCGCCGGGCTCCATGTCGGCCACCCCAAGGGTTACATCGCCACGGATGTGATCTCTCGCTACAAGCGGATGCGGGGGTTCAGTGTCCTTCACCCGATGGGCTGGGATGCCTTCGGCTTACCGGCCGAGCAATACGCGATCGAGACGGGAACCCACCCGCGCGAGACGACCCGCCGCAACATCAACAATTTCAAGCGACAGTTCGCATCCCTCGGAATGGACTACGACTGGTCCCGAGAGATTGATACCACCAATCCAGATTACGTCCGCTGGACCCAGTGGATCTTCAGCAAGCTTTACGAGCGCGGTCTCGCCTACCTGGCGGAAGTGCCCGTGAACTGGTGTTCCGCACTGGGAACCGTGCTTGCCAACGAGGAAGTCATCGACGGCAAGAGCGAACGAGGTGGGCACCCCGTGGTGCGAATCCCCATGCGGCAGTGGATGCTGAAAATCACCGCCTATGCGGATCGCTTGATCGAAGATCTCGACCTCGTGGACTGGCCAGAGCCGATCAAAAAGATGCAACGGGATTGGGTCGGTCGCTCGGAAGGAGCTGACATCGACTTCACCGTTGAGAGCGCCGACGGAGAGTCTCTGCGGGTGTTCACCACGCGACCAGACACGCTGTTCGGGGCAACCTACATGGTCCTGGCACCCGAGCACCCCCTGGTCTCCAAGATCACCACCCCGGACCAGCGTGGCGATGTCGAAGCCTATGTGGATCGGACCCAACGCAAGAGCGAGCGACTGCGTTTGGCTGATGTTCAAGAGAAGACAGGGGCATTCACAGGCGCACACGCCCTCCACCCGATTACAGGCGAACGGCTCCCGATCTGGATCGCCGACTACGTCCTGATCAGCTATGGGACCGGAGCAATCATGGCCGTTCCAGGACATGACGAACGAGACTATGAATTCGCAAGGACCTTCGATCTCGAGATCCGAGAGGTCGTCTCTGGAGGCAACCTCGACGAGGCCGCCTACGAGAAAGCCGGTACCGCCGTCAATTCCGATTTTCTCGATGGTCTACCGACCCATGACGCGAAGGCGCGCATGATCGATTGGCTAGAAGAAAATGGAAATGGCGAACGAGCCGTGAGCTACAAACTGCGAGACTGGCTGTTCAGTCGCCAGCGCTATTGGGGCGAGCCCTTCCCAGTCCTGCACATGCCCGATGGCTCCACCAAGCTCGTTCCCGAAGCGGACCTGCCCGTTCTGCTCCCCGAATTGGATGACTATAAGCCCAGCGGTGAATTCGAGCCCCCTCTGGCCAGAGCGAAGGAGTGGCTGCACACCACGGATCCAGAGACAGGCGTGGAGTGCGTCCGCGATGCCAATACCATGCCCCAGTGGGCTGGCAGCTGTTGGTACTACCTGCGCTTTTGCGACGCTCTGAACGCGGACGACGCCTGGTCGAAGGAAGCCGAGAACTACTGGATGTCGGTGGATCTGTACGTAGGGGGCGCAGAACATGCGGTGCTCCACCTCCTTTACAGTCGCTTCTGGCACAAGGTTCTTTACGACCTCGATCTGGTGCACACGCCCGAGCCTTTCCAGAAGTTGCTCAACCCCGGAATGATCCTCGGCTACAGCTACCGCTATTACGACGACAACCTGGCGAATGCCCCGGACTTCCGGGTCCGGGCAGTGGCCGCCTCACAGGTAAAACTCGATGGCGAAACCGCCACTGATGCGAAAACGGGTGCGGAACTCAAAGCCCGATGGGTCAACGCCGAGGACGTTCGTTGGTCCGATGACGGGACCCCACGACACCCTGAAATCGAGGGCCTGGAACTCGAGGTCGTAACTGAGAAGATGTCCAAGAGCCGGGGAAATGTGGTGAGCCCGGACGATGTCATCGAACAGTTCGGAGCGGATGCCCTGAGGCTGTACGAGATGTTCATGGGCCCCCTTGAAAAAGGAGCCCCCTGGTCTGCAGAGGGCATCCCGGGAATGCATCGCTTTCTCCAGCGGGCGCACCGTCTCGTCGCGGAAAACGAGGAATCGGTGACGATCACCGACGGAGCAGGAACCAAAGAGCAAGCTCAACTGACGGCGCGGACCATCCAGGAAGTTACCGACGATGTTGAGAACCTCCGGCTCAACACCGCCATCTCGAAGCTGATGGTGTTCGTACGAGACATCGTCAGTGAGAATTCCCTTCCCCGAGAAGCAGCAGAGGCCTTCGTTCTGCTCCTCAATCCCTTTGCCCCGCATCTGGCCGAAGAGCTCTGGCGCTCACTCGACCACCAGGAGTCGCCTGGGCTCTCAGCCTGGCCGGAACCGCGGTCCGAGTTCCTGGAAACCGACCGCATCACACTCGCCGTTCAGGTCAACGGCAAGCGCCGCGATGAGGTGGAGGTCGCCGCCGACGCGAGCGAGGACGAGATCCGTGCCATGGCCCTGGCGTCTGAGAGGGTCCAGAGCCATCTCGAGGGGCGAGACCCCCGCAAGGTGATCCTCGTTCCCGGACGCCTGATCAACATCGTCGCCTGATCAACGTCAGCCCACCTGCATGAAACGTGGAGAGGTCGTCACGAAAAAGACGATCCAGGCCCCTGGAACTCCATTTTCGTCGGGCCGGAGCCGTTTTTGGAGGCGAAAAATACGATTCCGAGCAAATTCGGTTTTTCCTGTTGCAAAACTCAGAGTCTGTGCTACAATTGTTCGGGTCTTAACAAATTTCCTTTCCCACGCGACAAACCGCCGACCGGCGGTTTTTTTTTGCTTTTTTTTCGCGAGTCACAGTGCGGATCGAGCTCCCAGTTGCGCTCTCCTGCACATTTTCCTCCCTGGCTCTCCATATTTTCCGCTGATTCGCGATCCGGCCTGCCGATGGAAGTATCGGAATCGGCGCGCCAATCGCCCGGCAAGACGGGCTTTCAGGCACGCCGCCGAAACGGGGGAGCAAGGTGGCTGAAGAGTCGTTGAAAGTTCGCGATCGGGAAGCTGAGATCGTCTCGGATCCGGATGAGAACCGGCCGCCCGTGAAACCGATTCGCTACGTAGAGCGAACCCTGACCCGGCCGGACGGGACGACCGTTACGGTCGAAGTTCCCGTATATCCGCCGTATGAGATCAAGCCGCTTGCATCACGGGCCAATGGAATCGACCCGAAGACATCCAAGAGCCGAAACAACTAGAGTTCTGCTCGGTCAGGCATCGGCCTGGATCAATTTTTTGGCATCGTCCACGAGGTTCGCGGGCCCGTCCCCACGGCTTTTGTAGAAACCGCGAATCATCCCGGTCCCATCGATCAGCACGAAATGGGTTCCGTGGCGAATGTCCCGTGGCTCACCCTCGCGGGCGGGTACCTCTTCGTGGGCCTGCTTGAAGCCCTCCACGACGACCTGCTCGGTCGATTCCGGCGATCCAGTGATGAAGGACCAGTTCGACGCGTCCAAGCGGTGAAGTTCCATGAATGCTGCCAACACGTCGGGAGTATCGATCTCGGGATCCACGCTGATCGAAACAAATTGGACCGATTCGCCGGCAGGAGCGAGGGCCTTCTGAACCTGGGCGAGCGTCTGGGTAATCACCGGACAGACGTCGGGACAGGTCGTGAACATGAAATTGGCGACCCAGACACGCCCTTCGAGATGACGCGAATCGAAGGACCGACCTCGCTGGTCCGTCATTTCGAAAGAAGGCGCCTCGGCCAGCTCCGGAAGCTGGGATGCGTTCCCACACGACCCTGAGCCCGCGAGGAGCCAGAGCAGCGCCAGGGATCGAATTGACCTTCGTCCGAGTCTGCGATGTAGGAGATGGTTCGAGCTGCGCTTGGAAGTCGGATTCACGGCGCGCCTCGTTCTCGACCAGGACCTTTCATTCGAGAACTCGCTCAGGCCGCTGAAGAGCGCCTTGAAATCGGCTCGCGCTGTGGCGAGGAGGATCCGCGGAGCGTACTTGGAGCTTTCACTTCGGCACGGCTCCGGTCCTCCCGTGCACCGCTACGTCGCCAAAACCACCAGACTGTGCCCCCCAGCAGGGTCAAAGGCAGAAAGGTCAAGAATGCGGTCGTGACGATGAAGGCAACACGGGAATCTCCCTCGATGCCGGCAAAGCAAACCGGACAGGCCATCGCGACCTGCGGGAGAAAAATGAGCCCAGCCATGATCAGAGCCAAATTCGTCAACTTCACAGATATACCCGCCAATAGAGAACTGGCCAGACAAGAACGACAAAGTACCAGAAAACAGTGCTCGCGCCGAACAGGCTCTCTGTGAGGTTCCCGTGCGTCAACTGACGATAGGCGTAGACCAACAGGGCCAAGGCTGCGATGGCGTGCGCGGCGTGCATTCCAATGATCAAGTAAAAGAACCCACCCTGCTGGCTCGAGGCAATGGTCAGGCCCTCTCGCAGCAACGCCACCCACTCGGTGCCCTGAAACAACACGAAAAACGCACCCAGCAGAATGGAAATCAGAAAGGGAGTGCGCGCTGCGGCGGCCGGTCGCTGCAAGACGACCACGGGAGCACTCGTCGCCTCCTTCGATCTCCAGTACTCAAGCTGAGCGCGGTACAGAAAGAAACCGCTCAGTAGCAGTGCGAGGGTGTTGAAGGCCGTCTCGAAGGCGGGCAGTCGGGGCTGGCCGGGAGGAGGCCAGACGAGGGCGTTGGCCTTCGCAATCGTAAACGCGCTAACCAGGCCAGCGAACAGCATCACCTCAGCAAAGCTGAAGATGAGCATCGCAAGGGCACCGTTGGACAGGATCCTCGCATTACGCTGTACGGGCACGCCACCGGGAGTTCCCATAGTACGCTCCATCGCGGACCGATCTACGAGAGTTCAGTGACCAAGAACCCCACCGTCGTCGGCGTAGGGATCGAGTGCCGCCACAAAAGACGGCTTGACCCAATTACTTCCGGTTGCAGCCATGACATCAGGGGCGACTCCGGCATAGAACAAGCCCATGAACGCAAGACACGTCGCGAGCATGTAAATGAGAAAACGCGGTTCCACGTTCAAGTGCATGAAGTTTTTGACGACCAGATACGCCTTGACGAACGCGATCCCAAACGCCGTCACGAGGGTCACGGCCTGAATTTCAAACATCGGACCCACGATGCTCACCACCAACAGGACGAGCAGGATGCCCCAGATCTTTACGTAATTCGGATGTGCGTGTTCCGACATGTTCGTCCTCGTGACTCCTGAGGTGATGCCCGCTACTTGGCGATGTAGAGCAGCGGGAAGAGGAAAATCCAGACGACATCGACGAAGTGCCAGTAGATGCCGATCAATTCGACATGGTGCAGATCCACGCCCCGGCGGGCCTTGGCGGCCACGATCAGCATGACGATCATTCCCGCGATCACGTGGCACGCGTGCAAACCTGCTGCCGTGTAATAGAACGACCAGAAGGTGTTGGCCGTGATCGTGTACCCCAATTGGATCTCATGGGTCCACTCGAACCCCTTCACCGTGAGAAAGATGAGCCCTCCCACGGTCGTCGCAATCAAGAGTTTCGCGGCCTTCTTACCATTGCCTGCTTCCGCTGCCTGATGGGCAAGTACGGCGAACAGGCTCGACGTGAGCAGCACGAAGGTATTGAAGCCTCCAGCAACCACGTTGGTATGAGCGGCATGACCAGCCCAGCCCGGATTGGCCAAGCGGTACATCAGATAGGAGGCCAGCAGACCCCCAAAAATCACGATCTCCGAGCCAATCACCCACCAGATGGCCAATCGGCCGGTGGGAACTCCGGTGACGTCACGTGTGTTTGCAATGGGTCTCATGTCTCTCTCAGCTGGCTAGAACATCAATTGGGCACGTTCTGGGGCCAATAATCCTCTTCGCGATCCGGGTGGCTGTACTCGTAGGGCGGCCGGTAGACACTCGGCAACTCCGAGGGCGGCCAGTTTCCGTGAGGCGGCGGACTCTCGGTCGTCCACTCCAGGGTATTCGCCTTCCAGGGGTTCTTCCCCGCCTTCTTGCCCTTCCGCAAGCTGGTGATGAAGTTGTAGAAGAACACCAACTGGAAGCTCAGCATGATCAGCAGGGCCGTGGTCGCGAACACGCGGATGTTCTGTAGCCCTGGCGTTGCCAATTCGGGGAAGTGCTCGAAGTTGTAGATCCGACGGTGCTGTCCGGCCATTCCCAGGAAGAACAGCGGGATGAAGATGAAGTTGAAGGGGATGATCGTGCCCCAGAAGTGAATCTTCCCCAGGGTCTCATTCATCATCTTTCCGAACATCTTTGGGAACCAGTAGGTGATTCCGCCGTAGAAGCCGATGATCGTGATGGGGAAGAATGTGTAGTGGAAGTGCGCGAGAACGAAGTAGGTGTCATGCAGATAGATGTCCGCACCACTCGCTCCCAGGAAAATGCCCGTCACACCCCCGATCAGGAACTCGCCGATAAAGGCCAGGGCCCAGAGCATGGGAGTCGTAAAACGAATCGATCCCCCATAGAGGGTGGCGATGTAGACGAACATCATCTCGGCAATTGGAATCGAGATCAGCAGCGTCGTGACCGTGAATATGTGGGCCATGCGCGGGTCGATACCCGAGATGAACTGATGGTGGGCCCAGACGAAGAAGCTCAAGATTCCGGTACCGAAGGCGGTGTAGAGGATGGTTCGGTACGCGAAGAGCTTCTTACGTGAAAAGACCGAGATGATGTCGGCGGTGAGGCCGATGGTGGGTAGAAGCACCACGTAGACTTCGGGATGTCCAAAGAACCAGAAGAGATGTTGCCAAAGCACGGGATCGCCGCCGCGGTTTGGGTCATAGAACGCAGTCCCCAGGTTCTGGTCGAACAGGAGCATGATGGCCGCGGCGATCAGGGGGCCCACGGAGAGCATGAACAGGATGCTCGCAATGAGCAGCATCCAGATCACCACCGGGATGTCGTACATCTTCATCCCCGGCGCCCGTGAATTCATGGCCGTCGTAATGAAATTGATGCCGCCAAGAAGAAAAGCAACGAACTCGAGCGCCACGGCGAGAACCCAGAGGCTCGAGCCCAGCGGTGTCAGGTTGTATTCGGCCTTGGCCGAAAGCGGCGGGTAGGCGGTCCATGCTCCACCGAAACCACCCCCCGGCACGAAGAACGAAGCCACCAACACGATCGCACTCAACAGGAAGACCTGGTAGGAGAGACGATTGATCTTCGGGAAAACCATGTCGTCACAACCGCACATGAGGGGAATCAGATAGTTCCCGTAGGCGGCGAGCAGGACTGGCATCGCCACCCAGAACACCATGATCGATCCGTGGTTGGTCACCAGTGATACGTAATCCGCGGGTGTCACAATGCCGAAGCCCGGAACGTCCATACCGGGAAATGCCAACTGCATGCGGAACGCGTAAGCGAAAAAACCGGCGATCAAGCCCATGACCACGCCCGTCGCCATGTACTGCATGGCGATGACCTTGTGATCCGTGGAGAAGACGTACTTACTCCAGAAGCTCTGCTCGTGGTGGTGATCTTCGTGAGCGGTGGGTTCTGAGCCGACTGAAACCGCCATATTGCTCCCTTTTCCCTACCTGTCAGCGAGCCGTATTGGCCGCGATCGAAATGGAGTCTCGAACCTGGGGCGTGTTCGCCATCATCCAGGCCTTGTGTTCTTCGGGTGTCTGCACGATGACCGTGCCGGCCATGACGCCGTGGCCGATTCCACAGATCTCGGCGCACTGGATGTCATAGCTCCCAGGCGTCGTGGGCTCGAACCAGCCCGTGATCACACGTCCAGGTATCGCATCCTGCTTGAGTCGGAACACGGGCACCGAGAAGTCGTGCATGACGTCCCGGGCCTCGAGCTGATAGTGGTACAGCTTGCCTGATTCCACGTACAACTCATCGACAGTCGCAATGTCGTCAGCTGTGCCGAGTTCTCCATCCGCCCCGGGTTGCACGAAGCTCCACGCCCACTGTTGTCCGATCACGCGGATCGTTGCGTCGGGGGACGGAAGATCCTGTTTGATGTCGTACCAGACGGTCACTGCGCCGTAGATGATGAATATGTCGCAGATCAGAACCAGGTAGTGGGGCCAGCTGACCCAGCGCTTCTGGTGCTTTTCCTCACCGGTAATGTACTCGGCCTTCACGCCATCTTTCGCGCGGAATCGGTACAGCAGCCAGAAGAAGACACCTTCGGACACGATGAACCAGAATCCGACAAGCACGCCAATCAGCGCGAACAAATCGTCGATGGACCCTGCGTAGGTGGAGACCTGAGCCAGCCAGTCTTGAATGATCATACTTCTTGTGTCCTCGATGGCGCCCTGGGGGCTGCGCCTTCACATCACGAACAAGAGAACCGCAGCGACGTAAAGCCCAACGCCGATCATGCCAATTACGAAAGCTCGACCGCCGAGCTGCTCCGGGTCGTATTGTTTACCCACGACGATTCCTCCAGCCGTTCTCTCGGATCATTTCTGTTGCGTTCGCAGATAGGCGAGCAGATCCATGAGCGCCTGGTCGTTGGGGACAATAGTGGCCATCCCCACCATCACCGCGCCCACCGCATCCTTGGGGTTGGTGCCGCGCACACCGGCCTTGTAGTTGTGCATCTGCTTGACGAAATACCAATCGCTCGTATGGAGCGACGGCGCACCAACCATTTCGTTCCCGTAACCATCGGCTCCGTGGCAACCCGAGCAGGCCGCATAACCAGCCTGACCCTTGGCGGGGTCTCCCCCTTCGAGGGTCGGTTCCGGAAGGACATCGGGCAGAGACGCCGCATAGGCCGACACAGCATCCACGTCCTCTTCCGAGCGCAAGCTCAGCGCCATCGGACGCATCCGCATGCCTGCGATGTCGTCGAAGTGGCGACCGCGACCGCCATCTCTGAACTTCCTGAGTTGGGTGGCGATGTACCACTGACCGAAGCCCGAAATGGCTGGCGCCAAGGCCATGGAGTCGCCCTCACCGTTTTCGCCGTGGCACTGCACACAGAGTTCGTAGAGTTGCTCTCCGCGCGCGTTGTCGTCCGCGGCGACCGATGACGAGCCCAAACTGCTCGCCAGAGCCATGGCAACTCCCCAAGCGGTCAGTCGTCGTTTCCGTCCATTCATGTTCGCGTTCGTCCCCGGGTCTGCTTTGCCTTCATTCCCGCACGGTTTCTTGCCTGTGATCTCTGCCGCCCTTCGGCATCTCCTGACTCACGACCCACCACGCATCGTCCGTACCTGCACGGGCTGCGGTCACGCTCTCCCGGGATCCGCGCCTTCTGCACGAGAGATAGAATTCCAAAGCCCCATGGGGGAAAGCTCCGAGACCGATGAGCGCGCTGGACGATTAGCCGAATACCTCAATTTCCTCAACCAGTTCTGGGTGGCGAGTCCACCCCCTCCTCGGCAACCCAATTTTCCTGGAAGTTGCCCGGACCCACTCGCAATGTGGGCTTTTCACATCAAATGAGCAACAAATCGACCAACATCGCCAAATAGAGGGAGAAGAGATACGCCAATGAGACGTGAAACATTCGACGGGCCGAGTCGTCGGTCTTGAGACGCAGCACCTCGATGGACGACGCGACGAACCAGGTGTTCATGCCCAGGGCCACGGCGAGGTAGACGGCGCCGACCAGACCGAGAAAGTACGGGGTAAGGGAAACAGGGACCAACCCGAGAGTGCAGACGAACATCCAAACCCGTGTCGGTTGATCCCCGATCACATTGGGCAGCATCGGAATCCCAGCACGCTGGTAATCCACCTTACGGTAGAGCGCGATGGCCCAGACATGAGGGGGTTGCCAGAAGAAAACAATGGCGAACAAGGACAGCCCAGCAGCACCAATGCGCCCATCCACCGCGACATCGGCGATGAGCGGAGCGACCGCCCCAGCCGCCCCACCGATCACGGCGTTCCAAGCCGAGCGCGGCTTGAGCCAGACCGTATAGACGAAGACGTAGAACAAGATGCTCGCCACGCCGAGTCCGGCAGCCGGGAGACCGCTAACCGCCCACAGAACCACGGTGGACAGGACTCCCAGCCCGATTCCGAACAACAGCGCGCTCCGAGGCGAAAGCTTCCCGGCCGGCAGGGGCCTCCCGGCCGTGCGGTCCATTTTGGCATCGAGATCGCGTTCGAGATAGGCGTTGAGCGTGTTCGCCGACGCAGCGGCCAGGCAGATCCCCAGCAGGATCAGGCACGCAAACGAAAAACTGGGCCAACCCGACACAGCCATCCCGAACACCGGTAGCCCGGTGAACAGCACCATGGGCAGCAAGCGGGGCTTGGTGAGGTCGATGTACGTCCTGACCCGGCTGCCCAAGCCTGTGGAGAACGGTTCTGCCGTGGTTTGCATGGGCTTCTCGTCTGTCGTTGCGGTCCGTCTTTGCGGATGGGAGAGCCCGCCCCCGCACTCGCTTCCCACGAAAGCCGCGAGGAGTCGGAGGTGCAGAGACGCCGGACGCTGGAGAGCGAAGTCCCGCGGACTCCGCCGGCCAGGCAGATGGGTACCACAGGGCCGTATCCGGGTCTATGGCCTCAAGGCAAGGCGAAACGGGCTCGATTCAGGTCAATCCAGCCACGACGGCTCGCAACCAGGGGCCGATATCGGGGTGATCGAGCAACCCACGCTCCTCGAGGCGCTCCGCTCCGATGGCAGCCACCTCGGCAGCAGTGCCCACCTCACGAGCACGACGCACGTCCGCTTCCGCCAGTCCCGAGTCGAGGGCGTGGACGATTTCCTTGATTACTGGGATGGCGCTGGGGGTCCCCGAGAGTTCCTCGATTCCAAGCCCGACGAGAATCGGAACCGCCAGAGGGTTGCTGGCCATCTCTCCGCACACGGACACCGAGATCCCCGCCCTGGCCGCCGCTCGCACACTCTGTTCCACCAGCGCGAGAACCGAGGGATGAAGCGGATCGTAGAGATGAGCCACCTGCTCGTTGCCGCGGTCGACTGCCAGCGTGTACTGGGTGAGGTCGTTGGTGCCGATGCTGAAGAAATCGCATTCCCGTGCCAAGCGGTCTGCGATCAGAGCCGCGGAGGGAACTTCGATCATCACACCCACCGGCAAGTCCGTGTCGATGGAAACGCCGTCGTGCCTCAGCTCATCCGCAGTCTGATCGATCAACGCGCGGGCTTCGCGCAACTCCGTGAGCGAAGAGATCATGGGCAGAAGCAAGCGGACGTTTCCAATCGCACTTGCGCGCAAGACGGCGCGCACCTGAGATTGAAAGACGGGGAGATTGGCGAGACTCAAGCGAATCGAGCGGCAACCCAGCTGTGGGTTCTCCTCGGGCTCGAGTCCCATGTTCGGAATCCCCTTGTCTCCACCCAGGTCGAGGGTACGAATCGTGACCGGATGCGGCGCCAACACCCTCGCAACGCGCTCGTAGAGTTGCTCCTGCTCTTCCTCAGCGGGAAACCCACGGTGGGCAAAGGCGAGCATTTCGGTTCGAAACAATCCCACACCCTCGGCACCGTGCTGCTCGCTGAGGCGCAGGTCACTCATCAGCCCCACGTTCGCAGTGAGCCGAACACGCCGCCCATCACGCGTCTCCGAGGGTCGATCCCGGAGGGCATCGAGGTGTTGAACCGCAATCGCGTGCTGTTCCTGGGCCCTCCGATACTCGGCCACCAACCCCTCATCGGGGGACAGGAAGATCCGCCCCTCTGCACCATCCACGATGGCGAGTTCACCGGCCCGGACCGAATCCCGAATTCCCCTAACACCCGTCACCGCCGGAATCTCCAACGTGCGGGCGAAAATCGCGCCATGCGAAGTGGGACCTCCGTGCTCGGAGATGAGGGCCGCGACCTTTTCGATCTCTAGGCGGGCGAAGTGGCCGGGCAGAATGTTGTCGGCCACAACGATCGCACCCTGAGTCAGCCGAATCAGCTCACGCCGCTCCCCCAGGAGTCGCTCCATCACTCTGCGTCCGACATCTTCGATATCCGCCGTTCGTTCTCGGAAATAGGCGATCTCGATGCGGTCGAAGGTCTTTCTGAACTGCGAGATGACCGAACGGATGGCCTCCAGGGCGTTTCCCGTGCGGCGAACCTCCTCGCCGAGCTTCCCAACGAAGCCTTTGTCTTCGAGCATCTGGATGTGGGTTGTGAACACCGCCGCGAAGTCCGGACCAAAGCGCTCACCCACGTCGACGATGGTGTCATCGAGCTCGCGTCGCGCCTCTTGCAGAGCTTCGAGTAGCTCGCGTTCTTCCCCCTCCACATTCTCGTTCGGGGTGTATTCAAGGTGGGCCAGGTCGATGGGATCATGCAGCAGGTGGATGTGACCGATGGCAACCCCCCGTGCCGCTGAGATCCCCTGGAAATCCGTTTCTCGCTCGCTCGGGCTTTCCACCGCGCCGCCCACCACGGGAATGCCTGCAGCACCCAGGGCAGCGACGAAATCCGCGCTCTCCTCGTCAGTCTGATCGATGACGGTCATCAGACGTGCGTTCATCACAACTGGAGCAATCAGCTGGGCGCAGGTCTGGAGCAGCTCCACATCCCGCGGATCGAAGGTTCGTGCACTGCGCGTCTGAACGGCCAGCACTCCAATGGGGGTACCCTGAACGAAAAGAGGGGCGGCCATGAGGCCCTCGAACTCCTCTTCGCCGGTCTCGGGGAAATAGCGGTAATCCGGATGCTTCGATGCGTGCTCGGTCACCACGGGCTCTAGGCTCGCGGCAGCCAACCCCACCAGCCCCTCACCAAAGCGAAGCTGCACAGTGCCCACGGCATCGCGCCGGAGTCCGACCGTCGCGCTGAGGGTCAACAGGTTCAGATCCGTGCCCGTCAGGTAGAGGGAGCAGACATCCGCATCCAGGCGCTTGGCCACCAGGTCGACGACGTTGTTCAGCGTCTCGTCGAGGTCGTGGGAACGGGAAACGATCTCCGCCACGTCGGCCAATAGCGACACACGATCGGGAATGGCGTACTCCGTGGCTGAACCTTCCGGGACTCAAGGGCCCGGCGGAAAGGTGAAAACATGAGACGAGCGGGCGATCTCCCGACAACCGAGAGCCTGGCACCGCACACGACCCTCTGATGACCCGATCCTGGCCTGGATCTTCGTAAAACCGAGCCCCTCGGCACCGCTGCCACCCGAGCGCCCCTGCCGTCGAGTCGCGAGTCTCGGATCGCGAATGGATGAGGGGATGACCGGATGCCGCTTCGCCGAGGACCCCCGCTCAACTCCATCCGCCCAGGGGATCCCCAAGGTTGAGAATACCTCAGGTGGGTCTGGGAATGGAGCGGTCGGTCTTCGAGGGGCCGTCATCGGCCCCCGAAGACTGACACATCACTGTGGATGGGATCAACGATGAGTTGAAACACCCACAACATCACGATGGGCGCTGGGGAACACCTGTTCCTTGTCCTCAAACCGCAGTCCGAGTGCCAGGAGGATCTTGCGCTTGGTGTCCATCCGACAGTTCAAGCCCTTTTCCACACTGTGGATGGTCCGCAGGGCGACCTTCGCCTTGCGGGCCAATTGAGCCTGAGTCATCAGACGGTTTTCGCGGAGCTCGCGAACGCGGTTCCTGCACTCCATACGGTTGGGCAGGCCCGGGCTGTGCGATTCGCTTTCCGCAGTGGCCGGGGCCCCCATCGGGAAGCCTCGGTCTTCGACCTCGACCCGCCCGTTGGGTCCCCCCGCGTCAAAGGACTCCTGCGGCATGGAAGCCGCCAGATTACTCTGGCCATTCCGGGTGCCGATAACGTGCCCCATGGACGAATTTGATTGGTCTTGCTGATTGGCTGCCTCGGAATCGACACCCTTTTTGGCGTCGTGTCCGTTGCTTTCGCCGGGTACGGTGAACTTCATGCCGTTGCTCTCCCTAGAGTCGGTCATGGCACCGAGACATGTCTGTCGGGAATTGCCGTGAACCTGGACGGCATTTCGTCCGAATCGGGAATTTCTTTAGTATTAATCGGCATTTGCCGGCTGCCCGTGGCCACCGGAAATTCCACAAACCCAATATCGACAATGACCTACAGATGGGTTTTCCACACGCCGATGAAGAGGCCGAAATGCTACCAGGGGATTTCCCATGTGTTTCCACATGGGCCTTCGTCAGCGGCTAATCTGGTCGGCCCTCGGGAGGCAGTTTGCTGAAATCGCTTGCCCACCTGGTCATCGCCATCGCGCTGTTTGCCGCGACGAGCGTGGCGGGGTTGCTCATCACCTCGAGGCTGGTCCCCGACCGGCTGCGTGAGTTCGCCGCCGCGGAACTCGGCACCCTCATCGGCTCGCCCGTCCAGATCGAACGGGCCAGCGTCCGCCTGGGACGGGGGCTCGTTCTACAGGGTGAGAACCTGACCAGTACGCTGGATTCCACCCCGGGTGACCCCGAGGTCCAACACACTCCGAATTTTTCGACAGGGCTTCACATCGGTACGATCCGGGCCGAGTTCGAACTGAGTTCGGCGCTCCTGGGACGCTTGTCCATCGAGCGGCTCGAGCTCGTGGATGCGGTGCTCCGGGTCGAACGAAAACCCGATGGCACCCTGCGCCCGGAGCTCGTCGAGCACCTGCTGGACGGCCGCCTCGTCGATTTCGACGCGGCGGGGGAGTCCAGGCTGAGCCGGCTGCCGGCCCCGGCCCAGATCCTCGAGGGCACCCTCGGCTTCCTGCTGAATCAACGCCCTGGGTTCCCCGACTGGCAGCTGCGAGGCTCCACCATCGTTTACCACGACGCGGTGGCAGGTCCCCCTGATTCCGCCTCTCAGATCTCGCTTCGGGGAATCGAGGCCGAGTTGCTGCATTTCGGGAGCATGGGGGGAGGCCGTCTCGCGCTTCGGGGCACCGTTCACGGCGACGGTGCAGCAGCGGGCCGAATCGAGTGGCTCGGACGGAGACTTTCCAGGGGGCCCCTCGACTCGACGTTGGCTTTCACCAACCTCCGGCTCTCGCCCTGGCGGCGGTACGTCGGACGCGGCGACACTGAGTCGACCTTTTCGGGCCGGATCAGTGGTGCCATCTCCTTTTCCAACTCCAGGTCGACCTCGGCCCCGAGTTCGCCCCAGGCCCCCGACCGTCTCGAGATCGATGTCGTGATGGACGATTTCCTCACCGACGTTGGCCCACCCGAAACGGGAAAGCCGTTGGCACTGGCCGTACCCCGCGCTCGAGCCCACGTGTTCGTCGAACTCGACGACGAGTGGATCCAAATCCGGCAGTCGGAATTTGCCGGCCAGACCCTCGATTTCGAACTCGAAGGGCGTGTCCCACAACCCCAGAACCCATCGAAACTGGCCAAGGTCAGCATCTCGTTGCAGGACATGGAGTTGGCTCGTCTTTTCGATCGCATTCGGACACTGACAGGCCTGGAGACCCCAAGCACCGAGAATCGCCGGCTCCAGGCGGGTTCCCTGAGAACCGTTCGAGCAACGGGCGAAGCCCCGATCCGAGTCTGGGAGGAACTCCTTGGGGGAAGGGCCACTCGCCTGCCACAGGGCTTCGAAATCAACGGCGAAGTCTCCGGGGTGGAGATCGCCGTCAACAAGTCCGACTGGCTCGAAGTCTCTCGCGGGCTTCTTCAATGGTCGGGTGACTCGATCCACGTACGTGACACCCGGTCCATGCTCAACGGAACCCCTCTACCCAGTTTCGACGTGAAAGTGGAAGGAGTCTCCCACCTGTTCGCCGCGGACCCTGCCCACCGCACGATTCGCTCCGGTGGCTCGGCGTTGATCGGACTCGCGAGTCTCTGGGAATTCTTCAGCGATCCTCAGTCGGAGTCGGAAAAGCTCCCCACGTCCCTCTCCCTACAAATCGAAGAACTCCAACACCCCATGTTCCTGTGGCCCATCGCTGACCTGGTCGCCGATATCGAACCCAGCGAGGGTGGCATCCGAAGCTGGGTTCATCGAGGGCTGTGGGCCGGAGTCCCGGTGGTGGGAGAAGCACGATGGCTGTTCGCCCCTGAAGAACACGTGGAGGTGCGGCTCGCGGCAAAGGCCCCCCCTCCCACACCGACCCGGGTGCCGATCCTCAGTTCCCCAATCCTCCCTGATCTGATCGCCACCTTGACCGCCCCGCGTGTGCAGATCCCCATGGCGCCGGAAAGCCCCCCATGGGGGACAGGACACTTCACCCTTGGGCCCATGCACCTGAACGACTGGCATCAGAGTGGTGCCAGCGGTTCGTTTGACGCCAAGGGCGCCACCTTCTACCTCGACGATGTGGAGATCGCACTCGAACCTGCGGGACAACTCACAGGCTCGGGCCGCTTCGATCTGGGTCGTGCCGGCGCGGTTCCCTACGAAGTGGATCTCCACGTCAGCAACGCAGACCTTGGGGCGGTCACCGTGTTGTTTGGCCTGGAAGAGGGCTGGGCAAACGGTCAGGTCGATCTGGCGGGTCGGTTTCGCGGCAGCCTCGACCCGAACGCGCCGTTTCTTTCGGACTTCAAGGGCCCGTTGTCCGTTTCCGCCACCAGCGGTTCCCTAAAACGGGGCATCCCACCCCTCGTGACCCTGGCCATGTCGACAGATGCACTCAACCCCTTCGCGAGTCGCGAACGCGTGCGTTTCGACCGTGTCGACACGACGCTGGATTTCGACGATAGCCTTCTCCGGGCAGACGCCTTCATCCTGGATGGAACCGATGCCCGGGTGTTCGCATCGGGTTCCATCGTTCTCGGTGGGGAGGAGAACACCCTGAAAGCAGAAGTCGCCGTTTTCCTGTTCCGCGTTCTCGACAGAGCTCTCGAGTCCATTCCCGTCGTCAATCAAATCCTGCTGGGAGAGGACGAGAGCATCGTGGCCGCCCACTACGCCCTGTCAGGCACCTGGCAGGAGCCGGCGGTCCAGATCTACCCCATTCGCACACTTGCCTCGGGCCCGGCGAGCCTGCTCTTCGAACGCTTCCCACAGTTTCTTCAGCGCAGCTTCGAAGCCATCGGAAACGCACTACGTGGCGAAAGCAATGGACAGAACCCGATTCGGCCGGAGTTGCGTCTGGCACCTCCGGGCTAGAGGAGACAAACCGATGCGTTCCACGCGCCCGGGGTCGAGGGAATCGAGGCGAGCCCGCGATGGAGTGCTGACCCGGCACGAAGCGATTCGGGCCGTGTCGACGGCACGAGCACGGGGAGAGCAGGTGGTCTTCACCAATGGCTGCTTCGACATTCTGCACATCGGGCACATCCGCAGTCTTGAGGAGGCAAGCACCCTGGGAGACCGCTTGATCGTAGCGGTCAATTCCGACGCCAGCGTGCGCCGACTGAAGGGGGCCCACCGACCCGTCATTCCCGGCCGACAGCGTGCCGAAATGGTTGCCGCACTCGCCTGCGTCGACTGGGTGGTCTTGTTCGGCCAAACGACCCCACTCCAATTGATTCGCACCCTTGCGCCGGATGTCTTGGCGAAGGGCGGAGACTGGGCACTCGACGAAATCGTTGGCCGTGAGGAAATCGAGAGTCGCGGTGGACGCGTGGTTCGCTTACGCGAAATACGCGGCGTTCGAAGTTCACTGATCCTAAAGGGACTGGCCGACTGAGACACGCTCGGGAGGTCTTCACCCCCCCTGCTCGAGCCACTCCTCCACGTGCTGAAGCGCGTCGGGCGTATTCACGTTGGTCAACGCGAGACCCCGCGGATCCACTTTGGCGAGATCCGATTGCGTGACGAATCGAGTCTCCAGACCATCCAGCACGGACCTCAAGGCAAGGTCTCCCGCTGAAAGCCTCGCCGTCGCGCACTCCAGAGCCGCCGCTCGATCGTAGAGAGCGCAGAGGGGCTGGGGACGATCGTCGACGCAGGGCACCACTGCCTCGGCTTCAGGATGGGCGATCAGTAGAAGCAGCAAATCGGCAGTGATCAAGGGCATGTCCGTCGCAACCACCAGCAAACGTGGAGCGGTGGCAGCCGCGAGTGCTGAGGTGAGCCCCCGAAGCGAACTGTCCGGACCCTCGCCATCGGGAACGAAGCGGGCCGATGCAACATCGGGTGGGTCACCACCCACCACGAGGACCTCGGAAACCACGGATTCCAACACGCGAACCACTCGCGTTGCCGAAGGAACACCGCCCACCATCATTCGTGCCTTGTCCTGTCCCATTCGCGAAGAGGCGCCACCGGTCAAAACTGCCCCGGAGACGTTCGCGATACGCGACTCTTCGCTCAGCATCGCCGACACGGTCTGCCTCAGAAACCCGACTGCGACGAGGCCAGAAAATCCGGATCGATCACCTGAACCTCGACCTCCTGCCCTTCACTTAATTCCGTCTCATCCGCAGGAAAAATCAACAACCCCTGGGCAAGGGTCATGGATCGCAAGGCGCCCGAACTCTGATTTCCCGTGCTGTGAGCGGTCATCACACCACCGTCGCGCTCGAGATGGACACGCACGAAATGGAGCCGCCCAGCGGTCTTTGTCAGAGGTTCCGTCAGCCGGGCACGGACCGTTGCTCGATACAAGTTTCTCGAACCCATCATGGCCAAAAGCGCCGGGCGTACGAACTGCTCGAAAGTCACCATGGCCGAGACCGGATTCCCGGGGAGCCCGAACACCAGAGGACCCGCCTCCCGTTCGAAGCGCCCGAAGGCCAGGGGATAACCGGGCTTCATCCGCACGCCCCAGAAAAGGAGCGAACAGCCGAGTTTTTCGAGCACGCTACGAACGTGGTCCCTGTCGCCTACCGAGACCCCCGCCGAACTGACGATGACGTCAGCGCGCATTGCAGTTCGGAAATGCTCTTCGATGTCTTCTGGTGTGTCCCGGGCGATCCCCAAATAGACGGGTTCGGCACCGATCTCCATGCACTGCGCGGCAAGCGAGTAGGAGTTCGACGAAACGATGCGCCCCCCACTGACATCCCCGTCGGGCTCGACGAGTTCATCCCCCCCGGACACGATTGCGACTCGGGGCCGCTGGTGAACCGCGATGATCGTTCGCCCGAGAGATGCCAGCATTCCGATCTCACCGGGTCCCAGTCGCTTGCCGGCACTCAACACCTCATCGCCGCGCCCCACGTCTTCGCCGGCGCGTCGAATGTTGTCGTAATGCGGCACAGGACGCTTGACGCGAATGCGATCGCCGATGCGCTCGACATCCTCCTGGCGGATCACGCAATCAGCACCCGCGGGAACGAAGGCTCCGGTCAAAATTCGCGCCGAATTGCCGGACTGGAGGGTCTGCTCGGGCTCGACACCCGCGGGGATCTCAAATGCGATGGGCAGATCGACCGGAGCCTGAGAATCCGCCCCCGCCACGTCCGATGCGCGCAACGCATACCCATCCATCGCAGAATTGTCGGCGGGCGGGAGGTTTCGTGGTGCCACCACGCTTTCGCAAAGCACCCGACCAAGGGCCTCGGGTAACGCCACCCGCTCGGACCCCAGGGGAGCCACTTCTCGCTGGATGATGGCGCGGGCCTCGGACGGTGTGATCGACTCCCTCACGGACACAACTTACCCGCCCCTCACGCTGCGGGGAAGACAACCGTTGCATGCTCGACGACCTTTCAAGCGAAAGCTAGCCTGCACAGAGTTTGGGCAGTGCCGCTTGGCATGAGGCTCCCTTGCCGGGCCGAGCCCTCTGGAAACGGCTACGAGCCGTCATGAGACCTCACAATTCCCGCCTCTGGAGACCCGCCAGGTTGACCATGACGTCCATCCATCCCATCGACCTGCGCTCGCTGAGGCTGGAAAGCAACCTCGTGATGGCCCCTCTCGCCGGGGTCTCCAACCTCCCCTTCCGGCTGATCGCCCGCGAGGCGGGCGCCGCCATGACGTTTACCGAGACGGTGAGCGCCAAGGGCCTGGTGACCGGCGGCAAGAAGACACGGCGCCTACTCGATACCTCGCCTCGAGAAGACCCCGTTGGTTTTCAGTTGTTCGGCTCCGACCCCGCAGTATTGGCCGAAGCCGCGCGAACCCTCGAAGGCGAGGGAGCCGCGTGGCTGGATCTGAACGTCGGCTGCCCGGTGAAGAAGTTCATCCGTAATAACGCTGGCTCGGCACTCCTGCGGGATCTCCCGCTGGCGGGCTCCATCATGCAAGCGATCCGCGCCAACTTTTCCGGCACTTTCTCGGTGAAGATCCGAACCGGCTGGGATTCGAAGTCCATCGTTGCGCCAGAGTTCGCACGAATGGCGGTGGACGCGGGGGTCGAACTGCTCTCGGTACACGGACGCACGCGCTGCCAGCAATACACTGGCAAGGCCGATCGTCAGATCATCCGGCGTGTGGTCGAAGCGGCACCCGAGATCCCCGTGTTGGCCAACGGCGACGTCACGTCGCCTCGAGACGCCTTCGACATGCTCGAGGTAACAGGAGCTGCCGGTGTGATGATTGGTCGTGGAGCGATCGGAAACCCCTGGCTGTTCTCTCAGACCCTGGCGGCTTCCCGGAGCGAACCCGTTCAAGAACCCACAGCCACCGAGAGACTGGAAACCATCGAACGACACATTTCGATGATGGAGTCACACTGCGAGAGCGATCAAGCTCGGGCTTCTCTCCTAAAGAAGTACCTCGCCGCGTATTCCCGAGGAATGAGGGGCAGCGCGCGGTTCCGCCAAGCAACCCTCGAAGCCGAAGACCTGAAAACCATTCTCAGCCTGACACGTTCCTTCTTCTCCCCACATCGCGAGGCTGCGTAGGAGGTCTGGTGCCCCGAGACCTCAACCGTGTGCTCGACGCTGTTCTGGCCGGAATGCTCGTGACGGATCAATCGGGAGTGATCGAGCTCGTCAACAACGCCGCCTGCCGCATGGTCGATGAATCACCCGACTTCCTGACCGGTCGAACCATCACAGACCTCTTCGGCCAGGATCACCCCCTCTCAGAACTCACCCGCGGCGTGCTGGAAACAAGCCGCCCCGCAGTCCTCAACGACCTGAGGCTGATTCGAAAAAATCAGGCCAGCAGTATCGAATTGGACATCGCCGTTTCACCATTGCTCGAAGACGATGGTGAATTGCACGAACGCCCTTCGGGTGTCGTTCTCATGCTCCGTGACCGCACCATCCAGAAGCGTCTCGAAGCACTTGTGAGTGAGCGTGAACAGCTGGAAGTCTTTGGTCGAATCGCTGCAGGTATCGCCCACGAAGCCAAGAATCCGCTGGGCGGAATCCGGGGAGCGGCGGAAATCGTTGCAGCCCGCGCCGAGGACCCGAGGTCGAAACGCGCAAGCGAAATTATCGTGAATGAAGTCGACCGAATCACCAAACTCATCGACGACCTGATGGTGTTCTCGCGCGGCAGCGAACTCGATCTCGAACCGATCAACATCCACCAGATCCTGGACGACGTCCTCGAGGTCCTCGCAATGGACCCGCTCAGCAACGACGTGGAAATCCAACGCCTATACGACCCCTCGCTCCCAGAACTCATGGCCGATGGAGCGAGACTCAAGCAGGTGTTTCACAACTTGATACGCAACGCGTTGCAAGCCATGGAGCGAAACTCGGGCGATCGAAACCAGGGCAAAGCCCTGAAGATCTCAACGCGTATGGCGCTGCACAGCCGAGTCTCGACTGAAAAGGGCACCCCTCGACCCACCCTACTTGTCAGTTTCCGGGACAACGGAGACGGAATTCCCGAGGAAATCCGCGAGAACCTCGGCATCCCATTCTTCACCACTCGGCCGGAAGGCACGGGGCTCGGCCTGGCTGTCTCCAAGCAGTGGATCGCCCACCACGGAGGCTCACTACGATTCGAAAAGGTCTCGGGTCCCGGTGCCCAAGTCGTGGTCTACCTGCCGATCAATGCCCAGACATCGGGTACGGCAACATCCCTCGATCAGGAGAGATCGCAATGAACGACGCACCCGCGATTCGAGCTCTTGTCGCCGACGACGAGGAGAGCATTCGCTTCGTTCTGCACGAGACGCTCGAAGGACTTGATTACGAAGTCACCGAAGTAGAGAACGGAGACGAGGCTCTCGAACAAATCCTCTCCAACCAATTCCAGATCGCCTTTCTGGACATTCGCATGCCTGGCCTGAGTGGTCTGGACATTCTGACCCACACCAGCGGCGCCGGAATCGAAACCGCGGTCATCATCATCACAGCTCAGAACACCTTCGACAATGCCGTGGAGGCGATGAAGCGCGGAGCTTTCGACTACCTCACGAAACCCTTCGCGGTGGCAGAGGTCGAGGCCCTTGCAGGAAAAGCCAAACGCAATCACGCCCTGCAGGCGGAGCTCCGCGAACTGCGCCGCAGCGCGGCCTCAAAAGTCGTGCCCGGCGACCGCCTTGTGGGAAGAAGTGCGGCAATCCTGGAAGTCTTCAAGACCATTGGGCGGGTGGCTCCAAGCGACGTCTCCGTCCTGATTCGAGGCGAAAGCGGTACGGGCAAAGAACTCGTCGCCAATGCCATCCACGCAGCCAGCGCACGTAGCGACCAACCCTTTCTAGCAGTGAACACGGCGGCCATTCCCAGAGAGCTCCTGGAAAGCGAGCTTTTCGGACATGAGATGGGCGCCTTCACTGGGGCCTCGAAGGCACGCACGGGGCGCTTCCGAGAAGCGGACTCGGGGACTCTCTTTCTCGATGAGATCGGTGACATGAGCATCGATCTGCAAGCCAAACTTCTCAGAGTGCTCCAGAACGGCGAAGTCATCGCAGTCGGTGGAGAAACCGCACACATGGTGGATGTGCGAATCGTGGCGGCCACTCACCGAAATCTCGAAGCCCTCGTTCGAGAAGGCAAGTTCAGAGAAGATCTGCTCTACCGGCTCGAAGTGATCCCGGTTCGCGTACCCCCACTCAGGGACCGCCCCGAGGACATCCTCGCCCTGTCGGAACATTTCATGTCGCGTTTTGCAGAGGAATTGGCCGGCGAAGAGCGATTTCTGAGCCGAGAAGCCGTGAACCGGTTGTCCCAATACGACTGGCCTGGAAACGTTCGCGAACTCGAGAACAGCATCAAGCGCGCCCTGGTGCTCTCGAATGGACGCGTGATCGCGGCCGAGGATTTCGACTTCTTGAACTCCGAAACGGCCACAGACGATGGATTGGGGATGGAACTCTCTGACTTCATCGCCCAGTCCGTGGACGAGGCACTGGACTCGGGTGAAGGCGGCAACCTCCATCACGAATTGCTTGGATCGGTCGAACGTCCGCTGATCAAAGCCGTCCTCGCCCGCACCAATGGCAATCAAATCCGATCCGCGGCCATTCTGGGTATCAACCGGAACACCCTGCGGAAGAAGATCCGGGAACTCGGAATTAGGCTCCCGGAGCGCTCGTGATCCCCCCGGGCCCGGATTCGAGCGGTTTGCGACTGCAAGGTTTGCACGTTCTTGCCGACGATGACCCGCGTTGGCCATGGAGCCCCATCGAGCAAGCTCGGGCTGCGTGTGACGGAGGTGCATCGGTGATTCAGCTCCGCACGAAACACTCCACGGATCGGCAAACACTGGCCTGGGCTACGGCGATCCGAGAGATCACACGGAGGAGCGGTGCGTTGTTTTTCGTCAATGACCGCTTCGACCTGGCGTTGATCTCCGAGGCCGATGGAGTCCACGTAGGTCAAACCGATTTGCCACCCGACCATTTCCCCAGCCAAGCACGCCAGCAACTGATGGTTGGGCGCTCGTCTCACGACCTCGCGCAGGCGATACGAGCAAGAGACGAGCGGGCGGACTACATCGCCTTCGGGCCCATCTATGAGACCGGGAGTAAGGTCTCGGAATACGACAGCCAGGGCCTTCGAGCCCTGGCAGAGATCGTCCAGGCAGTGCGACCCTTCCCGGTGATCGCCATTGGAGGAATCAATTCCAGGCGCGCCCCGGAAGTCGTAGCCACCGGCGCAGCGGGGCTTGCCGTCATCTCTGCTGTCGCCGACCAGCCCGATCCGACGGCCGCCACGAGAGCCATCTCCGGCTGCTTCCCCCGACCACAGGGCGACCGGTCATGACCGAGTTCGGGGAACGCGCGGTTTCAGCGCTCGGATGGCTGTCGATGATGACCGTAGCCTGGGCCTTTTCAGCAGATCGAAAAAGAGTCCCCTGGAAGACCGTCGGCTGGGGACTCACCCTGCAATTTGGCCTCGCTGTCATCCTGCTCAAGACACCAGTCGGACACGCATTTTTCATCGCCGTCGAGGGTGTCGTGGGCGCTCTGAATCGCTACACCCGGGCTGGCGTCAGTTTCGTTTTTGGAGATCTCGTCCCCCAGAGTTTTTCCTTCGCTCTCGAGGTCCTTCCACTGATCGTCGTCATGGGGAGCGTCTTCGCAATCCTTTATCACCTGGGTTTGATTCAGCGACTCGTCGCACTGCTGGCGCGGTGGCTGACGCGGAGCATGGGAACCTCAGGGGCCGAGAGCCTCGCCGCGGTAACCAATCTCTTCCTCGGCATGACGGAATCTGCTCTCGTGGTACGACCCTATCTCGCGCGTATGACGAGGTCCGAACTCTTCCTTCTCATGACCCTGGGAATGGCAACCGTAGCCGGATCGGTACTCGTCGCCTACGTGCAGATGCTCGGAGGGGGGGCCTATGCAGGGCACCTCGTAACCGCGAGTCTGCTCTCAGCGCCGGCGGGCATCCTCATTGCAAAGATCATGATTCCCGAAACTGAATCGCCCGAATCCAAAACCTCGCGGGACGGCGAGTTCGAACGAGAAACAGTCAACGTCATCGATGCAGCCGCCCAGGGAGCCCTGGCTGGTATGCGACTGGCATTTGCAGTCGGCGCCCTGCTGGTCGCCTTCGTGGCCCTGGTCGCCCTCGTCAACGACGTGCTGGGCGCCGCGGGAAGTCTGGTCGGCGTGGAGGGCCTCAGCCTCCAGCGAATCCTGGGGTTACTACTGGCCCCAGTTGCCTGGCTCATGGGAATTCCCTGGGAGGATGCAGTGCAGGTTGGCGGACTTCTGGGTGTGAAGACCATACTCAACGAGTTCATCGCCTACGTGGAACTCGCCGCGCTCGTCGAGGCCGGAAACATTCAACAGCGATCGGCCGTCATCGCATCCTACGCACTCTGTGGTTTCGCGAACCTGGGTTCCTTGGCCATTCTACTCGGTGGCATCGGGGGGCTGGTGCCGGAACGGCGACCAGAGATCGCGCGCTTCGGCCTGCTCTCCATCCTGTCGGGATCGCTGGCCACTTTCATGACGGCCTGCGTTGCGGGGATGCTCCTCTGACCGACCCGAGAGCAGACATCCCCCGCCGGCACTCCGGCCCAGCTAGTTCACGACCCGGATCGGCAACGAAACGTACCCTCGGAAGAACTCAGACCGAATCGACACGGCTCGACCCTCGAGAACCTCGTATTCCGGGACACGCCGCAGCAACTCCTCCAACAGCACACGTCCCTCCATCTGCGCGATGTTCGCTCCCATGCAGCGGTGAGTCGCGTGCCCAAACGACAGGATTCGTGGCGCCCTGCGATGAATATCGAAACGGTCGGGGTCTTCGAACTCCCGCTCGTCCCGGTTCGCGCAGGCCCAGAGGAACATCAAGCCTTGTCCTGCCTGCAGGTTCTTACCACCGATCTCGATTTCCCTTGCTACCTGGCGCCCAAGCATGGAAGTCGGCATGTCGTAACGAAGCGCCTCCCAGAAAGCGTCGGGAATGAGGCCAGGGTCCCGCACCAGTTCCGCCCTCTGCTCAGGGTGCTGGAACAACCGCAGCACTGCACCCGAAACGGATTTCGGCAGTGTCTCCGTTCCACCAATGACCATGAGCTGCAGGCTCGAAGCGATGTCGCCGTCCTCGAATTTAAAACCATCGTGTTCGAAGGCGAGCAATTGGCCAAGGATGTCGTCCTGTCGCGAAGGCTCGCGCCGGCGTCTCACCACCCAGTCCAGCAGATACCCCTGCAGTTCCTGCATGGCGGCGACGGCTCCGTCGGTCTGGCCCCGCTGGCCTTCATCGCGTCCAAAAAATCCATTGACCCGATTCGACAAGAAGTCTGCATCCTCCAGAGGAATTCCCAGAATCTTGCAAGCCACACGTACCGACAGCCGCATCGCGTAGTCACCCACGATGTCGAATTCGTTCCGCTCGAGGCCCTCCTCGAGGAAACTGCGCGTCAACTCTCGCACCAGGGGCTCGAGTCGACGGGTTGCCGAGGGCAGGAAGCCGGGGTTGAGCCGTTTGCGGAGTTCGAGATGAATTGGCTCGTCCAGGGAAGCCAGACTCGCTCCCGTGGTTTGAGGTTTTCCGAGCAGCAACTCTACAGACGTCACTCCTTGGGTTGCCGTCAGGCGCTCGTCACCGATGTGATCCCAGATGTCGCTAAAACGCGATAGGAACCAGCAGTTGAACTCCTCCATGTAATGAACGGGGGACTCGTCGCGAAGTTCTCGGTAGATCGGGAATGGATCGTCGTAGAGTTCTTCGGAAAAAGGGTTGTAACGAACCATGGGCCACCTCACGCGTTCCTAATCGGCTCGATCATACGCCATCTATGGATCGGCGATGAGCTGCGCTCCAGGAACACAGCACAAGCTACGTGGCATGGCTGGTATGCTGCCTACTCGGAAACCCGCGGACCGCCTTCCAACGAGATACTGACATGTCGTCCGACCCCTACGAGATCGAGCTCAGATTTCTCGTACAAACCACGGCCTGGCCGCGCACCCCCAACCCACCGACCATCACCCAGGGCTACCTTTCCATGGATCCCACAAAATCGGTGCGCGTGCGAATCGTCCATGACGAAAGCGCCTTTCTGACCATCAAAGGACCGTCCGAGGGTGCCAAGAGGCGCGAATTCGAATACGCCATTCCTATTGTCGAAGCACGCTCCCTGTTGGAGATGTGCGAATTTCACGTCGTCAAACTTCGGCACGAGATCACCATGGGTCGTTGGACCTGGGAGGTCGATGAATTCTTGGATCAGAATGCGGGGCTCGTGATCGCAGAGGTCGAACTTCAACAGGAAAGTGAGGCGAAGCAGGTTCGAAACCTCCTACCGGAGTGGACGGGCCCCGAAGTCACGGGCATCCACGAGTACAGCAACCTGAGCCTCTCACAGCACCCCTACGGGGAGTGGACTCCCGAGGAGCGAGAGTTCCGCACCGCCTTGGCCTGAACCTTCAGCCCAGCAAACAACGCAAAGCCGATCGTCAGCCCGAACATGTTCTGAACCTCTGCGTCGAAGTAGTTGTTCTGGAATAAACCCGCCACGAGGGTTCCCAAAAGACCCGCAGCAGTTCCCCAGAGAATTCCGACGTCCAGGGAACACTCCGAAGTCGCCTGTTTGATCCCGCGGACACACCAAACAAGAAGTGCCGCAAACATCCAAACGAAGCTCCCGAGACCAACGACACCCATCGAGTACGCGACCTGCAAAAACACGTTGTGAACGCCGGCTTCCGGCACGGCCGAGTAGCGATGCCCACCGTGGCGTTCCGCAACGAGTTCCCGGTACTTCTGGTAGTTCGCGCCGGAATTCGCGAAACCAGCGCCGACCAGAGGATGATCCACGAAACCGAGCCAACCTGCCTTCCACAAGTAGAGCCGGTCCTTTTCGGACTCGAGAGATGTATTCACAAATCGCTTCACGAGGGCGGAAGAGCCCACCGGGTCTAGGTGTCTCTTCAGGAACCCCGTGGACAGCGCCAGAGCCACGGCAAGGATCAACACGAGACCCGACGCGGCGATCGCAACCGACCAGCGCCTCGGCAGTTTGAGGGCAAAAACGAGACCACCAATGGCCAGACCCAGCCAGGTGCTTCTTCCCATGGACGTCATGACTCCCGTAATCGCCGCAACAGCCACGAGAACCCAGAACCAGCGAAGGCCCGTGCGCTCGCATAGCGCCAGCGCCAGAAAGAGCAGCGCATTCAAGAGCAACACCCCTGCAAACGTGAGGTGGTGGGAGAAGGTTCCCTTCGCATGAAAGGTTCCCGTGGGGTCGAACTGCGACGGCGTTACCAGCGATTCGTCCAGGATCCGAAACCAATCCACGCCGAAACGGAACTGAATGGTCCCATAGAGGGCGGATAGAACGACACAGACCCCCAGGGCAATCAGGGCCCGGCGTGGATCGATGCAATGAAACGCGGGGAGCATCGCGAATGGAAGCAGGATCCGGTACTGCCCTCGCATGCTCCACAGCGCTTTCGAAGTCTCCGGATTGCAGATGGCGGAGAGCAGTTCGGCGAAGATCACAGCGACAAAAGGAGCCACCAACCAAGCGGGCACGCCCCACATGGAGCGCTCTCGAAATCTCACGATCAGCGCACATGCAAAAAGCGCGAGAGTTGCAGCCTCTATTCCTGCGATGCTGAAGGAACTCGCAACGATCAGCCCGTAGAACGAAGCCCGCAGACCTCTCTCGAGGAGGCCGCTGTCGATGGAATGAAATTGGGACGTCTTGGCTCCGCTCCCCAGCATCGCGATGCGGCACCCCTTGCTCGGCCAACGCGAGATCCCAGCGTTCGGACCCGAATTGGAGCCGCGTCAGTTTAAATGGCGGACACGCTTGTGCAACTCGCGAACCCGCATGGAGATGGCGGGTGACGTCTCATCGTCGGGCGCGAGGGCCAGGAAACGCTGGTAATCGATGAGCGCCGCACTGTGACACTCGAGACGTTCGTATATGAGCCCACGATCACGGAGCTCGATGGGGGAGTCGGGCGCAAGCATCAAGATCCGATCGCAGCAAGCCAGGGCCCGCTCGAAGCCTCCCGAACTCAGCCCAATGTGCTTCAGATTCGAGAGCATTCGAATCAAAATCTCGCGCTTGCTGGAGGACCGAAGGTGTTGCGGCGGGTCAAGGGCCAGCTGACCGCCCGAAAGAGAGCGCAAGCGATCGCCACATTCCTCAAGACTGAGGACAACGCCGTGAAACGGGTCCACGATGGTCTCCCCCTGTTCACAATCGACCTTCGCCAAAAAGTGTCCAGGGAATCCCACTCCCTCGGCCGCGAGGCCCAGGCGCCGAGCGACCTCGACATATAAGATGCTGAGCGTGATGGGAATTCCAAGCTTTCGATCCAGCACCTCGTTGAGATAGCTGTTTCGAGGGTCGTGATAGGCGGTCTCGTTCCCGCGATAACCGAGATCGTCGTGGAGGCACTCGACGAGCGCACGAGCCCGCTGAGGCGTAGCGTCCTCGGCCTCCACCCAGGCACGAGCGGACTCAGCCAAATCGTCGATCCTCGACAGGTAATGCGGAACATCGAGACCGGGATACTCTTCGCCCGCCACCCAGAGCGACGCTGCGGCAAGATCGATTTCAACGTCCGTGATGCCCGCGATGGCGCTGAATTGCTCTCGGGCGTTCATGCCCAGAACCGGAGAATCGCCAAGTGCATGATTCACCCCTCGCTCGAGGGATCTGAAACCCGAGAGGCCGCAGCACGAGCTTCCATCGCGGCCTCCTGTTCAGAAACCCCACGCCGCTGTGACTGGATCCACAGCCCGTAGACGACCAGTGATCCGATGACCACCCCATATGCTGCGATGACATAGCCCATGCTTGACTCCTGTGGAGAGCGCAGGTTTTCCCCAAGTCTGTAGAGAGTCCGTGGAATGTGCAACCTCGACTCCCAGAGCCCAGCCCGGCCTTCCGGCGACTTCTCGTCACCCTCAAAGCTTGCGAGGACCTGCCAGAGACGGAGTCGCCCCTAACGGGAGCCCGCCCTACCCTTCGACATCGTGACGACCGCCTCTGCCCAAGAGCCGCTTCTCCGGTCCACGATCCACTGCGAAGAGCACTGGGGCCTGGCAGCTTTTCAACCATCTCAGAGGGGTCCGGAGGCATGAGCCACCCCTTCGTGCATTTCCAAGCAGCTGGATTGACCTGGCAGTCCCGAGACTCCCTACGGGAGCCGATCGAGCAACTGTGCACCGAGGGCGCTCTGGGAGGTTCCGGGGCCATCGGGGAAGTCGTAAAGCGCTCGCAGAACCGCCTGGTCACTCGAATGCGAATAGGCGACATCCCCTGCTATTTGAAGAGATACCGTGTGGTCGGTTGCCGAGAGCGGCTCAAATTCGCCGTTCAGCCCTCACGAGCCGAGAGAGAGTGGGATGCCGCACTCAGACTGCGGGAACTCGGCATTCCCGCCGTGGAGCCCCTCGCGATGGGTGTCGCTCGCCAGGGAACCAGGTTGCTGGACGCGTACTTCGTCTCAGCAGAAACGGTTGGGGTGCGCTTCGACGAAGCCGTCACCGCCGAGCTGTGCGCAGGCCGTTCCACCGTGGCACTGACCCATGCGCTCATCGACCTCCATCAACACCTGTTGTCGGCAGGTGTCTTCCATCCCGACCTTCATTCCGGCAACGTTCTCGTCGACGGCACCGGAACCGACTCTCGAATCCGCCTCGTTGGCCTTCACACCCTGCGGTTCGGGCGGAGCGAGCCTCTCCCCGCCGCAAAGCGCCGCATGCGGTCAAAACTCGCACACTCACTGAGTCGTGTGCTGGACCCATCGGATTTCGAGTCCGCGCTCGAACACCTGGCACCCGGCAAAACGGAACAGGTGAAGCGGGACGTCGAGAACGTCGAACGCCGTTGGTTGGCCACCCGTAGCCGCCGTTGCATCCGGGAATCCTCTGCATTCACCCGGGACCGGGCCCAGGGGTTCACAGTCTGGCGCCGGCGAGAAGTGCCCCTCGAACAGCTGATGGAAGCAACCCGCGAGGAATCCACACAGCCCTTGGAACTCTCGATCGGTGGGCGGCAGGTCCTGGTGAGAACCCTGCGCCGCCAACGCGGCTTCGGAATGCTCGAATGGAAAGGCGCCCACGCCCTGGCAGTCCGTGGCATTCCCGCCCCCACCGCATTCGCGTGCTTGACCCGCCGCTCCCTCGGCTTCTCACGCGAAACCATTCTCGTCATGGAAGACCGCTCAGCGGGTCTGGACATCACTCACGCGGTCAGACATGGCACCGAGGTCGAGAGCGAGATCGAGCAGGCCATCGTCGAGATCGCCCACCGTCACCACCGTGCGGGTCTGCGGCTGCGGCCATCGGATCTCGTCGCGTTTCAGCACGACGGTCGGTGGAGGCTCGAACGCCGAGACCTCGCCGTCAGACCTACGGATCGACCGGTGAGCCCCGGAGCAGCGAAGGACGACCTCGATCGCCTGATCGCTGCCGTGACGAGCGGCAGCCCCTAGCCCAGAGCAGAGCGGTCTATCGAGCGTAGCCCAGAGCACGAAGTGCCTGGGTAATCTCTTCCAGAATGGCAGGGTCGTCGATGGTGGGTGGAGTTCGATAGGTCTCGGAATCCGCAATTCGGCGCATGGTGCCGCGAAGGATCTTGCCGGACCGGGTCTTGGGAAGGCGATCGACGACAGCGGCCTGTTTGAACGCCGCCACCGGTCCGATCGTCTCGCGCACGCGCTTGACCAGATCAGCCACCACCTCTTCTGCAGTGGTGGCCGCATCCGCATTCAGGACCGCCAAGCCCAATGGAACCTGCCCCTTGAGTTCATCGGCGACACCGATCACGGCGCACTCTGCGACATCGGGGTGCCCGGCAATCACCTCTTCCATGGCACCCGTCGAAAGACGATGGCCCGCAACATTGATGATGTCGTCGGTTCGGGCCATCACCCACAGGTACCCATCCTCGTCGAGGTACCCCGCGTCGGAGGTCTCATAGAAACCGGGAAAGCGTTGGAGATAGGCGCGCTCGAAGCCCTCATCGTTGTCCCACAAACTCTTGAGGCAGCCGGGGGGCAGTGGAAGTTCCAGCACGATGTTTCCGATTTCTCCGGCTGGAAGCTCCCGACCTTCGTCATCGAGAACCCGCACTCCGTAGCCCGGAACGGGCCGGGTCGGGGAACCGTGCTTTACCGGCAACGCCTCGATGCCCAGACAATTCGCGGCAATGGGCCACCCCGTCTCGGTCTGCCACCAGTGGTCAATGACCGGAACCGAGAGCGACCGCTCCGCCCACTCCACCGTGTCGGGATCGGCTCTCTCTCCGGCGAGAAAGAGTGCGCGGAGGCTGGAAAGATCGTGCTGCCGGATGCGCTCGCCTTTCGGATCCTCACGCTTGATGGAGCGCAAGGCAGTGGGTGCAGTAAACAGCGTGTTGACCTGATGAGACTCGATCACTCGCCAGAATGCGCCCGCGTCGGGTGTACCCACGGGCTTGCCCTCGTAGAGAACCGTCGTGCAGCCCAAGAACAAGGGCGCGTAGACGATATAGGAGTGACCCACCACCCAGCCGATGTCAGAAGCCGCCCAGAAGACATCACCGGGCTTCATCCCATAGACGTGCTCAAGGCTCCATTTGAGTGCAACCGCGTGGCCACCGTTGTCGCGCACCACGCCCTTGGGCATCCCCGTTGTTCCAGAGGTGTAGAGAATGTAGAGCGGCTCGCTCGCACCAATGGGTACGCAGTCCACAGAAGATGCGCCGCGCATCAATTCGGCCCAGTCGTAATCGCGGCCCGAGACCAGATCAGCACGTTGTTGATCCCGTTGCAGGACGACACAGTGGTCGGGCTTGTTCGCCGACTGATCGATGGCCGCGTCGAGCAACGGCTTGTAGGCCACGATGCGTCCCGGCTCGATGCCACAGGAGGCTGAGAGGATCACCTTGGGAGCCGCGTGTTGAATACGCTGAGCGAGTTCGTTGGAAGCAAAGCCGCCGAAGACCACCGAATGAATCGCACCGAGCCTCGCCACAGCGAGCATCCCAATCACGGCCTCGGGAACCATGGGCATATAGAGCAGTACGACATCTCCCCGCTCCACACCCAGGGATGCCAGGACACCCGAAAAGCGACTGACCTCGTCGCGCAGTTCTCGATAGCTGTAGGAACGAATCTCACCCGTTACGGGGCTGTCGTAGATCAGCGCCGTCTGCTCCGCGCGACCGGCAATCACGTGCAGATCGAGCGCGTTGTAACAGCTGTTGAGCATGGCGCCGGGAAACCAGCGGACGAAGGGCACCTTCGTATCATCCAACAAAGCACGGGGTCGGCGAACCCACTCGATCTGACCTGCCGCCTCCATCCAGAAAGCAGCGGGGTCAGCTCGAGATGCCCCATAAACCTCTTCGAAGGAACGTGACACGACGACGCATGATAGCCGCGTGACTCGACGCGCCACCATCCCACGCGAGGGTCCGCGGGGAATCGACACGACGCCGATGCGACTGCCCCCGAATTCGAGCACTCTCTTCCGAAACGAGGAGGCCGCGGGACATGAATGGAGTGATCCTTCTCATCGGTCTGTGGCTGCTGTTTGCGGGAACGCATATGGGTCTGTCCAGTAGGCGCCTGCGCTCACCGCTCGTGGCTCGCCTGGGTGAGGGGCCTTTCCTCGGTTTCTACTCGATCTTGGCGTTGGCGATCTTCGTCCCTCTCGTCAGCAGCTACTTCGCCGATAAGCACGCCGGCCCCCTGCTCTGGGTCGGGGGGACGGACACTGTGCTCCGCTGGTCGATGTACACGGGAATGGGCGTGGCACTCACTCTGGTGGTCGGGGGCATTTTCACACCGAGCCCCGCTTCCATCGGACCCGGCACGGGCGAGGTCCGGGGGGTCCTCCGTATCACGCGCCATCCCCTATTCATGGGCATTGGCGCCCTGGGCCTTCTCCACCTCTCGGTGGCCCGAATCAATCTGGCCGAACTGATCTTTTTCGGTGGTCTGGTGACCTTTTCGCTCATCGGCTGTTGGCACCAGGACCGGCGCAAGCTCGCGTGTGGCGACGACGGCTACGGGGAATTCTACGCACAGACGGCTTTTCTCCCGTTTTCCCGCGGGGGCTTCCGAGGGCTGATCGAACGACCCGGGATCACCCTGCTGGGGTTTGGGATGGCCGCAGCGCTCCGCTACTACCACGGCTCCTGGTTCGGCTGACACGGTACTCGGTCGATGCACACAAGCCCTGGGTGGGAGACGACGATATATTTCCCACAGGCGCTCATACGGCGCCCCCAGGTGGCGACCTTCCACCGAGCGGTAAGAAGCTCTACCGCCAAAACCACCGGGCGAGGCCATGGAGTGGTCCCAATGAAGACCGCGACGACCGCACCCACGAACTGGCGAAACGTGCTCACCGACGAGGAGCGCCGTCAACTGTTGTCCACCAACAACTGGAGAGCCTGGCTTTCGATCGGTCTCAACTGGGGGTTGGTGGCGGTCTCCTTTGCAGGAGTCGTCTACTCGCCGGGTCTGCTGAGCGTCGTGGTGGCAATCGCCGTAATCGGGGGGCGACAACTCGGCTTCGCGGTGTTGATGCACGAGGCGGCCCACCAGACCCTCTTCGCCAACCGCACGCTCAACGACTGGGTGGGCAATTGGCTGTGCGCATATCCGATCTGGGCGGATCTCGTTCCGTACCGCAAATACCACCTCCGACACCACGCCAAGAACTGGACCGACGAGGACCCGGACCTCGACCTCGCGACCAAGTACCCGGTGACGCGCGCCAGCATGAGGAGAAAGGTCTGGCGAGACCTGTCGGGTCAGGTGGCGTGGAAGCGTATCCGCGCCACCCTTGCTCGTGATCTCAGTGGCGCAGCCAGCAAGAGCGCACGTCTGAATACGAGAAGCCTGGGCGGGCGGGCGCCGAACGACAGCGTGGGAATCCACAACTTGCGGGGCGTGATCGTCACCAACGCGATTCTCCTGGCGGTGCTGTTTGCACTGGGCCACCCGGCCCTCTACCTGCTCTGGGTGGTTGCCTGGTTCACGACATACAGCCTGGCAACACGGATCCGCTCCATCGCCGAGCACAACCTCGTGAGGGACCCCAACGACGAACTCCAAAACTCGCGTACAACGATCGCACGCTGGTGGGAGCGGCTGTTGACGGCACCCAACCGTGTCAATTTCCACCTGGAACACCACTTGCTGATGACCGTGCCCTACTACAACCTGCCGCGAATGCATAAAATATTGCGCGACCGACACGCGCTGGAGGGCGCCCTCCTCGAGCACGGATACCCGGGAATCCTTCGCCGGGCTGCGTCGGCGCCGTCCCGCTGACCCACGCCCCTTCCCAACGGTGATCGACTACAATGGGTTCAGCCGAGGAGGACTGCCCATGCTCGCTCACGGAGTCGACCACATTTCCTTTACGGTCGCCGATCTTGAGGCGTCCCTGCATTTCTATCGCGAAGTTCTCGGTTTCGAGGTCATCCCGCGGCCGGATTTCGGCATCCCGGGCGCGTGGCTCCGAACGGGCAACAGCCAGGTCCACCTGATTGCAAAACCCGGAGGTGGAGAATCGAGCGAACCCGGGGACAAATTCACCCCCCTGGCCAACCACCAAGCCTTCGCGGTTGCGGATTACCAGAAGACCATCGACCACCTCAAATCTCATGGCCTCGAAGTCATGGAGACCAGCCCTGAACAGGGTCAACTCTGGGTTCAGGATCCTGACGGGAACGTCATTGAATTCCTGATTCCCCGCAGTTAGGACTCCCCAAACACGAGAGCATGAGCCCGGAAGACTCGCACATGGAAGTGACTCCCCCGATCGTTCTGGATGCACTGCGTCCTATCATCGACCCCGACTTCGGTAAGAGCATCGTCGACCTCGGGTTCATCAAGAACTTGGCGATCTCCGACGGTACGGTGAGCTTTGAGATCGAACTCACCACCCCCGCGTGCCCGGTAAAGGCCGAATTCGAGAAGGCCGCACTGGAGCGAGTGAGCGCCCTCCCGGGTGTGAACCACGTCGACGTGCGAATGACCGCCAATACACGGGGCCGGGCGGCCGGAGGCGAGTCCGCGGCGGACGTCTTGCCCACGGTTCGCAACGCGATCGCCATTGCATCTGGAAAAGGCGGTGTGGGAAAAAGCACGACGGCTGTAAACCTGGCCCTGTCGTTGCGCCAGATGGGTGCTGCCGTGGGGTTGATGGATGCGGATGTGTATGGCCCCTCCCTCCCTTTACTGACGGGTGTCAAGGGACGACCTCAAGCCGAGGAGAAGCGCATTCACCCACACGAGGCCTGGGGAATTCAACTGATGTCCATGGGCTTCTTCATCACAGACAACTCGCCCGTGATCTGGCGCGGCCCCATGGTCCACGGGCTCATTCGACAATTTCTGACTGACGTGATCTGGGGCGACCTCGACTACCTGTTGATCGACATGCCTCCGGGCACGGGAGATGCTGCCCTCACGCTCACCCAGCAGGCCCCCCTGGCGGGAGCGGTGATCGTGACCACTGCCAACGACTTGTCACTCATCGATGCACGCAAGAGCCTCAAGATGTTCGAGAAGGTCCAGGTTCCCGTGCTGGGCGTCGTCGAAAACATGTCCTATTTCACCCCACCGGATCTTCCGGACCGGAAATACCACATCTTCGGAGAAGGAGGCGGGCGACGCGTTGCCGACGAACTCGGCGTGGACTTCCTGGGCGAGATCCCCATCGACCCTCGCATCGTGGAAGGAGGCGACGCCGGTCGTCCCATCGTCGCCGAGGCTCCGGAAGCCGATGCAGCCCAGAGCTTCACCTCCGTCGCCGGCCAGGTAGCGCGCAAGGTCTCCATCCTGGCCGAACGAACACCGGCCATCGCCGATGCCAACCTCAGTTGGGTGACCAGCACCGACTAGCGCTGCAACCCACGCCGAGCCGACGAATCAGCGACTCCTGCGATGGCCGCGGAGCAGGTCCATGTAGAGAATCGGCACGGGGCCCTTGTCCCCATCACCGCTGGCTACGCGGAAGTACTCTTCAGTCTCGTACTCTTTGAACTCGATGCGATCATCGGGTTCGAAGAAATCATCGGACATCGAAAAGCCACTTTGCCAGTTGATGTAGTCAGTGAAGAGTTTGCGCGAGGTCCCTCGTTCAAACACCTCCATTCGCAGAGGCAGCGCCAACTCGTCTTGAGTGACCCACAATTCGCGGCGACCGCGGTCGTCGGTGATCCGATAGACGTCGCACATCCGACCCATCAGTTCTTTCGAGTAGACCTTCTCTGCGCCCTGATCCTGCAGAATCTCCAACTCGTTGCCGAAGGGCCGACGTTGCGAGTGGTCGAGCGCCAGGGCTTCGCGCATGCGCCGAACCGCCACCCCCTGCCGATTAAGCTCGTCGTATGCGTAATAGCGGTCTCCCCGGACGATGGTGACAATCTTATGACCTGCGACAACTGTCTCAGCCCGCATCATGTGACCCTTCGACCAGAAATAGGTCACGTTCAGGCCCGACTGGCTTCGAGCAAGCGCCTGAGCGAACCAGGTCTTGGGAGGGAGTCGAAGATGAGCGGCTGCGGAGGCACCCTGCTCTGCTTCGGGCGGCGCTTCCTGAGCTATGGATGCAGAACCCGCCAGTACGAGCACCGCGATGGCGTTCAAAGATCGGAGGTGTCGTCTCGAGAACTTCACGGGACCACAGCGTCCCCGCTTCAGGCCGCCGTTGCAAGCGTGATGAACCCTCCCCCCCCCGGGGCGCGCGAGACGGCGTCTGCCCCACGGGATGCGGAGATGGCTCTGCATCCCTACCCTCCGCCCAAGTGGAATGTGCCCTCACCATCGCGGGTTCGGACCCCACGGGTGGTGCCGGACTTCAGGCCGACCTCCAGGTCTTCCGCCATTTCGGCGTGCATGGAGCGGGTGTGATCACCGCCCTCACGGTACAGGATTCCGGATCCGTCCACCGAGTGCTTCCGTCCTTCCCATCGGTCGTTTTGGAGCAATTGCGGGTGTTACTGAAGGATTTCACCCCTTCGGCCATTAAGCTCGGCATGCTGGCAACGGACGATGTGGCGCTGAACGTGGAGTTGGGCCTTCGCGAACTCGAGAACAGCCGAATCAGCGGCGGGCGACCCGCCGCAAGGGTACCCATCGTCGTGGACCCCGTCCTGGCGGCCAGTGACGGTACGGCCCTACTCGAACGCCGCGCCTGGGCCCGTCTCCAGGATCTGATCGGGCGCGCCACCCTGGTCACGCCGAACCTGCCAGAGGCTCAGGCGCTGACCGATTGTGACGTTTCGACCGAGGAGGGAGTTCAAGCTGCCGCGACGGCCCTGGTATCGCACTACGGAGCCGAAGCCGCACTGATCAAGGGCGGCCACGCAGCCGGCCCCCCTCGGGACCTGCTCGCAACCCGCCAGGGTGGGACGGTCACCTACGACTGGTTCGAGGGCCACCGCATGGATGTAGGCTCCGTTCACGGCACGGGGTGCGCACTGGCGGCTGCAGTGACCGCTCTCCTTGCTCGAGGGGACTCACTGCCCGAGGCCGTGGGGACCGCTCGAACGTTTGTCCGCGATTCCATCTCGCGTTCCGAGGACTACGGCAAGCGGGCTCGCTTCCTCGTCTACTGAACCGTCGGGGCCAGGATTCGGCCCACCGCAAGCCCATCCGCCACAGCCGTTCGGTCTTCGATTGACCTGTTACAAGTGCTGCTCTTATCGTCACTAGGGCACACCCCATCGAGGTGTCGGAAACCACCGAAACGAGGAGGATGAATCATGGCCAAACTCCGCGGAGAACAAATCATCGCCCGAGGATTTCAGAGGGAGGGTGTCGATACCGTCTTTTTCATGATGGGAGGCCCCACTTCGGGGGTAGCGGGTGCCTGCATGGAGCTCGGCATGAAGGGAATCTACGTGCGCCACGAGCAGGCGGCCGCCATGATGGCCCACGCCTACGCCCGCGTGACGGGTAAGCCCGGAATCGTGATCACACCGTCGGGCCCTGGTACCGCCAATGCCGTCACGAGTCTCGCAAACGCGTGGGCAGACGCCAGTCCACTCATTTCCATCGGAGGAGCTGCGCCCGGCGTGAGTGCCAGCATGGATACCTTTCAGGAAATGGACCAACTCGCGATGATGCGCCCAGTCGTCAAGGCCGCATATCGGGTCGAACAGGTGCGCCAGATTCCGCTCTTGATCAGTGTCGCCTTCCGCCAGGCACTCGACGGAAAACGCGGCCCCATCTACCTCGACCTTCCAGGAGACATTCTGTTCGAATCCATCGACGAAGATCGCTTGGAGTGGCACGACCATGGACGCATCGAGGCCCGCCCCGCGGCAGAACCGGCCCAGGTGGAACACGTCGTGGAAATGCTCTGCGAGGCCGAACGCCCCATCGTCGTGACCGGTAGCGGGATTCTTTGGTCCGAGGCGTCGAAAGAGCTCCAGAACTTTATCGACGCCACGGGTCTTCCGCTCTACACGACTCCCCAGGGACGCGGCGTCGTCCCCGAGGACCATCCCCGATGCTTCCCTGCGGCTCGCTCACTCGCTTTTCGAGAAGCAGACACGGTGCTGGTCATCGGCGCTCGTGCAAACTCCATGCTTTCATTCCTGCGCCCACCCCGTTTCGCGGCGGATGCCCGCTTCATTTCTGTCAATCTCGACGGCACGGAACTGGGCCACAACCGCGCGCTGGACATCGGAATCCTGGGTGACGCGAGAATCGTTTTGAACCAGTTGACGAAAACCGTCGAGGGTCGCCTGAAAATCCCCGACAACCATGCCTGGATCGAAACCCTGCGCGACAAGCAAGCCACCAATGAAAAACGTCAGAGCGAACTGCTGCTAAGCGACCAGATGCCGATCCACCCGCTGCGCGTCTGCTACGAACTTCGCCAGCGACTCACCCGCGACACCATCCTGGTTACTGACGGTCACGAAATTCTGAACTTTGGCCGTCAGTCGATTCCCGTCTTCGAGCCGGGAACCAGCCTCAACGCGGGACCTCACGGTTGCATGGGGATCGGCATCCCCTTCGGGGTCGGCGCCAAGGTCGCTCGGCCCGATCGCAATGTGGTGGTGCTATCGGGTGATGGTGCCTTTGGTTGGAACGGCATGGAGATGGACACAGCCATCCGACACAAGCTTCCGATCGTCGTCGTCATGTCGAACAATGCCGGATTCACGTCGCGTGCCGTGGGTGGCGACATTGGTCGTGAACTCGGCTACAAGCGCTACGACCTGATGGTGGAGTCCCTGGGTGGCCACGGAGAGTTCGTGGAAAAACCCGAAGAAATCGGGCCGGCCATCGATCGAGCGATGAAGGCCGGGGTGCCCGCTCTGGTCAATATCTGCACGGACCCAGACGCTGCCTCCACTACCGACATGGGGTTCGGTGGCTACTGAGGAGCTAGAGCGCGTCGAGCAGGCGCTGACAGATGCCGCCGAAGGATCCGTTGCTCATCACCAGGACGATATCACCCGGTTCACTGAACCTCACGACATCGGTCACGATGTCATCGATATCGCTCCAGGCTCGAGCGTCCATTCCCCTCGACACCAGATCGGCAACCAGTTGCTCCGACGAAAAAGTTTCGGTCACCTCACCCGTCGCGCTGTAGATAGGAGTATCGGGAACGACCGAGACGATGACACGGTCCGCCGCGTCGAATGCAAGTGCGTAGTCCTGCTGAAAGATTTTGCGCCGGCTGGTATTGGTACGGGGTTCGAACACTGCGACGATCCGTCCATTGGGGAATTGAGCCCGCAGCGCATCCAACGACCCTCGAACGGCCGTGGGGTGATGGGCAAAATCGTCCACGACGGTCACACTGTTGCGTTCACCACGGATTTCCTGACGACGCTTCACGCCTTTGAAACGCCCGAGCGCTTCGACGGCCTCTGCAAGGGAACCGCCGAGTTCCGTAACCGTGGCGAGAGCGGCGAGAGCATTGGCTACATTGATCTGGCCGAACAACGGAACGAAAGCGCGACCAGCCGCACTTCCGTCGCGCCGCACCGCGAAGCTCATTCCACCCGCTTCCCTCCGGACATCCCCCGCTCCCCAATCCGTCGTTGCTGAGTCCGTCGTCCCATAGCCCACCACGCGACAAGGCGCGTCAGCCACCACTTCGCGCACGTTGGGTCGGTCCAGAGCCGCGACAACCATGCCATCCGAGGGGAGCTGAGCCACGCAGCTTCGAAAAGCTTCCTTGACATGATCGAGGTCGTAGTAGATGTCCGCGTGGTCGAACTCCACGGAAGTGATGATCAGAGTTCGCGCACCGTAGTGGAGAAACTTGGGAGTCTTGTCGAAGAAAGCAGTGTCGTACTCGTCTCCCTCAACCACGAAGTGATCTCCGTGGCCTTCTCGAAAACTCCCGTCGAAGTCGAGGGAGTGCCCTCCGACAAGTAACGAGGGATCCCAGCCAAGTCCGTTCAGAAGAGAAGAAACGAGACACGTGGTGGTCGTCTTACCATGGGTTCCCGAAACGACTACCGGGTGCTTACCCCCGATCGCCAATTCGAACAGAGCGTCGGGAAACGACCGGTATGTAAGGCCCTCATCGATGGCCGCTCTTGCCTCCACGTTGTCCGGGCCGACGGCATTCCCGATGACCACCAAATCGGGCACGTCTGAAAGCACATGCTCGGCACGAAAGCGCGTGTGAACGGGAATGCCCCAGTCTTCCAGAAGGGTGCTCATGGGCGGATAGAGGACGTCATCGCTCCCCGTCACACGAACCCCTCGTGCGTGAAGCAACCCGGCCAGGGAGGCCATCCCAGTGCCACCGATGGCAATGAAATGAACGTGTGTCACGCGCTCACCCAAACTTCACCCCGCCTCGAAGGAATCTCGGAGCAGGTCGTGAACGACAGGCCTCAACCCAAACCGGCTCTTCTTGGCCACAAGATGAATTCGATTGGTCAGCATCACCACCACGCATTCGCTGTCGAGGTCGATCCACAACGAAGTGCCGGTGAAACCCAAATGGCCCACGGAATTTCTTGAAAACGCGGACCCCGCGCTCGAATCCGTGGGGGCGGGCGTATCCCACCCGACCGCCCAATCCGAACCAGCGGGTATCTCCTGACGCGTAAAGAAATCCGCCAGAATTTCTCGCGGCCAGAACTCGCTACGGCCATGCCAGACATCGAGCACAGTCGTCGCAAATTTCATGATATCTGGAGCCGTCGAGAAAAGGCCGGCATGGCCTGCCACACCACCCATCGCCGAAGCATTCGGGTCGTGCACCTCCCCCCAGACGATTCGCCCCCTCCAGGAGCAACTCTCGGTGGCGGCCACGCGCCGTCGCAAAGCATCGGGCAGGGACGACCCTGTAACGCCCTCGACAACAGGCGCGAAAAAGGTGTCCTTCATCCCGAGCGGGCCGAAGATGCGTTCGGAACAGAACTCGTCCAGCCGACGACGAGAAACCGACTCCACGAGCGCTCCGAGAGCGATGAAGTCCAGATCCCCGTAGACAGCAGCCTCGCCGGGCTCATGAACCGGAGCCGACCGAAGCGTACGGTCGAGCACGAACTTACGCCCATTCTCACTACCGATCCAACGTTGCCCCGATTTGAGTTCCTTCTCCATGAGGGTCTCGTGAAAGGGACGCCACGGCTTCAACCCGGAAGAGTGGGTGAGGAGATGTCGCAGGGTCACCTCCTCTTTGTCGCGCTCCGCAAATTCGGGGAGGTACTTGCAGACCGGTGCATCCAAATCGAGCATTCCATCGTCAACGAGCAGCATCACCGCAGTCGTGGTCACCAGAGGCTTGGTGAGAGACGCGACGTCAAAAATAGTGTCGGGCTTGGCCGGAATACGCTCTGGACGTACGACGGCGAGACCACGGGCCGTACTGTAGTCGAGGGTTTCGCCGTTTCGAGGCATCTGGGCAAGCACCACGGCACCCGGAATCTCTGCCTTCTCGATGGCCTTGTCGATCACCCGATCCACACGTTCGAGCTTGCGCCGAATCACACTCCACTTCACGTCAGCGGCTCCATAGCGTTTGCCTGTGCGGCCCTTGGGTCACGCGGAAGGATCTGGACGAAAATGACGAAAGGAAGCCATTCCGAAACATCAGACGTGACTCACCCATTGTTCGTCGATGCACAGAACCCCCGCATCACCATCGATGGTAGCGCGAACCCCCAGCGGCCAGGCTCGATTCTCACGGATGTGACCGAAGGGCAGACCCATCACCAACGGGACGCCCAGTGGCTCTAGTACCTCTCGAATCACGGCCGCTACGGTGGGGGTGGGGTAGCGATCGTCGCGACAACTCGTGAATGCGCCCACACCGATACCCGCAACCGAGGAGAGTTTTCCGGCAGCAACCAATTGACGGAGCATGCGTTCGACTCTGTAGGGACGCTCTCCAACGTCTTCGATCATCAACAGGGCCCCCCGCGTATCGGGCTCCCAGATCGAGCCCAAGCTCGAACTCAGCAGGCTCAGCGATCCACCCGTGAGGCGACCTTTCGCCTCCCCGCCCACCACGCTCTCGCCGGAGATCCGATAGGGGAGCGGAAGGGCACCCAAAAGCCCATTCACCAGCTCGGCCCAAACCGTCGGATCCGCATCCGATCCACGGTCCAACATGGGGCCATGAATCGAAGCGACTCCAGCACAGCGACGCAGCCAGAGAAGCAGCGCCGTTGCGTCGCTGTACCCGACAACGGGTTTGGCCGCAGCTCTGACGGACTCTGCATCGAGCCCGTGGAGAATCCGATCGCACCCGTAGCCACCTCTTGCACACAGAACGGCATCGACAGCAGGAGACGTCAAGAGTTCCATCAGCTCGAGCGTCCGTCTCTCGTCACTGCCCGCCAGGTATCCCTGACGGTCGAACACATCATCGCGGTGCACAATGCGAAATCCGCGATTCCGTAGCATCGAACAACCCTGTTCGAACCGTTCGGGATCGACAGGCCCCCCGGGTGCTGCGATTCCCAAAGTCGCGCCGTCTCGCAAAGCTCGCGGTTTGCGAAGTCGCGGCACTAGAAGAATTCGTCCTCATCCGTCATGGGGTCAGCGGCTCCAGGGGGCGAGACCAAGTCGCCCCCCGCATCCGATCCGCCCGGCTCAGAATCAGATGGCTTCGCAAATCCAGAGTGGCTGGACAATCCCATTTCTTCCCGCTGAGAGCGCGAGAGATCGCGGAAACTCGCGTAACGGCCCTCGAATTGAAGTTTGATCGTACCCGTCGGACCATTGCGCTGCTTGGCGATGATGAGTTCGGCAATTCCCTGATCCGGGCTGTCCTTGTTGTAGACCTCGTCGCGGTAGATGAACGCAATCACGTCCGCATCCTGCTCGATCGCTCCCGACTCACGCAGGTCGCCCATGTTGGGCCGACGCTTATCCGGATCGCGTTGTTCAGGACCGCGATTGAGCTGCGAAAGAGCAACCACGGGGATGTTCAGTTCCTTGGCAAGTGCCTTGAGACCATGGCTGATTTCACCGATCTCCAAATCTTTGCGCTGGGTGGGCGTATCTCCATGTGCCAACTGCAGATAATCGACCACCACCAGATCGAGGCCATGTTCCTTGTGGAGCCGTCGACACTTGGCCTTGATCTCGAGAATCGTCAGCATGCCACTGTCATCCAGCCAAAGCTGGGCGCTGGAGAGTCGGCTGGCCGCAGAGGAGAGATTGGCGTGAGCGGTGGCGGTACCGAACCCCTTGCGGAAGGCTGTGAAGTCCACGCTCGCTTCGGTCGACAGAAGGCGCAGGATCAAGGAGCGTGTCGTCATCTCGAGCGAGAAGATCGCCACTTTCTTGCCGTGGTCTACCGAGGCGTTCCGCGCGACATTGAGGGCCAGGGCCGTCTTTCCCATACTGGGCCGCGCGGCGATGATGATGAGCTCTCCGGGCTGGAGCCCTCCGGTATCCTCATCGAAATCCGAAAACCCGGTGGGAACACCCGTCAACTCACCCCCGCGAGCCGCCAGGGCGTCGATGTAGTCGAGGGTATCCTGAAGACCCGAGTCCAGGCGTTCGAAGGTCACGCGACTGCGCAGCGATCCCAGGTCGAAGATTCTGGATTCGGCCACATCGAGCAGTCGTTCGGCGCGCTCGGAAGCGTCGTAACCGATTTCGACGATGTCAGTAGCGACCTTGATCAAGCCACGCTTGACCGATTTGTCCCGGACGATGCGAGCATGCTGAACGACATTCGCCGCAGTTGCCTCGTAGTCGGCGATTTCCGCCAGAGTCACAGGACCGCCGACGGCGTCGAGTAGCTTGCGCGTGTTCAAATAGTCAAGCAGGGTGTGCAGATCGACAGGCTCGTTCTCATCTTGGAGCGACAGCATTGCCTGGTAGAGCTGCTGATGGCTCGGATGATAGAAATCTTCCGGCCGAATTTCGGTGAGGACCGTGTGGATGGCGTCATTGTCGAGCAGAAGAGCGGAGAGGACCGCCTTCTCTGCCTCGATGTCCTGGGGCATGACGCGCCCGATGGAATTCGTTTCCCCGTCCAGCGGTCCTGCGTTTCCGATGGTTTGAATCGGCGGCACGGCACCCCCCGTACGCGACACATGCGGGCCCTGCCCGCCTCGCTCTCGCTACTCGTCGTCGTCCTCGTCGTCGAACCCATCCCGATCGGCGGGCGGAAACACCGCTTCCTCGACGTCGTCGTCATTCTCTTCCGGTTCAGGCGCTGGCGCCCCACTCGGCTTGACGACGACTTTGATCTCGCCCGCGACGTCCCGGTGCAGCTTCACCTTGACGGTGTGCTCTCCCACACTCTTGATGGGTTCGCTGAGTTGAACCCGCCTGCGATCGACTTCGAAACCACGCTCGACCAACAGCTCCACAATCTGTGGCGCGGTGACCGAACCGAACAGCTTGCCTTCATCGCCGGCTTGAGCCTCGATCTCGAGCACGACTTGGGCAAGCTTGTCCCGAGTCGCATTCAAGTCGACCAGCAATTTCGCCGCCTTTTCCGCCACCACTCGCTGCTGATGCTCGAGCTGCTTGACGCGGGACGTCGTGGCGATGATGGCCTTGCCCTGGGGCACCAGATAATTGCGAGCAAACCCCGGCTTGACGCGAACCAGATCTCCGGCTTCTCCCAGATTCGGGACCGACTCCTGGAGTATGAGAGCAACGTTCGCCATCGTTAGAGCCCCTGACCAGGCATGGGCAGCAGCGCCAGGTGTCGGGCCCGCTTGATGGCGAGCGCGACCTCGCGTTGCTGCTTGGCGGTGTTCCCAGTGATGCGACGGGGCAGGATCTTGCCCGTCTCGGACAAGAAGCTCCGAAGCAACTTCGGATCCTTGTAATCCACGACCAGGGTCTTATCCGTCGTCAGGCGAGAAACCTTCTTACGAGCGAATCCCCGCTTTTTCTGCTTTCTCGCCTTCTTCCGGGCTTTGGCCCGAAGACGGCCCTTGACAGTCGATTCCGCCCGCGGTCCGTCGCCATAACGGTCGCCGTAGCCTCGGCCCTCGCCGGACCGCCGCTGACCGTCGCCTTCGGATCGATTCGATTGAAAGTCTCCCGATTCGGACATCTTCTAGCCCTCCGAACTCGTCGGTTCTTCGTCAGCCGACTCTTGGACTGCAGGCACTGGCGCCGCCTCGGCAGCGGCCTCTCCCTCGACGGCGGCTGCGCCGGCCTCCGAGGCCCCCGCCTCGCCACCCGGCGTCTCGGCTCCCGGGGTATCGGTATCGGACGCTCCATTGGCCATGGCGGCCGCAGACTCAGCGGCGAGAGCCGCGTGCCGAGCTGCCTCTTCGGCCTCCCGCGCTGCCTCCTCGGCCTCGCGCTCCGCTCGTTCCGCGGCCTTCTGCGCGCGGATGCGCTCGAGTTCCTTGGCTTCGGCCTTGCGCTGTTCGATGTCGTCTACGAGGTCGGTGACCTGAACCGTCAGAAAGCGAAGGATCGAGTCGTCCAGACGAAGCGACCGCTCGAGTTCCTGAACCACCTTGCCGTCGTCGAGATAGCTGAGACACACATAGCGTCCCTTCTGGAAATTCTGAATCTCGTAGGCAAGTCGACGCCGCCCCTGATCATCGTAGAGAAGTCGGATCGACTCGTGGTTTTCGAGGATCCCATCCAGCCGTTCGAAGAGGGCCGCAATCCCCTCCTCGGTGATCTCCGGCTGCACGATGAATGTCGTTTCGTATTCCCTCACGTGTCCTCCTGGACGAAGCCTCCCACTCAACCGGGCGGCTTCGGGCCTCCGATGCTGCCACGCTCGTTAGGTAGAGCGCAGCTCGGAGACCGAGGTTGAATCGCCCAGCGCAATGCCCTCAAGCCCTGCGCCATTGGCGACGAGATCGAATGGTTACCACACCTGACAACCGAGCGCAGGGAGTCCCCCCCGGGGGGGCAACAAACCTCGAGGATCGCCTCAGTTGATTGAGTCGATCAGCATCTGATGAACCCGCACATCCGCAGTGAGCTCGGGATGGAAGCTGGCGGCCAGGACATTGGCCTGGCGCACCAGTACCGGTCGCCCCTCCACCTCGGCCAGAACTTCGACGTCCGGACCCGGATCTCGAAACTGCGGTGCACGGATGAACACGCAGCGCAGGCCCTCCATTTCTCCGTCGGCCATGGCGGAGAAGGAATCAACCTGAGTTCCGTAGGCGTTCCGCACCACACGAGCGTCCAGCAGTTCCAGGCTTCGCACGGGGTGGTTCTCCACCTCACGTCCGAGCAGAACCGCTCCCGCACAGGTTCCGAGAATGGGATGGCCCGCCCTGGCGAACGCCAGCAGAGGTTCGTGAAGACCTACCCGGTCGATCCCCTTGGCGATGGTCGTGCTTTCGCCCCCGGGTAGAACGAGCGCATCCAGGCCCTCGAGATCCTGGCCTCGGCGAACCCGCACCCAGCTCGCACCCACCTGCTCCAGCGAACGGGCGTGAGCCTCCACGTCGCCCTGAATGGCGAGGATGCCCACCACTGGACCCTTCTGGGGCCTGGGCCCGTTGGACTCCATCTCGCGAGAGTCGATCACCCTTCTACCAGCCCCGGTTGGCGAGACGTTCGTGCTCGGAAAGGGTCTCCATCTCGATACCCTCCATGGCTTCTCCAAGTCCCCGGGAGGCTCCCAGCACTTCCTGGGCCTCGTCCCAGTGGGTAGTCGCGCGCACGATGGCTCGTGCTCGCACCGCCGGATCCGCACTCTTGAAGATGCCCGAGCCCACGAAAACCGCCTCGGCGCCCAGTGACATGCACAACGCAGCATCTGCCGGCGTCGCGATTCCACCCGCCGCAAAGTTCGGAACGGGCAACTTCCCGAGCGAAGCCACCTGCTCGACCCGATCCAGGGGCGCCCCCAGTTCCTTGGCACGCGTGGGAAGCTCCTCGGAACTCGCCGCTGCGAGGGAACGGATCTCCCCCATCACGCTTCGCAGATGGCGCACCGCCTCGACGATGTTTCCGCTCCCGGCTTCTCCCTTGGTTCGAATCATGGCGGCCCCCTCGGCGATCCGACGCAACGCTTCTCCGAGGTTGCGCGCTCCGCAAACGAACGGGGAGCGGAAGGCGTGCTTGGCAACGTGGTGCTCCTCATCTGCAGGCGTGAGCACCTCGCTCTCGTCGATGAAGTCGACTCCGAGGCTCTCGAGCACCCGAGCCTCGACGAAGTGACCAATCCGAACTTTCGCCATCACCGGAATCGAAACCGAGCGCTGAATCCCCTCGATGACCTCGACGGAACACATACGAGCCACCCCGCCGTCGCGGCGAATGTCCGCCGGAACGCGCTCGAGGGCCATCACCGCCGCCGCACCCGCGTCCTCGGCGATCTTGGCCTCGTCGGGCCGGGTGACATCCATGATGACGCCACCTTTCAGCATCTCGGCAAGACCGACCTTGATCTCGAATGCTTCAGCCGTGGTTCGGGCATCGCCGTTGGATTCTCCGCCTTGATTTCCATTCTCTCGGGTCATTGGATGGTTCCTCCAGTTCGGGGCAAGCTTGGCCCCTTTCAGTCGGTGTCCTCAGGACACTTCTTACATGTGTACACGCGCCTCGCGGCCGGGTGCCGCAGCCAATCGCGCGCGAACGACCTCGGCAAGTGCGGCGACACCTCGTCGCAGGGCTTCTTCGTCGGGCATCGCAAAGCTCAGTCGCAGGCCTCGGGATGCGCGGCCATCGTGGAAGAACTGCGAGCCCGGCGAAAAAAGTACGCCCGCCGCCAGGGCATCTGCCAGCAGGTCGGCGGTATCGATCTCCCCGGGCAGAGACACCCAAACCTGGTAACCGCCCTGGGGCCGGGTCCATGTGGTCCCTTCTGGCATCCAAGCCTCCAGCGCCTCAAGCAACGCATCCCGACGGCTGCGCAGCACCGGTCGCAATCGGCCCAGATGCTTCTCGTAAGCACCGTTGTCCACAAACTCGGCGAGAGCGGCCTGAAGCGGAATCGCATCCGAGTGGTCCGTCGCACGCTTCAGTGCCAGCAGCGCATCCAGTGCGCGGTGGCGCGCCACGATCCCCCCCACGCGGACGCCTGGAAACAGCGACTTCGAGAAAGAGGAGAGGTGAATGACGAGCCCCGAGGAATCGAGGCCTGCCAAGGGCTTGGGCGGGCGGCCGTCGATGGCGAGATCCATCTCGAAGCCATCTTCGATGACGGGTTTTCCACAGCGCTCAGCGATTCTCAGTAACTGCGCCCGGTGCTCCAGACTGGTCGAGGTCCCCATGGGGTTGTGAAATGTAGGAATCGTATAGAGAAGTTTTACGTCGGGGCGTGAGAGAACCCGCTCGAGGGCCGACAAGTCGAGCCCCTCTTCGCGCATGGCAACCGGAGCAGTTCGAAGGCCAAGCCCGAGGACCGTGGCCAGCACGTTGTTATAGGTGGGCTCCTCCATCGCAACCACATCCCCGGGTTCCGTGAACAAACGAACCGCCAACGAAATCCCCTGACTCGCGCCGTGACATAGAAGAATCTCGTCCGCGCCCACCTCGATTCCACCCGCTCCAAGGCGTTCGGCCATGACGCTCCGCAGCCGGGGGTGCCCCTGAGGATCGCCATAGAGCAGCAGGTCGGATCCGGCCTCCATCATCACGCGGTTTAGTGTCCTGCGAAACTCCTCAGCGGGGTAGAGCGAGGGGTCGGGGATCAGCGCGTGCATGGGCACGGCATCCTGCCCGCTTCCAAAATGCGGCCGCGCTCGTTCGAACCGCAGCAACCGCTCGGTCGCAGCAGAGATCGGTGGGTCGAAGGGCGCAGTTTCCGCGAGATCGGAAGTCTGCGACCGAGCGACGAAGGTGCCGCGACCCACCGTGGATTCCAGCACCCCCGACCCAGCCAATGACTCGTAGGCAAGAGCCACAGTGTCGCGATTGACGCCCAGTTCTCGGGCCAGACTTCGAATGGCCGGAAGGCGGGCTCCGGGAGAGAGTTCGCCTCTCTCGATCTCCGCCAGGATGCCGTCGGCAATCTGCTGGGAAACCGAGCGCTGGCGACCGCGGGCCCCAGAATCTCGCTGGATGACAATATTCACGCCAGCGATCTTAAATTCAAGATTTTCCCCAGTCAATCAGGTAATGACAGGTATTTAAAGGGACAATTCTCGATATTCAGTGATTTTTAATGAGATAAGACCAGACAATTAGCAGTCTGGAGACCCCATCTCCTCCTAGAACCCGCTCAAGGGCGACCCGAGGAGTCTTCCATCGTGGGGTCCCGGTTGAAGCGGTTCATGGCGGAGACGACCCCGTCCCCCAGCGTCATCTCCACCGCTTCGCAAGCCAGGCGGATCAACCCAGGCAATTCCTTCTCTTCCGCGAGCGAGAAGGGCTCGAGCACGTAGTCGGTGGTCTCCTGCCGCGGCCCCGGGCGCCCGATCCCAAAACGCAGTCGCGGGGCAGCTTCGATGCCGATCTCCGCTAGGCGAGCGATGACATGAGCGAGGCCCTTCTGCCCGCCCGGCCCTCCCTTGGGGCGAACCCGCAGCCGTCCAAACGGCAGATCGACATCATCGAAGACCACGATCAAGTCGCGCGCCGGATCCCCGATCTCAAGTTCTCGGACGGCTGCCACCACGGCGTCGCCGGAGCGGTTCATGAAGGTATGGGGCTCGAGCAATGCCGCCTCGAAGGGCTCCCCTTCGGGAGTTCGAAGCCAACCGACACCCAACCTGCCGCCACAGCGGCCCTGCTTGAAATCGATACCCCGCGACTCGGCAAGATGGTCGACCACACGGAATCCGACGTTATGACGCGTGACCGCGTACCGGTCGCCCGGATTCCCGAGACCCACGACAAGCTTCACGAAGTCAGCTCCGTTCGCGCTGTCGCGAAAGGGAACCCCCGGGGAGCCGTCGGTTCAGGAATTGTCTCCCTCGCCGCCATCCGCAGCGGACTCTTCCTTCTCGGGCGCATCGCCGGCGCCCTCGCCTGCAGCAGCCTCGTCGCCCTCGGCCTCCTCGGAGTCCTCTTCCGGTAGATCTTCCTTCGGCGCAATGACAGAAACGACGGACAGGTCGCCGTCGCTCAAGAGCTTGACCCCCTCTGGGAGGACAATATCGCGAACGTGCAGTGACTGACCTACCGAGAGCTCGGTGACATCCAGTTCGACTTCCTTGGGAATTGCCGTAGGCATGCATTCCAGTTCGATCTCGCGTAGCACCTGATCGAGAATCCCGCCCTCGAGGCGCACGCCCTCTGCCGTTCCCGTGACTTGGATCCGCACCGTGACTTGAATCGTGCTCGTCAGATCGACGGTCATGAAGTCGGCGTGCAGATAGCTTCCTGTAATCGGGTCACTCTGGATCTCCTTAACGAGAACCAGCTTCTCACCATCCGATCCATTCCCGACGATGCTCAGATCGATCAGCGTATTCATCCCCGCATCGCTCGCGGTCAGCACTCGATTCAACTCAGCAGGATCGAGTTGAATCGAAACCGGCTTCTCGCCGTTGCCGTAGAAAACACCCGGGATCCGCCCCGCAGCTCGCAGCTTCCGTGCCACGCCCTTGCCGCCGGCAGTTCGAAGTTCTGCTGTCATCTGGTTGTTGGCCATGGGGGCCTCCTGAACTACACGCCGCGTCGTGACGTGGAACTAGACAAAAAGTGAGCTGATGCTCTCTTCATTGTTGATGCGCCGGATCGCCTCGCCCATCAAGGGAGCGATGGACACAACCGAGAGTTTTTCGCATTCCTCGCCTTCCTGCGACAAGGGAACCGTGTCAGTGACGATCACGTCCGTCAAGGGCGACTCTGCAATGCGCTTGATCGCGGGCCCGGAGAGAACCGGGTGAGTGATGACAGCCGCCACGCTCCGTGCTCCATCATTCATGATCGCCCTGGCCGCTTCGCAAAGCGTCCCCGCGGTATCGACCATGTCGTCGACGATGACACACGTCTGGTCCCGCACGTTTCCCACCACGTTCATCACCTCGGCGACGTTGGGGCCCTCACGCCGCTTGTCGATGATGGCCAATTCCGCCCCCATCCGTTTCGCGTAGGCACGAGACCGTTCGACCCCTCCTGCATCGGGCGAAATGATGGTCAGGGGATCGGAAAACCGACCCCGCATCGCCTCGAGCAGCACCGGCGTGGCAAACAGGTTGTCGACTGGAATGTTGAAAAAGCCCTGAATCTGCCCCGCGTGGAGATCGATGCAAAGCACCCGATCGGTACCTGCCGTACAAACCAGGTCCGCTACCAGCTTGGCGGTAATCGGAACTCGCGGGGTCACCTTTCGATCCTGACGCGCATAGCCTAAATATGGAATGACCGCCGTGATTCGGCGCGCGGAGGCACGTCGAAGCGCGTCCACCATAATCAACAGTTCCATCAAGTTCGTATTGGCAGGCATGCCCGTCGATTGGATCACGAAGCAGTCGGCACCGCGAACATTCTCGTTGAGTTCGACTCGAACCTCGCCATCGCTGAAGGTCCCGACATAGGCCTTACCTGGCTCTATCCCGAGGTGGCTGGCGACCGCGGCAGCGACGGACGGGTTGGAATTTCCCGTAAACAGCTTGATGCCCTGCATCTCGTCTTACCTCGATGGTGTCTCGGAATGCCGAGGAAAACCGTGGCTGGGGCGGTAGGACTCGAACCTACAAATGGCGGCTCCAAAGGCCGCTGCCTTACCAATTTGGCGACGCCCCATCCGTCCGATCCGTCGCCCGCTCAAGGCGGAGCGACCATCGGCGGATTCTAGTCCTATTTCCCGGCGATCTCCCTGTTGGTCGTCCTCAATCCTCTATCTCTTGCACCGGGTGCCAGCCTGTCTCCGTCTCCCCAGCTCCGGGGTCTCCTGTGGGTTCCACGCCGGCCCCGTCCGATTGTACCGTGGACGCCACCCGCGCCCACAGGCCCCGATGCTCTTCTCCGGCCAGGGAAGCCCCCGGTTCGGCCCCGAAAGCTGCCAAAAGTGCCTGCTGAGCATCTGCGAGGCTTTCGAACACTCCGAACACCGTGGATCCACTTCCGGACATCCCCACCGCAAGCGCTTCTGCCCTCGCGAGGCGGTCCCGCAGCGGCCGGATCCCGGCACAGAGTTGCTCGGCGGGTTCCGCCAGGTCGTTCTCGAGCACCGGGCCCAGTCCCGCGAGGATCTGCGATGGGGTCGGCCTTCTACCAGCCGGGCGCATCCTAGGGGGACGAGCCCGCGGCGTCAATGTATTCCCAGCCCCGGAAGCCGGCCCATCAAAGGCGCGAAAAACGTCTCCGGTCACCAGAAACTCGCCGGGATGTGCGAGAACCAGGGGCAGGCTCGGCATTCCCGGCCACTCCTCGATCCTCTCTCCAATCCCCCGAATCCGCGCAGGGCGAGGACGAAGGAAGAATGGAACATCCGCACCCAGCCTCAGGGCCGCCTCGTCCAGCCACTCCTGGGTGACGGCGCCGGGGAACAACTGCCAAAGTCCGCGAAGAACGGCGGCGGCATCACTGGATCCTCCTCCGAGCCCCGCGGCGGCTGGAATTCGCTTGGTCAACTCAATTTCAAGCCGGTAGCTCAGTCCAGCCTCGGCCAGGAACGCCTCGCCGGCCCGAACCGCCAGGTTCTCGGGTCCCTCGGGCACGTCACCGGGCGGTGGAGCTCCGCCTGGGGCCTGGTGAGCAGATTCGCGCAGCACCCGAATCCTGATGGCGGCCGCCGGGTCTGGAACTGCCCGAATTCGCACATCGTCGGCGAGGTCCAGGGGGAGCATCAGGCTGTCCAACTCGTGGTATCCATCCTCCCGCTGACCCACGACGTGGAGATCGAAGTTGATCTTGGCCGGGGCCTCGAGTCGAACCTCGAGTTGACTGGTCTCCATGGGGACTCTGTTCGCTAGGCCTTTTGCGCGTTCACGTAACGCATTCGTATCTCGTACAACAGGCTTCCAATGAGCTTGGCCTCGTCCTCGTCCAGGTTGCCTCGCGTCTTGACCTCGAGCATCTGAAGAGTTTCGACGGCCTGCTTGGCGAGCGGCAGATTGGGGGGCGAGGTCTTTTCTCCCGTTTCGGGGTCCGGCACCTGGCCCAGGTGAACCAGCGCGGAGGTTCCAACCGATAGCGCGAACGTCGAAAAATCGATGGCCGGGGCCTCTCCGCCGGCGCCGCTCGGCTCGGACCCCTCACGATCCACCATGATGAATCCCTGACCTTCGTTTTCTTCCCCGCTCATGAGTCCGATCCTCCGACGCCATCCCGGTCCACCCGAGACAACTCTCGGTGAGCCAGGGCAAAGCGCTGAACCACGGTAATGGTGCTACCGATTGCGACGACCCACAATCCCGCGACCAAGAACCCAGACACTGCCCCCAAGGCCAAAACCAGCATCCGCTCCCCACGTTCCATCAGCCCCACCCGGAAGTCAGGCAGAAACAACTGGGCCCGGGCCTGGCTGTAGGAAACGAGCACCGTGGCCACGAGCGTCCAGGCCGTGAGGAGCACCTGGCCAAGCTGCTGGGTGGCACTGAAATGCACCGCCATTCCGAGGAGGAGCACCATGTCCACGAAGCGGTCCAGCACCGAATCCAGGAATGCCCCGAACCGAGAGGCGTCACCCTGGTGCCGGGCTACGACTCCATCCACCAGATCGAAAAAACCACCGGCCAGGATCAAAACTCCGCCGGCCACGAACTCACCGCGGGCAAAACAGATGGCACTGGCCGTCGAAACCAGGGTGCCGACGACGGTCAGAGCATTTGGGCTCAGGCGCCGTCGAAAGAGGAATGGGAAGCATGCATGCACCCATCCATCGATGTGGTCACCGAGTAGCGACTTGATCACTACCGGTTCTCCCGATCAGCCGGGCGTCGCCCATACGACCGGGAAACGCGGACGCATATGGGGCTGCCCAAGGGCGACCTCAGCCGAACGGTCCAGTCTCGGACGGATCCTTGGGCGCCGACGGCTCTTCCGAGGAACTAGCCACGTCGCCTTCCCGGTGGATATTGTGAGCCGAATCGGGGAGCTCATCGAGGGCGCGCTCGAGTTCCGCCTTGTCGATCCAGCCGCGCCGGTTCAGCAAACGCCGATCGAGTTTGAGGTGCTCGGTGGTCTTTGCTGCCATGACTCGCCTCCTTACCGCCTGTTTGGGCGGCCAACCTTAGCAAATTGACAGCTTCCCAAGGGCCTCGTAGCTTCAGAGGCCCCCGAGACGAGCGAGACACCACACCCCGGAGGCGGGTTTGAAGACACACTGGCTGGTGGCTTCGGTGCTGACGTCCCTCATGGTTCTGCTCTGCGGCTGTTCGAAACCGGATCCCAGTTTCGAAGATGTGCCCCCTGCAAAGGATCTCTATGAGAAAGGCCTGAAGATCCTCGAGGGAGGCACCCTCCTCTACGTGATCCCGAGGGTGAACTACTCCGATGCCATCGAGACCTTTCAAACCATCATCGACAATTACCCATACAGTGACTATGCGGTGCTCTCGGAACTCCGCATCGCGGATGCCTACTTCGACCAGGACAAGTACGAAGAGGCGCTCTCCTACTATCGCGACTTCGGTGACCTCCACCCCCAAAACGAAAAAGTCCCCTATACGCTCTATCGTGCCGCGCTTTGCCACGAGCGCCGAATGAAATCACCGAACCGGGACCAGACGGCGACGCGCGATGCATTGGTCTACCTGGACCGGCTCATCTACTCGTATCCACACTCGGAATACACGCTGAAAGCGGAAGAATTGTGGCGAGCACTTCGACTCCAGCTCGGCGAACAGATCATGGGGATCGCCGACTTTTATCTGGGGCGGGAAGAGTTCGAGTCGGCGGCCGCACGCTACCGCTCATTGCTCAACGAGTACCCCGGTCTCGGCCTCGATGCGATGGCTCTGTACCGGTTGGGTAGGTGCTACCTCGAAATGAATCGGAACGAAGAAGCAGGCCGGATTTTCCAAGCGATCGTACAGAACTATTACGACACCGACGCTGCTCGCGAAGCGGAACAGATGCTCGCTCGCGAACAGTAACGGCACCTAACGCCGAAGATCCCGAAGAACCTCCAGCGCTGCATTTCGACCACAGGCTCCCATCACGCCCCCTCCTGGATGCGTCCCGGCACCGCAAAGGTAAAGGCCAGCGATCGGAGTTCGATGCGGTGTCCAACCCGCGATCGGGCGCATGAACAGAAGCCGGTCGAGGGTCATCGCACCGTGGAAGATGTTGCCCCCGGTCAGGCCAAAGATGCGCTGGAGGTCCCTCGGTGCGAGAACTTCGTGGTGCAACACACTGTCAGAGAATCCTGGAGCCACCTCCTCGACCAGGCCGAAAACACGATGGACGAAGGCGTCTAGGTCGCGCGGATCGCAAGGTTGTGCCGGAGATTCGAGAGGAACGTACTGGACGAACATGGACGCCACGTGCCGTCCCGGTGGCGCAAGCGTGGCGTCGAGGGCGGACGGAAGGGTCAACTCCACCATGGGACGCTCGGGAAAGTGCCCGTGGTCTGCCTCGTCGAAGGCAGCGTCGAGTTGGTCGAGGCTGGTCGCCCCCAGGTGAATCGTCGCCGAGTGCTCGGGACCGATGGCTGCCTCTGGCCGGCACAGGAAGCGCGGCAACCGGTCCAAGGCCAGATTGATCTTCAGACTCGGACTCCGAAAGTCCATCGCGTTCAATTCGCGGACCGCAGAGTTCGGAAGTTCACCTGCGCCCACCAGGCCCAGCAGTGTGCGATGGGGATCGGCCCCTGACACCACAGTGGTCGCCTCCACCACCGAGCCATCCTCCAGGGTCACACCGCCGACACGACCGTCGGCCACATCGATGGAAGCCACCGGGACTCCCGTTCGAATCGACGCTCCGGCCTCTCGCGCCGCCGAGGCGATGCTTTCCGAAAGTGCACCCATGCCTCCCTGGACGTAGGCCCAGACACCGCGTTCGCCATGGGTCTCACCCATCACATGATGGAACAGCACGTAGCCCGTTCCTGGGGAGGAAGGAGAAGCCCAGGCGCCGATGACCGCATCCGTGGCCAGGGTTCCACGTAGGGGCTCACTCTCGAACCACCCCTCGAGGGCTGGCCGTGCGGGCCCCAGCAGCAACGAGAGCACCCTTGCCAGGTCCCCTCGCATGCCCAGGGCACCTCGCACCATCCGTCCCAGTCGGGCCAGGTCCCGCCAGCGCAGCCGGGCCGGATCGGGCACTGGCTCGTCCAGCAACGGCTCGAGCACCCGAGCGGCTCCATCGAGGAACTGCTCGTACTCGGCCCAACGATTGGCATCGCGTTGCGAGAAATGAGAGATCTGCTCTCGGTTGGCGCTTGGGTCGGACCCCAGTAGCAGACCTTCGCCATCCGGAAGGGGCGTGAAGGAGGATGGATCCCTGCGCAGGAGTCGCAGACCGCGTTTCTCGAGTGCCAGCTCGCGGATCACGGCAGGCCGCAAGAGACCCGCCACATACGCGGCCCGTGACACCCGATAGCCGGGCCACAGTTCCTCGGTCACGCAGGCTCCACCTACCTGGTCCCGCGCCTCCAGAACGGTGGTGGAAAATCCCGCACGTGCCAGATAGGCGGCCGCGACCAGCCCGTTGTGTCCCGCGCCCACGATGGCGATATCGCTGCGCACGAAGGAGCATTGTAGACTCTCCTGGGGGTGAATTCGTGACGGGCGTCGACCTGCTGGCACTAGGTGTACTCTGTCTCGCGCTCCTGCGCGGTCTGTTCATCGGTCTGGTCCGAGAAGCCTTCTCTCTGGGGGGAATCGCAGCCGCGTGCATCATGACGCGACTGTTCGCTGCCCCGCTGGGGGAATGGATCACCGAAGTCGGGCGTGGGAGCCTCCCTCCGTCGGCTGGGCCGTGGATCGCTGGTGGGATTCTCGTAATCGCGAGCCTTGTCGTCGTCGCTCTGGTAGGCCGTGGGTTGCGCAAAGGCCTGAAGGCCGTGGGACTCGGATGGGCGGACCGAATGGGCGGTGCCCTGCTCGGCACGGCCGAGGGGATGGTGGCAGTGGCCGTCGCCCTATTCTTGGCCACGTCCTTGTTGGGACGCGACCACCTGGCGCTTCGAGATTCCCACAGCCTCGCTCTTTTGGAGCAAGTCGAAGTCCTCGCTCGAAAACAGGACTGGAAATCGATCGACGTAGCCGCTCCGCCGCCGCTGTAGAGCCAGCCAACTCGGTGAAAAAACTACGGATCGGTCCAACGACCCCGGTCCCGAATCAGGCCGATCAGGCGTTCGTCGGAATCGGCCTGTGGAACCTTTCGCTCCACGAGTTCCTTCCCGACGTACAGGTCAACGACCCCTGGTCCCGAGCCGACGTATCCAAAGTCGGCGTCGGCCATCTCGCCGGGCCCATTCACGATACAGCCCATGACAGCGATCTTGACCCCGCGCAGGTGTTCGGTTTGAGCCTTGATCCGTGCCGTGGTCTCTTCGAGGTCGAACAAAGTGCGACCGCAGGAAGGACAAGAGATGTACTCGGTCCAGGAGGTCCGCTGTCGAGCCCCCTGCAGAACTCGGTACGCCAGCGACAAAGCCCGCCCAGGGGTTTCGGCGTTTGCAATGGCCACGGCGTCGCCCAGTCCGTCGCAAAGAAGGGCCCCAAAGGCGACGGATGCATCAAGCAGATGACGATTCTCCTCGACTTCGGGTGCGGCTCGATGACGCAGAACGAGGGGGATGTCTGCGCCTCCGCACTCGCGCAAGGCCGTCACGGCCAGGCGCGCTGCTTGCACCGTGCAATCCGCGTCCACGGAAAGCATGAAATCCTCGAGTTTTGAGGAACGAATCACTGCTACGGCTCGCTCGAGCAGTTGGGGAATGTCCTCGACGCAACCACGCAGGCTCCACTCGATTCGGGTGCCCGCACGCGCCGCGAGTTCGGCCACGGATGCCAATTCACCGTCATCGACGAGAGAGCCAATGGGCACGACAAGTCGGTCGGCTCGATCGATGCAGGGCGGCACAAATGCAACCTCGGCACGGACGGCGAGTGGCGCGTGGACCCCCTGTTCGGCCAAAGCTGTCACGAAGGGCTGGATGAATTCACTCGCACCCGGGTCCACCACATCGACCAGCAGCCCCTCGCACACCAATTCGGGAAATTGCGCCAACGAGTGTGCGATCTCGGCTGCCGCGGTAACCACCTGATGGGGAATCGGTCCCAACTCGACTTCTACACGCACCGGGTTGGCGCCACCGATTTCGTACCCCTCTCGCCCGACGCTGTGGGTCGTACGTCGTTCGTGAGCGTAGGGATCTGCAACAAAATCCGTTCGGCTGTCCTCGAAAACTGGACGTACGTTGGACCCGTTCGCGACGGAGAAATCACGTGCAAGCACTTGCGCTACGGGGATTTCGTTGACGGGGTCCTCGGTGAGCGATACACGAAGAGTATCTCCGAGCCCATCGAGCAAGAGAGACCCAATCCCGATGGCACTCTTGATCCGCCCGTCTTCCCCGTCGCCGGCTTCGGTCACCCCCAAGTGAAACGGATAGGCGCGATCGAGCCCGCCGCGCTCCGACAAGCGAGAAGCCAGTAGTCGATACGCTTGAATGGCAACCTGTGCGTTGCTCGACTTCATGCTGAAGACGATGTCGAAATAGTTTTCATCCTCGCAGACATCAAGGAACTCGAGGGCGCTTTCCACCATGCCCCGAGGGCTATCTCCGAAGCGGTTCATGATCCGATCCGCCAGCGACCCGTGGTTCGTCCCAATACGCATGGCCCGCCCCAACTCGCGACAGCGTCGCACCAAGGGGCGAAAGCGCTCGGCCACGCGCTCGAGTTCTTCTCGGTACTGCGAATCGGTGTATTCGCGCACCTCGAACTTCTTCTTGTCCGCGTAGTTTCCGGGGTTGATTCGGACTTTCTCGACATGCTCGGCAGCGACGAGGGCGGCGTTGGGCGTGTAGTGGATGTCCGCGACGAGTGGAACGTGTATTCCCCGCCGCACCATTTCGCGCTTGATCGGCTCCAGATTCTCGGCTTCGCGAATGGACGGAGCGGTGATGCGAACGATCTCACAGCCCGCTGCGGCGAGGCGTTCAGCCTGATCGACCGTGGCTTCGGTATCCAGAGTATTGGTGGTTGTCATGGATTGAACCCGGACAGGGTTCTCACCCCCGATCCCCACGCCTCCCACGCGCACCTCTCGAGTCGGCCGTCGTGAGGCGGCATAGGGGTTCACCACATACGGAGCCCTCGAGTCCAAGTTCAGCCTCCGCTGATCAGATCCTGGAAGCGCTGAAGAGCCACGTCCACCTTTGAGGGATCGTTTCCCCCGGCCTGAGCAAAGTCAGGGCGGCCACCGCCCTTCCCACCCACGAGAGCAGCAATCTCCTTGACCATGTCCCCCGCGCGGAAGCGGCCGATCAAATCGGGCGTAACGCCGAGAGCCAGAGCAACGCGCTCCCCAGAGACAGAGACCAGCAGAACAACCCCACTCCCGAGATTTGCACGCAGGTCATCCACCATCCCCCGCAGTGCCTTGCCGTCGACATCTTCGAGACGCGCGGCCACTACCTTGACCCCAGCAATTTCCGCGGCTCCGGCGGAGAGGTCGGCGGTCGCACCTCCCCGACTCGCCGTTTTCAGTTCCTCGACCTCTCGCTCCAAACGCCGACGTTCCTCCAGGAGCTTCTCGACCCGTTCGGCGACTTCCGATGGCGCAGCCCGCAATGCGTCGGCCGCTCTGCGCAGGATTCGTTGCTCGTCGCGCAGATGCGCGAGAGCCCCGAGGCCTGTAAGTGCCTCGATCCGGCGCACCCCAGCGGCAATTCCCGATTCCGAGATCACCTTGAGCAGACCAATCTCTCCGGTGGTTCGGGCGTGGGTTCCGCCACAGAGTTCAGTCGAGGTGCTGCCCATGGAAACCACCCGCACGTGATCTCCATACTTTTCGTCAAAGATAGCGATGGCCCCTGCAGCAATGGCATCCGTGTAGGGCATCTCTCGAACCTCAGCAGATTCATTGGCCTCGATGGCTTCATTCACGAGATCTTCGACAGCCTCGATTTCGGCATCCGAAAGCGGTGAGTCGTGGGTGAAGTCGAAGCGCAGGCGATCGGGAGCCACCAGAGAGCCCTTCTGCATGACCTGATTGCCGAGCACCTGCCTTAGGGCGGCGTGGAGCAGATGGGTTCCCGAGTGATTACGCACCGTGGCCGCTCGCAACGTAGAGTCCACAGCCAGCTCTACCGGCGTGTCGACAAAAAGATCTCCCTCGACCACACGCCCGTGGTGAACGATCAAGCGCTCCGTGGGTTTGCGCGTATCCGTGACCTCGACACGCCCTGTACTGGTCGCAAGTGTCCCTCGATCGCCCACCTGGCCTCCACTTTCGCCATAGAAGGATGTCCGATCAGTCACGACCTCAACCACATCCCCAGCATGCGCCTCGGAACGAACTTCACCATCGACCAGGATTGCTCGCAGAGTCGATTCCTGATCGAGTGAATCGTAACCGGCAAACTCACTGCTCAGGTCTGAGGTGAGCTGGGTGTAAACCTCACTCGTCCGCTCATCGCCACTGCCCTTCCACGCCGCCCGAGCCCGTTGGCGCTGTTCGCTCATGGCTGAGTCGAAACCCGATTGATCGAGCTCGAGTCCACGGCCTCTCAAGATGTCCTGAGTAAGGTCCACGGGGAACCCGAACGTGTCGTACAACTTGAAGACCACGTCGCCGGCGAGGGTTCCATCGCCCCGAGAGACGAGTTTTTCGATTTCTCCGTCGACAAGGGCCAGCCCTTTGGACAGGGTTTCAAGGAACCTGGCCTCCTCGCGCTCGACGCGGTCCCGGATGAAGGCCCTTCGGTCTTCCAGTTCCGGGTAGGCCGGTGCCATCTCATCGATCACTGCGTCGGCGACCTGATAGAGGAATGGCTCCTCGATCCCGAGCAGAACACCATGCCGAGCCGCTCGGCGGAGAATCCGTCGCAACACGTAGCCGCGGCCATCACTCGAAGGCAGGACACCATCGCCGATCAGAAATGTCACAGCCCGCGCGTGGTCTGCGACGACGTTGAGAGAAACATCGTGGTCGGCATCCCGACCCCTCTCGACGCCCGCAATCTCCTGAGCACGATCGAGGATGCCGCGAAAGAGGTCCGTGTCGTAATTCGTGGGAACCCCCTGAATCACCGCTGCCAGCCGCTCGAGACCTGCGCCCGTATCGATGGAGGGCTTGGGCAGGGGCGTCATCTCACCGGTTGCCGAGCGGTCGAACTGCATGAACACCAGGTTCCAGATCTCGAGCCAACGACCACAATCACACGAGGGATCACAGGGCCCAGGGCAGTCGGGATTGACCCCGAAATCGATGTGGATCTCCGAGCATGGACCGCAGGGCCCGGTGTCGCCCATGGACCAGAAGTTCTCGGCCTCATCGAGCCGATACAACTTCTCACTCGGAAGGCCGATCCCCTCCCTCCATAGATCGAACGCTGCGTCGTCTTCGCGAAAGACCGTGACCACCAGGCGATCGGGCGAAATCTCGAGGCCTTCCGTCACCAACTCCCACGCGAACTCGATGGCCTCTTGCTTGAAATAGTCTCCGAAGGAGAAGTTGCCAAGCATCTCGAAAAACGTGTGGTGTCGCGGGGTCCGGCCGACGTTCTCCAGATCGTTGTGCTTTCCAGAAACACGCATGCACTTCTGCGAAGTGGTGGCCCTCACATAGTCGCGTTGGATTTCGCCGAGAAAGGTGTCCTTGAACTGAACCATCCCCGCGTTGGTGAACAGAAGCGTCGGGTCGGCCTCGGGCACCAGGGACGAACTCGAAACGGTCCGATGATTGCGCTGTGCAAAGAAATCCAGAAAGACACGGCGAATTTCGCTCGCAGCGAGCGACATAAGAATCCTCCGGGGGCCTGATTGAATTCGAACCGTAGCCACCCGCCGTTCACCAACCGCACTCGAATCCAACGACTCAGGTGGGAGTCCGTCAGCCGCGAATATACCGGAGGGGTCTGAGGGCTGCCGCCGGGGAAAGCAGCTCCCCAGGGTCCCTCGTTGCAGCCCCAGATGGGCACTGGGTACGGCGTTGAATCAGAACCTCTCGACGAAATTTGACTCGGAAGATTTTTCGTCGAGATCAGTCTCTCCATCACTGACACCCTCAAAATCGTCCCAGTGACCGTCCGAGGTCGAAGCGATGCCGCGCGATCGGAGCGCAAAATCATCGGGGTTCGACACGTGCTTCAGGGCCTCGTCGTAACTGACCAAACCACTGTTGACGTGAGCCATGAGCGACTGGTCGAAGGTCTGCATCCCATAGGTGGTGTAACCGGTGGAGATCGCCTCACGCAGCTCGCTCGTGGCATTCGGGTCGGCGATGCACTCACGGACCCGAGCCGTGGAAATCAGCACCTCCAGGGCGGGCACACGCCCTTTGCCATCCGCACGAGGCACGAGTCGTTGAGAGACGACGGCTTTCAGAATCGACGCCAACTGAACCCGAACCTGGTTCTGCTGATGGGGAGGAAAGACGGAGATGATTCGATGGATGGTCTCCACGGCGTCGACGGTGTGCAGCGTGCTCATCACGAGATGGCCCGTCTCTGCTGCGGTGATCGCCGTTTCGATGGTTTCGAAATCGCGCATCTCTCCCACCAGAATCACATCCGGATCCTGGCGCAACGCGGCACGCAGTGCGGCCGCGAAACCATGAGTGTCGACCCCAATTTCTCGCTGATTGACGATGGAGCGACGGTCACGAATCAGGAACTCGATGGGGTCCTCAATGGTCATGATGTGACACGTTCGATTCATGTTGATGTGCTCGATCATCGAAGCCAGTGTCGTGGATTTTCCTGAGCCGGTCGTTCCAGTCACCAGCACGAGGCCACGCTGCTCCATGGCAATACTCTCGACGGCCTGCGGCAAGTGAAGTTGTTCGATGGGCAGGACATCGAATGGAATGACCCGAAAGACGATTCCCACGCTGCTGCGCTGCTGAAAGACGTTGATCCGGAAGCGCCCCAACCCAGACACGCCGTAGGCGAGATCGACTTCTCGGGTCTCGTCGAAACGAGCTTTCTGGACCGGCGACATGATGGACAGAGCCATCTGTTTGACGTCGTCGGGGTCCAGGCGATCGGCGTTCTTCAGAGGTACGAGTGCGCCATCGACTCGAAACATCGGAGGCAGACCCGGCTTGATGTGAATGTCCGATGCTCCGCCCTTGAGAGCCACCTTCAGGATCTCGTTCAACTCCACACCCGATCCCTCCTTCGGATCCGCGAATCTGCGGGTCGACAGAGGTTTCTTCGACCGGGTGGTCGCCGGGCTTGAGACAATCGGCGCTCCCGAAAGGCCGGAAAAGGCGCCTTGAGACTGGGAGTTGCGAGCGCGTCTGCACCTGGTGGCAGAGCGCGCGGGGCGGCCCCATCATGAGCCCGCCCCGCTCATTGGCTCCTGCTATTCCGCCTCGTCGCCAGGCGCCTCAGTGTCCGAGGCCAACTCCGCAGGCACAGGCCGCTTGAGGCCGTTGGCCGCATAGACAGCTTCGGCGATACGCTCGCGGACATCGATGTTTTCGACCAGGAAGCGGCGAGCATTCTCACGCCCCTGACCGATCCGCTCATCCTCGAACGAGTACCAGGCCCCGCTTTTCTCCACGATTCCGGCCTCGGCTCCAAGGTCGAGCAGATCTCCCTCGACCGAGATCCCGTGGTTGTAGAGGATGTCGAATTCCGCCTGTCGGAAGGGAGGTGCCACCTTGTTCTTGACGACCTTCACACGCGTTCGGTTGCCAACCACCTCGTCTCCGTCCTTCAGCGCTGCGATTCGCCTCACGTCGAGCCGCACCGAGGAGTAGAACTTCAGGGCATTCCCCCCGGTCGTGGTCTCAGGGTTGCCGAACATCACACCGATTTTCATTCGGATCTGGTTGATGAAAATCACCGTGGAGTTCGACTTCGCAACGGTACTGGTCAGCTTGCGCAGGGCCTGACTCATGAGTCGGGCCTGCAACCCGACGTGGTGGTCTCCCATTTCACCTTCGATCTCTGCCCGCGGCGTCAGGGCCGCCACGGAATCCACCACGACCACGTCGATCGCTCCGGAGCGCAGAAGCACGTCCACGATCTCGAGAGCCTGCTCTCCGGTATCCGGTTGGGACACCAGGAGTTCCTCAATGTTGACTCCGATGCGTCGCGCGTATCCCACATCCAGAGCGTGTTCCGCATCCACGAAGGCTGCGACCCCCCCGAGTTTTTGCACTTCGCTCACGGCGTGGAGAGACAAGGTTGTCTTTCCGCTCGACTCCGGTCCGTAGATCTCCACCACGCGACCTCGAGGCAAACCGCCGATCCCGAGGGCGAGATCGATACTCGGCGAACCACTGGAAAAGGATTGAATCTCGTGATTGACCCCATCCGCAGTCATGGTGAGGATCGATCCCTTGCCGAACTGCTTTTCGATGGTGGAAACCGCCAGGGCCACAGCCTCCTTCTTGCTGTCCTCCGGCGCGGGTCCGTTACTTCGTGTCTTCTTCGCTGCCATGTCTCGTCCTCCTCGGATTGAATGGGGTTGAAAGCGGAACTGATGGTCTTCCTCAACCAACGAGCGCAATTCGCTCGAGCACCTCGTAACGCGCAGCTCGTCCACGGGACGACAAATGGCTGCGGTAGAGCAACGTTTCGGTTACCTGGACGCGCTCTGCCGAGCGGAGGCCACCCGTGGCCAGAGTCTCCCCCTCGGCCCGGCGACCTGCACCCAGACCAATGGACCGCGCCGATCGACCTCGACGGATGCGCGCCAGCGTCAAATGAGCTCGAAAACGACGCTCTTCGGGATCGAGCCCCGCTGCCCGCACCCCCGCCTCCACTGCACTGGCGAGTTCGTCGAGAGGCTCCGCCGGCACGACCTCCAGAGCAATGACACGCGGGCGACGAGGTGAGGGGAAACCGGTCACCTCGCCCAGCAGCATTTCGAAGGGCCCGATACCAGCGACCGAATCACGAACGGCAGCGACCACACCCGGCACGATCTGCCACTCGATCTCTCCCAGAAAGCGCAACGTCACGTGATAATTTTCCGGCCGCACCCAGCGCGCGTTGCCGGCCCCGGATTCTCGACGCAGAGCCACGCTTCGATCTCGTGCCGCTCGCCAAGCCGCATCGTCGAGATCGATACCGAAGAAAGCGCGTAGGGTCTCCTGATCGGCACGCAGCCCTCGGTTGGCTCCATCCAGTGTTTCATCCGCTCGGTCCAATGGTTGCCCTTCACTCCCTCAATCCCTCGTTCCGCTCCTCGAACCTTTGCATCAGTTGGCGGGAGGCCCACTCCCCCCTCGGGAGCGAAGCAGGGTGGGCCCCACCAACTCGACCCCGAGGAGGGCTCTACGTACCCAGTCGAAGGCGGTTTGAGCGGTGATCTGTCGGTACCTCGCGCGGTCGAGAGGAAACACGAAGGACCCCGAATGGGTCTCGGTAGCCTGAGCAAGTGCAATGTATGCCGCACCGTCGGGAGCTGAGTCCGACGAGTCCGTGCTCCCCCCGGTCCACGGCACACCACAGGTCGCAACCGCCAGGTCCGAGCCGAAGACTTCTCGGGCACGCTCAGCCATGGCCCGTGCCACGGGCTCAGACACTGCACCGTGACGCTCAACGAGTTCATCATCGACACTCAGCTGCCGAGCCAACCTTTCCCCCCTGGAAGCCACCATCCCTCCGCCGAAAACACCTTCGGAGCCCTCCAGGCCCGTCAATTCCTGGGCGAGAAGCCCCCCCGTACACTGCTCTGCCAAAGCGATCGTCCAGCTCTGCCCCGTTCGCTCGGCGCGTTGATTGAGCAGACCTACCACCACGGCGGGTAGCGTCTCGTCGCCCTCGGAATAGACGAGGGGACCGAGACGTTCGCGAATTGCATCACAGACCTGAGCGAGCAGGCGATCCGCTTCCTCGGCACTCGCGGCCCGCGCCAGAGGCCGCAAATAATTGTCGGGGAAAGACGTGCGAAACCCGAGCACGACGTCACCAGTGGCTGCGATGTCCGAGAGTTCCTCGTCGAGGCTCGATTCTCCCATACCGAAAGTTCGCAACAGGGCTGCACGCACCACCTGGCCCTCGCCCATTCGATCGCTGAGACGCGGCAGGACCTGTTCGTCCATCATCCGGTAGAGCTCTCGCGGCACACCCGGCATGCAGAAGAAGCATGCTCGCCCCTCCTGCAGCATGAATCCAGGCGCTGTTCCGATGGGATTCGGGAGCACCTCGGCTCCTGCCGGAAACCAGGCCTGCTTCTCGTTGTTGGCCGCCATCTCGCGCCCCACGTTGCGGAAGAAGGCGTGGAGTGCCTCGAGCGATTCCTCGTGCAACACCAACTCATGCCCGAAGGTCTCCGCCAACAGTTCACAGGTCAAATCGTCACGCGTGGGCCCCAGGCCACCCGAAACCAACACAACATCGCTGCGCTCGGCCGCTCGGAGCAGGGCGTCCCTCATGTCATCGGGGTCGTCGCAGACCGAGGTGTGAAAACGGGTTTCGATGTCCAGACCCAGCAATCGGTCCGAAAGGAACGACTTGTTGGAGTCGACGATCTCACCGCGCAACAACTCATCTCCGATCGTGAGGACTTCCGCTTTCACGCTGCGACCCAAAGAGCTGCACTCATACCCAAAGCAGCCATCAGGCCCGCCGCCACGTCATCGAGCACCACCCCTGCTCCCCCCGAAAAATGTTGCTCCGCCCAACGAACTGGGCCCGGTTTCCAGATATCCAACAGCCTGAATGCGACGAATCCGGTCACGAGCCACAGCGGAGAGCGAATTTCTTCCACCGGCGCGAGGAATGTGAGGGGCGCGAGGGTGAACAATTGACCCGCCACTTCGTCGATCACGATCCGGCCGTCATCCTTACGCCCCAGAATCCGCTCGGAAGCATCCGACGCCCAGATGCCCAGGGCAGTGATGGCCAGGGTGGTGAGCAGATAGAGGGGAAAGCCCAGAGAGGCGAGGCCCAGATACACCAGGACTCCCACAGCCGAGCCCACAGTTCCCGGTGCCCAGGGCGCGTAGCCAGCGCCCCCACCCGTCGCGATGGCGAGCACGAACACGCCCCGTAGTCCGGAATCGCCTCCGGCCCGGCCCGACTGACTCTGATTGCCCGAAACCTCGATGTGACACCCGCGGGGACCTCAACGAGGCCAACCGACTTTCCGAGCCTCATCGAGGCCCCAGTTGGTCTCGCCCTGGCGTAGAGGACCCTGAAACGCGGATGGAGGTGCCGCGGAATGGACCGGCGCCGGGATGGGGTGACCCGATGCCGGATCCGAGGTTAATGGGCCTCGGTGGGGAGCGTCAATGAAAACTGGGCGAAAAAAACAAGAAAGTCCAGAACCATTCGAAATCAAAGAACTTTCGTTCCTCTTTGGTACTCTCGGCGGGTGGTGTCGAGGCAGACGATCCTGGCAATCGACTATGGGACCCGGCGGCTCGGCCTTGCCATTTCCGAGCCGGCGACGGAGATCGCCCTGCCCTTTCCGGCCCTGGTTCGCCGCAACACGGGCTGGGACCTCGCACAGTTGGAAGCCCTCGTGGCCGAGCGAGAAGTCACGAAGATCGTGGTCGGTCTGCCGATACACATGAACGGGAGCCCCAGTTCAGAATCCGAGGGTGCCCGGGACCTGGCTCAGCGGCTCGAAACGTCCACGGGGATCGAAGTCGAGATGCTGGACGAGCGCTGGACCACGGTAGAAGCGGAGCGAATCCTGCGAGCATCGGAACCGGGAAAGCGACGTCGCCAACGCAGCCGGAAAAGTGGAGAACTCGACTCGGCTGCCGCGACCATCCTGCTGCGCACCTATCTCGACCGATCCCGAATGCAGTCGACCATGGGAAACCCCTCGTGAGTTTTCGACGTGCACTGTGGATCGGCACTGCGTTGACTGCGTTGGTTTGCGGTGTCGCCGTCGTCTCCACCATCCGCCACAGCCTGTCTCCCGCCAACCCCGACGCCGAATCCGTCGTCTTTCAGGTCGAGCGTGGACAAACCCTCGGCACCATCGCCAACAATCTCGAGCGCGCCGGCTTGATCCGCGACGAACGCGCATTGATCTGGATTGCCGAGTTTCAGGGAGTTGCCAATTCCCTGCGGGCCGGCGAGTACAGGCTCTCTCCCGCCGACACCCCCCAGGAGATTCTCGGCCGCATCACCGCGGGAGCGGTTGAAACCCACCTCCTGGTGGTTCCCGAGGGTTTCACGGCTCGGCAGATCGCCGAGCGGCTGGAAGAGATCGGGCTGGCTGATTCCAAAGAGTTTCAACAGGTCGTCCGGGATCGCGACCTCGTTACCTCGCTGGAACTCGAGGGCGATGGCCTCGAGGGTTACCTGTTTCCCGAAACCTACCGAATTCCTCGGGGACTTCCGGCCGAGGAGGTCGCCAGTGTGTTGACTCGTGAGTTCAAACGGAATTGGAGATTGATCGAAAGCCGCGCTGCCAAACGCGGAATGAGCATGCGCGAGGTCGTCACATTGGCATCCATCGTCGAAAAGGAGACGAGTGACCCCGATGAACGCCCCTTGATCGCCTCGGTCTTCCACAATCGACTGGCCCGAGGCATGCGACTCGAGACGGACCCCACGGTCATCTATGGAATCCCGAACTTCGACGGAAACCTCCGCCGGAAGGACCTCGAAAACCGGGAGAATCCGTACAACACCTACCGGATTCCCGGACTGCCGCCGGGCCCCATTGCGAGCCCAGGTGCAGAGGCCCTGATGGCCGTCGTCGAACCTGCTCAGTCCGACTACCTCTATTTTGTCTCGCGAAACGACGGAACCCACAAATTCTCGCGAACCTACGCAGAACACCGGGTCGCAGTGAACGAGTTCCAACGTCGCAGGAGTCGGCGAAACTGATGGCCCCGAAGCCGTCTGACGAGGGGCCTACGCCGCGTTAGAAGATCTGGTAGAGGAAGGGCTCGTCCTGGCCACTGGTGGCGAAAACCAGCAGAAATGCCATCAGCAGCACGTATACGGCGATGGCAATCAAGAAGTAACGCCGATAGCGCTTCCAGAAACCGGGGCGGGCACGCCCCGGGCCGCGCGGATCCTGTGAATCGTGAGCCATCGCATCCCACTAGCAGTCCGCCTTCCAGGATAGTGGCTTCGCGCAGACACAGCGACGTCGTGAATCCCCCGCCGCTTCCCTTGCGCAAGACCCCACTCTAGCTTTGAATCCATGGATCCATGGTCCCCGCTGGCACCCGTAGTCGTCGCGCGGTCCGCATCGCGTTTGCGATCGTCGCAGTTGCGGCGCTCATCGAGGGATCCGTGCGCCTGCTCGGAAAGTCCGGCCTGCTGGCTCTCCCCATGACGACGCACGGATCGGCTTTTTGGGACTCGGACCACAGCCTGTTCGGGGTTTGGCACCAGCCAGGGATGTCCATCGTTCACCGCACCGACTGCTTCGAAGTCGAATACGTGACAAATTCCATCGGGGCCCGCGACGCCGAGAGAACCCTCGAAAGTAAAAGCCCCCGCGTCATCGTGCTGGGAGACTCCTTCGTTGAAGGCTGGGGGATCGACGCTTCCGAGCGTCTGACCGACCAACTCGAGAGTCGTACGGGAATCGAACACATCAACCTCGGGATGTCTCACTTTGGACCCTACCAGGCCTATCTCGCCTATCGCGAGTTCGGGCCTGTCTACCAGCACGATGCGGTGATTCTTGCGGTCGTACCGGTCAGTGACCTCTCCGATCTCGACTACCAACGAGCGAGAAAGAGCCCCGGCTACGAATACCGCTACCGCCCCTACCTGGTGGGGCGCTACCCGGACTACCGCGAGGTCGATTACCGGGAAGGAACCCTCAATCGTTGGTTGCGACGACATTCCGGGGCCTATAACGCCATGTCTCGGTCATTGCAGACCGCGCGAAAGACCTTTGCTGCCGAGCCCCCGCCATCCGAAACCACGCCGAAGCCAACCCACTCCTTCTTTCAGGACTACTCCGAGCGGCAGCTCGACCTGTTGGTCGGCAGCATCGAATTACTGGCCGAATCCGCCGGAAAGCGACCCGTCAGCGTGATCCTCGTACCCCAGATGCGCGACCTCATCCGCTTTCACGAAGAGCGCACCAGCCGATTGGGGAAACGACTACAGGAACGAGTCGCCGACGAGGGTGTCGTAGTCGTAGACCTACTACCCGAGTTCTACGCCCGCAGGGACGACCTCACCCGATACTTCCTGCCCTGTGACATCCACTGGACCGGAGTAGCCAACGAGGTGGCGGCCGACGTGCTCCTGGAACACCGTCCGTCCGCCAGGAACGGCGAACCGCGGCGGTAGCCATTCGATTACGGCTAGGTGAGGGCGACGTCCTTGAGTAGCGCGAGGTCCTTGAGTGCCTCTCCCGCACCGTGGACGACAGCGGTAAAGGGGTCCTCGCTGCGCAGAATGGGGAGCTTCGTCTCGTTGCGCAGCACGCGGTCGAAGTCTCGCAACAACGAGCCCCCACCGACCAACATGATGCCTCGATCGACGATGTCTGCGGCAAGTTCAGGCGGTGTTTGTTCGAGGGTCAGGTGGACCGTCTCGACGATGGCGTGAATCGGCTCGATCAACGCTTCGCTGATTTCGTCACTCGTTGCGACCACGACCTTCGGGATTCCCGCGACGAGATCCCGACCCTTGATCTCCATGTCTTCGCTCTTGCACTCCGTCGACGCGCTACCGATCTTGATCTTGATCTCCTCAGCGGTCCGCTCACCAACGAGCATGTTGTACTTGCGCTTGACGTAGTTGATGATGGCTTCATCCATGGTATCGCCACCACATCGAATCGATCGGGAGGCAACGATCCCGGACAAAGAGATCACGGCCACGTCCGTCGTGCCACCGCCGATGTCGACGACCATGTTCCCCGTGGGAGCAGTCACATCGAGACCAGCACCGATCGCTGCAGCCATGGGCTCCTCAATGAGATAGACCTCCCGAGCCCCCGCCGAGAGTGCGCTCTCCCGAACCGCGCGCTTCTCGACACTCGTGATGCAGGGAGGCACACAAATGACGGTTCTCGGTCGCACGAGCTTGGCTCGGTTGTGAGCACGCCGAATGAAGTACCGCAGCATTGCCTCGGTGATCTCGAAGTCGGCAATCACACCATCCTTAATCGGCCGCACTGCGCGGATCGCTCCAGGTGTGCGCCCCAACATCTCCTTGGCCTCGTGTCCTACGGCAAGGACCCGTTCACCTCGACCGTTTGAATCGGCCGTGACGGCAACGACACTGGGTTCAGAGCAGACGAGCCCCTTGTCCCGCACGTACACGAGCGTATTGGCAGTCCCGAGGTCGACCGCGAGGTCGTGTGAAAAGATTCCGGCAACGGCGTCGAAGATCATGCGATTCGGTCTCCCTGAATTCCGCGAGGATTGAGCGAAACTCCGACGCACGTATCGGCGACGGGGCGGCAAAAGTTGAGCACCTGCGTGGGCATTTCGGGCCGGGGATGACAACACGTCGGAGAACGGGCCCACCCTGACTCGATCCCGCCGTGAAGGCCCTCGGAACGGGTCAAGGGCTTCCCGGTGTCTGCTGCTGAAGTGAGACTGAAAAATTCTCTTCGGTTCGACCGGCGGCTAGGGCTCGGGCTCCGCGGGGATCGAAGAGAAAACGGGCTCCGCGGAGACTGCAGAGGAGAGCCCGGCGATCCGGCGCTCCAAGTCACCGAAACTCAGACGCACCTGCTCTGTGCGTTCCCGAACCACGGCGAACTGACGATTGTAATCAGCAAGTTCACCCCGAGCGGTGGCGAGGTCAGTCTCAAGCGCTCCAACCTCAGCACTGAGTTGCCGCCCACGGTCCACCTGGAACCCCAGAACGAGCAACGCGACCGCCAACGCGATGGCCAATGCCGTCAAGCGATGATCACGGGTTTCCTGGGGATCCGACCCTGTCGGGCGCGAGCCCGAGTGATTTGAGTTCGCGGGTGCCTCGGGGTCGACGACGGAGAGATGCGGGGGGGAGGCACTCATCTCAAGACTGGATGACCAGCTTGGACAAGCTTGTCTTCCGCAAGTTCGTCTTCTGAATCGTGCGCACCAGTTCTGCCACCTTTGCAATATCCGTCTCGAAGGGGTTATTGCAGATGACGCGAACGTTGAGAAGGTTCCCCAGGCGGATATTGGACCAGTCGAGGTCGTACTGGATCGAGTTCTGACGCGCGAGTTTGATGAACTCTCCGCGCATACGCGCCCGTGTGTCATGGGGCGGCTCAGTCTTGGCCTTGATGATCTCCTCATCATTGAGGATCCGCTCGACCTGCCCCTTGCGCTCGAGCAGATAGAAGATCCCCCGATCCAAGCGCAGATCGTGGTACTGGAGGTCGAGCATGAAGATCCGGGGGTCGTTCCACGTCGTGTTCCGCGAATCGATGTAATTCTGGATCATCTTACGCTTGATCACCCAATCGATCTCGCGATCGAGGCGATCAGGATCATCGTTCAGACAATCGAGGACGTACTGCCACTTCTCCACGGCATCACGCAGTTCATCGCTCACGGGGTACTGCTCGATGTACTTCTGCGCCATCTCACAGTATTCGAGCTGAATCTGGATCGGAGAGTACTCACGCCCATTGTCCAGGCGAAGCTTTCGTTTGCACGTGGTGTCGTAAGAGATGTCCTTAATCGCCTTGACTGGGTTGCGAAGGGTGAAATCCTTGTTGATGTAGTTGTCCTCGATCATCTGAAGAACGACCGCACATGCTCCGACCTTCACGAAATTCGTGTATTCGGACATGTTCGAGTCGCCGACGATTACGTGAAGACGGCGGTATTTTTCTCGGTCGGCGTGAGGTTCATCACGCGTGTTGATGATCGACCGATCGTTGGTCGTGGTCCCTGAAATCTTCTGATAGATGTGCTGTGCCCGCTGACTGATGCAGTAATGGATCCCGTCCTGTGTCTGAAAGACCTTCCCCGCACCGGTAAAAATCTGACGCGTCACTAGAAATGGGATCAGCTGCTCTGCCAGGTAATAGAAATCGACATCACGATCTACAAGATAGTTTTCGTGGCAACCGTAGCTGTTGCCCACGAAATCCGTGTTGTTCTTGAAGATCGAGAGTTTCCCGGCAATGCGCTCCTCTCGGATCTTCTCCTCGGCGTAGAGCTGGAGATCCTCGAGAATCCTCTCACCTGCCTTGTCGTAGACGATCAGTTGCCGAGGAGATGCACATTCGGGTGTCGCGTACTCGGGGTGACAACCGGTGTCCTGATAGAAGCGCGCCCCGTTCTCGAGAAAGACGTTGAGAAAGTGCTCCGTGGTGATCAGCTTCTCGAACAGGAACCGAATCGCCTTCTCGACCGGGAGCGTCTTGCGACCTTCAGGCGTGAAGATGATCCCGTATTCGGTCTCGATACCGTAGATTCGCTTCTGCACTTTGCGCTCTCGCTTCGCTGTCAGGCTGAGCCCGGGTTCAGGCACCCAGCTCCTGTCTCACCCTATCGGAGTCGAGACGACGAAACTTGCGGCCTGGAAGGCTCCGTTCCAGCACGCAGGTCTCAAGGTTCTCCGGAGGTACCCCCGGCGCCCCCTCGGTCGCCCGCTGGAGCGCGCTGCGGCCCAGAGCCATGGCGTCCCCCAGGGGAAGGTCGGCCCTGAACTCCCCTTCGAGATAAGCGTTGAGGTCATCCGAGGCTCCACCGATCACACAAAAGCCCTGGTGGTCGCTGATGCTTCCATCGAACTGGATGCGAAAGATGGCGTTGTTCTCGTGCCCCACGAGTTCCGCATCGCCCACTTCGGCCACGATCACTTCAGCTTCCAATGGCTTGAACTCCTGGGTGAAGGCATCCCCGATGGCCTGAGAGTACGCATTGGCCAGGGCGTTGGCCCGAACGTCATCCCGGCTATAGGCATACCCCTTCATGTCCGCATACCGAACCCCAAGCTTTCGCAGTTGGTCGAACTCGCTGAACTTCCCCACACCTGCGAAGGCAATCCGATCGTAGATCTCACCGATCTTGGACAATCGTGAGGGGTTTTCGGCCATCAGCAGGATCCCGCCCGCGTACTCGAGAACCACGCTCGATTTGCCCCGACTGATGCCCTTGCGGGCGTACTCGGCCTTGTCGGCCATCATTTGCTCGGGGCTTACGTAGAAGGGCATGCTCATGTTCAATCTCCCCGCCCATTGAAACGATTCTCAATAATCGTGCGATAGACGCTTTCGATCTCCTGGTCGGAGACCCTCTCGATCCCATCCGCAGTGCAGAAGTTGAGGATCGGAAAGATCCCGCGCACCACATCGATGCCTCCGGTGGCGCGATCTTCGTCTGCCGCGTCCACCAAGGCCTGCACTGCCATGGTCACTGCTTCCTGCTGATTTACGTCGTTCCGATGAGTCTTCTTCAGGGATTCCCGAGCGTAGAGGCCACCGGATCCCGTCGCCTCGTACTCGGTCTCTTCGTAGCGCCCTCCGGTGACATCAAACTTCCACAGGCGTCCCGCCGATCTGCGCAGGTCGTAGCCGGCGAACAATGGCACCACCACCAGACCCTGCATTGCGGCCGGCAGATTCGCGCGAATCATCTGGGCAAGCTTGTTCGCCTTGCCGTCCAGTTCAAGCTGTTCGCCCTCGATCTTCTCGTAGTGCTCGAGTTCGACGCGCATGATTCGAGCCATTTCGATGCACGGCCCAGCTGCGCCCGCGATGGCAATCACAGAATGATTATCCGTGGGATAGACCTTCTGAATGTCTCGGGAAGCCACGCGGTGACCTTCCGTGGCCAGCCGATCCCCTCCGACCATCACCCCATCTGCGTATTTGAAGGCCAGCACGGTGGTGCCGTGGGGAACCTGCAACTGGCCGGGCGCGCATTCACTCAGATCGAAACGCGGAAATAACTGCCCATTCTCCGTTGCCAGCAACTCGCTGAAGCTCGAGCCCTCGTATTTCGTCTTGAATCGCACCTGTCCCCCCCCCGAATCTCCACCTCTACCCGATTCCCAGCCGTTCCATCGTCTCGACCGATCTCGGGGCGGCACCTCTGGACCGCCCCGTCGATGGAACTCGTCGCGTCAAGCCTCGATCAGACGGCTCACCGCGAAACGTCGAGGGGCCAAGCAGGCATTCGTGCCTTCAGGCTTGGTCCCTCGAATCACTGACCGCCTCGCTGGACGTAGTTCTTCACGAACTCCTCGGCGTTCTCCTCGAGGACCTCGTCGATCTCGTCGATGAGGCTGTCCATTTCTTCCTTGAGGTCATCGCCTTTCTTGGCGAGCTTCTGGCCACCTTCGCCCTTTGCCTCATCCGCCTCTGTGCCGCCCCCCTTGGGAGCCTGCTTCTGCTGAGAATCAGCAGCCGAAAAGATCGGCGCCCGGGTTTCGGGCTGGGATCGACGGGGATCAAATCTCGTTTGCATCGTATTCTCTCCCGAAAAGCCTAAGTCCGAAGATTATTGACGAGTTCACTTGCCGTCTCCGAACTGTCGAGCAAGTCACCCACATGCTTCTGCGAACCCTTCAGGGGTTCGGCCATGAGAATTCTCTTGATCGGTTCATCACCCACGCTGAAGGAGATCGAGTCCCAGTTCACACCAAAAACCGCGTCCCCGTAGCGCTTGAGACACTCGCCCCTGAAGAACGCCCGTGTATCGGTGGGAGGCTGCACGATGGCGGCGGTGATTTCCTCGTCCGTAACGATCCGTTCTGCTCTCCCCTGTCGCTCGAGAAGATAGTACAAGCCCTTATCTGGGCGCAGATCGTGGTATTGCAGATCGAGCATGGAGACCTCTGGAGCGCTCCAGTCCATACTCTTGCGATCCATGAAGCTCTCCATCATCGCCTTCTTCATCACCCAGTCGATTCGGGTGTTCAATTCCATGGGATCGCGCGCCAGGCACTCCAGCGCATGCTGCCACTTCTCGAGCACATCTCGGATCTCCGGGTCCGTATCCGACTGGGAGTAGTACTGCAGCGCCATCTCGAGAAACTCGCTCTGTACCTCGACCGCGGTGAGTCGCTTGCCGTTTCCGAGTTGAAGCTTTTGTTTACAGGTCGGATCCATAGAGACCTGTTTGATCGCCTGGACGGGGTCCCGCATAGCGAGATCTCGAGTGACCGCTCCGTCTTCGATCATCGACAGGATGATCGCCGTCACCCCGTTTCTCAAATAGATGGTGTACTCGCTGAGGTTGGCATCGCCGACGATTACGTGCAGGCGGCGGTACTTCTCACGATCGGCATGGGGCTCGTCTCGCGTGTTGATGATGGGTCGTTTGACCATCGTGTCCAGCGCGACTTCGGTCTCGAAGAAGTCGGAGCGCTGAGAGATCTGATAATCACACGCTTGACTGCGGTTCTCACTGCCCACCTTCCCAGCCCCACAGAAAACCTGGCGTGTCACGAAGAAGGACATCAAATGCTCGACGATCTGCTTGAACGACGTACGCCGATCCATCAGATAGTTCTCATGTGAGCCGTAGCTGTTCCCTTTGCGATCGCTGTTGTTCTTATAGAGGAGCATCTGGGTTCCGTCCGGGAGGAGCGTGTTGGCCTCCCGCCGGCTGGCTTCCAGAATCCTCTCGCCGGCTTTTTCGTGACGGACCAGGTCCTTGAGGCTGGAGACCTCGGGACACGAGTACTCGGGATGGGCATGATCGACGTAGTACCGTGCCCCATTGATCAAGGTCTTGTTGCGGGCGATGTTCTCTTGCTGGTTCGGCGTGTACTTCTCGCCATCGACCTGGAAGCCCCGAGCATCCGCGAGTGGGTTCTCCTGATCGTAGTCCCACAAAATCTCACCGGCGTGGTCCTCGTGGTACGCGTTGACCAAGAGCACACAACCTGAGATCGGGTCGAAATCAGGATCACCTTTGACGGTGATCCCGTACTCGAGTTCCGTACCCATCACCTTGGGAATCGCCATCGGGCCCCTTCGCTCACGAGTTGCACGAGGTGCAGCTAGAGATATTGGCCCGCGTTGATATTTTCGATGGACCGCTCTTTCCGGCTGATCCCGGAGATCAGGGTACGAACGTTGATGATCCGCTCGCCCTTGCGACCCGATATGCGTGCCCAGTCGTCGGGATTCGTCGTGTTCGGGAGATCTTCGTTCTCCTTGAACTCATCGTTGACCGAATCGATCAAATCTTCGACGCGAATCCCTCGCTCGGAGCGCTCGATCATCCTCTTCACGGCCCTCTTCTTCGCACGAGCCACGATATTCTCAATCATCGCACCACTCGAGAAATCCTTGAAGTAGAAGATCTCGCGCTCTCCCTTCGCATACGTGACTTCCAGGAATTTGTTTTCTTCGGTCGTCGCGTACATGTGTTCGATGCAGCCCCTGATCATGGCATCGGCGATCTGCTCGGGATCATCCCCATATTTCACCGTCATGTCGGCGTGGAACGGCAGCGTGGGTATGAGGTACTTGGCAAAGATCTCATGCGCCGCTTCCTTGTCGGGGCGCTGCACCTTCACCTTCAAGTCCAGCCGACCCGGTCTCAGAACCGCGGGATCGATCAGATCCTGGCGGTTACTGGCCCCGATCACGATGACATTGTTCAGAGCCTCGACACCGTCGATTTCAGACAAGAACTGAGCCACCACCGTGGCCTCCATGTCAGAGGAGATCCCAGAGCCGCGCATGCGGAACAGGGAATCCATCTCGTCGAAGAAGATCACGACGGGGACGTCTTCACTGGCCTTCTCCCGGGCCTTCTTGAAGACCTCGCGAATCTTGTGCTCCGTTTCTCCCACATACTTGTTGAGAAGTTCCGGCCCCTTGACGTTCAAGAAGTACGCCGCCGTAGCCCTGCCCGTCCGAGCCTCGATGCTCTTGGCAAGACTGTTGGCAACGGCCTTGGCGATCAGGGTCTTGCCGCAGCCGGGCGGACCGTAGAGCAGGATCCCCTTCGGAGGCGACAGTTCGTGCTCGGCAAATACCTCCGGGTGCACGTAGGGCAACTCCACGGAATCTCGCAGGATTTCAATCTGCTCGCCGAGACCTCCAATCCGCTCGTAGGTGATGTCGGGGATCTCCTCGAGCACAACCTCTTCCACGGACGATTTCGGAAGCTTCTCGAATGCGTAGTGGGTGCGCGGATCGTAGAGGATGCTGTCACCCGTTTTCATTTTCTCGCGGCGCAATGGCTCTGCGAGGGTCACGACACGCTCGTCATCGGTGTGTCCGAGCACGATGGCGCGGTTGTCGGCGATGAAGTCCACGATGGTGGCAATTTCGCCTCGCGCTACGTAGCCGGCTGGCTCCACGACGTTGAAGGCTTCGTTCAGCACCACCATCTGGCCCTCTTCCAGAACGAAGGGGTCCAGGCTCGGGTGAACGTTGACTCGCATCGGTCGACTGTCCACCACGATCTCACACGTTCCGTCCTTGTTGGGACGCTGAAAGATCCCGTAGCTATTGGGCGGCGCGCACAACTTGTCGACCTCTTCCTTCAAGAGTTCGATCTGTTGCTTGGCCTCCTGGAGCATCTGGACGAGGCGTTCATTCTGTCGCTCGGCGTCAGCGAACTGGCCCCGGGTCAATGCGTGACGACGCCGCAGCGCCTCGAACTCCGCAACCAACCGATCGAGGCGGCGGCGAAACTCCGCCGAGTCGCTCCCGAACAGACGAATGGTGTCTTGGAGATCCGTTACGTCGTCGCGATAGCTGGAGGTGTCCACCTCGGGCCCCCGCTCGCTCGCTTCCGGCTCTTCATCCCCAGGGTTCGCAGTCGAAATCCGCCTCATGACGTCCCGCACGAAACCCTTCCTACCCGTCGAATCCAGTTCACTCATATCACGCCCTCCTGCTCCACCATTCCCGCGCTGGCGCGGTCGGCTGCACAGGCTTTTGCAAACCATGTGCCGGGATGGATGTCCGGTCCAGATTTGGCTTCAGGGAGGCGCTGGGGAGTCGGAGCGGGCCGTCACAAGCGGCGAAACGAGTTCTGGGCTCGCTCCCGGCCTGCGAAATAATCGAGTGGATCCCGTTCAAGCGTTGCTCCGGCGAATCGAATTCTCGTTGTACTTCCAATGACTTCCGCGATAAGGGCGTGCTTTGCTCGCTTCCGCTTTCGTTCCGAGCAATCCAACGACGTGCAAGAACGCGCGAACTTACTGGAATTGCTTCAGTTTTCCGTGTTTCGAGTCTATCAGACGCCCCTCTCGTGTCAACTCCACGAACCGCGGCGAGGGGCAGGCAAGTAGCTGATTTCACTCCGAAAAGCGCAGGTCCAAGCGAAAGCGGAGAGAGCCTTGACCCAGCACTCGACGCTCCTCGAAAAAAACTGGTGCACGGGGGAAACGCACCCACGCCCCAGCTCCAAGCCGCTCCGTGTGCCGAAGAATTGACGCTTCTGTTGGAAGTTCCGACTTCCAGCGGGGCTTTGGCAGCGGATTTTTCGCAGCCATGGGGCCATTCCGGGAACCTCGCAACTCGGCGGGTGGAGCTGAAAGGCCAGTCCCTGGGTACACGCAATCGCCGAAAGTTCCCGCCAGCGTTCGTTTTGGTACGGCCTCTCATGGAGTTCCTGCCCCCTGGGCATCGACGTCAATGACTCGCACGCCATCAGGTGGGTCGAACTGGAAGCGCAGGGGATCGGGATCCAAATTCACCTCGATCTCGGAAAACTGGACTGCAGTGACGTTCCCCAGGAGGTCGCCGATCCGACTCTCCAGAAGATCCCCGGTAGAGGGGTCCACCCGAATCCAAAGCTTCTCGTAGCTCGAGGGAACTTTCGGAACCAACTCCAGCATGGCCTCGGAATCGTCACAGCGGTGGGAGCGCACGTCAAAATCCGCGACCAGCTCCCCCTCTCCGATCAGAAAATGAACCCCGGCGACGCCGAAGTAGTCCCCCGTCGTGGTGAACCGCTGAGCCTCGGCGTGTGCGGGGTCGTAGAGCCAAATCGTGGTGCCATCACTCACCAGCAGACTCGGCTCTGGCGATTCATAGGCCCACCGCATTCGACCGGGCTTCGCGAACTCTGCCACGCCCTTGGCAGGTACTGGCTCCATCGCCTGGCCAAACGATGTGGCGCGGCGGGTCTGTGTGAAGCGAACCCGGAGGTCTCGCAGGGATTGGTAACGCGACTGAACGGCCGCGATGGCAGCTTGTTCACAAGAGGAGACTGATGCCTTGACGTCGGGACCCGACCCCTCGCCGCTCGCCACATCCGGCTGCAGAAGAATGGCCGCCCCGAATGAGCACGACCAAAGCAAGCCACGGATCAGGCCAACGTGAGGTCCCGCCAGGACGGAAACGCGATCTCTTCGCACTCGAAACTTCACGGTTCGGGCGGCCTCGCGAAAACTTCCCTGGGTTTGTTGCCAACCTGGGGACCCACGATGCCCTCTTCCTCCATCTGCTCCACCATGCGCGCAGCACGGTTGTACCCAACCTTCAGGCGACGCTGAACGTAGGAGATGGATGCGTTGCGGGTCTCGGCAACGATGGCGACCGCACGGTCGAACATCTCATCGACCTCCTCGCCGCGGCCCTCGCGAGCTTCGCTTTCTTCCTCGCTACGGATCAGGGTCTCGTCGAAGGACGGGCTTCCCTGCTCACGGAGGTGGGCCACGAGGGTATGAACCTCCTCCTCGGTCACGAAGGCTCCGTGTACGCGCTGAAGCTTCGAGGTTCCGGGCGGCAGGAACAGCATGTCACCCTGCCCCAGGAGAGTTTCCGCACCGTTCTGATCCAGGATCGTCCTCGAATCCGTCCTCGAGGAAACCTGAAAGGACACCCGCGCGGGAAAGTTTGCCTTGATGACGCCGGTCAACACATCGACACTCGGCCGCTGTGTGGCCAGAATGAGATGGATGCCAGCTGCCCGCGCCATCTGGGCCAGTCGCTGCAAGGCCTCTTCGACGTCGCGGGCGGAGACGACCATCAGATCCGCAAGTTCATCGATCACGACCACGATGTACGGGAGGTGGTGGAACTCCACCTCTTCGCCCTCTTCCTCGCCGGGTTTCGGTCGCAGGCGGAAAGTCTTGTTGCCATCCGCCAACTCCTGGGCCGCTCGCTCGTTGAACTGCTGGATGCTCCGGACTCCCAACGCGGACATCATCTGGTAGCGCTCTTCCATCTTGTGAACGATGCCTTGGAGGGCGGCTGCTGCCCGTTTGGGATTGGTGACGACATCAGCAATGAGGTGCGGGATCCCCTCGTAGATCGACAGCTCCAGAAGCTTTGGATCGACCAGGAGAAGCTTCAAGTCGTCGGGTGTCGCTCTCCCGAGGATCGAACACAGCAGCGAGTTCAGGAACACACTCTTTCCCGTGCCCGTCGCTCCAGCAACCAGCAGGTGCGGCATCCTTGCGAGATCGGCAAAGGACGGGTTGCCGAAGATGTCTTTGCCCAGAGCGATCATCAGCTTGGAGGCATCCGATCGATATTCATCGCACTCCAGGATGTCGCGGATGTAGACATTGTCGCGTTCGGCATTGGCCACTTCGATACCGACCACGGACTTGCCAGGCAGAGGTGCAATGATCCTCACCGACAGCGCGCGAAGTGCCAAGGCGAGATCGTCCGAGAGGCTGACGATCCGATTCACTTTGACGCCGGAGGCGGGCTCGAACTCGTACATCGTAATCACCGGCCCGGGGTGAACCTTGTCGACCTGCCCACCCACTCCGAAATCCTGGAGTTTCTTCTCCAGGATGCGTGAGTTCATGATCAAACTCTCGCGGTCATAGGTTTTCGCCCCGGTGGCGGGACGTTGGAAGATCGATACTTCCGGATGGACGTACGGACCCGTCTTGGTCAGCTCGTTGAAGGTGAAAGTCTCCTGACGGACCTCGACACCCTTTTTGCGCTCCTCGCCGTGGTCGACGATCACGGGATCGGCCCCACGGGCGGGCCGACTGCGAGTCGGAACCTCCGCAGGAACCTCGGCAGCGGCGATCTCCACAACAGTCGAGCTGGTCGCCTCGGGTTCCGGCGCCCGGGCCGCGGCCACGCGTACCCGTCGGGCGCGCTGCTCACGCTTGACCAGGACGGCCTGGACTCCGCGGCGAGCTCCTGTCATCAGATGACCCGCGCCGCGACGCACAGCTGCCTGGCCGTCGAGAAAGGCATTGCCAATCCGTGCCGCCAAGTCCAGCACGGATGCCCCCACCCATCCCACGGCCATTCCGACGGCAACGAGTCCGCGTGCCGGAGACAAACCCAACACCGCCAGTAGCCCGGTTACGAGAATCAGCCCGTTGAGCAATACGGAACCCCAGGTTCCGAACAGCCACGTTTCATAGCCCACGAGAAAGCCCCCGAGCGCTCCCTCCTCGAAGACCCCGATCCCTGATGGGAGGAGCCCGACGAGCAGACTCGGTAGGACGGACAGTGCCAGCACCAGGAGTCCAACCCCAACCCAGACCCGGGAGCCAGGCTTGGCCATCTGCGCGCCAACGACCAGGCGGGTGCCTAGGTACGCGAGGACTCCAACGGCCACCACGGACGAGAATCCTAGGCTCCCGACCAGAACGGCCGCCAGAGCCGCCCCAAAGCGGCCAGCCGCATTGGAGACGCCCTCGCTCGAAAAAATGGGGTCCGCGGGCTCGTAGCTGAACAGTGCCAGAACCGACAGCAGCGACAGGGCCACCATCGCGACCCCTGCAGACTCACGCACAAAACGGTAACGGGGCGCCTGAGCGCTTTCGCGCCCCCGCCCTTTTGCGGCCGCCTTAGCCATAGAACTCACCGAACGAGATGACGCCCCTCACCCCTGGGACACCCGGAGAGTAGCGCTGGTGGGATGTTCGATCGAGTTCAATGGCCCCGGTCGAAAAAATGTCCCAGTCGTCCCAGCCAGCGTATGGCTTTGCGAGCCGCCCAGGGAGACAGAGCCCCTTCGGGGAACGCGACACCTCGAAGCAATTATATCAAACACTGTTTTAAATATTTGGCCCTCTTCCCCCCAAGATGCTCCCAAGAGAAAAGACCTCGACTCGGACTCCATGGGACCCTGGGTTGCCCGGCGACCCGCCGCCCCGGCCATTCTGTGGCTTGACGATTCGCCGAGCTGGCGGGAAGATAAACACTCACCCCGCATCCCGATGGAGCGAAAAACCATGGCTGCAGTCAACAAAGTCATTTTGATCGGGAACCTGGGCCGAGACCCGGAGCTTCGTTACACACAAAGCGGTCAAGCCGTGGCGAATTTCAGCCTCGCAACGACCGAACGCTTTCCCGGCCGCGACGGGGGGGAATCACAGGAGCGAACCGAGTGGCACCGGATCGTAACCTGGGGAAAGACGGCAGAGAATTGTGCTCAATACCTCGCCAAGGGCCGAAGCGTCTACATCGAAGGACGGCTGCAGACCCGCGACTGGGAGGACAAAGAGGGCAACAAACGTCAAACCACCGAGATCAACGCCCAGCGCGTACAATTTCTTGGTGGGCCGCGTAGCGAGGGCGCCGGCGCTCCGAGGCCGGCGGACCCGAACACCGGGCCTCCCCCCTCGGACGACATTCCCTTCTGAACCGACCTTCGAGTTCGCCTAGGATTAGCCGCCCATGCGGTCGGTGCGGAGCGCGCGTACCAGCGCGTTGATGTGCTGGCGCGCCTGGGCATCCAGATTTTCGAATTCGATGCCCATGCCCATGACTTCGTGATCCGCCTCGGCATGACGAACCACGGCTCCAGTGACTTGGATCGGGTCTTCGCAACCCGGAATGTTGAACTGGAGTTCGACGTGAGTCCCCAGCGGGTGCGGTCGATCCGTCTCGACGAAGATCCCACCCTCGTTAACGTTGCGCGCAAAATCTGAGAACAACTCGTCGACAGTCTGGTAATCGACCCGAACCACGAGATCCGCACGAGGCGATTTGCGCCGCTCAGACAGCGAAGCGACACCGATCGGATTGCTATCGTCCCTCATCCGCAAGACTCCCACTACCCCGATGGAAACCGATCACCGGGACCGGTTCCGAGGCCTCCCGACCTCATCGACCGTCCGCAACCCCGGCCTTAGCGGCGTCCCGACCTCACGGGATCCCTTCCCGTGCCCGCGGCGCCTGCCGCGAACTGCCGCAGCACCCGGCAACGCTCGTGCGTCTTCTTCCAGCAGGCCCTGTTCGGCGAAGCTGAGATAGCCCCGCTCGGCCACGACCACGTGGTCAAGCACCCTGACACCGAGCAACTCTCCCGCGTCCACCAGCCTGCGGGTGATGTCTCGGTCCTCGTGGCTCGGCGCTGGATCTCCACTCGGGTGGTTGTGAACCACGACGAGGGCAGCGGCCGCCTCACGCAATGCGCAGCGAAACACTTCGCGCGGGTGCACGAGACTCGCATTCAGCGTTCCCTGGGAAATGAGTTCCGTGCGGATCACGCGGTGGCGGCCGTCCACGAGCACCGCCAGGAACTGCTCCCGACGCAGATCACGAAGCGACGGATAGAAGTGCCGATAAACCTCCTCGGCCGTGCGCAGCGGTGTGCCTGCCTGCAGTCGGTGGGCAGCGAGACGACGTCCCAACTCGAGGCTGGCCAGAACACTGGCCGCTTTCACGGGTCCCACGCCCCGACAGGCCGCAAGCTCTCTTCCGCTGGCACAAGCCAGCCCTCGGAGCCCTCCGACACGAGACAACATTGCGGCCCCCACCTCCCGAGCACTCACACCGGGGCCTCCCGTTCGCAGGAGCAGGCCCAACAGCTCGGCATCTCCCAAAGCTCGCGGGCCGAGATGTTCCAGGCGCTCGCGCGGAGGATCGATCAAGGGGCGATCGGAAACCGTTCCGGCCGAAACCGGATCAGACGTCGGCATGCTGAAAAACTCCGCGGGACCGCGGGAGGGAAGAACAGCATAGCGCCAACCGAGGGCGGGGCACGGATCCCGCACGGGGTCGCTTGGGTTGTCAGACCTTTTGGCGGCAGCGAGTTTCCGCCGCCTCGGCACGCTCCACGATGGCGCGGAACTCGGCGGCAGGAAGTTCGGGAGCAATCCAACCCTGGAGCGTGCGAGTCCTGTATTCAGGTTCCTCGAGCAGTGCGATAAAACGACGCAGCAACGACAGATACCCCCGGGCATTGGATGCCTCGATAACCGCCGCCGACAATTCGATGGGAATCGCGACCTCAAACCGGCTGCCGTCGAGGAACTCGACCCTGCCCCCGGGTGAGAGCTGTCCGAGACGCCGCATGGTGGCACGGGAATAGCGATCCATGAAACGATCCTTCGGAACCATCGCTCGGGCGAGTTCTTCATCGCCAAGAGAGGCCCTCAACACCTCCTCGAAGGCGAGCGCACATCCCCCAACATCCCTGGCCCGTATCTTTGGCAAGACCCCGCGGACCCGCTCGATATCGGCCGCACCTCCATCTGCGGGGACGAGATCAAGCACGAAACTGTGGAGCCTGCGCACCGCGTCGTAGGACTGGCGCGAGCGCACCTCGTGCTGACGCCCCTTTTCCGTGAGCGAGACCTCCAGAACGAGATCCTCACCGAGTTGCCGACTCTCGAGCGAAGCGATGATCGGACTCCCCACGCTGCGAGCCGCCTCCTCAGCCGCTGCTCCGCCGGCGGTCTCGGTCAGGACCAGTGAAAAACCGGCATCCGCCTTCTGAATGCGAAACGTGAGCGCTTCGTCGGTCAGGAAGGTCAGCCGACCTCGTCCGGCGAGGTAGAACTCGCTCAATGCCTCCAGCGTATTGGGCAAGGGTTCGAGATCGACGACAACCTTCTCAGTACGCGAACGCACCTTGACGTGGATGTCCTTCTGAACGTAGCCATCGGCCATCACCCGGATGGTCACGGAGTCACGCTCGTCGGCTTCGATCCTGCTGGGCAGGAGCACCGTCACAGGCGATTCGGCTTGCTCGTATCCGCGTTGGAAGTTCCCCCTCACGTAGAAGATGTCGACATAGGCTTCGGAAGGGGTGGTATCGATCTCGAGCTTCCGCGGGTCGTACCAGTAACCCGGTCCACCCAGAAACAGGCCGGAGATGGGCGCAAAAAGGCGGGAGGCCCCCCAGCTCGCCTTCTTGTCCGGTATCAATTCCACGACCTCTCGCTCCACCTCGACGGGCTCGGCGGACGGAACTCCGGACTCGGCCGTGGGACCTTCGGCATGGCCGACGAGCGCGAGCAGGGCGAGCACCAGGAACGAGAGCAGTCCGGATCGTCTGCCGCAGGGAAATCGGACGGTTTTAGCCATTGGCCTCTACGCCCGGGCGCGTCCAAACACCGCTCTTGCCGCCGGACTTGCTGAGCAGGTGAACCGCTCCGATCTCCATCGCTCGATCAATGGCCTTGCACATGTCGTAGATTGTCAGGCCCGCTGCGGTGACAGCAACAAGAGCCTCCATTTCGACACCGGTGCGCGCGTGAGCCTGGGCGCGAGCCTCGATGAGAACTCTCGACGTGTCGGGATCCGGAGTGAACTCGACCTCCACCGAGTCGAGGGGAAGCGAATGACACAGGGGAATCCAGGTATCGGTGCGTTTAGCGGCCTGAATCCCTGCCAAACGGGCGGTGGCCAACACGTCCCCCTTGGGTAACTCGCCCTCGGTGATTCGGGAGAGGGTCTCCGGTGCCATCTTCACCTCTCCTCGAGCGACACACACGCGCCGGGTAATCGGTTTGTCCGAGACGTCCACCATGTGTGCACGTCCGCGGTCATCGAGATGGGACAATTCAGCCATGCTTGGGTTCCTTCAATGAGGGGCCATTCGCGCCCGAGTCCGAGCGATCAGGCTGCTCGAAAACCACCGGCGCCGCCAGGGTTCATCGGGCCCGAGGTTTGGTGACAGTTTCCGTCATCCCTCCTGCGACCGGTCGACCATCCACTCCAGCACCTCCGTGTAGAGAGTCTCTCTTTCGGGCTCGTTGAAGACTTCATGGCGAAGCCCCGGAACCAGGTGAAGCTGCGTATCACCACGACATGCCGACGCATACCCTTCACTCGCCCGACAGGGAACAATCCGGTCCTCGGAACCATGCAATAGCAGTAGCGGCACTTCGATCTCGCCAGCCCCACTCGTCGCCCCCTCCATGGCGGAAAACAGCTCTGCCGCCAGGCTCAGCGTCACCCTCCGGTTCACCCACGGATCGCTGCGATACGCCTCGACCACCGCGGTGTCTCGGGAGAGTTGCTCGGGCTCGACGCCGTTGTCGATCTCGAGCCGAGGAACGAGATACCGCAGACCTTGAACCAATCGACGTTTGAACTTCGAATGTTGTTCGGGGGCCACCAGGGCGGCACCCGACAAAATCCCACCCCTAACCCCCTGGGGCCTGGTCCGCAGAAACTCCGCAACCACGAGGCCACCGAGGCTGTGGCCCATCACGAACAGGGGCCTGCCGGCGCAATCGGTGGACACCTTCTCGGCGAAAAAGGCCAGATCGTCGAGCCAGTCCTGGAAGCGGCGCACGTGACCCGCTGGTCCTTCCGAGCGACCGTGCCCCTGGTGGTCGTAGGCGTGCACTGCAACCCCTCGAGCTGCAAACCAGGATGCCAAGGGCTCGTATCGCCCCGAGTGCTCTCCCAGCCCGTGAACCAGAACGATGCTCCGGTAAGGGGATTCGGGAGACCACGAGCGAGCAAACAAGGTTCGCTGCCCGCCAGGCGTGATGAAATGCCCCTCCTGCCGCTGGATCGAATACGAATTCACGCCGCAAACCTATCAACAAGCACCCGGGGACACCTAACTCGAGTCGTCCCCGCGGGTAAAGGTCGCAGAGCCAAGGTGTGAAATGCTCAGACGGCGAGTTAAACCTGCCCTTTTCAGCAACCCGGTGGTAAATTTAACGGGGCTAAAAAGACCCGTTTTGTGTTGGGTTTCAGGGTCAGCCCGGCAGTTTAGACCCCCTAGAACCTGACGAGTGGGGGCTGGCTCCTACCCCAGACACGGAACTCGACGTTTCCGTAGGAGCCGGCCCCCTATCGCCGGCCTTTCGCCGTTTTGGACGGAAGAGGCCGGCCGAGAGCGAAGACCATGACGACCCGTCTCGCGAGCTCGGTCCGAGCTTCCCACGAACCGATGAACCGACTCCTCGGCCAACTTTCGGCCCTCCACGAAAGCGTGGTGGTCGCAGATGGATCCGGACACTCCCAATGGAGCAGCAGTGGCTCCGAAAGGATGGACCAGGCGTGGAAGGGGGCCATGACCGCTGCCCGCCGAGACCTTCCAAGGCTTCCAGCGGGACCCATCGAAGGGGTCGACTTCGGAATCTATGAGATCGATGACACCTGCGCGGACTCGAGTCTACTCGTGGCCATCGGTAGGGAGGAGAACTTTGAACCTCTGACCGAGGACGCCCGCAACGAGTTTGCGCATGTGCTCGAGCACGCCCCGGACGCTGTGATGGTCTGCAATGAGGGCGCCCGGATCACCTATCTCAACGCCGAGGCAAAACGCTGGCTGGGAGGGGATTGCACCGAGATGCTGGGGGCACCGCTGACAATCCTGCTGAGCGAACCGAGTGCTGTCGAAAGCGTCATCGGCGCCTGCTCGCAGGCGCTGCCACTGCAAGATGAAATCTTCCACCTCAGAAGCCGCGGCGGCGCCCGGCGCTGCGCCTCGGTTTCCTCGGGCCGAATCGACAATCCATTGGGTTCCCTGGTGGTCTTCTACCTCCGGGATGTCGGAGCGCGCGTGGGCGACGACACTGCCATGTCTCGCAGGCACGCGGATTTCGAGCGAGACGTGGCGAGCCTGGCCCACGACCTGCGCTCTCCCCTGTCGTCCATGCGAGCATTTGTGACGCTGCTCAGCCAGCAGTTCGCAGACCGCCTGGGGGAGACCGAGAACCGCTTTCTCGAAAGGATCGACCAGGCGGGACGCAGAATGGAAACTCTGGTGCACGACATCCTCGAGACCCCGCACCTCAACCGGAACCGTGCCCCACGCTCCGTACACTCCGTGGATCCCAGCCCCATCCTCGACCAGTTGTCGCAGGAGGTGAAACCGCTGCTCGATGAGGGCGGCATCGAACTGATCGTGCCTGATTCACCACCCCGGTTGTATTGCGGTGAGACCGACCTGTACCGAGTTCTGTCGAACCTGGTCGGAAACGCCATCGAGCACATGGGCAAGTGCGACCCACGACGGATCGAGGTCGAGATCATCGATGAAGGACACCAGCAACATCTGAAAGTGGGAGACCGGGGCCAGGGTATGCGCTACCCGCCCACACCCGAGGGGTCCGAACTCGACCCGACCGCCGACCGACCCCCCGAGGCACTGACGGTCCGAGGGTTCGGGATGGGCCTCAAGATCGTGAAATCCATTGCAGAGAACCATGGCGGGAGCGTGTGGGTCGAGAGCCGGGCCGGGCTCGGGACCACAATCCACGTCACCTTCGGCAGTCGCCCCTGAGAGACCCCTCGCTCCAAGCGCCCCCATCCTCCCCATTCAGTGACGGTCATTACTTGCCGCGCCGTTGGGCATGTCGTACGGTGCTGCGACTCATGTATCCGGTCGTCTTCACGATCCCGATCATCGATTTCCCGATCAGCTCCTTCGGCCTGATGATGGCGTTGGGCTTCCTCGCCGCGACCTGGGTCACCGCAGCCCGCATGCGCGAAGAGGGGCTCGATCCGGAACTCGCCACTTCCCTTCTCCTGTACGTGATGGTGGGAGGCGTCCTGGGCTCCAAGCTCTACTACGCGATCGACGTGTCGCTACGGGAAGGACTCCCCTTCACATCCCTGTTGTTCGCACGCGATGGGATCACCTGGTACGGCGGGCTGATCGCCGGCTTGGTCATGGGGATGGTGGGGTGTCGGGTCAACCGCATCCCCATCGTGACGGCCATGAACTGTTCGGCAGCGGGTGTGGCCCTGGGGCAGGCCATGGGGCGAATCGGTTGCCTCCTCGTTGGAGACGACTACGGCCACGCCACTCAAGTGCCCTGGGCCATGTCCTTTCCCCAGGGCGCGCCACCCACCCTGGAACTGGTCCATCCCACGCAGCTCTACGAAGCCATCTGGCTACTTGGAGTCGCCGGGTGGCTGTGGAGCCGTCGTTCCCGCAGCCCCTTTCTGTTCGGCGAGTATCTCGTGTTGCAGGGCCTGGGCCGATTGACCGTGGAAATCTGGAGAATCAACCCAAGGGTCGCCCTGGGTCTGACCGAGGCACAGTGGATCGGGATCGCCCTGTTCACCATTGGTGCCGTGAGCTGGTTCCGGTTCCGACGGCAGAAACCAGCGACCTGAGCGGAAAGGGGCGCCGGGCTGGGGCGGCTCCTTCCACGCCCATGGAACGCTCAAGTGGCGCCTTTCGATGTGCCCTGGAGCCGGGCCAGCAGAGCTCGTGAGTCTTCGACCACCGAAGCATCCTGCTCCAGGTCAGCCACCTTCCCAATGCTCGCGAGCACCGAAACGGCGACCTTCGACAGGGTCTTCTCGTTGGACTGATCCGGGACCTCCGCCCATTGGCGCAACCCCGCAACGCTCGCGCCGTAGTCTCCACTCAAGTAAGCGGTCATCGCTGCCGCGTATGCGCTCACTCGATCCAGCTGCTCGCCGCCTGCACCACGTCCCTGCACCTCTTTCACCATGGCATCCACTTCGGAGTAATAGCCACCGCGTGCGTAGGAACGAGCAGCCGCCGAGAAGCCCTCGACTGGTGTTCCGTAGATGCTCGCCAGCAAGGCATCGAGACCCTGGGGAAAGACCTCGGCAACCGCCCCTTCATTCTCGATGAGATAGCGGGCGAGATGTCCACTTTCTCCCCGGGCCGCAAGCAGCACCCCAAGTTGATCCCGGGTGCGTTCGAGCAGCGCTTCGACTTCGAGGAGGCCGGCCAGCAGGCGCCCCGAAACCGAGGCCAGAATGCGCTCGAATTCACCGATTAGAGCAGCCGCTTCGGGTCCCGTCTCAGCCTCGGCCCGAAGGGCTCGCATCCTGGGGCCGTAGATCTCGCTCTGGTAGAAGTTCTCCCGAAACGACATGGCTTCGTGGAAAAGGGATCCCACGGCGAGATCCAGGAGTGCCCCGCGATAGTCGGACGCTCCCAGTTCCTCGCCGCTACGGAACAAATTATGGCAGTGCTCCTTGAGTCGGAAGAGCACGCTGCGCTCATCATCGCCGATCAATTCTTCGAGTTCGGAAAACCGAAGCGTCCCTTCCCGGTAGCGATCGAAAAGGACCTGAATCAGCTGGTGGGCCGATGTGAACTCGCGGACGATGTCCACGAGTGCGGATTCAACGCTCGACATGAAGTTAGGATACCGTGCGGAGCGCCTCAGCGGCTGGCCCTGGCTCTCTCAGCGGGTCTTTCCTCGAATTGACCCGGAGTCGGTGGTTTCTGGCCGGCCCGCGCTCGGTTCCCTATCGTGGCCCCGTGCGCGATTCGCTCGCTGCACAGAGGAGATCACCGTGAGTGAGACCATCGAACGAGAGAGCATGGAAGTCGACGTCCTTTTTGTCGGGGCAGGCCCCGCAACTCTGGCGTCGTGCATCCACCTGATGAACCAGGTCGAAGCCTTCAACCACTCAGCAGAAGCAGAAGGCCGGGACCCCATCGAGCCGCCCACCGTGCTCGTCCTCGAGAAGAGTTCGAACATCGGTGACCACATGCTGTCGGGAGCCGTCATGAATCCGAGGGCCATCCGAGAGCTGGTCCCGGATTTCGAGACTCAGGGCTTCCCCACGGAATACGTATGCAATGACGCGTTGTTCTGGTTGTTCCACCCGAAGGGGAAGCTCAACATCCCCGTCGTCCCGCCCAATTTCCAGAAAACCGGATACCACATCGTTTCGCTGAACAACGCCGCCAAGTGGTTGGCCGAGCGTGCCGAAGCCGCTGGAGTGGAGATCTTTCCCGGGTTCGCGGGGGCGGAACTGCTACTCGATGGGGACCGCGTCATCGGCGTCCGTACGGGCGACCAGGGAATCGACGCCCAAGGCAACCAAAAATCGACCTTCCAACCCGGCATGGACATCCTGGCCAAGGTGACCGTTCTCGGAGAGGGCGTGCGCGGCAGCCTCTCCAAGCAACTCATCGATCGTTTCGACCTGCACGGTCGCAATCCCCAGACCTTTGAAACCGGCATCAAAGAGATCTGGCGCATCGATCCTGCCAAGCATCAACCGGGGCGTGTGGTGCACGGGATGCAATTTCCCCAGATCATGAACGGCTTCCACGGAATGTGGCTGTACGACATGACGGACAACCTCGTCTCCTACGGTTACGTGACACTGTTGGACGCCGAGAGCCCCTTCTCCGACCCTCACCTCGAGTCGCAGAAATTCAAGACGAACCCCTGGATGCAGTGGCTGTTGGACGGTGCCGAACTCGTTCGCTATGGGGCGAAGACGATTCCCACAGGGGGCCTCTACTCACAGCCCAAGCTCTACACCAATGGCGCGATGTTGATCGGAGACTCCGCTGGTTTCTGCAACGCACAGAACCTCGCCGGCATCCACATGGCCATCAAGTCTGGAATGCTGTGCGCCGAGACCCTGGTCGAAGCGCTCAGCAAACAGGAGTTCTCGTCCATGACCCTGGGCGGGTATGCGGAGCGGTACCGGGCAAGTTGGGCGTACGACGAGCACTATCAGGCGAGAAATTTTGCCGGCTCTGTCGAACAGGGAACCGTCTTCTTCGGCCTCAACGAACCCGTGCGCATGTTGACCGGCGGCCGAGGCCTGATCGATGATATGCACCTGGATGCAGGGCATACCCGGATGAAACGGCTTTCGGAACTCCCCAAATCGAAGCGCTCCCCGGAAACGTTCGAATTCGACGGCAAGCTCACCTTCAGCAAAGAGCACCTGGTCGGATTCAGTGGTACGGCTCACGAGGCCGACCAGCCCTCGCATCTCGTCGTCGCCGATACCGATCACTGCAGTGACGTCTGCACCGAGGAGTACGGAAACCCCTGCGAGAGTTTCTGCCCCGCAGCCGTCTACGAGATGGTCGACGATGACGAGAACCCGGGCAGGAAGAAGTTGTTCATCCACCACGAGAATTGTGTTCATTGCAAGACCTGCGACATCGCGGATCCGTATCAGGTGATCACCTGGACGACTCCCGAGGGTGGAGACGGCCCCGACTACAGCCGGATGTAGCCTCTCGGCTCTCGCCTCCCCACCCCCTCTCCATCCAGTCGGCAGACCTGGGGTCCAGCGGACCCTCTGGGAGCTGGTTCCGAACACGGCACTGACGTCCCTCGACTGCTTCTCGTAGGCGCGCGCCTGGGAGGAGCGCGGGGGCGATTCGCCCTCTCAGCGCTGGGCAGGCAACCCGCAGATCCACGTCGAATCACGGATCGCAACACGACTTTCTCCATCCATCGCGCCACAACAGTAACCGGCAGCCGCTACAGATTGCCGCCAAGCGGTCGAAGCACGGGGTCGGCGCAACGCTCTGCGCGATGGAGACCAGCATGCGAAGTCCGCTTCACACTTTCGAATTTCGTCGGGTGCTCGTGGCCCTTTTTCTTACGACCTCATTGTCTTCTGCGTCGCTTGCCGATGAGGAGCAGACACGAGCCCGCAAGGCCTTCGAAGCCTTTGCGGTGACCTGGATGGAAACCGTCCAGGAACACGCAACACCCAACATCACTGGACAGGGAACGGGCGCCGGTCTGGCATATCGACAGTACGAGGACGACTTCACCACTGAGATTCGAGCGACGGGAAGTGAGAACACTCCCTTCGTGGGCGTCCTGCGCTACCGGGAAAGCCTCTATCAATGCACGGGGCCTGGCTCCGAAGGCTGTGCGATCGTCTCATCAGCCCCGGTCACAGAGATCTTCCGGTACGAGAACGACAGCTGGCTCCAGTAGGTCCTACTGGCCGTACAGCCCTACGGTCCATCAGGGCCCCGTCGGCGCAGGCGAGAGCTGAGCCGGGGCGCGGAAACTCACCCGTTTCGGTTGGGTTCCCGCACCCTGGAGGCGGGTTCGCTGGCGACGCGCTTCAGCTACAGCCGCTGGTGCTCCCACAGTTGGGGCACTTGTAGCAGGCACCGTTGCGAATCATGATGCTTCCACAGTCCATGCACCCCGGGGCATCTGCTTGACTCACGATCGAGTAGGGCATGCCACTCTCCGTGTCAGACCCCACAGAACCTCCAGCCACCGCACCCCTCACCGACTCCGCGATCTCGACACCGTCATCCACGGCTTCGACACCGTCAGTAGCGTCTTCGGCAGGAATGGCACCGTCCATGAAACGCGTTCCGAGGTAGCGGAAAACGTAGTCCATCACGGACTTGGCGATGGGAATCTCCCGATTGTTGGTGAAGCCAGAGGGTTCAAAGCGCGTATGACTGAACTTGTCGACCAACGCTTTGAGCGGCACACCGTATTGCAGAGAAATGGACGTCATCGTGGCAATGGTGTCCATCAGCCCTGAAACCGTACTCCCCTCCTTCGCCATCTTCAGGAAGATCTCACCGGGCTGACCATCCTCGTACATCCCGATGGTCAAGTAGCCCTCGTGTCCTGCGATCGAGAACTTGTGGGTCAACGCGCTGCGCTCGTCGCTCAGCTTTCGGCGAACGGGCCGCGCCTCTTCCGGCTGCAGCGGCACCACGTTGCTCTTCTCTTCGCTCTTGGCCGTGTTGAGCGGCTGGGTCCGCTTGCTGCCATCCCGATAGACGGCGAGCGCCTTGAGCCCGAGCCGCCAGCCCTCGACATAGGCCTCGCTCACGTCATCCACCGTCGCATCCTGCGGGAGGTTGACCGTCTTGCTGATGGCCCCGGACAGGAAGGGTTGAACGGAACCCATCATCCGCAGGTGCCCCATCCAGTGGATGCTGCGCGTGCCCTTCGCGGGCCGGAATGCACAGTCGAACACGGCGAGGTGCTCATCCCGCAGTTCTTCGGCCCCCTCAATGGTTTCCTGCTCGTTCACGTGAGCAACGATCGAATCGATCTGAGACTCGCTGTAACCCAGCCTGCCAAGCGCCATGGGAACCGTCCGGTTGACGATCTTCAGGAACCCGCCACCCACGAGCTTCTTGTACTTCACCAGGGCAATGTCGGGCTCGACCCCGGTCGTATCGCAATCCATCATGAATGCGATCGTTCCGGTAGGCGCAAGCACCGTCACCTGACCGTTCTTATAGCCATGCTTCCGGCCCGCCTTGAGGGCGCGATCCCAACTCTCACGAGAGGATTCGTGCAGATCGTCCGGCACGCCCGCCTTCGGCACGGCGTTGGCCGCGTCCTTGTGCATGCCGATCACCTCGAGGAAGGGCTTCCGATTCATGCGGAACCGGGCGAACGGGCCCATCTTCTCGGCGATTTCCGCGCTCATCGCGTAGGCCTCACCACACATCAGGGATGTGAGTGACGCCGCGAGATTCCGCCCCTCCTCGCTGTCGTAGGGCAACCCGAACGCCATCAGCAAAGCGCCGAGGTTCGCGTAGCCCAGGCCCAGAGGGCGGAAGAGCTTGCTGTTCCGCTGGATGGCCTCGGTGGGGTAGTCGGCGAAGTCGACCACGATCTCCTGCCCCAGGATCGTGAGTCGAACGGCTGCTCGGTAGGCATCGACGTCGAACTCACCGTTCTCCCCCAGGAACGTCATCAGGTTCAAGCTCGCGAGATTGCAGGCCGTGTCGTCCAGGAACATGTACTCCGAGCACGGGTTACTCGAATTGATCCGGCCGGAGGCCTTGACGGGATTCCAGCGATTGATGGTGGTGTCACACTGAATGCCCGGATCACCGCAGATGTGGGTTGCCTCGGCCATCTGCCGCAGGAGACCCCTAGCCTTGTGGGTTTCAACCACCTCACCGGTCGTCACTGAGTGGGTGTCCCAATTCCCATCATCGACGGCGCTTCGCATGAAAGCATCCGTCACCCGCACCGAGTGGTTCGCATTCTGGAAGAACACGGAATCGTAGGCACCGCCCGGTACGTTGAAGCCTCCGTCGTAGCCGGAGTCGATGAGCGACCAGGCCTTCTTCTCCTCGTCGGCTTTGCAGTTGATGAATTCGCCGATGTCGGGATGATCGACGTTCAGAATGACCATCTTGGCAGCGCGGCGAGTCTTCCCTCCCGACTTCACGACGCCAGCAAAAGAGTCGAACCCCCGCATGAACGACACGGGCCCCGACGCGGTGCCGCCACCCTTGAGGTGCTCGCGAGACGAGCGGATGCTCGACAAGTTCGAACCGGCCCCCGATCCCCCCTTGAACAGCATCGCCTCGGTCTTGGCGAGTTCCATGATCGATTGCATGGTGTCGTCGACCGCGTTGATGAAGCACGCACTCGCCTGCTGGGGCGTGTCCTTCACACCGAGGTTGAACCAGACCGGGCTGTTGAAGGCCATGCGCTGGTGAACCAGGATGTAGGAGAGTTCATCCGAGTAGGCCTGGGCATCTTCGGGCGTGGCGAAATAGCCAGCCTCCTCACCCCAGCCCCGGATGCGCCCAACAACGCGCCCGATCAACTGACGCACGCTGCGCTCGCGCTCGGGAGTTCCCACATGTCCGCGGAAGTACTTCGATACCACGACGTTGGTCGCGAGCTGCGACCAACTCTTGGGGACCTCGACATCTTTCTGCTCAAAGACCGTTTCGCCCTGCTCGTCGGCAATCTTGGCGCTGCGGATCTCCCACTCAACGGTCTCGAAGGGATCCTCGCCCGCGCGTGTGAAGTATCGAGGGATGGTGAGCCCCAGAGGTTTCTTACTCTTCCGCTTGCCGCGGCCTCCACTGCCAGTCGATGAAGCCGAGTTGACCGAACGCAGATGCGTTCCCTTCCCCTGATTGCCGCCGCTCGCCTTACTGCTCACGCCCCCTCCCGGATGTGCGCGATGCTCACCCCGCGCACGCTTGTTTTAAAATCCATGATGCGCAAAGAGAGGGAGAAGATCGGTTTGTCTTCAGAATCGCCGCGCTCTCCCCTCTCTCCCCTCTTCACTCTTCCGCGTCTCACGCCTGTCATTCTCCGCAACTCCGGTTTGCGAAGCCGGCTTCCAGTGAATCTCCAAGTCAGCTCCTCACGATTGCTCCTGGAATTCCCCAGAGCGAGCGGTGCCGTCGTGCATCCTTACTCAGAGAGGGCGATTGTCTCACGCCCGTGGCGAGTGCAGATGCGATGGCCGAGTCAAACCTGATGATGTCAACACGAAACCGGGATGTTTCCGGAGATGAGAGAGGCCCCGGTCACTCCAGGGCCCCCGAGCTCGGATTGGGTCCTCCATCCCGCCTCGAACTCGCTCCCCCCTGACGACCGCCTGTTTTCGAACCCCCCCAGGCCGCCAGAGGTTCACGTCTCATCTCCAGCAACCGTTATTACCCTGCGCCTTGGGGTGCGTCAAGACTATTTGTACAAAATGTGGTGATGTTCTCTGGTGAAACCCACAACCCATTGAGGTTTATCGGCTTTTTCTCCCCTCTCGTAGAAACTATGGACCCTCGGAACTCAGGAAAATCCCGGAGCCCCGGCGCCCCCGAGGGGAGCCTTCATACGGGTGGCATCGCGACGCGACGACTGCCTGAAAAATGGGAACGCGAAAACGGCTAGGAGGGATCGTCGGGCAGGCCCGTGATCCGGATCCCGGCGCCTTCGGGGAGCTTGTGGCGTCGATTGATGCCGATCAGAAGAGCGGTCATTGACTCGACGATTCGTGCGTTGGCCAGGGGCCCCCCGTCGACGCCTCGCAGGTCGGGGATCAGACCGCACAAATCGATGATGCGGCCACGCGGCGCTTTCGCACCCGAGACAATGATGTCGCAGTCCACTGCCTCGGAGAGATCTTGCAGACGATGGGCCGACACGTTCTGGAAGGCCGAAATCACGTCCACACCATCCGGCACCAGGCTCGCAACCAGTTCCGCCGCAGACCCCTGCCAGATGCCCAACGTATGCGCTGGCGCACCCCCAATTGCCGCAGCCAGCGGAACCGCCATGCAGACCACGATCTGGCCGGGAACCAACACTTCGCGAATCGCCTTGACGGTCGACGCGGTGTGCTCGAAGGGCACCGACAGGATCACAATCTCCGCCCGTACAGCCGCATCGGCGTTCTCGAAGCCCGCCACCTCGGCGCCCGGCACCTGGGAGAGCACCTCCGTTGCCGCCTGCTCTGCCCGGTCGGCCTTTCGGGATCCGATGACAACGGGTCGTCCCGCCACGGCAAAACGCAGGGCCAGCCCCAGCCCCTGATCTCCCGTCCCACCCAGAATTGCAATCGCACTCGATCGATCGATGTCAGACATGGTCGGCGAATCTTAGCCCGATTCTGACAGGCCGCAGTAACCCGGCGCCGAATGGGCGTTGAAGGTGGGGCGCGATAGAATCAGCCGGCTTGGACTCGATCACGCCCGCTTCCATAGAACAAACGGGGCCCCGCGAGCTCTCGATCACCTGGCTGGACGGTCAACGCAGCGTCTACGAGGTACGGGGGCTCCGCCTCGCTTGCGGTTGCGCGCAGTGCGTGGACGAGTGGAGCGGACAGGATCGCCTGGTGCCCGAAAGTGTGCCCGCAGACGTCCACCCCATTTCGATCCAATCCGTTGGCCGCTACGCGCTGCAGATCCACTGGAGCGACGGCCACTCGACGGGCATCTATCCTTTCGAACGTCTTCGAGAGCTGGGGCAGCCGGGCTGAATCCGTAGGCCGCCCGGGACCGCGGCAGCCAACGCGTGAGAAGGGAGACCCGACATGGCCAAGCTCGATCTGGAAGCCGCCGCCCGGACTGCACGTGCAGCGGCCGAGGCCGCCCGGACCGAAACGCTTCCGCGCTTCCGCGCAGTGGACGTCGAAACCAAAGACGATGGATCTCCCGTGACAGAGGCGGACCGAGCCGCCGAGAGGGCGATCCGATCCCGCCTCGCCGAAGATTTTCCGGACTTCGGTTTCCTCGGAGAGGAATACGGCGAACAGCGTTCCGTGGACGGACCCTGCTGGGTCATCGACCCCATCGATGGGACCATCGGTTTTTCGCGTGGAATTCCACTGTTCACAACGCTGATCGCCCTGTTGGAGGACAATGAACCCGTTCTCGGGTTGATCGACTGCCCGAGCCTCGACGAATGCTTCGTCGGCTGGCGAGACGGCGGTTGCTGGCGCAACGGCGTTCCTTGCCAGGTTACCCCCGAGTCCGATCTGCGCCGTGCGATCATCTCGCACGGTGATCCCTTCTGCTTCGAACTGGCGGGAGAAGAAGCCGCCTTCGCACGTATGGCGCGCGAAGTCCCGTTGCTTCGTGGCTACACCGATGCCTTCGGCCATGCTCAGGTGCTCAGCGGAGGAGTGGGTGCCATGGTCGACATGCAGCTCAACCTCTGGGATGCGGCGGCCACCCAGGTCTTGGTTCCCGAAGCCGGTGGCCGTTGTTTGACACTCGCCCAGCCCAACCAAAAGATCGGTCTGTTATTCGGGAACCCCGCCCTGGTCGAGCAACTTCAGGATTTTCTGACAAGCGAGATTCTCGAGACCCGCTGATCGACGAACCGGAGCTCTCGACTCGGAGTCACACCCTGCATGGCGGGTGGCTCCCCAGCCGTCGTTCTACAACTCTCCGAGCGGGCCAGGGCGCTATTGTCCTGGTCAATCTTCGCCAGGCCTGGAGGGTCAAGATGAGTTCCGTCCCCACGCTCGACGACGCGCGCAAGCTGCACCAGGCAGCGAGTGAGTTGATCGAACCCGCCCTCACAGCCGCTCGGCAGATCACCGACGGCGGCCGCAGCATCGACGAACATCAGGTGCTGACCGAGCGTGTCGCCTACGCGGCCACCGAGGAAAGAGCCGCGCGCGAGTTGATCGCGGCCAGTGAAGCCCTGGCAGCGGAGGGTCGCTCCGATGCGAACAGAGAGGCCCTCTGCGCGGCAGCCGTGGCAGATCTGGTGGGCAGCCTGCACGACCGCCTCGCCCCAGCTGTCGAGGACCTCGGCATTGGCGAACCTGCCCTGGAAACCGCTTTTCCTCCGGACATCCGCGCACTGCTGCGGCGTACCGCGAATGAATCCGTTTACCGCGCCATTGGCAGCGACGCCATCTCGCAAAGGGGCCGGATGGCCCCGCCGCTGGAGGACATGCTCGAGCAGGTGCGCGACGCGGTCCGCGAATTCGCCGAGGCCGAAGTGATGCCCGAGGCCGAGCGGATCCACCGGCACGATGAACTCGTGCCCGAGGACTTCATCTCAAAGATGGGAGAACTCGGCTATTTCGGACTAGCGATTCCCGAGGAATTCGGCGGATCGGAGATGGGCAACCTCGCCATGATCCTCACCACCGAGGAACTGTCCCGTGCATCCCTGGCCGCCGCGGGTTCGCTGATCACGCGCCCTGAAATTCTCGCCAAGGCCCTCGTTCAGGGTGGGACCCAGGCACAGAAGGCTCACTGGCTTCCGCGAATCGCATCGGGTGAGACCATGGTGGGTATCTCCGTGACCGAACCGGACATCGGAAGTGACGTCGCGGGCGTCAAGTGCCGTGCCACACAAGCCGACGACGGAAGCTGGCGCATCAACGGGCCGAAGGCCTGGTGCACCTTCGCGGGAAGAGCTGACGTACTTGCGGTCCTGACGCGAACTGATCCTGACCTCTCCCTCGCCGCCAAGGGCCTTTCGCTGTTCATCGTGCCGAAAGATCGCTTCGACGGGCACGAGTTCGAAATGAACCAACCCGGCGGGGGGCGCCTCGTCGGCAAGGCCGACGCCACACCCGGTTACCGGGGAATGCACTCCTTCACGCTCAACTTCGAGGATTACGCGGTGCCCGCCGACCACCTCGTGGGAGAGGGGGACGGGCTGGGGCGGGGCTTCTATCTACAGATGGCGGGGTTCGCGGCCGGCCGCTTGCAGACGGGCGGACGCGCATGTGGGCTCGCCCAGGCGGCCCTCGAGAAGACCGCCGAGTACGTCGCCGACCGAACGCAATTTGGCGTCGCCCTGTCGGAGTTCCAGCTCACTCAGTTCACCCTCGGCCGGATGGCTGCAAAACTGGCGGGAGCTCGAGCCATCACGTACGCGGCCGCCGAGGCCATGGACGAGGACGAACGCGCGGCAGCCCCCCTGGCAGCCCAGGCGAAACTTCTCGCCTGTGACGTCGCGGTGGAAGTGACCCAACAGGGACAGCTCATGCACGGCGGATGGGGTTACGCCGAGGAGTATCCCATCAGCCGTTACGTGGTCGACGCCCAGGTACTGCCAATCTTCGAAGGCGTCAAACCCATCCTCGAGCTCAAAGTGATCGGTCGTGGGCTGCTCGCCAACTGATCGGCCGCTCCGTCACCTCTGATGCCGAAGGCCGCGGAAATGTTCCCACAGAGCGACATCGAAAGCGCCAGCTATCCGCGTTTGGACAAACGCCTGTGTTCGCGAGCCGCCGAGACCAGGGCAAGCACCGCAAAAACGGGCGCCCCGTAGCGACTCGTCATTTGAGTCAGAGTCCCATCGTTGTACCAGGCATCGGGTGAGCCCAGCAGTGCAATCCCACCCAGAATGATCGCATACACGCCAAACAACAAGGCATTGAGATACTCGACCCGCGTGTAGTTCTCGAGCAGTAGGCGCCCCAACAGCAGGACCAACGCCATGAAGCCGTAGCGATTGAACGCCAGGTGTTCGAGCATTTCCGGGTCGTCGTTGAACCAACCGTCGTACCCAAACCAGGCCACGAAGCCCGCTACCATGAGGGGAGCGAACAGCGGGTTATCGAAGGGACTTGAGACTTCTTCGTCGTCTTCTTCGTATGATGCGTCTTCCGGCTGCGCCGGCTCCGCCAGATCGCCTTTGGGGTCTTCCTCTGCCATGGCTCCATCCCGTTGAAGTTCGGCGTTTCAGCTCGACCGTGGGGGAGTAGCGGATCAGGGACTCGCAAACCAGTGGCTCATGACTGCAATCATGGGCTCAACGTCCAAAGAGCCAGCCATCTCCCTGCACGAATGCATCGACAGCATGGGATTCCCGACGTCGACCGTCGGAATCCCCAGCCGTGCCGCGCTGATGGGTCCGATCGTCGAGCCACAGGGCAGATCGTTCCGCGAAACGAAGTGCTGGACCTCGACACCAACCTCCGAACAGACTGCGCGAAAGGTCCCAGCCGTTTCGGAATCGCTCGCATAGCTCTGGTTTGCATTGACCTTGATGACCGGCCCCCCGCCCAACACGGGTCGATGGCTCGGATCATGACGATCCGCATAGTTGGGGTGGACGGCGTGGGCCATATCGGCCGACACCAGTAAAGAACGAGCCACTGCTCGTGGAAGCCCCTGGGGTTCACCGCCCTTGTAGCCCGAAATGATCCGCTCGAGACCGTCCGCCAACAGAGTGCTCGAAGCCCCACTTGCGCTTCGGCTACCGACCTCTTCGTGGTCGTAGAGCACCACGACGCGCGTGCAGGGGGTTTCCGGTCGCTGCCCCGCCTTCCCGAGGGCGCGGAGGGCTGCGTGGCAGGAGGCCAGATTGTCGAGCCGGGGTGCGAAGACGAATTCCCCTTGCGCCCCACCCACACAAGCGGGCTGGACGTCGTAGGTCATCAACTCATAGGCGAGAATGTCGGTGGGTTCGATCTCGGCGAGCCCCTGGGCTCGCATTTCTCCAGCCACGAGTTCCGCCAGATTCAGTGTGGCCTCGAGACCCGAGACAGGCAGGCTGTGGACCTGGGGATCGAGCTTGAGACCCTCACGCTGCAATTCGCGCTGGAGGTGGATGGCGAGGTTGGGAATGCGCAGCAAGGGGCGCCCGAAATCCAGCAGCAGTTGGCGTGGACCCGAGTCACTCCGCACGGTGACGCGCCCGGCCAGCGACAGATCGCGGTCGAGCCAGGTGTGCAGCAACACGCCGCCGTACGTCTCGACACCGAACTGGATGTAACCATGACGCCTGAGGTCGGCAACGGGCTTCACTCGCAGGTTCGGAGAATCCGTATGGGCTCCGACGATGCGAAAACCGCCCTGGGCAGGCGTCTCGGTTCCCACGTGGAATGCCACGAGGCTGCCACCACCGCGCACCAGATAACGACGGTCACCGGGCTCGAGCGACCACAGTTCGGATTCGAGCAGTTCCTGAAAGCCGTCGTCCTCCAGTCTCAGACGTGCTTGCTCCACCGCGTGAAAAGGCGTCGGGGACCGGTCGATGAATGACAGCAGATCTGCGACTTCGTCGGCCATTGGGGCAGGATAGCGGACCCCGGCTTCACCCGGCCGAATGCGCACTAGGAATCGGAGCCGAGACCCATCCCAGCCTGGTGTCGCTGATCCTCGGCAAAGCGCTCTTCCGGCGAATAGACGAGATGCTTTCGCCCGTAAACGGCGAAGTAGACCAGGCCCAGCGCAAACCAGATGAGCACACCGACCACGACCTTGCGATAGATGGGATCGCCCAGAAACAGCGCCACGAGCGTAGAGCCCGCGATCGCAAAAGCGATGACGGCGCCAAAGAGTCCGAAGGGGCTCCGGTAGGGCCGCGGCATGTCGGGCAGGCGGATCCGTAACAGGATGTAGGAGAGCATTTGCAGGCAATACGAAAGCACCGCCCCGAACACCGCCATGTTGAGCAACACGGCACCCACCGGATGATCAGGACCCAGGGAGTACACCGTGTAGGCCACCGCGTAACCCAGGACCCCACCTGCCACCAGCGCCACGTGCGGTGTCTCACGAGAACTGGTCAGCGATAACCAACGAGGAAAATAGCCAGCCCTCGACAGCGAGAAGATCTGTCGCCCGTAGGCGAAAATGATGGTGTGAAAGCTGGCCACCAGACCCGCGACCGCCACCAGCGCCAAAACCCGACTGCCCACTCCCTGACCAAAGATCGACTTGAAGCCCTCGAACAAAGGCTCGTCCGAAACCGACAGCGCCTTGGCTCCAGGCGCGATTCCGGCGTTCAGAAACAGGGTGAGGAATGCGCAGATCACCAGGGTCAACAAGCCAAACAGGATTCCTCTGGGCAGGTCCCGGCTGGGTGCGTGGGACTCCTCGGCGGCGAGGGGAAGTTCCTCGATGGCCAGGTAGAACCAGATCGCGAAGGGCATGGCCGCAAACACCCCCCCAATTCCGAAGGGCAGCCAGCGGCTCCCACCTTCGACAGGTTCAATGTCCAGAGCGTGCTCGAGATCGAAGTGCGGAAGAGCCCCCACGTAGAAGACGGTCAGGATGCCCAAGGCAAGCAGGGTGATGAACACCGTGAACCGAAAAGACACAACCGTTCCCAGAATATTCAGACCCACGAACAACACGTAGGCACCGAGCCACCACCACGGCGCCAGCGTGTCGGGCGTCCCAAAGACCGCCCCCAAGTACCCTCCCACCCCCACCACGATGGTGGCGGGCGTGAGGATGTATTCCATGTTCTCAGCCAGACCCGTCACGTAGGCGCCCCAGGGGCCCATGGACGAGCGAGCGAACGAATAGGCGCCGCCGGTGTGAGGCAGCGCAGCCGACATCTCGGCAATGCTGAAACACAACCCCACGTACATGACGGTGATGAGCACGGTGGCAGCCAGAAGTCCACCAAAGCCACCTACGGCAAGTCCGAAGTTCCAACCAAAGAAGTCCCCGGAGATGACGGCTCCGACGCCGAGCGCCCAGAGTGAAATGACCCCGGCGGATCGCTTCAGGCGACGGCGCTCGAAGTAGCTGGGCTCCACCTCTTCGTAGGCAACTCGCGGTGTCTTCTCGGAACCCGACACGGCCTTCCCCCTTTGACGGCGGATCGAGGATACCGAGGCTGGTTGGTCTTCCGCTCGCCCTGGGCACAGCGAAGTGCCCCGCGAGGGCTACTCTGGTGCGGGGGGGGATTGACCGTGGTAAGCCGTACCGACGCCCTGCGCATTTCGGAGCCAGGCCAGTTGCTGTTCGCCGGCTTCGAGGGCACGCAGCTCCCGGACGACCTCGCCGGCCAAATCGCCGACGGTCGGGTCGGCGGGATCGTGCTGTTCGCCCGCAACATCGCCGATCCCGAGCAGCTGCGTGCGCTGACCGACAGCGCACACGCCCTCGCACCCGAACACGCCCCACTCACCATCGCCATCGACCAGGAGGGAGGTCGGGTTCAACGCCTTCGCGAGCCCTGGACCGAGTGGCCCCCCATGCGGGTACTCGGCGCCCTGGACAACCTGACACTGACCCGAGCCGTCGGACAGGCACTCGGCCGTGAACTCGCGGATTTCCGCATCGATCTCGATTTCGCCCCGGTTGCCGATGTCGACTCCAATCCCGCCAACCCCATCATTGGCGACCGAAGCTTCTCAGCCAACCCCGCTGCTGTGGCCCGGCACGCGTGCGCGTTGGCCGAGGGCCTGATCGCATCGGGGGTCGGAGCCTGTGGAAAGCACTTCCCGGGACACGGCGACACCGCCCAGGACAGCCACACGGAACTCCCTCGCCTCGACTACGACTGGGAACGGCTCGAAGCCGTCGAGCTTCCGCCATTCCGGGCGCTGGTGGAAAACGGTCTCCCCAGCCTGATGACAGCCCACGTCGTGCTTGGTGGGATCGACGGGAATCGTCCGGCAACCCTGTCCCGCCCCGTGCTGTCGTACCTGAGGAGTGACCTGGGATACGACGGGCTCGTGTTCAGCGACGATCTTGAGATGGCGGCGGTCGCCGCCCATCACCCACCGGAAACCCTGGTCCGTGATTCCATACACGCTGGCGTGGATGCCTTGCTGGTGTGCTCGCGATCGGACCTGCGCGAAGAAGTGCTTCGGTGCCTGGAAGCGCTACCACCGGCTTCACTGGAAAGCGCGCTTCGGCGAATGACGGCGTTCAAGCGCGAGTACTCGGGAGGACGCCATGCCAGTGGAGGAACGCCCCCCTACCCCCAGCATGGGTCACTGGCAGCAGAACTCCTCTCCCGGCCACAACCTTGACGGCAGAGCGCTAGCTCGCAGCCACCGCCTCGGGCACACCTTTCTCGATCGCGCGCATTTCTGCCTCGAAGAAGAACTCGCTCCGGCCGTCGGAGGGCACAAGCTCGTCGAGCCAGCGGGCCTCGGGGTCGAAGCGCGCCAGGAACGGACGCCCCACCCATTCGGGATTGCGAGCTTGCAGGAAGCGCAGGACGATGTGGTCCTCGCCTCCCACGCTCAAGAGCCCGTCCACCAAGACCTTGCCAGGCGTCGCCGACATCGAGGGCCCGCGAACTGTCCGCGCCAGACCCGAAACGCTGCGGTAGGCGTCCTGGAAGATCTCGAGGCTGCGAACCAGAGGCACTGAAAAATAATCTCGGGGCCCGGTGTCCCGCTCGACGAACAGGTAGTAGGGAATCGCTCCCAACTGGACCTGGCGTCCCCAGAGTTCCGCCCAGGCTTTCGCAGAGTCATTGACGTGCCGAATCAGCGGTGCTTGGCAGCGCACCGTGGCCCCTGTGGATTGGATTCGCGCCAAGGCACGCTCGGCAATGGGAGTCGACAATTCGCGGGGATGGCTGTAGTGGGCCATCAGAGCGAGATGCTTCCCGGCCGCACCCACACGCTCGAACAAACGCATCAGGGCATCGGAATCGGCATCGGTGACGAAGCGCTGGGGCCAGTAGGCGGGGGCCTTCGACCCGATGCGAATCGAATCAAGGTGCTCGAGTTCGGGGGACAGCAGGGGCTCCAGGGTTCGTGCCAGAACCGAGGTTTTCATGATCATTGGGTCGCCCCCGGTGATCACGACGTTCGAGACCTCGGGGTGGCGCTTCAAGTAGGCGACCAGGGACTCGACCTGCTTGCTGGCGAACTTCAGGCCATCGAGCCCCACGAACTGCGGCCAGCGGAAGCAGTAGGTGCAGTAGGCGTGGCACGTCTGGCCGGAAGCCGGGAAAAACAGAACGGTTTCGCGGTATTTGTGCTGAACCCCGGGAACGACCTCGCCGTCCAGCTTCGGAACATTGAGTTCGAACTGGCCCGCCGGGTGTGGGTTGAGGGACCGTTGAATCTCCCGCGCAGCCCGCACAATGTCCATCCGAGGCGCGTCTTTTGCGACCAGCCCAATCATGCGGTCCAGATTTTCGGGTGCGAGCATGCCCGGCTGGGGAAAGGTCAGCTGGTACATGGGATCATTGGGGATGTTCGACCAGTCGATCAGTTCGTCGATCACATACTGGTTGACGCGAAACGGGAGAACATTGGCGACGGCCTTCATGGCCAGTCGGGTCTCGCCATCCAGACCCTCCAATTGGGGGATCCGGTCTATATCCTTGGTGCCCAGGGCACGGAAAGAACGGTTTTCCGAGGGATCGGAGGGGTTTAGGATCGACTGCTCGGCGGTCGAGGACACTCGGTCTCCTGACGTGTTATTCGAACCCCAAGCCAGCGATTGGGAATCGGTAGAGCCGCGGACAAACCGCGTTGGGCCCGCCCTTATAAACCGCAAGCCCCTGAAATTCAAGCCAGATCTTGTGCACCCCGCACCCCGGGGATTGCGCGGCCGACCCAGGGCGAGCACTGTGCCAAGCAGCGCGCCTGCGTGCGACGGAGGACCCCTCGGACATGACGGTGTTTCGGTTGACCGATCGCCTCGAATTTCCGCCGGTCCACCACGCCGAAACCAGTGGCCTGCTCGCCGTGGGGGGTGACCTGAGCCCCGAGCGCCTCATTCTCGCCTACTCGCTCGGGATCTTTCCGTGGTACGAGGACGGCTTGCCCATTCTCTGGCATTCCCCCGATCCCCGGATGGCCCTCGCGCCCGGTGACCTGCACGTCTCCCAAAGTTTGGCTCGAACCGTGAAGCGGGGACGCTTCGAGGTGCGCCTGGACACCGCCTTCGAAAACGTCGTCCGAGCCTGTGCGACGGTCGAGCGACCGGGTCAGGAGGGCACCTGGATCACGGCTGAAATGCAGGAAGCCTACGGCCGCTTGTTCGAACTCGGATACGCGCACAGCGCCGAGGCCTGGCAGGGAGGAGAGCTCGTAGGCGGCCTCTACGGTGTATCCCTGGGAAACTGCTTCTTCGGCGAGTCGATGTTCACAGGACGCTCCGATGCGTCCAAGGTCGCTTTCGTCACGCTGGTCAGACAGCTGGGCGCCTGGGGGTTCGATCTCGTCGACTGCCAGGTCGAAACCGAACACCTGACGAGATTCGGCGCTAGGGCTCGGCCCCGTGAGCGCTTTCTCAGGGACCTCGAACACTCGCTCGAGCACCCCACCCGGCTTGGCCGCTGGTCACTCGATCCGGAAATCGCCGTCGGTCGCTGACGACGGGCGAAACCTGCAGACCCTCAACTCACTGGGTCGTCCACGTGAACGGATCGTGGGAGCGGTGGGTCCGTCACCGGACCGGGGGCGCCTCCTCGATTCCCAGCCATGCCAGAATCTCGCCGCGATCCGCGTCGAGTTCCGGCGCAGCATCGCGCCGCGGAGAATCCTGAAAGCCCGTGAGTTTGATGGGGTTCCCGGCCATGAGCACCTCGCCTGCCAGGGGGTCTTCGGCCTTCACCAGCATGTTGCGCGCGGCAACCTGGGGGTGATCGAGGAGAGAAGCCACGTCGTTGACCGCTCCGCATGGCACCCCAGCCGCCTCCAAACGCTCGAGCCAGTGCGCCGTGGTCTCTGCTGCCAGGTGCTCTTCGAGATGGGCCTTGAGCTGGGGCTGGTTTTGCGTCCTGGCTTCGTTGCTCGCAAATGCCGCATCCCCGGGTAGTTCGGGGCAGCCGAGGGTCGCACACAGCTTGACGAACAATTCGTCGTTGCCTGCAGCAACCACCACGAAGCCATCGCGGCTCGCCAGAGCCTCGAAGGGGGTAATGGAGGGATGGCGCGAGCCCAGGGGGCCGGGCACCTCTCCCGAAGCCACATAGCGAGAGATCGCGTTCTCCAGAATCGCAACCTGGGAGTCAAGCATCGAGACATCGACGCGCCGGCCCCCACCCCCATCGCGACGCGCATGCAGGGCGGATTGGATTCCAATCGCCGTGAACAATCCCGCCACGATATCCCCGAGAGACGTTCCCACCCGCGTAGGAGGATCGCCGGGGTGCCCCGTCAGACTCATGATGCCGCCCAGAGCCTGGACCACAATGTCGTAGGCGGGAAGCCCAGCCATGGGTCCCGTCTGACCAAACCCCGAGGTCGAAGCGTAGATCAGCTCTGGGTGGCGGGCGTGAAGATCATCCCAACCCAGGCCGAGGCGATCCATCACCCCCGGGCGAAAATTCTCCACCAGCACGTCGCTGTGCCGGAGCAACACCTCGAACACACCGCGGTCCCGGGCCTGTTTGAGGTCGAGGGCAATGCTCTGTTTGCCGCGATTGACCGACATGAAGTAGGTCGAGCGATCGTTCAAGAACGGACCGATATGACGCGCATCGTCCCCGCGTCCCGGAGCCTCGACCTTGATCACCCGCGCTCCCAGATCCGCGAGCACCATGGTGCAAAAGGGACCCGCCAGCACCCGGCTTAGATCCGCGACGACTACCCCGGCAAGCGGGCCCTGCTCGTCGTTGGGCATTGACCCACTCTAGCAGCCCGACGAAGCGCTTTCGTCGCTGGGAGGTCCAACGACCTTCGTCTCAGCCTTCCGCGGACTCCAGGCGCGCCTTCATCCCGTCGAGTTGCGTCAACAACAACTCGGGCAGCGCCGAGCCGAACTGCTCGTAGTACTCCCGAATCAACGGGAGCTCGGCCAGCCAACCCGCGACGTCCACTTCCATCAACTCTGATAGATCCTCGGCCGAAACCTCATCGAGACCCGTCAGGTCCAGCTCTCCCTCGGCTGGAAGGTTCCCAATGGGCGTCTCGATCGCCTTTGCAGTGCCCTCGCAGCGCTCGAAAACCCACTTGAGGACCCGTCCGTTTTCGCCAAAGCCCGGCCAAAGGAAGTCGCCCCCGGCGCTCTTACGGAACCAGTTGACGTAGTAGATCCGCGGCAACTGTGCCCCTGCCCGTTCTCCGATCTCGAGCCAGTGCGACCAGTAATCCGCCATGTTGTATCCGCAGAAGGGAAGCATGGCCATGGGATCGCGGCGCAATTCACCCACTACACCCGCCGCGGCAGCCGTCTTCTCGCTACTGATGATGGACCCGAGGAAGGTTCCGTGTTGCCAGTCCCGGGCTTCGTTGACGAGGGGAACCACCGTGGCGCGTCGCCCCCCGAACAGAATGGCGCTGATCGGAACGCCCTTGGGGTTCTCCCACTCGTCTGCGATGACGGGACACTGACTCGCCGGCGCGGTGAAGCGGGCATTGGGGTGAGCAGCGTTACTCCCCGAATCCGGCGTCCAGGCGTCGCCGTGCCAGTCGGTCAACTCGGCGGGGAGTTCGTCAGTCATCTCCTCCCACCAGACATCGCCATCCGGCGTCAGCGCGCAGTTGGTGAACAGCGAGTTGCTACGAAGACTCAGCATGGCATTACGGTTCGACCGCATGCTCGTCCCCGGTGCGACTCCGAAGAAGCCCGCCTCGGGGTTGATGGCGTACAACTGACCATCGTCTCCGAATTTCATCCACGCGATGTCATCGCCGATCGTCTCGACCTTCCACCCCTCGAGGGTCGGCTCCAACATGGCGAGGTTGGTCTTGCCGCAAGCGCTGGGAAAGGCAGCCGCCACGTAGCGCGTGACACCCTCGGGGCTGGTGAGCTTCAGAATCAGCATGTGCTCGGCCAGCCAGCCCTCATCCCGGGCCATCACCGATGCGATGCGAAGCGCGAAGCATTTCTTACCCAGCAGCGCGTTCCCGCCGTAACCCGAACCGAAGCTCCAGATCTCGCGGGTTTCTGGGAAATGCACGATGTACTTGCTGTCTGCGTTGCAGGGCCAGGGCACGTCGCTTTCGCCATCGGCCAGGGGCGCGCCCACCGAGTGAAGACACGGAACAAATTCACCATCGCCCAGCGTGTCGAGAACCTCCTGGCCCATCCGCGTCATGATCCGCATGTTCGCCACCACGTACGGCGAGTCGCTGAGTTGAACACCGATATGGGCAATGGGAGAACCGATGGGGCCCATGCTGAAGGGGATGACGTAGAGTGTCCTGCCCTTCATGCAGCCGCTGAACAGACCCTTCAGGGTTTCCCTCATCTCCCCCGGATCGCACCAGTTGTTGGTGGGGCCCGCATCTGCTTCGCGTTCGGAACAGATGTAGGTGCGGTCTTCCACGCGCGCGACGTCGGCCGGGTCGGACCACACCAGATAGCTGTTGGACCGCTGGCTCTCGTCGAGTTTGCGGGCCGTCCCGCCGGCAACCATCAACGCGATCATCTCATCGTATTCTTCCTGAGATCCGTTGCACCAACGCACGGCATCCGGTTGGCACAGGGCCTCGATCTCGCTCAACCAGGCGTCCAGTTTCTCGTTTTGGCTCATTTCGTTTTCCTCGGTACGACTGCGCTCTCAACTCGTTTCCGGCCAGTTCCCTCGGCGTGGGGGGGCAGGGGCCGAGGTCCTGACTCGGAGTCCCCCAGAAGCAAAAATCCGCCCCACACCAACTGAACGGCGAACGTGGTTTCGGCTTGAATTATACGTCCGCAAAACCCCGTGGGAGTAGACCCAAGCGCGAATTGGCGAAGATCTCAGGTTCAACGACCGGCCCACAGGGCGAGTGCGGCCCCAATGACCGCCCCCAGGGTCAGAACGAGGTTCGGTACGAGGGTGAGGAGAAACCCCGGGCCCCGTTTGGACGGCTCCGCCACATAGGACCGGGCATATAGGGCGCGACCCAGCACAAACACCCCTCCGAGCCCCGCTGCCCAGGGCTCACTGACCCAATACGCGAAAAGGAACAGCGCCGGGAGAAAAACCACCAACTGCTCGACGGTATTGGATTGAACGCGCAGGTGGCGCTCAAACTCCGGATGACCGGTGGTGGCCGGTGCCGGAATGCCGTGTTGGCCGCGAAGCCTGCCTGCGCGCAAGATGAACGCCGTGTATTGGATCAGAGCGATCCCCGCGACGATCGACACCCATGCCACGCCTCTGCCCCCCCGTTGCCTCCAAACCTCCGCCAAGGTCCGGCAAGGCTCGACTACTACATGGCTGGGACGGTGAAACCGTCCGTCACCACCTGACGTGACTCGAAGTGGGGACCATAGACCTCGTGGAGTCGCTCCACCGTCCAGATGTCGTCGGTCTCGTAGACCGCGTAGGGCTCAGGGCGCTTCCAGACGCTGGTCGCCTGCCCCCAGATCAGGAACAACTCACCGGAGATGTGCCCGGCCTCGGGTGTGCACAGATACACGAACAACGGAGACGAATTCTCCGGGTCGAAGTTGTCGAATCCCTCTTCGGGCTTCTCAAACATCGCTCCCATGGCCCCTTTCAGCGTCATCCGCGTTCTCGCTCGCGGCATGACGACGTTCGCCGTCACCCCGTAGCGCAACCCCATCTGCGCCAGACCCATGGTCAACGACACGATCCCAGCCTTTGCCGGAGCGTAATTGGGTTGCCCTGGTGTCCCGAAAAGCCAACTCTCCGAGGCGGTGCTGATCAGTCGACCAAAGATTGGCCCGCCCGCCTGCTTGCTCTGATTACGCCAATGGGTCATCGCAAACTTCGACACCGCAAAATGACCCTTGAGATGAACACGCACAACGTCATCGAAATCCTGCTCGGTCATGTTGAATATGGTCGCATCGCGAGTGAATCCAGCGTTGTTGATCAAAATGTGGAGATCGCCATAGGTGTCAACGGCCCGCTGAACCAGGGCCTGGGCGTCGTTCCAGTCCGCCACATCGCCGAAGTGGGCAACGGCCTCACCTCCGGCTGCTTTGATCTCCTCGACAACCTGCTCGGCGGGGCTCTCGTTTCGCCCCCCACCGGCATCGTCGGCGCCGATATCGTTGACCACGATCTTCGCTCCCCGCTGGGCGAGATTGATCGCGTGACAACGCCCGAGGCCATGGGCTGCCCCCGTGACGATGGCGACCCGACCTTCGAGTGAGAGGGACATCTCTTCCTCCTAACTCCTGTTATCCGAACCGGCCTACCACCGGTCCCGAGACTCCGCGCGGACTGGAGTCTCAGAACCTCGGCAAAAAACCACTAGACCAGGCAGGCCTATCAAAGCCTTTCGATGATGGTTCCGGTACCGACGGCGGCTCCGCAGCACATGGATACGAGGGCCGTACTCTTGTCCTGGCGCTCCAACTCATGGAGGGCAGTGACGATCAGCCTCGAGCCCGTGGCGCCCACCGGATGACCCAGCGCAATGGCACCACCGTTGACATTCACCTTGTCCATGTCCGCGCCGTAGACATTTGCCCAGGACAAGACGACTGCAGCGAAAGCCTCGTTGATTTCGACGAGATCGATGTCGTTCAAGGTCATCCCGGTCTTCTTGAAAATCTGCTCCGTCGCGTCCACCGGACCGTCCAACAGAAAATAGGGGTCGGTTCCAACCACGACGTCCTGGACGATCCGTGCGCGGGGACGCAATCCGAGTTCCTTGGCCTTTTCAGCACTCATCCAGAGCACCGCGGCCGCGCCGTCGGAAATCTGCGAAGAGTTTCCTGCCGTGTGGATCCCACCTTCGATGACAGGCTTGAGTGCGGCCAGACCTTCGGACGTACTGGGGCGAATGCCCTGATCGGAATTGACGAGCTTCGTCTCGCCCGTGGGTTTGCCCTCCTCATCCAGCACGGGAGCCTCGATAGGCAGAATCTCGCGGTCAAAACGTCCCTCTTCACGAGCCTGAAGAGCTTTGCGCTGAGAGGCGAGCCCGAGGGCGTCGACATCTTCCCGCGTGATCCCGCGTTTTTCTGCAATCCGCTCGGCCGAAGTGAACTGTTCGGGCGACGAGTCCCAGGGCCAGTCCTCGGGAATGAAATAGCCGGGCCCGTTCATGGCGTTGGCGCCGAGCCCCACATGGCTCATCATTTCAAGCCCGCAGGCGATTCCAATATCGATGCTCCCCGCGCGCACAAGGGCGGACACCAGGTGATTGGCCTGCTGACCCGAGCCGCACTGAGTATCAATCGTGGTCCCCCCGGTTCTCCAGGTCTTACCCGACGAGAGCCAGCCGTGACGCACGATGTTGTTCGACTGTTCACCCGCCTGGGTCACACAACCACCGATGATCTGTTCGACATCTTCGGGCTCGACACCGGCCCTCTCGATGACCGCCGTCTGCACTTCCGCCAGTAATTTTCCAGCGTGGATCCCCGAGAGATCTCCCTTGATGGCTCGGCCCCGAGCAATGGGGGTCCTCAGAGCTTCGACGATGACTGCTTCGCGCATCTCGCTTCCCTTTCTCTTGACATCTGGTTCCGAGTGCAACCCGGATTTGAGCGGCGGCCCATGGTACACGAACGCATTGAATTCGGTGGTCGCTTCAGCCCCTGGCGTGCCCAGTCCCATCCAGCGGCCGTATCAGGCCCTCCTGCACCGCCGTCGCCACCAGTTGCCCGTCTCGGGTGAAGAGTTTCCCAATACTGATTCCCCGAGCCCCAGCAGCCACCGGACTCTCATGTACGTACAGGAGCCACTGGTCAGCGCGAAACGGCCGATGAAACCACATGGCATGGTCGAGGCTCGCCAACTGGTATTCATCCTCGTCCCAGGCCACGCCGTGGGGCAGCAGTGCAGTGTCGAGAAGCGTCAGGTCCGACGCGTAGGCGAGAACACTCTGGTGCTGGAGGGGCGGCCCCGGCACCTCACCATCGGCCCGCAACCACACCAACAACCGCGGGGCCATCTTCGCCGGAGCAAAGGGATCGAAGTTCGTCACGTAGCGAAGGTCGATGGGCCGCGGAGCACCCAGCCAATCGTGAAATTCCGCGTTGGGCCGCACTTTTCGGGAGGCCTCCAAGCGCGGTCGCATGAATTCACGCCAGGTCGGGAGCGTCTCCGGGTCCGGAGCACTGGGCATGGTGTCCTGGTGATCCAGGCCCCGTTCCGACCTTTGAAACGACGATTCGAGGTGGAAGATGGCCATGCCCTGCTGAATGGCTGTTACGCGCCGCGTGGTAAAGGACCGCCCCTCTCGCGTGCGGTCCACCCGGTACACGATCGGAACCGTGGGATCACCGGGGCGCAGAAAATAGGCGTGTAACGAGTGAACCGAGCGATCCTCGGAAACCGTCCTGCCACTGGCAACCAATGCCTGGGCGAGGACCTGACCGCCGAAGACACGCTGGCGGTCCTCCTGTGGGCTGTGTCCCCGAAACAAATTGACCTCGAGATCCTCGAGATCGAGCAGGGACAAAACAGGATCGATCGGACTGGACATGGAATCTCCATCGGGCGCCCCTCGGTAGCACGGACTCCCCTGGCACGCGAACCAGATGACGCGGAACGAGCCCGCGGGCTAGCATCGATGGAATGGCAAGCCCTGCAGCAAAGCTTCGAACTCTTGCTCGTCCCACTGGCATCCTGACGATGCCGTGCTGTTTCGATGCGCTCTCGGCTCGTCTGATCGAACGCGCCGGCTTTCAACTCACCTTCATGAGTGGCTTCTCGGTGAGCGCAGCGCGCCTCGCACTCCCCGACACAGGTCTGATCTCCTACGCGGAAATGCTCGACCAGGGCCGCAACATCACACAGGCCGTCGAGATTCCCGTGATCGGCGATGCAGACACCGGCTACGGAAACACCATGAACGTCCGTCGCACCGTCGAGGGGTACGCGGCCGCAGGTTTTGCCTGCGCAATGATCGAAGATCAGCTGGCACCGAAGCGCTGTGGCCATACTCGCGGCAAGGAAATCGTCGACCGCGCAGAGGCTCTGTCTCGGATCCGTGCAGCCGTGGAGAGCCGCGAGGGCGGCGCCGAGATCCTCATCATGGCGCGCACCGACGCCCGGGGAGTAGCGGGCTTCTCCGAGGCCCTTTGGCGCGCGCAGGCCTTCGCGGATCTCGGCGCCGACTTCGTGTTCGTAGAGGCTCCAGTGAGCGAAGCGGAAATGGAGAAGATCTGCAGAACCGTCCCGGTTCCACAGCTCGCCAACATGGTGGAGGGCGGGGACACGCCGATCCTGCCGCCTCAAAAGCTGGAGACGCTGGGCTACAAGCTGGCCGCGTATCCTCTCACACTCCTGAGTAGCGCAGTGGCGGCCATGCAGCGGGCGCTGTCCGACCTCGCCAAGGGAGTTCCGGCGCGAGAAGTCCTCCCTTTCGATGAACTGCGTGAAGTCGTCGGATTCGACGCCTACGACGAAGTGCTGACCCGAGACGCCGCGGAAAGCAATGCACCGTCCGACTTTTCAGGTGGCGATGACACCGAAACGCGCGATTGATGGAGAGCCCGCCCGAGATCGTGCTGTACGGTCCTCGGATCGCACCCTACGTGGAAAAGGTCCGACGCGCGCTGGTCTACAAGGGACTTCCCTTCGAACTGCGTGAGCCCGCATCCCCGGGCGACTACAACCGCTTCAGCCCGGATACCGGCCTTCTCCCAGTGATCACCATCGAGGACGAACTCATTTCGGACTCGACAGACATCCTGCTGCGGCTCGACAATCAGTTTCCGGAACCGCCTCTTCTATCCGGGGATCCCAAGATCGCTGCCCAGCAGCGGCAACTTGAAGACTGGGCCGACGAGTCCTTCCTCTGGTACTTCCTGCAGTGGGTGAACTTTCGGGAACCTCCCACCTTGACGCCAGAGAGTCAGCCCCGTCCGGCACCTATCGCCGCGATGGGCGATGAACGGCAGCAATCGGGCAAGATCAGAAGACTTCGCGCCTGGTTGCGCGCCGGAGGCACCTGGGAACGACCCGAAACCGCATTGCTACGCGGCCTGTCGGACCGGCTGGGGGACCTGGTGAACTTTCTGGGCACCCGCCCCTTCTTCTATTCGGACCGCTTGAGCATGGCAGACCTTGCCATCTACGGAATGCTCATGACCATGCACAGCGACGCCATCCCTGGATCCCGCAAGCTGGTCGAGGCGCGCCCCTCGCTGATCGCGTTCATGCGGTCCATCGAGCGGGAGACCGGGGGCTGATGGCCGGAAGCATCCCTTCGAAGCGCGCCCTGCCTCAGCCTTCACCGGCGAGAGAGTCGCAGCGGGCTGCAAAGACGAAGTCGCTCTCGGTCAGGCCATTGATCTTGTGGGTCCAGATCTCAATGCGAACCCGGCCCCAGGCCAGGTGGATGTCCGGATGGTGGAACTGCTCTTCGGCCATCTCCCCCACACGGGCCGTGTAGTCGAGGGCACCGCGGAAATCTCGAAACGAAAACTTCCCCTCGAGGTGGTGCTCGTCGATCACCTCCCACTGGCCGGGGCCTGTCAATTGTGAGTGCAACGCGTCCAACGCGGCGCCGCGCAGCGGTTCCTCGCCGCCCTTACACGGAACACACTGTTTCGATGCCAAGGAACTGCTCATGACTCCTCCTCCTGGTCTTCCGCCCCGCAAAACCAGCGCCGAGCGCCCTCTGATTCTGCCACGCCCGCTCGACATCGCCCACGCTCCCAGGGTCAGAGGCAAAGCATGCCGGGCCAGTACGGTTGGGCTGCAAGACCGAACGGCCCTTTGCACTCGGCCACGCCCTCGAGCAACGACCGGGCTATCTTCGCCCACGTGAAGCGTGCAGAAAAAGCCGAGCGGATCCGCGAGATCCTGGACCAGCTCCACCCGAAACTCGAAATTCCACTGGACCACCGGGACCCCTTCACCTTGCTGGTCTCGGTGGTCCTGTCCGCTCAGTGTACCGATGCGCGCGTCAACGAGGTGACTCCGGCTCTCTTCGCCCGTGCGGACACCCCCGAGGCCATGTCACGTCTGCGGGTCGATACGATTCGGCGCATCATTCGACCCTGCGGGCTGTCACCCGCCAAATCAAAGAACATCTCCGAACTCTCGCGCATCCTGGTGGAGGAACACGGGAGCCGGGTCCCCGATCGATTCGAAGACCTCGAAGCCCTCCCCGGAGTCGGCCACAAGACCGCTAGCGTCGTCATGTCCCAGGCTTTCGGAGTCCCAGCCTTTCCAGTGGATACCCACATTCACCGATTGGCGGCACGCTGGGGTCTTTCTCGTGGGAAGAACGTCGAACAGACCGAACGTGATTTGAAGAAACTGTTCCCACCCGAGTCATGGGGACGCCTACACCTACAGATCATCTACTTCGGTCGAGAACATTGCCCGGCTCGGGGGCACGACCTCAGCCAGTGCCCAATCTGTTCCTGGGCGGCCAGCAAGACACGCATCGCCGCAGAGCGACCGAGAAAGCGAGCGTGACTCAGGCCGGTGGCGCAGCCAAGAAAGTGCGCCATGTCAGATAACCGACGTACACCGACAGCAAGAGCAGCGCTTCGGCGCGAATGATGACTCTACGCCCGGTCGTGGACACGAATATCAACAGCAGCGACATCAGGGTCACGACAATCAGATCTCGGTGACCACTGGCGGGGACCCGTGTCGGTGAGAGCAAGTTGGTCAGACCCAGCACGAGCAGCAGATTGAAGATGTTCGACCCGACCACGTTGCCCACGGCAATCTCGAATTGACCCCGGAGAGTCGCCAGCACCGACACCACCAACTCGGGCAGACTCGTTCCCACGGCGAGGACCGTCAGCCCGATGATGACCTCCGGCACGCCCATCGCCCGGGCCAGGGAGGCCGACGAGTTCACACACAGGTGCGCTCCCAAGACGAGGCCAAACAGCCCTCCCAACAACATCGCGGAACTGAGCCACAACTGAGCCCGCGCGGCCCCCGCTTCGTCCCTGTCGACGCTCTCGCCACCACGCTTCACCAGGTCGCCCACGGTGACGTAGAGGAAACCCGCGAACATCAACAAGAGAACGGCCCCTTCCCCGCGGCCGTAGACATCCACCGTGCCCCGGCCCAGCATGGCGTCGAAGCCCATGAACACGGCAGTCAATGTCGCCAGCAACATGAGTGGCATTTCGCGGGTGGCGAAGGATCGTTCGATCGAGATCGGTCGAATCAGGGCCGTACAACCCAGGATCAGTCCGATGTTCGCCATGTTGGAACCGATGATGTTCCCAAAGCTGATGGCCCCCCGCCCCGTCAGTGCAGCGTTGACGTTGACCGCGAGTTCCGGCGCACTGGTTCCGAAGGCCACGACGGTGAGGCCGATCACGAAGGGCGACACCCCGAGTACCGAGGTCAGGTTGGTGGCACCGCGAACCATCACCTCGCCACCACCCAGGAGCAGAACGAGGCCGATGGATAGAATCAGTAGATCGGGAAGCATGCAGTGCGAAGAAATCCGGAGGGTGATTCTGTGGACAGGGCGTCCAAGCCTAGTCGAATTCCCACATATGGCTACTCAAGGTACCCCAAGAGCCTCAAACGCCTGCGCTCCTCTGGAGACAGTCCCCTCTGGGGTTCGTTCACACTGCTCAATTCACGAGCCAAGTCGCTGGTTCGAACCAGATGCCTACGGATGACGTCGGGGTGCCGATCCGCGATGTCGAGGGTCTCCCCAGGATCCCTGTCCAGGTCGAACAAGTAGAAACGACCACTCCGGCGATCCATCACACTCTTGAAGCGCCCTGCCCGATAGGTTCGGTACCCCTGTTCGCCAACGAAGAGCTCGTCGGGCTGGAGCACCGGGTCGAAGTCCGGCGGCGCGAGCCCAGCCAGTTCGGAAATCCACGCCATCAGATCGTGGCTCCGGACCAAGGCCTCCTCGCGGCCCGCGAAGATGCCGGCAGGTGGAACGATGATGAGGGGCACGTCGAGAACCTCCTGGAACGAGGGGTTGCCGTTGTGAAGACCCCCACCCTCCAGAGCGTGGACATCGCCCAGTCGCTCACCGTGATCCGAGGTCAGGATCACGCTGGTTCTCCCCTCGAACCCAAGGCCCTCCAACTCCGCGAGCAGGCCTCCGACGAATGAGTCCACGCGCTCGACCGCCTTCGCGTAGCGCATGCGGCGAAACGAGTAATCGTGGACATCCATGTAGTGGACGTAGAGAAAGAAGCGATCGCTGGGTCGTCGCTCTAATGCAGCGCGGACCGCTGCATTTACACGATTGCCCGACACCAACGGAATACGTCGGGGCCGACCCACGACCCTCCCGTTCTCGTCTTCCTCGGGAACGGCGATCATCGCGGATTCGACCTCCTCATCCACCCGGCCGACCTCCGTCCAGTCGGCGAAGCCGGCGTCGAAGCCCGCCGGGCGATAGAGAAAATCGTTGGACGCGACCCCGATCGTCCAATAACCGGACTCGGCAAAGAGTTCAGCCAGAGTCGTGAGCGAATGGGGCACACACATGGATTCCCCGGCGTCTTCTGCCAGACGCGCCAGGCCACACCACGTCGAGTCGTTCCAGGACAACGTGCGCTTTACATCACGGGACTCGATGCTGGGAACCCGCCCCGTGAACAAGGCCCCCATGGACATGGAAGTCTGATGGAAGGACGCCTGGGCGTTGGTGAAAACCTGCCCCCGCTCGGCCAGGGCATCGAGGTGAGGCGTATCCGCCGACCCTCCGTAGGCGCCCAGGTGGTCACGTCGCAGGGTGTCGATGACGATCAGGACGACCCGTTCGGGAGCCGGAGATGGCCCGGATCCACAGCCCCCGGCAAGCAGCAGGAGCAACGCAACGCACAGCCCCCGCCTCCCTCTCCACGGGATCACGCGGATTTGCGCCGCGCTCTGGAAGCGCGGATCGCTCACGGGATACGTCTCATGTGCCCAGCCTGCGGATTCGCACGAGGGGGCCCTGCGGATCGCGGTCTCTCGTCAGATCCACTTCGCCCTCCACGGCCCAGAGGTTGTCCCCCTCGGGATCCGCCAGCGTCTGAAATACGTCCCACGTGCGCGGACCCGTGCTCTTGAGTGTCGTAAAATCGGCGCTCCGCTGGTGCGGGGTGAAAACGATCGACCCGTACTCTCGCTGGAATGGCGCCAGGGCCTCCTCGAACCGGCCAGCATCCCAGAGATCTTCCGGGACCTGACGGACACAGGTTTCGGCCTCTTCGAAGGCAGAGTTGGCAAGAGCCCTCACCAACACGTGCAGCTCAGAACGCACCCGCGCAGTCAACAGTTTCGGGTGCATGGCGAGGTCGAGCGAGTCGGGAGCTTCTCGTTCGCGAACGGCTGGCCGCGCTTCACCGGGATTCGCCAGCTCTCGCCAAGCATCCAAAAGACTCGAGTCCACGTGCTGGAGCATCACCCGGAAGTAGGCAATCACGTCCATCACTGCCTCGCTACGCGCAGACAGCGGTACGGATTTCACGAGACTGTTGTGCACCTGACTCAGGTAACGCAGTAGCAGACCTTCGCTTCGCGCGATCCCCAGTTCCTTCACGTAGTCCCCGAACGTACGGTACGAGTCAAACATCTCCCGGGCGATGGACTTGGGACGAATGTCCTCTCCTCGAACCCATGGATGGGCGTTGGCGAACATCGAGAACGTCTCTCGGATGAACCGCTCATTGGGTTTCGGATGCGTGACCTCCTCGAGCTTGCGCATGCGTTCTTCGTATTCGACCCCTTCCGCCTTGAGACGCGCGATCAGTTCCGATTTTTCTCTACGAACCTGCTCAGCGAGGATCGCTCGGGGATTATCGAGAGTCGCCTCTACCAGACTCAGCACATCCAGCGCGTAATCCGACGCCGAGAGGTCCAGGGCCGTCACGGCCTGGAGCAGGTAAAGGGAGAGTGTTTCGTGCAGAGAGAAGTCGTCCTGCAGATCCTCGCTCACACGGACTCGCGCGCCCTCGCGGTTCACTCCCCGCTCGATGTGAACGACGCCCGCCTCCACCAGCGAGCGAAAACATCGAGCGGCTTCGCGGCGCATACGCGTCTTGCGCCCTTCACTCTCGTGACAGTGACCCACCAGATCAATGACTGTTCGGTAGCCACCATCGGGTGACGCCACGGCGTCGGGCCGTTGCATCACGTTCACGAGCATGCCGTGAGTCACATCGAAGCGCGACTCGAGCGCCTCGGGAGGACGATCGATCAGACGTTCAAAGGTTTCCTGGTTCCAGGGAACGAAGCCCCGCGGCACCTTGATCTTTGCCGCCTTCCGCTTCGCACCCGCGTCGGATCCCTTCGCTACCAGACGTTTCTTTTCGATGACATGAGGGGGTGCCTGACAGACGACACTCCCCTGATCGTCGAAACCCTTGCGACCTGCCCGACCAGCGATCTGTTTGAATTCGCGAACCGTCAGGTTTGCGACCTTCTCGCCGTCGAACTTCGACAATCCGGAAAACACTACTGTGCGAATGGGAATGTTGACTCCCACGCCGAGGGTGTCCGTCCCACAGATCACCTTCAACATCCCGCGCTGAGCCAACTGCTCCACCAATAACCGATAGCGGGGGAGGAGTCCCCCGTGGTGAACCGCGACACCCGCACGCAGAAAACGCTGGACGTCCCTTCCGTAAGGGGTTGTGAAGTGGGTATCGGCGATGGCGCTCGCAATTTCGGACCTCTCCTGACGACCGCAAAGCTTGAGGCTCGTGAGGCCCTGGGCGAGTTCTGCACATTCCCGCTGGGTGAAGTTGACGACATAGACCGGCGAACGCCCGCCCGAGACGATCTCCTCGATCCTCTCGTGAAGAGGTGCCTCGCTGTAGGCGAAGTCGAGGGGAACCGGTCGAAGGTCCGAGTGGACGTGAGTGATCTTGCGTCCGGTTCGGCGGGCCAATCGCTCCTCGATGGGCGCGGTGTTACCAAGGGTGGCTGACATCAGCAGAAACGTCGCATGAGGGAGAGCCAGCAGGGGAATCTGCCATGCCACACCTCGATCCCGATCTCCGTAGTAGTGGAACTCGTCGAGCACCACGTAGGCGAAATCGAGCCACTGCCCCTGGCGCAGCGCCATGTTGGCCAGGACTTCGGTCGTGCAACAGAGAATCGGAGCTGAGCCGTTGATGTTCGCATCTCCGGTGGCCATACCGACGTTCTCGGCGCCGAAATCCCGGCACAGCGCGAAGAACTTCTCGCTCACGAGAGCTTTCACGGGAGCCGTGTAGACCGAGCGCTCGCCCTCACACAGACCCTTGAAGTGCAGGCCCTGGGCCACCAGGGACTTCCCCGAACCCGTGGGAGTGGAGAGCACCACGTGGCGACCGAGCATGAGTTCGAGCAGCGCCTCCTCCTGTTCGGGATAGGGGGAGATTCCCGTCTCGACCACCCAGTCGAGGAAACGGCCCAGGATCTCGTCTCCATCCCGCGTGCTACCGTCGGGCACGCGCGAGGCCAGGGAGGAACGGTCGTCGTGGGGGCTCGTCGCCAAGTCGACACTCTAGCCCTCCAGGGCGGGAACCTCCGGGCTCGGGTTCACGAGCCCACGGTACGATGGGAGCCGAGCATGACGGTCGAGACCTGGCACAGCTTCTACCAGGGCGAGCTGCAGGGGTTGTACGCGAAGCTGGTCATCCCCTTGGCGTTCCTGGTGTTCTGGGTATGGACCCGGAGCCGCCACAAAACCGAGTTGGCGGACGACCGATTCATTGCCACCTACTGTCTGATCTTCGCGTTCGAGACGATCCTCGACCCGATCGCGACGGGGCCACTGGGAAAGTTCGCAGGGCTGGGCGAAAACGCGAGCACCGCCGTGATGCTGTTGTTCGTGCTGCTCGGAGACCTGCGTGTGTTCTGGCTCGTCACCTATCTGACCGACCCCGACCGCGATTTGATGGCCAGTCTGCGACGCGCCGCGCTGTGGATGTGGATCGTGCCCATTGCCTCCTGGCCCCTCTACCAGGCCCTCTTGGCCTGGCGACCGGAACTCCCGGCCCAGACGCTGTGGATCCTCTACGAGGCCGCCTTCGTCGCCGTGGCCCTCGTCCTGAGGCAACGCTTCGTCCCCTCGCACCTGGACCCGGACTCCCATGGCCGGCACTTCCTGCGCACGGCACTCGCCTACGTGGCCGTCTACTACTCGCTCTGGCTCACCGCCGACCTGCTGATCATCGTGGGAGGACTCGATATGGGCTGGGCGCTGCGAGTCGTCCCCAATCAGCTCTACTACGCGATCTGGGTTCCCTTCGTCTACGCAAGTTGGTACGCGCGGAGATAGTGCTCCACGAGCACCTCTACCCAGGCGTCGAGGTAAGTGGCAGAACGCGCCGCCGAAGCATCCCGGGGATCGCCCACCACTCCGCTGGCTGCCTCCTCCCGCAAACTCGGGTAAAAGAGTTCCTGGGGATCTCCATGGGTGTGAAGCCGACCCTGCGCCAGCCGTTCACCGCGCACGACGCCCGGAAGCAGACCGGCCAGGATCGAGGTTTCGATCTCCCCGGCGTGGTGGCCTGCGGAGGCCGGTTCGACCCCGAGCCCCTGGGCCACATCGTGGAGGACTTGGGTCAGGTGACTGTGATCGGTGAAGGCAACCACGTGCAGCGGATCGCTGACCTCAACCAGCCGATCCAACGCGCCTCGCAACAGCGCCACATTCCCCCCATGGGCGGTGAACACGTAGGCCCGGCTGAAGCCGTGGGTCCGGATGGAAGCCAGCAGATCCTCCAGCACGGCCATCAACGTATCGGGAGCAACACTGAGGGTACCGGGGAAGTCCAGGTGTTCGGACGCACAGCCAATTGCCACCGCAGGTAGGTGAACGGCTCCCTCGACGCGTTCGCAAAAGCGCATGGCCAGCGCGTCAGCGATGAGGGTGTCCGTCTCGAAGGGAAGATGTGGACCGTGTTGCTCGGTGGATCCCAGAGGCACCACGGCGGTGTGGGTCCCGTTTTGGAGCGCTGCCTCGAGTTCCGGCCAGGTCGACGCTGCCAGGGATGCCCTCGTGGGGAACGCTCCAGGGCTCGGAGCCGGGGAACTGGACGATGGAGCGGAGGACTTCGGAAGCTCGGGGGCCAAGTCGTAGAGGGGCCCATCCGCGCCGCGCCCGGGCCACCTGCCCACATCGATACCTTCGGCCTTCACACGGTCCAGCACGAATTGGTTGAGCAATGCCTCGTGCTCGAAGATCGCCAGGGGCGGGGCCAGGCTCGAGGAAAAACTGATCAGCGCGTGGCGGTCGGGGTGAAGCAGACCCTCCACCCTTTCCAACCAGAAACGCGCATGCTCGTCCCCCTCCCAGACGAGCGCAAACCACAGCCCAGGCTCGGAGTGTCCCTGCTGGAACGGCCCGTGGGCAAACTCGAGGGGATCCCAGATCGGCGGTGCGGTGCGCAGCAGACCCTCCATGAGCTTGAAACGCAGATTGTCGATGAGTTCCGCGTAGCTCCCCGATGCCAGCAGGGCTGGAGGGAAGGAAAAGAAATCTGAACCCCGATCCCGCCAGGGCGCCGCAATCCGATCGTAGTGGCCCGGAGCCTCTCGGAGGATGCGAACCAGCAGTTCGGTGTCGCAGTCGAGCCACCGGGAAGCCGCGCTACCCCCATGGAGTTCGTGGACCAGCGCCTGGACGAACCGCAACGCCACCGCATAGGCACTGAGGGGACCGATCACCCGAAGCAGCGTTCCGAACTCATCACGGCCCGGAACCGGAATCATCACCACGCCGCGAGCCCTCAACCACTCCAGCCAACCGCGAACATCGGGTTCGGCAGTGCCCTCGGATGCCGCCGTGAACAACACGACCGCCCCCCACCCGTCGACTTCGCGCAACGCGAAACGGGCGTTGGGCGACAGCCCTTGGGAAAAGACGATGAGCGCTGTGTCGCGCGCTGGCACCGACCGTCCCGCCCAGAACTCCCCACTCGGTACGAAGCGCGCCGGAATGCCTGCCCCCGATTCGATCAAGGCGGCCAGATACCGCGCGTGGCCAGCGGAGCTGCCGAGACCCGTGGTGAGGACACGCCGCACGGTTTTGGCGGGAAGACCCTCCCCAAAAACGGGAGCCGGGATCCGGGTGGCGAACGCCTCTGCAACGGCCTGGGGGGTCTGCGCAACGCGGTGGGACAAGAGTTCGAATCCCTCGCGCCACGCGTTGCCGAGGGCAGTCGGCATCAGGGCGAACCCAGAGCCTGGACGTGGTGGTCGAGCAACCGGCTGGCCGCTTCGTCCTCAGCAGGTGGTTTGCAGGTGGCGGGATCCCCGAGGTCGGTGGGCAGGAAGGCCGCGCAGCCTGCTCCGTGCTGCACGATGGCCTCAGCCACCACGGGCCAGGCGAATTCTCCAGGGCCGGCCGTTCGCCCGGGAAAGCGGGCCAGCAGGGGCTCACGGACGACACGGCGAAGGGGCACCACGGCCTCTCGGGCGTAGCTCAAGACCACGCGCTCGAGGGCCGTGACGCGATCGAGGTACAAGTGCAACCAAAACCAGGACGGACCGATCTCCGAAATGGCCACGGGCAGCAGATACGCGGCCACCTGCAGAAAACGCGGTTGCTGGGGGAGCGGGCGAGGCTCGAAGAACTGGACGGTCTCTGGCAGTTCGGCGTCGCGCGCGACACCGCTCGGATCTTCGAAGGCGTGGCCCGAACGCGACTTGGCAGCGAGATAGTGGAGATTGAAGGGCGAAGGGTCCCCCTCCAGGGAGACCGTGTGCGCGACCTTCACACCCTCCGCCTCCAGGGCGGCCAGTTTGTCGGGGTTGTTGGTCAGCAGGGCCAGGTCGGCCGTCACTCCCAGAGAACGAGCCGCGACGGCCACCTGGGCGTAGCCGCGCAGATCTCCGACGAGCCCCATCTCGCGGTAGGCATCGAAGGTGGTGAGCCGGTTGCCACTGGCCTGAACCAACATTCGATCACGCGCCTTTGCGACGAAGCCGGCACCTCGCCCCTCTTGCAGGAGATAAAAGACGACTCCCCTGCCAGCGGCGGCAATGGTGCGCAATGCGCCCGCCAACTGCACCGCGCAGTCGCAATCGCACCCCCGATAGGACTCGCTCGTGACACAGGAGGAATGAACCCGGGTAAGCAGCGCCTCGGTGCCCCGCACATCACCGTGGGTAAGCGCCAGCACGGGCTGTCTCGTGGCTGCGTCGTGGAAGACATGAACCGTGAACTCCCCGTAGTGGGTCTCCAACTGGCGCCGGTCCAGACGCAGCAGCGTACCTCCAAGCCCGCTCGCATGGTTTTCAGAGGTCACCGGTGTCCACCTGTTTCGGATCGTGTTTCAGATCCTTCATCACGTCGAAGTACGCGACGAGCGCATCGAGGTCGCGCTCAGAGAGGTGTAAGTTGGACGGCATGCTGGTGTAACGAAAGCTTTCGGGGTTGCGAATGAAGGCCTTGATCTGCGCGCGTGGTCGATATTCGGAAATTCCCCTGGGCACGTTGAGATCGGGCCCCACTTTACCGCCCTCACCATTGACGGCGTGGCACGCGACACACTCCCGCTTGAAGATCTCATAGCCCGCGCGTGCGGGTGAATCGGCCGGGGCGGAACTCGGCACCGTGCGGGGGTAACGACCTTCAAAGCTGCCGATCTCGATACTGGCCAGCTGATAGGGCCACGGGTAGTGGTGAGGGTCCGCCTGATCGACTCCTGTCCAAACCATGTACAAAGGGCTCGGATCGGCGCCGCTGCGACCGATGGGCGGCCAGGGAACTGGCACCGGGGGCTCAGTCGCATCGCGGGCGAACTCCCCCAGATCGGCGAAGGCCAGGTAGCCGCCGGACTCCGCGAGACGTTCGGCACTCGCCGTCTTTGAGTACCCATCCCTCGCGCGCAGGATGAACGTCGCCCCGGGAGCTGCCGGCGCCGCAAACCCGAGGTCCAAAACGGTGTGCAGGGGGCAGGCGAGATAGACCTTGGAAGTCTCGTAATATGGGTCGCGCTCGACCCAAACTGGGCGCAGTCCACATTGTTCGCTCAATCGTTGGACAGAAATCTCGCGCACCGGTGCACCATCACGCTCGAAACTCAGGACGCTCGAGTCGCCCGCCGCAGTGACGGAGGTCGCGACCAACGAGAGCAAAGCCCCCACCCGTTGCGGGGTCAGCCCCCGAGCCTGCTTCCACATTCCCATGACGAGGGCGATCATAACGTGGCCCAGGCCGGCCGAACGAGCGCACCGTGCTTGAAGGCCCCGAATGAGACCGTCAAGATCTCGCGGGGGATCCGCGTTGGATCACCACCAAGCGACCCACCAGTTGCGGAGGCGGTGCTTCCTCCACCGGGTTGCACTCGAGTCTTGCGCCCACTCCCTGCACCAAGTGCAGGCCGTCGCGAGTCTCCACGAAACCCTTGACGCGCAGAGCCCCCAATTGAACCAGGCGAGTCGAGAGGTCCTCCCACTCCGCACCGGCGGGAACCTCCAGGACCTCCGTCGAATATTCCGTGTGGCTGTGGGGAGCCGGTGCACGCGCCTCCTCCCGGCGCCGGGCTCGCAGGCCCTCGGGGTCCGGCGGAAACAACAGGTCCGCGGAGACATCAGCGTGTTGCGCGTACAGAATCGGCGCGTCGGGTTCGATCGAACGCAGCGTGGCCTCATGGACGGCCAGACGCTCGGCCGGCACGAGATCCGTCTTGTTGAGTACCAGCAGGTCTGCAGAGGAGACCTGGTGCCCAAACGTGGCGTCGCGATCGACCCCCTGCTCGAGTTGCTCGGCATCGACCAGCACCACCGCAACATCGTCCCCCGACCAATCCGATACCGGAGGACGCCATAAATTCATCTGCACCTCGTACGGGAGCGCCACCCCCGAGGTTTCGACCACGATCCAATCGGGACGAGCGCGATCACGGAGTTGCTGCAACGTTGCGATCAGGTCATCGGAAAGGCGACAACACACACATCCACCATCGAGTTCCACGTAGTTGTCATCGGGACTGGCCAACAGAGCCTGGTCGATCCCCAACTCTCCAAACTCATTGCTCACGACGGCCATCTTGACACCCGTGTGCCGGGCCTCCTCGAGAAGGCGACGCACCAATGTGGTCTTGCCCGCGCCCAGAAACCCCGAAACAACGGCAATGGGGATGCGGGCACTCAAGGTCGGTTTCCCGCAGTCATCGGGTTCGAGGTTCGCATGAGGGATTCCTTCGCTGCCACCGAGTTTCGCGCATGCCATCGTCTACCGACAACGAATCGGACTCGATCCCGATCTCAGAGAAACAGCCGGCCCAGTTCCTCGAGGGTGCCCTGAACTTCATGGTCCTCGGCCCCCGGAACCCGCGCCGACGCGATCAGGTGGGTCATGCCCAACTCTTCCCGATAACGAGCGATGCGTTCTTCCACGGCCGCCACACTCCCCACGATGGCCCAATCGTCGGTGTCGCCATCTGCGAGGCGACGCAGACGGGCGGGCCGAGCCTTCGCCAACCCAGCCGCCTGCCGTTTCAACCCCAAACGAACCCGGGCCTCGGCAGCCTCGTTGGAACTCACGAAAACACTGCGAATGATGGGAACCTCGGCCACTTCCGTCCCGTGGGCAGCCATGGCCGCTGCACGGTGCTGGCTGTAGTTCTCCGCCAGGCGCTCTAGCGGCTCGATGGGCGAAGCGAGATAGGGCAGACCCAGGCGCCCGGCCTGCTCCACGGCCTTGGGACCGAAGGCCGCCAGCCACAGCGGGGGGTGAGGCCGCTGAACCGGGAGCGGCGAAAGCCGGGTTTCCTCATCAGGTCCGGCCGAGGATCCCAGGGCTTCCCCGCGCCAGGCCCGCTGCATACTGGCAAGCACCTCCTCGAAACGCTCGCGCTTGCCGCTGGACGAGACCCCGAAGCCCTCGAACAGGGAGCGCTGAAACCCCCGTCCGAGGCCGAGGATGACACGACCGCCGGAGATCTGATCCAGAACGGCCACCTCGGCGGCAGCGTGAATCGGGTGCCGGACCGTCAACAGATAAGAGGTCGTCGCCAGGCGAATCCTCTGGGTGCGTGCCGCCGCAGCCGCCAGTAGCAGCATCGGCGCTGGGATGGAGCCCGGGCCGGAAAAGTGATGCTCTGGTAGCCAGAGCGAGTGAAAACCCATCCGGTCGGCCTGCTCGGCCTGGCCAGCGAAAGAAGCATCGAGACCCGCCGAACGCACCGCGTGATTCCAGGGCGTCACACCGACGCGAAGCGCCGAAGCCGGGGGCCGATTCACGGCGGGGTCCGAAGCAGGGTTCGATGTGACGTTCATGTCGATCCGTCGCCAGTAGAGAAACTCGAACATACAATCGCCGGGTCACTCCGGCGATCACTGCGTCGAGAATCGCGAATCAGCACCGTTGATTTCACAGCCGGAAAGACACCTGTGAAACTCCAGAGGGACGTCGAACCTCGAAAACTGGACACCGGAAGCTGGGCATCGAAAACTGGAGGTTGGAAGTTCGAGGCCCATAGGCCTCAAGAAAGGAGTCCCCTTGCGTCAAAGTGGATTCATTTTGTGGCTGGCTGCCCTGACGCTGGCCTGCGCCCGCATCCCCGGCACGACTCCGGTCTACGACGTGGTCTCGGTCACTCCTCGAGGGCCTCTCCTGGAGGTGAGCCTCCAGTGGACGGCGCCCCAAGCCACCCTCTCTTCGGACGCGATCTTGAGCCTGCTGTTTCCGGCAAGACCGCCTTGTGAGCACCTGTTGACGCCGGGAACCCGCCTCGAATATCTGCCCGGGGGCCAGACAGGTTCGGTGCGATCGGGAGGCGAATCCTGTGAGGCCGTTGGAATCGCTTCGCTGGGCGAATGGCGCGACCGACGCCCGCGACCGTCGAGAGGCGGGCCCCTGCCCAGGGCACAAGCGAATTTCCGCACCGTGGACTCGGGGGCCGGCTTTGTGATCGTGCGTGGGCGTTTCCCCCTGGCGGCTCGGGTGGGGTGGGTGGGTGGAGAGGACACCCTCGCCCTGATCACCGACCTCCCCCGCTGCGGGGCCGTGGTCGAGCGCGGTGTGGCTTCCATGGAGTACCGACCGGCAGGCAAACCGGCACTGTCACTGGTGGACAGCCAGGGCCCTTGTTCCATCGCGGGTTTTGCTCGACCTGCGATCCTGGAAGCGCTCGGGAAGACTCCGAGCGAAGGCCGGGACGAGAGCTGATTCCCAGTTCCACACGCCACTGGCTTCGCCCAATGCCGACACACCCCCCCTTGGTCCCCCATCGACCCCCTTCCACAACTCGTCGAGGAAACGCGGACATACGCGTAATCCACTGAAATCGCTTGACAATCCGGAAAGGCTAAAATCCAATAAGTGTCCAGCGGAGGCTCGCATTGGCCGATAGGTTGGAACAGATGAATCGCTTCGACCGGGTCCTACTCATCCGGCACGCCGCGATCTGCGTGGGTGCCGTGACCGCCTATGTGCTGCGCCAGGAGCTCAGCATTGGCTACACGGCGTTGTGGATCGTCGGGGTCAGTTCCTGGCTGAACTTCGGAGCGTACTTCTTCCGCACACGACCCTCGCTGACCCGTCTGTGCCTCATGGCTTCACCGGTCATCGGAGTGGGAAGTTGGGCGGCCCTGGCCGCATTGACGAACGGCGTGTCCTCACCCTTTGTGGCGGGTCTCTGGCTCGAGGTGATTCTGTCGGCCATGGCCCTCGCTCCCAGTGGCATCGTTCTCGTGACCGGCGGCGCTGTCGCAGCGCTCTGGCTCCAGCAGTGGGCGGTGGGGATCTCGAGCACCGTGGCCATTCCCATGGTGCTCAACAGTGGTTTCCTGCTCGCCATGGGTGCGGCCACCTTCATGGTCAACCGCCGTTGGACGCGAACCCACGAACTGCTGGCTCGGAGCCACGACCAATTGGGACATCGCCTGGAAGCCCTGGAGCAGCAACTCGAGGACGACCGGGCGCTCAGTTCCATGGGAGAGGGTGCAGCACGCCTGGCCCATGGGCACAAGAATGCCGTCCACAGCCTGCGCGGTTTCCTGAGTCTGATCGCGCCCAAACTCAAGGGCAGCGAGAGTGCCCTCGAGGGTCTGCGCATGGCAATCGACGACCTCGAGCGTTTGGCCTTCCTGACCCTGAACCCCCAGTCTCCCGACGACGATGGACAGACGAGTCGGACCGAACCTTCGGAGCACTCGTCCTTCCGGCCGGTCGCAGTGATCGAACGGGTCCTCGAGGAAATCTCCGTCTCCCACCCGCGGGTTCACTGGAAGATCAACGACGACGCTTCGGAGGCGGAACTCGAACTCCCGGTCTCGGATTTCACCGAAGTCGTGCGCGCGCTGATCACCAATGCCGTGGAGTCCATGACCAGCGGTGGCGACGGCATCGTGACGACCTACTGCTCCTCCACGTCGTTTCACATGACGGTGAGCGACCAGGGCCATGGGGTGGCGCCGGACGACGCCCAGCGGATTTTCGAACGTGCCTACACCACCAAACCCCAGGGCAGTGGCTACGGATTATTCCTGGCGCGCAAGTTCATCGAAGGAGAGAACGGTCGGATCCGTGCGAGGCCCGGCGATTCCGGAGGCGCGGTGTTCGAAGTCGAGCTGCCCCTTTCCTCGAGTTCGGGGGAAAGTGCCCCTACAAACCGCACGGAAGCAAACTCATGAACGCAGCCTCCATTCTCGTCGTCGAGGACGATCGGTCCGCGGCCACCTACCTGAAGTTACTCCTCGAGGAGAACGGCCATCAGGTGACCACGGCCGGCAACGGTGTCGAAGCACTCGTGGCTCTCGAATCGGCCTCCTTCGACCTGATGCTGACGGACCTCCGGATGCCGGAGATGGACGGGCTCGACCTCACCTCCCACGTGCAACAGCGCTGGAACGACCTGCCCGTCATCCTGATCACCGCTAATTCCGACGTCTCGGATGTGGTGGCGGCCATGCAACTCGGCGCCATCAACTACCTCGTCAAACCCGCAGCGGCGCCAGTGGTTCTAGCAGCCGTCAACAAGGCCCTGCGAACCCACAAGCGATCTCGGCAATCTCACGTAGGCGTCGGCGACATCGTAGGCGAGAGCCGCGGCGTCGTAGAGGTTCGCCACCTCGTCAGCCTGGCTGCTCGCAGCGATGTCCACGTCCTCATTACCGGCGAAACGGGAACCGGTAAGGAACTGGTCGCGACCTCGATCCACGGAAACTCGGCACTGAGCAGTGGCCCCCTGGTAGCCCATAATTGTGCCGTCTCGCCGCGGGACTTGTTCGAGAGCGAGTTCTTCGGACATCTAAAGGGCTCCTTCACGGGCGCGGATCGTGAACACAAGGGTCTGCTGACGCGTGCCCACGAGGGCGTGCTCTTCCTCGACGAACTCGAAGCCCTGGAACTGGCCCACCAGGCCAAGCTGCTCCGGGTACTCGACGACGGGGTCGTCCGGCCGGTGGGATCGGAAAGCGCACACGAGGTCTCGGTCCGTTTCCTGGCCGCCACCAACCTGGACCCCCAACAGATGATGGCCGACAAGACCCTGCGTGACGATCTCTACTACCGCCTGCGGGGCTTCGAGGTACGGCTTCCACCCCTGCGTGAACGCACCGGCGACATTCCGCTCCTCGTAGCCCACTTCCTTTCCGAGGACTCTCCCGGTGTGCACCCCGACGCCATGGAGACTTTCTGTCGAAAGCCCTGGCCCGGCAACGTTCGGCAGCTGCGCAACGCCGTCCTGAGTGCCCAAGCGGCCGCAGGCTCCAGCATGATCGGCGTGCGCCACCTGTCCATCGACCCGACGCCACTGTCCGGCCCCGATCCGGCTAGCAATGAGCTGAAGGTTTCCGGCTCCACCCTGCGGGACCTCGAACGCAGCGCCATCGAGCAAACCCTGCGCGAATGCGGGGGCAATCGAAGCCGGGCCGCTGCAAGCCTCGGCATCGACCGCTCGACCTTGCGCCGAAAGCTGAAAGAATTCAGCCTCGACTCCTGACGAGCAGCTTCAAACGAGGGCCCGAGCGCGTACGGCGGCACCGAACACCGGTGCCCGCGGGTCCAGTGCCACGTGGATGGACATCCCCGCCAGGAGTTCCGAAAAGCGCCCTTTGTCGAGAAACGCCTCGAGAAAGGCGGGACTGCGGAGTGCAGGCAAGAGCTTGGGCGCGATTCCGCCGCCGATCAGCACACCGCCCAGGGCCAGACAGCGCAGGGCATGGTTCCCAGCCTCGCTCCCGTAGACGGCCGCAAATCTGGCCACGGTCTGGACACACACCTCATCTTCCCCCGCCAGGCCCACCTCGGCGACGACAGCGCTCGAATCGCCCGACGTGAGCCGCTCCGACAACCAGGCAGGCTCGGGATCGCCCGATGTCTGTCGCAAGTAGCGGTAGAGGCGAAAGATGCCCGCTCCCGAGAGCACCCGTTCACAACTGACATGAGCCCCGAATTCGGATTGGAGGTAACGAAGCAGACCGACCTCCTCCTTGCCGCGCGGAGCGAAGCCCGCGTGCCCCGCTTCGGTGGCAATGGCACGGTGATCTCGTCCGTCCCACACGAGGAGAGCCTCGCCCAGTCCGGTACCTGCAGCGATCACCGCGACGTTGCCCTTGCGCTGGGAGGAGCGCCCCTCCTGGAGGCACACCAATTGGTCTGGCGAAAGCTCCAACATCCCGTAGGCACAGGCCTCGAGGTCGTTGAGCAGGACGACATGGGGAATCCCGAAACGGCGTGCCAGGTCCGCCGCATCGAGTTCCCAGTTCAAATTGGTCAGCGTCGCCCTCCCATCGAGCACGGGCCCGGCCACGCCCAAGCATGCGGCACCCAGCTGAGCTCTGAACTCCGCGGGCGCTCGTTCGAGAAAGGCGGCGATCACGGCGTCCAGGCCGTCGTGGGCGGCACTTTCGAATTCGGCTTCCCAGAGCGGCGCCAGGCTCCGGTCCCCCTCGGCGTAGAGTGCAACCACCGTCTTGGTTCCACCCACGTCGCACGCCAGCACGGTCTTCATGATGCCTTCCCATGATGGGGCGCCCATCCCGCAAGCGCCAGCCACGGCCCGGAGAAGGATCAGACCAAACCCCAGCGGTTGGGAGGCGGCCTTGGCTACTCTGGCGCAATGGGCTTGACCTGGGGCATGGCACAGCGTCTGGCAGCTGCCGGGCTGGCCCCTCTTTCTTTGGCTCTCCTGTTCACCCACTGCGCCCTCTCGCCGGACTTCGCCTACCTGCGCGACGAGCCGGGAGCCATCTGGATCATGGCGCCCACGCGCGTCGATGCCCGCCTGCATCAATGGGGAGATCCCAACATCCCACACACTCGCTTCTCGCGACTGGTGAGCGGTCTCGGCCCTGAGGCCACCCTGCGCGTACGCGCCCTGGGGGACTTCGTGGTGAGGGCCAACGGCACGCCGTTGGGCGGGGCCGTCCCGGCGCGCCCGGGTGACTGGCGAGAGGAAAGCCGCTTTGCCCTGGGAAACCGGGACCTCCCAGAGAACTTCGAATTACAGATCGACGTGGCCAACCGGCACGGGCCGGCGCTGCTGTGGGCAAGGTTGGAAGGCCTCGTGGATCCACCAGACGCCGTGGCCACCGATGCCACATGGCAAACGCGAATCACGGGGGGAATCGCAGACGGCACCCAAGGGCCAGCCATTCGGGCGGATGACACGCGACCCAACCCCGCCGCGTACGGTGGCGTGGCTCCCGGCCGGGCCCTGGGCCGTCAGACCGGAAGCCTGTTGGCCCTGTTCATCGTCTCGGCGCTGGCTTTTGCGGGCTGGCGACGCCTTGCTACGGGCGCGGTAGCTGGGGCGCCGACCGGCTCGAGGCGAGCCGTCGGATTTGCGGTGGCACTGACCCTCGGAGTCTGGTCGATCTTTTTGACTCGCTTTCTGGAAATCCCCCTACACGTGGGCTTCGACGCATTACACCACCACGCCTATGTCGCCTGGCTGCTGGAACGCGGCGAGATCCCCCTCGCCACCGACGGCTGGTCGACCTTCCACCCTCCCCTCTTCTACGCCGGTATGGGCCTGCTTCAGGAAGGGGTGGAGCAGTCGGGCATCGCGATCCCGGAAGCACTCGTAGCCCGCAGCCTGCCCTTCTTGGCGGGGCTCGTCTCGGTCCTGCTGGTGCTCGCCACAGCCCGGGCGCTCTGGCCCGGGCGCGTCAAACTCCAGGTTCTGAGCCTGGGCTTTGCGTCCCTGCTCCCTGCCCATGTCTACAGCAGCGCCTACTTCTCCAACGAATCGCTGCACACGGCCCTCGCCACAGCCGCCATCCTGGTGACCACCCGACTGCTGCTCGTCCCCACCACGCCTGCCGCTGCCGTCGCGGGAGTGGGTGTTCTGATCGGCTTGGCTGCACTGACGAAATTCACAGCCGTGGTCCTCGCTCCACTGTGCCTGTTCTTCCTGCTCTGCAAACAACTCGCCGTGGACGGGCAATCGCCAGGGCGGATCGTGGGCGCCGGCATTGGGTACACGTTCGCGGTACTCGCCATTGCAGGGGGGTACTACGCGCGCAACATCGCCCTGTTTGGGGACCCCTTCCTAGCCAACTGGGGCCGTCTACCTGGAACCGACACCTCGTGGTGGCAGCAGCCGGGGTTCCACACCTGGCGCTACTACACGAGCTTCGGCGCGGCCCTGAGCCAACCCTTCATGGCCGGCTTCGAATCGTTCTGGGACAGCGTGTATTCGACCCTCTGGGGAGATGGGTTCGTGGCGGGCCGTGCCTATCCCGCGCAACGCCACCCCTTCTGGAACTACGACTTCATGGCACTGAACTACTGGGCGGGGCTTCCCGCCACGGGGCTGGTGGCGTTGGGAGGCGTGCGGGCCGTGCGCACGGCTCTGGGCCAGGGCGATCCAGGTCGGAGAGCCGCCTTTTCGTTCCTAACCACACTGAGCTGGATGGTCCTGCTTGGTTTTCTCTACACGTCACTTCGCGCGCCCTTCTTCTCTCAGGCGAAAGCCAGCTATGGCCTGTTACTCCTGGCGCCGGCGTCCATCTTCTTTGCCCTCGGGTTCGAGGCTTGTGACAACGCCCTGCGGCGTTCGCGCTCTCCCTCTGTCCAGGTAGCGCGAGCAGCTTTGTATGCAGGTCTGTTCATGTGTTGGAGCGTCGCTTTTCTCTCCTTCGCCGGCTAGGCCAGCCCTGCCCAAAAACGGGAAGCGCTCGCCTGGAGTCTTCAGACTCCGGCTCAAATCCCGAAGAAGTGAAGCCGCCGGCGGCCTTCCAGGTGGTCGGGCGTGACCACGTAGTCCCCGCCCACGGTCTGCGCGAAGACCGTTCCCGCTACCTGCGTATCGCCAAACGTCCACACCAACACCATCGTGCTCAAAGCCAGTCCACCGCTCGCGTAGACGAGCTTGAGCGGGGCGTAGACCAAGCTGCAGGCCGCAGCCCCGAGACCGAGGGTTCCCTCGCTGGCCAGATTACGATCCGAGGCCTGGGCCGGCGCGGCCAGCAACACGGTCAGCATCAGAACCGCCAGCAGGCCCGCTGCAGTCACCGTCACATATTTCGAAAGGGTTTGCCTCACCCTCATGCTCTTCAACCTCCCGTCTCGCCGCCGCGGACCAAGGGTCACATGGCATGCAAACGAATCAGAGGTTGCAGGGAGCCGGTCGTGGGGTCAATGCGAGCGGCACGAGAGGGTTCGATCTCGAAAATTCGGGCCGGGTCCGGTGGATTCTCGGACATGGGGCAGAATCGAGTATTCTGGGAGCGGGCCCAAACCTGCACTCGATGCCAGAACCCGAAGAGGACACGATGCGATCGAGAGTCCTATCCATGCTCACACCCTTCGCCGCTGGGCTCACTCTCATGGTCCTCGTTCAACTCCCGCGGTCAAGCCAGGCGGAGCCCCTCACCGGGCTGGAGATCATGACCCTCGTCGATGGACGCGACGACGGCGACTACAGCATCCAAGACATGCGGATGCTTTTGATCGACAAGAACGGCGGCCAACGCGTGCGTCAGATGCGTTCCTGGGGACGCGACCAGGGTGAAGACACCCAGTCCATCATGTTTTTTCTCTCCCCCGCCGACGTGAAGGAAACAGGCTTCCTCACCTACGACTACGACGACTCCGAGCGCGACGATGACCAGTGGCTCTATCTCCCTGCTCTCAAGAAGGTCAAGCGCATTGCATCGAGCGACAAGAGCGGAAGCTTCATGGGCTCGGACTTCAGCTATGCGGACATGACCAAGCGAAAGCTCGACCAGTACGACTACCGACTGATGAAAGAACTCGAGATCGACGGCGTCCCGGTCTGGCAGGTCGAAGCGGTCCCCAACAATCCCAAGGAGATCAAAGAGACCGGTTACACCAAGACCGTGTACTTCGTCCGAAAAGACAATTATGTCTCCATCCGCTCCGTGAGCTGGGTCAAGAAGGGCAAGCGCCTCAAATACTTCGAAGTCGAAAAGCTGGAACAAATCGACGGCATCTGGGTCGCCACGGAGATGCACATGACGCTCAAGAAGGGCAAGAAAACCCTTCACAAGACGATCCTCACCGCGAGCAACGTGCGGTTCAACCAGGACATCGACGAAAACCAGTTCACCACTCGCCAGCTCGAAAAGGGCCTCTAGGCGACGTCCCAAGTGGCTCGACTGCACCGGAGCCGAACTCGCACGCTTGGGCTGTTGTTGTCGATCGCGTATCTGCCCCTGACCCTCGTAGGCGCACAGGCCGATGAGATGGACGACGTACTGGGAGGGTTCGACGACGAGGAGCCGGAGATCTTCGACGCGGACCCATCGGCCATGGTTGGCATCGAAGAAGATCAACGATTCTGGGATCTCGACGGCAGCTATGAGCTGAGCGCTTCTATCAACTATCTCCCACACGACTCCAGTTCGGGAAGCGACTACACCGGCGTCATGAGATTGCGCAATCGCCTGAACCTCGAACTCGACTTCGAATTGCCGCGAGACTGGGAGGCGCGCATCGCCGGCTATGTGTTCGGCGACCCCATCTACGCGATTCGGGGCCGAGACGACTACACCAGCCAGGTACTCAACGATTACCAATGGGAGGTGGACCTCGGCGAAACCTACCTCCAGGGCTCACTGCTGCCGAATGTCGATGTGAAGATCGGGCGACAGATCGTGATCTGGGGTCGCTCGGACACCATCCGCGTCATCGACGTCCTGAACCCTCTCGACAACCGTGAGCCCGGGCGCATCGACATCGAAGACCTCCGCCTGGCCACCGTGATGATTCGGGGGGATGCCTACTTCGGCCCCTGGAGCGTTTCGGCCATCGCCATCCCCGAACTCCGCTTCAACCGGAATCCACCGTACGGCAGCGATTTCTACACCGCACCCGCTCCCATCCTCGAAACCTCCCCGCGCGTTTCTGCGTCCAACACCGAGTGGGCGGCCTCGGTCAGCGGCATCTTCTCGGGCTGGGACATCTCATTCCACGCGGCCCGCATCTTCGATGACACCCCGTACGCCGTGGCAGACGCCAGCCAACCCCTGGGGATCTACTTGGAACACGCGCGGATCTGGGTCGGGGGAGCCAGTGGCAACTTCACCCGAGGTAGTTGGCTCTTCAAGGGCGAGTTCGCCTATCTCTCGGGTCTCGAGTTCTTCTCGGCATCCGACAAATCGCGCGTCGACGTGCTGCTAGGCGTCGAGTACTACGGCTTCTCCGACACCTCCCTGTCCCTCGATATCGCAAATCGACACATCGTCGATTTCGAGCCGGGCATGGCACTGCTGCCGGATTTCGCCCAAAGGGACAGCCAGGAGATCGCCCTGCGCTACACGGCCGACTGGATGGCGGATACGCTCCACACGACGGCACTGGGCCTCCTCCTCGGCTGGAAAGCCCAGAACGGCGCCATCGTGCGGCTTTCGGTGGACTACGATCTGCTCGATGCCCTGGTGGTGGGCGGCGGCATCCTTTTCTTCTTCGAAGGCGAACGCCCGCCCCTGGACGCCTGGGGCAGCAACGACCGCATCTTCATGCGAGTGAAGTACAGCTTCTGAATGGAGGACGGACGCCGGCGCCTCTAGGCAATCACCTTTTCCCCACGCAGGCGCTCCACCTCCTCGGCCGCGAAGCCGAAGTCGTGCAGCACCTCGTCGCTGTGCTCGCCGGGTGACGACGGGGGGCGATCGATGGACCCAGGGGTGCGGCTGAAACGGGGAGCTGGCGCTGGCTGGACCACCCCATCCACGTCTACGAAGGTCTGGCGTTCCCGCATGTGGGGATGGTCCGCGGCCTCGCTCATGGACAGAACCGGGGCGAAGCAAACGTCGCTGCCCTCCATCAACTCGCACCATTCGGCGCGGGTCTTCGTCTTGAAGAGCTTGGCAAAGCGCTCCTTCATCTCCGGCCAGCTCTGTCGATCCATCTGCCGCGGAAGCTCCTCGCCCTCGAGCCCCGTTCGTGCGAGCAACTCGGCGTAGAACTGAGGTTCGATGGATCCGATCGAAACGTAAAGCCCATCAGACGTTTCGTAGACGTCATAAAAATGGGAGCCCGTATCGAGCAGGTTGGCTCCCCGCTCATCGTTCCAGATCCCCATGGCGCGAAGCCCGTAGATGAAGGTCGTGAGCAATGCCGCGCCGTCCACCATCGCGGCATCCACGACCTGGCCCTGCCCCGAACGCGACGTCTCGAGCAAAGCGGCAAGTACTCCGATGGCCATCAACATGCCACCACCACCGAAATCACCCACCAGGTTGAGGGGCGGGACCGGGGCTTGGCCGGCCCGCCCAATGGGATCGAGGGCACCCGCGAGAGCGATGTAGTTGATGTCGTGCCCTGCGGCGTGAGCCATGGGACCTGTCTGGCCCCAACCCGTCATCCGTCCGTAGACCAGGCGCGGGTTGCGTTCCAGACACGTATCGGGGCCAATTCCCAGGCGTTCCATGACACCCGGCCGAAACCCCTCGATGAGTGCATCACTCTTCTCGACGAGTTTGAGCAGAGTTTCCACACCGGCACTCTGCTTGAGGTCCAACCCCAGGCTGCGCCGACCCCGGTTCATGACATCCTTGGATGCCGCACCGGTAATGTTGCTCTGGACCGCCTGGGCACGATCGACCCGAACCACGTCCGCACCCAGGTCCGCCAGGACCATGGCGGCATAGGGACCCGGACCAATCCCCGCAATCTCAAGAACCCGGAACCCATTGAGGGGACCCATACTGACTCCATAGATGAGCCATGAAAAAGGAAGGGTACGCCGGTCGCACCAATCCCTTCACACAGAAATGAGAAGAAAGTTACTCCGAAGGCAGGTCGTAGACCGCGGTGTGTGAGGGCTCGGGTGCGCGATCAACCGCATCGCGAATGAGCTCCCAGGAAGTGCGGAAGAGGTCTGCATCCAGATCATTTGCCAGCGCCTCGAATCCAGCCTTGGAAATCATTTCCGGCAGATTCTCTCGCACCTGCTCGAGCGCCCACTCGACACCGTTGCCCACCTCTGCAGCATCGAGCCCGAGTTGCCCAGGGGCACTGGGCGGCATGTGGTAGTGGGGATCCTTTCGAAAACAATCGAAGCGGAGCACCTGGGTCTCACGATCGGCCTCACCATAGACCTCGATGCTATAGCCACCATCATCGTCGATGGTGCGCTGCAACACTTCGAAAACGAGGCCTCCGAGGACAACGCTCTCCTTCTCACCGGTAGAGATGGTGATCTTGGGCATGCGGGGACCTCCAGAGTCGTGGACCTGAGATTCGGATGATCGGGCGACCGCCGCGCGGTCAGCCCGCGCCACCCGGAACTTCGACACTCGAAGTATCGCGTCCGGAACGCAACACCGTACCGGGCAGTTCGCCAGTCGCGTTTTGACCACGCACCACCTCGACGCCATTGACGAATACGTGTTCGATTCCCTCGGCATCGGCGTAGAGGCGACCCGCTCCCGCGGGCATGTCGTAGCGGGTGTAGGTCGGACCCGTGCCCACCGTGTCCGGGTCGAAGACCACCAGGTCTGCGAACCAACCCTCCTCGACGCGACCGCGCTCCTTGAGCCCGTACAGGCGAGCCGGGACATCCGTGAGCTGTCGGACGGCCTCCTCAAGAGAGATGACACCCTGCTCGCGCACGCCCGGCCCGAGCACCTGGGTGGAGAACGCGAACGTATCGATCATGTCCAGATGGGCGCCGGCATCCGACGCGCCGATCACTGTGCGATCGTCGTGCCAGGCGTCACTGCGCAACTGCCAGGTCTCCTTGTCGTCGGCTCCGGTCATGGGACTGAAGCTCGTCTTGAGATCCTCGGCCAAGGTCAGGTCGATCATGGCGTCGAAAGGTGTCTTCCCCTGCTCTTCGGCGATCTCGCCGATGCTACGGCCCACAAGGTCCTGATGCTCGGGCTTGACCACCTCGTCCACGAGCATGTTCTCCCAGTTCGCGATCCCACGGAACGCACCCGACGCTTTCGAACGCGCCGTTGCATCGAGTTCCGCGCGGAAGCTGGGATCCGACAGTTTCTGGATCCGATCCTCGATGGGCAGCTTGAAGAACTCGTCCATGCCTGCCAGCGCGTCGAACACGAAACCACTCGTGAAATTGATGCGAATGTGCATGCGCTGGGGAACCGTCAGTGCAAGCACCTCCGCGCCTTGGCGGCGGGCGAAGTCACTGGCCGAGAGTTGCTTTTCACTGGTCTCCCGGTTCTGCGAACTCGGCACCATCACGTTCCAGTTGAGCGGTCGGTTGGCGGCCAGGGACAGGTCGGCCATCAACTGCATTTCGTCTTCGCTGAACACGCCGGTACCCGGCAGGAATTCGAGGGTCGTTCCCTCGAAGTTCCGAACGGACGCTGCCAGAGCGATCAACTCCTCGCGGCTGGCGTGGCGCGACGGCACGGGCTCTCCGTTCCCATCATTGTGGGTCCGAGCGACGGTGGACGAAAAGCCCATCCCGCCCGCTTCGAGGGACTCCTCCATGAGACGCACCATGGCGGCCAACTCGTCCGGGGTCGCCTGATGGCCCACGGCACGTTCGCCCATGACCACGCGCCGCACTGCCGAATGCCCCACCATGAAACCGGCGTTGACACCCAGGTTGCCCTCGAGGAGGTCGAGGTATTCGCCAAAGCTCGTCCAACTCCAGGGCACCCCCTGCTGCAAGCTCTCCAGGGGCATCCCTTCCACCCGCGCCAGCATGCGCATCAGGTAGTCGCCCGCATCCGGAGACAACGGCGCGATGCTGAAACCGCAATTCCCGCCGAAGATGCTCGTCACTCCGTGAAAACAGGACGGCGAAAGCATCCCGTCCCAGAAGACCTGAGCGTCGTAATGGGTGTGAACATCGATGAAGCCCGGAGCCACCACCTTGCCCTTGGCATCGATGGTCTGCTTGGCGGTCCCCTCAATGGTGCCCACGGCGACGATCCGTCCGTCCTGGATTCCCACGTCCGCGGCGCGCCGCGGCGCTCCCGTGCCGTCTACGAGCGTTCCACCGGTGATGAGTGTGTCGAGCATGTTCGTCTCCTCGAAGCTACAGAGTCCATTGAGAGGGTGGCGGCTCCAATGCGGGGATCGCGCAGGACCCGCCCGCCTCGTGCTTCGGCCCTAAGCCGAAAAAGAGCGGACTTTGAGTATAGATCAGATGCCGTGTGGTTTTCGAACCAGCCTAGGTGCAGCGCCTGAGCCATTGCGCCAACTTGCGGTGAGGCGCAGCCTCAGTGGACCCGGGCGGTCAACGAGCAATCCGAGGACAAGAATGAGCAAAACAGCGCTGGTGACAGGCGCCAGCCGCGGGATCGGACGAGCGGCAGCGATCCGGCTGGCCCGGAGCGGCTACGACGTCGCTCTGGCGGCGCGAACGCTGGAGCCCGGTAGTGCAGTAGACCGACACCCCGATGGAACCCTCTACAGGGGAAGCCTGGAGGAAACCGCCCAGGCCGTACGCGACGAGGGCGCTCGGGCCCTGACCCTGCCCCTCGACCTCCAGAATCGCGCCGCCGCGGAAACCATCGTCGGACAGGTGCTCGCGGAATGGGGCCAGCTCGACCTGTTGGTCAACAACGCCCTGTACGTCAACTCCGTGTCCCAGGCTCTATTGCTCTCCACCGATCCTGACGAATTCGCCCACCTGATCGTGAGCAACGTGGTCACGCCCATGGTTCTCACCCAGAGAGCTGTTTCGGCCATGGTCGAACACGGCGATGGCTGCGTGATCAACGTGGTTTCGGCCGCGAGTCGCATTCAGCCCCCTGCCCCCACCGGTTCCGGGGGCTGGGCGTTCAGCTATGCGGCCGTGAAAGCCGCATTCTCGAGGCTGACCCCCATGCTCCACGTCGAGCACCACACCGAGGGGATCCGGTCCTACGGGGTCGAACCCGGAGGGGTTGCCACGGACTCCTTCCGGGCCGCCTTCCCTCCCGAGAGCCTGGAACAGTTCCTCAAGGATCCCGCCATGAATCTGGTCCGTGAAGACGTACCGGCCGCCGCCATCGAATGGCTGGCCCTTGGATCGCCCGAGGCCATCGCTCTGTCCGGGCGAACGCTCGACTGCGAACGCTTGTGCCGCGAGCAAAGACTGCTCCCGGAATCCGAGATCCTGCTGGCGGGTGCTCCCTGAACTCCAGCCCGGAGTTGGGTGCGTTCCCGAACCGCGGCGAAACGGACAGGATCTCAGTCGGGGTATTGGATCTTGACCTTGCCCGAGACACACACGGCCTGGCAGGTCAGAACCCAGCCCTCTTCGATCAGGTCATCGGTGAGGCAATCATTGAGCACCATCTTCACCTCCCCGTCCAGCAGCTTTGCCATGCAGCACGAGCAGTATCCCTCCTGGCAGGAAAACGGGGGGTCCAACCCGGCTCGAATCGCTGCGTCCAGCACACGCTCGCCGGGCGTGTAGACAACCTCGGTGGTCTTTCCGTCGAGGGTGATGGTCACGCTCTCGGGAGCCTCCGCCTCCCCTTCTTCGCTGGCGGGAGCCTCGCTGGGGGAGTCGGGTGGAGACACGAAACGCTCGATGTGAACGCGATCCCGGGGAATGGACAGATCGGCGAGGGCCCCCTCGACCAGATCCATGAAGACTGCGGGGCCACACAGGTAAAAATCCGCGGCATGACGACCGGCCGAGAAGCGTTCGACCCTCTCGCGATCGATGAAACCGTGGGTGTCGTCGAGCGAGTGCTCCACGGTCAACCGACCTGGATACCTGGAAACCAGGTCCTGGAGTTCCGCCTCGAAGATGATCGAGCGATGGTCGCGATTCGCATACAGGAGGCTGAGGTTCCTCTCAGTGGTGTGAAGCGCCGACTTGATGATGGAGATGACCGGCGTGACGCCGCTCCCACCCGCGAACAATACGATCGGTCGAGTCTGCTCGCGCAGGACGAACAAGCCGGCCGGTGGAACCACCATCAACGCATCCCCAACCTCTACTCGATCATTGAACAGGTTCGAAATCCGTCCGTCGTCCACCCGCTTGACGGTCACCTTGATCTCGGAGTCCACATCGGGCGAACTCGACAGCGAGTAGCTGCGAACCAGCACTTGACCCTCGTACGGGACCTTGAAGCTCAGGAATTGACCCGCCTTGTAGCGGAACGTCTCGCGCAACTCCGAGGGAATCGCGAGAACGATAGAACGCGAGTCGTGGGTCTCCTCCACGATCCGCTCAACGACGAGCGAATGGCATGGAGCCGTGGCTTCGCGCCACGTCTGTTCCGAAACACCTGCTTCCTGGGGATCGATCATGATTCGAGGGTGGGGCTCTGGCGCCGTTAATCTCAGAGGCGCGGCAGACTAGCGCATCTGGCGCGTCATTGACGCACGGGGAAATCGTCGCCCACCACGTCCGGCAGCAGAGCCCCGGGATTGAAGAGACCCTCGGGATCCAAAGTCTTCTTGACGCTCCTCAAGAGCGACACCCCCGAATCTCCCCATTCCCGCGCCATAAAGTTCCGCCGCACCCGGCCGACGCCGTGATGATGGGCAATGCTGCCCTCCACCTTGAGGGCAGTATCGAGCACGCACCGCCAGCACTGCCAGTAGGCTTCGCGCATGTCCTCGGAACGTTCCGGTTTGGCGAGGAAGGTGAAGTAGAGATTCGTTCCGGAGCGGTAGCTGTGGCTCGTGTGGGCACTCAAAAGCACCCCCCCGGGTACGCGCTGGAAGGCAGACTGGGCCAGTTCGCAGAATTCGGCCACGCGGCTCCAGAGGCACGACACCTCGATGGTGTCGACGATGTATCCCCGCTCGAGGAATTCCCGGAAGCCGGGAACCCGATTCCGTGTTTCGTGCCAGTGATCGACGCTCTGCGGGTCCATGGGGTCGCCCTGGGACGCTTCCATGATCACCTGGCTGCTCGCATACTGAGCTTCCACGAGAGCAGCGGGGCCTTCGTGAATCATGATCAGTGCGCACGCCTGGTCGGGACACCACGACTCGAAATGCCGCTTCGATTCGAAGGCGTCGTAAAAGCGCACCACTGCCGGGCGCCAACCCGCCTGGAGCAACACGCGAATCGCCCGGATACCGTCTTCGAAGTCGCGGAACGAGTACGCCTGGGTTCGGCGATGCTCGGGACGTGGACGCACCGAGAACCCCACCTCTGTGACGACGCCGAGGGTGCCCTCGCTGCCCAGCAGCAAATGGCGCAGGTCCGGGCCCAGAGCGGCCCGAGGCGTACGTTGGGTGCGCAGTACCCTTCCATCGGGGAGCACGGCTTCCAGATCGAGGAGCATGTCCTCGATACTCCCATAGGCGGTGGAGTACTGACCCGAGGCTCGCGTCGCGACCCAGCCGCCAACCGTTGAGAGATCGATCGATTGAGGCCAGTGCCCCAGCGTGAGACCTTCGCTCTCCAGGCTGCGCTCGGCCTCAATGCCCAGCGTGCCCGCTCGAAAGCTGGCCACCAGGTCATCGCGCTCGATGGACACAGCGCCCGAGAGCCCACGTGTCGAGAGGACCACACTGGAAGCATCGGTGCGAATCGCGCCGCACACCCCGGAACCTCCGCCATAGGTCACCAGCGGTACCCGGGCCTCCCGGCACACCGCGACAGCGGTGGAGACCCCCGCCGTGGAGGTGGGTGTGACCACCGCGAGCGGTCCCGCAGGGGGAAACCCCTCGAAGTCGTCCAATTCCGATAGGACCCAGGTGTCGCGTGCGTGGGACGCCAGAACTTCAGGGTCCGTCTCCACGGCATCCCCCAGTTCGGCACGCAGGGTTTCGACGATGTCACTCATCCCCACAGCCTAGCCGCACCCAACCCGGAGGGAAGCGGGCTCGTCGAGGAGAGCCTCTCAAACGGGCTCGGAAGTCAGCTCCCTTGGAAGGCGAGGTCCGCTGCCAGGCGCGCGCGAACAGCGTCCACCTGAGTTTCCTGCTCCGCCTCGCTCCACCCCAATTTCGAAGCGAGCAAGTCGGCCACCGGTCCCAATGTGGCCTCGCGAGCCTCGGGGTTGTAGAGCGCCGTGCGCAGCCGGCGGTAGATGACATCTTCCAGGGTGGCGGCCCCCTCGGTGGTCACCGCCCATTCCACTTCCGAAGCCAGCACCGAGGCTCCCGGCACCAGTTCTTCCACACCGAGGCTCACCACCGCCCCGGCCTCCGCTCCGTACAAGCGTGCCAGTCGAGACGCGGCGACCTCGGGCACCCCCGCACGAGCAACCAATTCTCCCGTCAGGGCCGCGAGATCGCCGTCGAAATCCCCCCCCGGCAAGGGGACATCATCGGGACGGTCTGGGGCGAGGGAGAGCCCCGCCACTTCAGCCGCACAGTCGAGTGCCTCACGCGCCATGGGTCGGTAGCCGGTGAGTTTTCCGCCGGCCAGCGTGACGACCCGGGCAGGTCCCACCAGCACCTCATCTTTGCGCGAAATTTCCTGGGGGGCCTTGCCTGGCTCTGCGATCAGTGGCCTCAAGCCCGACCAGGCGGCCACGATATCGTCCAAACCCAGGGGGTCCACCGAAAAGGCATTCGTCACGGGTTTCAAGAGATAGTCGACATCCTCGCGGTCGATGGTGGGCCACAAGTCGGAACCCGGCTCGTAGCTCGTGTCCGTGGTGCCGACGTAGACACACGCGCCGTGTCGAATCACGAAGATCGTGCGCCGGTCTTCGGCCTCGAGGACGATCATGTTTCGAACCGGGAGACGCTCGGCGGGCAACACGATGTGCACCCCCTTAGACAGGTGCAGGAGCGGGGGCGCACTCGAATCCTCGAGACGCTGCACGGCCTCCACCCATGGCCCCGCTGCATTCACGACGCCTCGGGCGCGCACCGTCAGGCGACGTCCCGTCAAGCCGCAAACGGCCTCCACACCCGAAGCGACACCGTCTTGCGTAATGATACGATCGACCCGTGCGTGGTTAAGGACCACGGCCCCAAGTCCTGCCGCAGCCCGCACGTTGGCCAGCACCAGGTGGGCGTCGTCGGTGAGATACTCGCGATAGGCGCACACATACTTGTAGGTTTCGCGGTCGAGTAACGGCTCGTCGCGCTCGAGATCCGCCCTCTTCCAGTGCTGGTGGCGATCTTCGGCGTCGACGTCGCCGAGTTTCTCGTAGGCGGTGACCGCCGTTCGCAACTTCAAGAAAGTCCCATAGGAACGCGACGGCAAGAGCATCCAACGCTTTTCAGCCAGGTGAGGGGCCAGTCGGAAGATCTCCTTCCGCTCAAGGGCCGTCTTGCGAACCAAGGCCACCTCGCCCATGGCGAGATAGCGGAGCCCTCCGTGGATGAGCTTCGAAGAACGACTCGAGGTTCCCGATGCGTAGTCCTCGGCCTCGAGCAGAGCCACCCGCAAACCCCGACGTGCGGCCTCCCGAGCCACCCCTGCGCCGGAAATCCCACCCCCTACAATGACGAGGTCGAATACTTCGGATTCGAGAGTATCGGCGGTCTGGTCACGCCGAAGCGTGGAGAGGACGGTATCGGGCATGGGCGCCGGCATGCTGGACCGAAGGACCTCGCTGGAAACACCGCACGGTAGCGCGATTCAAGGCCGGGCTGCGGCCAATCCTGGGAGACCCTCTCCCCCTACCGCGGCCACCTGTAGCCTCTACCCATCGGCTCGACGGCCGTGGAGGTGGAGCCCGACCGCCCTTCAGGGCTCCCGCAAATCGAGAACGGCACCGTTTTCCAGTCCAGCCTCGAGCAATCTCCAGAAGTCCGCCGCCACCTCGCTGGGATCTCGCAGCAGACCCTCCTGGTGTAGCTCCACGAAGCGAGAGTGGTCGGGAAAGTCACCCACCGGGGTCGCTCGGATCTCATCCTGCATGGGGGTGTCCACCACCCCGGGCGCCACCGAAGCCACCTCGCACCCCGAGCGCCGCGCCTGCTCGGCTCCCACTGTACGCACCCAGTGATCCGTTGCCGCCTTGCCCCCGCAATAGGCCGACCATCCCTCATACACGGTCTGGCCCGCCCCAGACCCGACAATCAACAACTGACGACGCGCCGAGCAACCAGCCGCGGCACTCAGAAAGGCATTGCCCAGCACCTGAGGCGCAGCCGAATTGAGGAGCACCTGCCGCGTATATCCCGCGCCATCCACCTCGCCGGCCGCGCCCATGGGGGTCAGAGTCCCGGCACTGTGAATGAAGATGGCTCGGGGGCCCTCGAAACCGGAAAGTTCGCGTTCGAACAGCGCGGCCACCTGACCCCAGCTGGCGGGATCACTCAGGTCCGCCGGCATGTGCTCAAGCCCCTCGACCGCACGGCGGCTGATGTTGAAAACTCGCGCCTCGAAAGGCACTGCTCGGGCGATGGCCAGACCAATTCCACTGGAGGCACCGGTGATGAAGACGACGGAGGTTTTGCTCATTACGCCACTCTATAAGGATTTCCCGGGTTTTGCCGTTGCCTCGCCAAACGGCTCGTGACCGGCCTCAGGGCTCCCGATTCATCGTCGGCACTCGTGGCTGACCTCCGAGACCTTCGGCCCTACCCTACAGGTCTACCGGTCCACCCACTCTGGACCCCATTTGATTCCCAGCCACCCCTCCGATTGGAGTCATCCACGTGCCGTGCATCTTCTGCCAAATCGTAGCGGGCGAGGCTCCGTGCTTTCGGATCCACGAGGACGACCTCACCCTGACCTTCCTTGACCTCTTCCCGGTCTCGCGGGGCCATACGCTGATCATCCCCAAGGCACACTGTCAGGATCTCTTCGAGATCGAGCCCGGGGCATTGGGTGCCGTCGCCCAGCGTTCCCTGTCGATCGCGGCTGCGATTCGCAGCGCACTCGCTCCCGACGGGATCAGCGTCTTCCAGCTCAACGGTGCTGCCGCGGGCCAGACCGTCTTCCACTACCACATGCACCTGATCCCCCGGATGCAGGGAGACGCCCTGGAAATCCACTCCCGGGTGCGCGGTGAGGAAGAAGACCTCCGCCAGGTTGCCGCGATGCTCACCGAGGCGCTGCGCGACTGAAACGGCAGGGCTCGCCCTGCCCTTTCCCTGCCACCCACCTGCATCCCCAATGCCGCTTTGCAAAGTGGCATCAAGCTCAGGCTGGTTCTTCCGTTAATCAGAACAGGCCCACACGGTTCAGGAGGGGATATGCCCAACCAACAGACGCGAAGACTCACTCCGGCTGGAGCGCACGACGGATCCTTCGACCTGTATATGCGTCACTGGAACGTGTGTCTCGTCCTGCTCTCCGGAGAAGCAGCAGGGAGCGAGTATCGACTCGACCGACCCGTCGTCAAAGTGGGCCGAAGCCTCGACAACGACATCCGGATCGACGACTCCTCCATCTCCAAGCGACATGCCACCTTTGAGTTTGAGGACGGTGCCTTCCGAGTCGTCGATCACGACAGCACGAACGGAACCCACCTCAACCAGGACCCGGTGCGCGTGGCCGAAATGGCTCACGGGGATCACCTTCGGATGGGTGAACACGCATTTCGCCTCGTCGTCGAAAAGCGTGATGCCACGCCCACCATCGAGATTCCGAAGAGCGACTAGAGAATCCCCTTGACCAACAGTGAAACCAAGTCGTCCTCGACAAGTCGGTCCAAGCGCATGGTGGGCAGTTTCGAACTCCAGGAACAGCTTGCTCAGGGGGGCATGGGCGTGGTTCATCTAGCGACCCAGCCCGCTTTGGGGCGCCGTGTCGTGCTGAAGACCCTGCGGCGTGAACTGGCAGACGATCCCACCCTGGTGGACCGCTTCGAGCGTGAGGCGGGTGCGGCCGCGGCCATCCACCACCAAAACGTCGTGAGCGTCTACGACTGCTTTGCCTGGCGGGGCTCACGCTACATCGCACAGGAATTCGTGGATGGCATGGACCTCAGCCGCGTCCTGGAAGCCACATCGCAGGTCGAACCCCGGGTGGCGGCGCTCATCATCCTCGAGATCGCACGCGGGCTCGAAGAGATCCACTCACGGGGCATCATCCACCGCGACCTCAAGCCATCGAACGTTCTGCTCGGACGAAGTGGCGAGACCAAAGTCGCCGACTTCGGCATCGCGCTGGACCCATTGGGCCCAGCGCTCACACGGACGGGGCAGGCCCTGGGCACGCCCCCCTACATGTCCCCAGAGCAATATCGCGGCGATCGGGTCGACGAGCGCAGTGACCTCTTTGCCGTTGGGGTGATCCTGTACGAGATGTTGGTGGGCGACCCGCCATTCGCACCCACGGACCCACAGACTGGAGAAGGCCTGCTACGCCGCATTGAAGCCGGCCGCTACGCATCTCCCCGTCGCGGTGCAAGCGAGACCCCCCGCTATCTGGTGCGATTGATTTCCGCCTGCCTGCGCCCCAAACCGAGAAAGCGTCTGCAGTCGGCAACCGCTCTGAGGCGTTCCCTCGAGCGTCATCTACACCGGCCCTCGCCCACGGATTGCCGTGCGGAAATTGAGGCCTGGTTGATGACGAAGGAACTTTTCGCGGCGGAAGAACTCCCCGTGAACGCGTCCACGCTCCCCATCGAGCCCGCGCCCGCACGCGGACCCGGGCCCCTTTGGCGACTGGCGACCATCGCCGCTTCCCTGACCCTGGCTCTGATCGCCCCGCCACAACACATCGGATTCAGTCCCGAGGAACCCAGCGAGCCTGCCCGCCACGACAACCCGGGCTCGGCTCACCCCCTGCTCTCTCCGAAACCCGTCAACGCTCGGCAAGCGCTAGCAAGCCAAGCCACGCCCTCGAGCTCTCCCCTGGCTGACATCGTGGGGGAACGATTCGCCCACCCAGCGTCCGTGACCGCCGAGACGCGGTCCGCCGGCGCGGGATTCGCAATGGGCGAACTCGACGCGGCACGCGTCAGCCCCGACCGCCCGCTTCCTTGACGGCCTCGCCCACATCCTGCCCAAACGACAACTCCAGAGTGTGGCCATCGGGATCACTGAGAAAAGCCCAGTAACCCACAGGCGGCCCCGAATCCATGGGACCCCCGATCAAACAGTCGTCGTTCTTGGCCATCTCAGCCCGCCGATCCACCTCCTCGCGGGTCGCACAAGCGACCCCCAGGTGGGCAAAGGGTTTCAGCGGATGCTCAACGTTGGACTGCTTGGCGAGAACGATCACGAACGGGCGAAGCGCATCGGACAACCACACCACTTCGGGTCGCCGATGAACCACTTTGAGTTCGGCGTACCGGGCGTAGAAATCGATGCTTCGATCCAGGTCGGTCACCGTCAACGCAACGTGAGTGAACCCTACATCGACCATGATCTCCTCCCAGGCGTGTCGTGGGATTTCCGCATGGTTCTCCTCGCAATCCTCTTCTACGCGCTTCAGGGATTGATGATCAGCTTCCCGTGCGTCCTGCGCGAAGCGAGTTCGGCCAATGCGTGCGGCAGATCGTCGAGATCGAAGTGATCGTAGATGACAGGGGCAATTTTCCCCGACTCATAGAGAACGAAGAGTTCTTTGAGAATCTGGGAAACACGCACCGGATCTCGATCAGCGTAGGCGCTCCAGTGCAGGCCACTCAGGGCGATGTTCTTGAGCAAAATGCGATTGATCTTGACCTCGGGGATGGTTCCGCTCGCGAAGCCGATCACCAGCAAGCGACCATTCCAAGCAATACACTTCAGCGATCGCTCGAAGACATCCCCTCCCACCGAGTCATAGATCACATCAGCGCCACGCCCATCGGTCAGTTCCAGAACCCGCTGCGCAAAGTCCTCTTCACGGTAGTCGATGGCCTCGCTGGCGCCGTGGGCACGCGCAACATCGAGTTTCGCAGCGCCACCCGCCGTCGCGATGACCCGGGCTCCCAGAGCCGTTCCGATCTGGACCGCCGCCACCCCGACACCGCCGGCAGCAGCGTGTACCAGCAGAACCTCACCAGGCACCAGGGAGGCGCGATCGACCAGTGCCGCATAGGAGGTCGAATAGATGATGGGCAGGGCAGCCGCATGATCGAAGGGAATGGCATCGGGAAGGCGCTGGGCGGTGGCTGCCGGAACCGCGGCAAATTCTGCGAACGCCCCGGTTCCCGGCGAGGCCAGCACGCGATCCCCCACCGCAAAACCCTCGACACCCGGTCCGAGTGACCGCACGGTGCCTGCGAGTTCGGCACCGGGAGTGAACGGAAAGGGAGGCTTCACCTGGTAGCGGCCCTGCACGATCAACAGATCGGAAAAGTTGCAACCCGCAGCCGCCACCTCCACAAGCAGCGAGCCGGCCTCGGGCTCGGGAGTAGGGATCTCGCCCACCTCGAGGTCGGCGGGCTCCATCCATTTTTCCACCACCACCGCTCGCACGTCCCTATTCCTCCTCCCCATGCGCTCACGAGCACGCCCGGATTAGCGCGCATACTAGCAGGGTGCCGAAAGTGCCCTCCCGATCGACGAACGAAAGAACTCCTCGACTCCGACCCGGGTTAGAATCCTCGGGCAGCCGATGCCGGGATCGCCAACCCCGACCCATACAGGCAGGAGGAAGCCATGAACGCCCGTGCATTGAAGGACCTGGTATGCGACGCCGTCGACGACATCCGCGACACGCTGCTCCACGTCTCGCACGAGATCCACGCCCACCCGGAACTTGCCTTCGAGGAGCACCGAGCGGCCGCCCTACTCGTCCAGACCCTGCAGGATTCAGGTCTCGACGTGAAGTTGGGTGCCTACGGGTTGGAGACCGCCTTCGAGGTGGAGATTGGAGACACGGGCCCCTGCGTGGCTTTGCTTGCCGAATACGATGCACTGCCCGAAATCGGTCACGCCTGCGGCCATAACCTCATCGCCACGGCCAGCCTCGGTGCCGCTCTCGCGCTCGCGCGTCAAACGGACCAACTGACGGGCCGCGTGCGCCTGCTGGGCACGCCCGCCGAGGAGCGCGGCGGTGGCAAGGAGTTGATGGCACGACAAGGCGCCTTCGACGACGTGGAAGCCTCCATGATGATTCACCCATCCGGCGTGAACCTCGCCACCATGCCCTGCATCGCCATGTCCGAAGTGGATGTCACGTACCGCGGCCAGGCAGCCCATGCCTCGGCAATGCCCGAACGGGGAATCAACGCCCTAGACGCGCTGGTCATCGCCTATCAGGCCATCGGCGCACTGCGACAACACATCCGCGGCGACGAGCGCATCCACGGGATCATCCTGAAAGGCGGCCAGGCCGCAAACATCGTGCCCGACCATACGGCGGGTCGTTTTTACGTGCGCGCCGCGAACTTCGACGCTCTCGCCCCACTCAAACAACGCGTGGAGGCCTGCTTCGAGGCGGGTGCTCGCGCAACAGGGGCTGAAGTCCACATCTCGTGGGGAGACGCCGACTACCGCGACATCCACTACAACGAGCCGCTCGCCATGGCATTCCAGCGCAACGCGGAGCATCTCGGGAGAGAGTTCTTTCCGTTCGACAAACTCCCCAACCAACTCGCGGGTAGCACCGACATGGGAAACATCAGCTACCGAATGCCCTCCATCCACCCCATGATCGCTTCGGCTCCGCTCCATTGCACCATCCACAATCCCGAGTTCACGAAGTGGTCGAATTCGGAGATGGGGGACAATGCAGCCCTCGATGGCGCCAAGGCCCTGGCGATGACGGTCATCGACTACCTAGCCAACGAGAGTCTTCGCGTAAGCGCACGCGAGCAGTTCGAACGCGGGCTTCGAGCGTGAGCCCGAAAACTCCGAAATCTGACGAGATTCAGTTCGTCGATGCGAGCGCATGGGTCGCCCCCAGCGCGCAACTCTACGGCAGGATACACATCGAGGCTGAAGCCTCGATCTGGCACAACGCAGTTCTGCGAGCCGAATGCGAACACATCCAGATCGGTCGAATGACCAACGTCCAGGACTTTGTCATGGTTCACGTCGGCTTCGACCACGCCACGAAGATCGGAGACTTCTGCTCGATCGCCCACCACGCCACGGTGCACGGGTGCACGATTGGCGACCATTGTCTGATCGGCATCAACACCGTGATCATGGACGGCGCGGTCATTGGCGCGGGTTCCATCGTCGCAGGCGGCGCCATGGTGACCGAGGGCAAGGTCTTCCCCGCGAACTCCGTCATCGCAGGGGTCCCCGCCAAAAAGATTGCCGATCGCAGCAGTGCCCGCGCCAACCGCCTGAACGCCTGGGTCTACCATCGCAACGCCGAGGCCTACCGACGTGGCGACCACCGGGTGTGGTCGGGGCCTGAGCATCAAGCGTGGCTTGCGGCCAAAACCGCCGAAATCGAGACCGACGACGACCTCTGACCCATGCCAGATAAAGCAGGTCCTGGTGAATCGGGCCGGTCTTGGGTCAGGGCCTGTTCGGTCGAGGGGGAGACTCGCGGTTCTCGATCCCCCGGAACAATAGAGCGACGGACCCATCGATTGCAGCGCGGCAGGCGTCTTCGGTCAGCCGACCGTTTGCCCAATCGATGCGAGCACTTCCGGCCATCTGGCAGAGGACCGTGGCAGCGGACAACAGATCGATCTGCGGGTCGAGGTCCGCATTTTTGCGACCGCTTTGCAGGATCTCCAGAATCAACGCAACGGTGCGGTCGTTGAGTTGGAGGGCCGCTCGAGCCGCGCGCTTCGGTGGATAGGTGGTCGCGCGCAGGGCGATCACAGTGTAGTCGGGCTGGCTCGCAAGCAACTCGTGCTGAGTGTCGAAGAAACGCTGAATGCGCTCGCGAGTCGGGGACGATCGATCGTCATGGCGACGAAAGTCCGTCCAGGCGCGAGACTGCAGGCGCTCCAGTTCCCAGATCAGGAGTTCTTCTTTGGAACCCACATGGCGGTAGATGGAACTCGCCCCCATTCCCGCGCGCTGGGCAATATCGCGCAGGGTGGCCTGGTCGAATCCGCGCTCGAGAATCAAATCACGCGCAGCGTCGCGCAAACGCTGACGAGTACGGCGCCCGCGCTCGAGCCGGCCGTCGTCTCGACGGCGAACCGCCCCGCGAAGGGTGGGGGCCGTCTCCTGCCTGGTCGAATCGTTCCCTGCCTGCATCGATCGCCCCCCAAGCGGCACAACATCGCAAAGCACGCCCACATTTCCAGCGCTTGAGCCGCGCTTCGGGCTTTCTACATACACGGGCCCTGCGAGCGATCTGCACAACGACGGAGGCCCGACCAATTGGCCGGGCCTCCGGACGCCACGAACCGTTCTTCCCGGGACCGGTCGCGCGTCTAAGACCGCAGGAAATTACCCCAGACGAATTTCCCACGGTCAGCAGTGTATGGGGAATGGTTAAGCAACAAGCGTGCCCAAAGGGCCGTCTGCCGAACGTATCAATTTCATTCAAGAATCAGACGGTGGGGCGATCTAGCACCGGAAAGGCACTTCCATTGTGAGAGAAAACTTATTCCCTGACGGACTTCGTTTTCCACTCGGGAGTGCAGGTGGCGATTCCAACCCGCAACTGAACGGCAATCCAAACTTCAGTCCAGATCGCGCCGGAGGTTCGGCATCGACAACTCGTCGAGTTGCTCGAGGGCCTCGAGCGTCTCTTCGCTCACGCGCTCGGGGACCCGAATTTGGACGACGGCGTACAAGTCCCCCCGTCCGCCACTCTGGGTGTGGGCAATTCCCTTGCCCCGAAGGCGCAGGCGGGTTCCCCCCTGTGTTCCGGGCGGAACTGTCAGAGTCACGCGCCCATCCAAAGTCGGGATCTCCACCTTGGCACCCCGCATCGCCTCGAGGACGGAGATCGGTACGTCAACGGACACATCGCGGTCCTCACGACGGAAGTAGGGATGGGGACGCGTACGGATGCGTGCATAGAGGTCGCCCGCAGGGCCTCCAGCGATTCCCACACCGCCTTTTCCACGCAGTCGGATCCGACCTCCATCCGCCACGCCTGCTGGGATCTTCACATTCACGGATTCGTGACGGATTCCCCCTTCAGCGGTGGGACGGTCAAGGGTAATCCGTTGCTCGCCTCCGAGGGCGGCCTCGAGAAAATCGAGTTCCAAGGTGGCTTCTAGATCCGGGCCCGGCCGTGGACCCATCCCGCGCCCTGGGCGGGGCCCGCCCCTCCCAAAAAGACCGGACAGGAGGTCTTCGAAGCCTCCCATACCCCCGCCCCCAAAAGGGTGGCCTCCTCCGGATCCACCAAAAGCGCGGCTCGCTCTTCGAGCTGCCTCGGCATCGAACCCGCCCTGCAGGGAAGCCTCTCCAAACTCGTCATAGGCGGCACGCTTGTCGGCATCCGAAAGAATCGCATAGGCCTGGGAGGCGGCCTTGAAGCGCTCCTCGGCGCTGGCATCGTCGGGGTTCACATCGGGGTGGTAGCGCCGTGCGAGTTCGCGATAACGGCTCCTGATCTCGTCGTCGCTGGCTCCCCGTGCAACCCCCAGAGTGGCATACGGATCCTTCATGACGGCTTCACGACCCTTCCGCCAGTTGCGACGCGCTGCGTTCAAGCAACTCGGGCTCTTCAATACGCGATCGAATGCCCTCGAGGGTGTAATAGCAATACATACCGTCCTCGATGCGTTCGTCGTAGGTCCAGCCCACAGGAAGGACACGGCTTCCGTCGGGCCGTGTCTCGATCCGTCCCAGGACTGCGAACACCGAAGCAGTTCCGTACTCCCAGAGGTGATGGAATCCGGCGGGCAGTTCGATGGACCCGAGATTGGCACAAAAGGCCGACGTGAAGAGCGGGTCGGACTCGATCATCGCTCGCGGCAACAGTCCCAACTCATCGGCGATCCGTGCCACTCCCATGACGACGGGCACCAGGAACCCGGGCAGCCGCAACAACAGATTCACCTCCCGGTCGCTGGCAGTTTCTTTGCCGGCACGGCTGGCCAAGAGCTTGTCGTAAATCGCATCGACCATGTCGAAAACCGTCTCGTCATCCGAGCAGAAGCGGCGTTTAACGGTGAGGAGGGGAGATCCGTCCACCAGTTCGCGCTTCGCGCTGAAGGTCAGATACACCCCGTCTCGCTGCCACAACCTGCGACCCTTCACGAAGCGATTGACCCCCGGGCGCAGTTCCATTCCGACGGACAGGGAGCGCAGAAAAAGGTGAAAGAGCGTCATGGGGCGACCTTCTGGCCGCGACCGGTTCTTCTCCTCCAGATACACCAGAGCCGGGTCGACTCGAATCTCCTGCATCATGGTCACCAGCGAATCGTTTCTGCGGGGCGAGAGGTGGGGCATGAGGCGGCGCAGGTGTGAGGGCACCTGTGCGGGGCTCGCGTCTGCTCTTCGCCCGAACATGGGTCGCGCTTTCACCTCCATCACCGGTCCTTGGAAGTCTACTCGTTCACTCCCGGGGTGGCCTCCACAGCGTCCAGATCGGCACGCCGAGAAGCGTCGCACTGTCCTTGATCTGGAAACCGGCTCGCGAATAGAACCGAAGAGTGGCCTGCCGGTCCGTTTCCAGATACGCAGGGGCTGCTTCTCGATCCACCCTCTCGAGCCAGCCCCCGAGCAACGCCGAGCCGAACCCGGCTCCCTGCGCATCGGGGTCGACACCCAGGCTACTCAGATACCAGTGCGGTTCAATCGGGTGGAGGGCTTGCAGGGCGGCATGGACCTCCCCCCAACGGCTCGCCGTTCGCAGACCCTGCCCCAGGATTCCAAGCAACTTCGACACGAGGGGAGGCTGTGGCAAGGGATAGAGACCTGGGGGTGTCGTGATCAGTCCGGCCACGATCCGAGGGCCAGACCTCGCCACCCAAACCCCACCCTGAGCCGAGGCGGCCCGCAGTGGCCCCCGGAGGGCGTGACGGTTGGCCCGCAAACGGCGCTCGGCACTCTGAGTAGAGATCACGGCCACATTGAGGGGGTTGTCGCAAAACGCCCGGGCGAGTACCTGCTCCACTGCGAGAAGCTCCGATGCATCCTGCAACCGATGGGGAGGAGCCGGCTCGTAGGTCACCGACTCGGCCCCAGCGATTGCGCCTTCCCCGGGAAACCGCCCTTGCGGCCACTCAGTCCCCACGGGTCTCCACCAGTTCGATGACCAGGCCATCGGGGTCGGCCACACAGATGGCGCGCCCCCCGGCCAGACGTTTTCCGAACCCACCCGGCGGAACCTCGACGCGCGTAGTGTGGAGGACGTCCACCCCAGCCTCTTCCAACCATTCCAAGGTCGAGGTGAGATCGTCCACTCTCATGGACAAATGGGACAGGCCCAACTGGTTGGCAGGTGCAGGAGATTCGGCACCCCGGGAATCGGGTTTCGTGAACTGCCTCAGTTCGAGACGCAGACCATCGCGTTCGACCACAGCCCCCTGAACCTCAGCACCGGGTATACGGGCCAGGCTGCCCACGTGCTCTCCCCGCAGTTCGAGGTCAGCCACGAAGTGAAAGCCCAGCACGTCGTGATAGAAGCGCAACGACCGCTCCCAGTTCGAAACACAGAGGGTCACATGACTCACGCGCATGCGTGCCACATCGTCGTCCTTCCCCCGTCGACGGTTGACCCCGTCGACCCATCGCCCGCGGGGCTCAGGAAGCGCCGCGCAGTCACGACCGACCGGGGCTTGTGGCCGCCTCAGGCGCCCTCGCGCGCCTTCGTGGATTTGTCGCCACTCATGGGGAGATTCAGGATCTCTCGCGGAAAATACCCAACCAGGAATTCGACGACATCGCGCACGGACAAGACGAAGGACGGGCGGTGTGACTCATCCACCACGGGCAGATGCCTGAACCCGCCGACGGACATCATGTTCAGCGCCAGTGCGATGCTCGACTTCAACGAGAGCGCCTCGGGATCGCGGGTCATGATGTCTGCCAGGGGCAGTGTCGCAGGGTTCTTCCCTCGCCCCACGATACGCAGGAGAACGTCCCGCTCGGTGAAGATCCCGAGTAGCGTGCTTTCCGGGGTGCCGTCTTGGGTGATCACCACACAGCCACAGTGTTCATCCTGCATGGCCCGCATGGCATCGGAAACGGGATCTTCACCGGAGAAACAGATGGGTGCACGAATGGGCAGCGACTGCACGGACTCTCGTAGCAGAGTCTCGTCGAAACCTCGCTGGCCCCGTTGCTTGGGGCGATCGAAGTAGGGCTCGTCTCCCAGCGCATCGCGTCGGTCGACCAAGGGGGCTTCCTCTAAATCTGATGGGCAGGATTCAGGGTAGTTCCCAGGCATCTACGACACAAGGGCGATAGACTTGCCCACGATGACGCGCGACGAGAGTTCTCGATCGGGTGTGCAACACGACCCGTCGCTCGCGCCGAAGAACCGTCCCATGCTCTGGCCACACTCTCGCTCGACGTGGTTTTTTCTCTGGCTGGGATTCTCGGTGATTTCACTATGGGTCCAACGCGCCTCCCTGCAGGGACCTTTCATCTCCGATGATTTCAAGGACATCGTCAACCACCCATTCATGGGCGGGATCAGCACTCGCAACATCGCAGCCCTGCTGAACCCGTGGAGTGACGCACATTCGTTTACGGGAAATTACGCCCCCGTCCACCAGTTGGCCCACATGCTCGAGCGACTCCTGTTCGGCAATGAGATGCTCGGGTATCACGTCGTCAACAACCTGGTCCATGCGCTGAATGCCACCCTTCTGGTCGCTCTGCTACGACGATCCTCGATCCCCCCCCTGGCGGCGGTGTTGGGAGGTGCGTTCATGCTGGTGCACCCAGCCAGTGTGGAGGCCGTCGCATGGGTCTCCCAACTCAAGACCGATAGCGCCATGGCATTTTGTCTCGGGGCGCTCCTGCTCCAGGGTCGCCGGGACACCCTGGCTCTCCTGTGTTTCACGCTCGGGCTATTGAGTAAGACCAGTGCCGTGGCGGCACTCCCGGCGGCGGCGGCCTTTGCCTTCGCGTGGGGTTTGGATTGGCGCAAAGGCCGCTGGATCCTGGGATGGACACTGGCGTTCGGAATCTATGCGATCACGCAGCTGGACACCTACGCCACGGTCGCCTCCTACACCGTGACGGCCTACGAAGACCCCTGGGTCCACATGCGCTCCATACTGGCATTTTGGATGCGTTACATCGCCATGGCCGGCGCGGCCGTAGGAATTTCGGCATTCCAAGAGCCCGGCCCCGCCATGTCCTGGCTCGACCCCTGGTGGCTGGGGGGGTTGGCGATCACTCTCGTGCTGGCAACGCGAACCCTGGTGTGCCTGAGCACGCGCCGCGAGGAAGCCGCCTGGTGGATCTTCGCCGCCGCGGGCTTCGGACCGATCTCCCAGCTGTTTCCCTTCCTCTACCCCATGGGCGATCGCTACCTCTACTTCATCCTGCCGGGCCTCATCGGCGGTACCCTGCTATGGGGCCGCGACATTCGGCAGCGATTCTCTCTGGCGAGCTCAGATCGCCGGCGCCAGCTCCTCCACGCACTGACGCGTGCGCTCGTGTTCGCAACGTGCGGAGTGTTGGCGATCTTTGCGCTGCGTAGCGCCGAACGCGCAGCGCTTTGGACCAACGAACAGCTGCTCGTCGAGGAGGGAATCCGCAACTATCCCAAGGGTGAAGCTGCACTATTCAAACGCGCCTGCGAGGCAGGGCGGGAGAGTGACGTCGATGAGGCCGTGTCGCTTCTCCAGGCAGCCGCCGATCGAGGGGTCAACCGCTTCAACGATCTGCCCCACCTCGCATGCTTTTCCAGCATCCGCGACGCGCCCTCGTTCCAGGCGTTCATCGAGCAACAAACCTTGAAGTGGCTCGCCGAAGCCGACGCACGCGGCGTGCAAATGCCGGAGATCCTCCTGACCAAGGCCCGAGCCTGGGCAAGTCTGGGGAGAGGCCGCAAAGCCCGTCGCGCCTACCAGGAGGTGATCGCCCTGAACGAACGCCTCACGGCCACCGCGCGTCGTGAACTCGACGCGCTCCAGGAAACGGTTTCTCGACGCAAGCAGCGGCGCCGTGCGACCCAAGCAGCCCCCCGAGAGCGCTCGAAGCCCTGATTCCCCCAGAGAGGGGGGTATCCTGATAGCGGGCGGTGCACATGAATCGACGCGAGTTCTTGAAGGTTTCCGCAGGGCTGGCAGGCAGTGCCCTGACACTCGGACTGCCCTCGGGTTGCCGGACTCCCCGCAACCCCTCGGACATGAACATCCTGATGATGATCGTGGAGGACACCACGGCGGGCGCTCTGGGCTGCTACGGCAACCCCATCGCACTCACACCAGCCCTCGACAGACTCGCTGCTTCGGGAGTGCAATTCGACCGCGCCTATTGCCAGGCCTCGGGCTGCAATGCGTCCCGCACCTCCCTACTCACCGGGCTGCGGCCCGACACCACCGGCGTCTATGGCAACCGCGACCCAATGGATGAGCTCTTGCCTCCGGGGGCTCGCACTCTCCCTGAACTGGTGGCGGCCAGTGGAAACTTCGGGGCGGGCCTGGGCAAGATCTTCCACCACGCCTTCATGGCCGAAAGGCCCCTGCGCGCCTTCGACCGCCTCGAACTCGGAGAACTCCCCGACGAGTACCCGGGGGTCTCCACCGGTTACCAACGCGACCCCGACGCACCACCAATTCCCGCACCGCGCTTCCGCTACTCGGCCGACCCCGACCTCGAGCGGGAACTGTCGGCCCTGATGGAAGAACGGCAGCGTGTGCGCGAGAAGTTCCCACCAGGCAGTCGCGAGTGGATGGCTGCTTCCATCCCGTTTCGCAGTCTGCAATCAGAACTCGTGGGAGACTCGGGGAAGGCCGATGAAGCTGAGATCGACGGCCAGCGCGCACGGATGGCGGCGCGCATGCTCGGAGAATTCGCGCAGAGCGGCCAGCAGTTCTGCATGGCCGTGGGCTTCACCACACCACATGTCCCCCTGGTGGCGCCCCGCGAGTACATCGACCTCTACGACCCCAACGAGATTCCCCTTCCCGAAGCTCGGCCCGAGAACGACCAGGGCATTCCACCGGTCGCCCTGCGCTTTGGGCGGAACTTCGATTTGTTTCATCGCGTGGAACCGACCCCCCAACGCATTCGGGCAGCCATCGCCGCCTACTACGGCTGCGTGAGCTTCGTAGACGCCCAGGTGGGCCTGGTACTCGACGCACTCGACCGAGAAGGGCTGGCCGACGACACCATCGTGATCTTCTTTGCCGACCACGGCTTCCACCTGGGTGAGCATGGTTTGTGGAGCAAGGTGACCCTGTTCGACCAGTCGATCCGGGTTCCGCTGATCGTGCGCCTCCCCGGCGCCTCGGGCAACGGAAGCCGCAGCCCGCGCCTGGTGGAACTCGTGGACGTACTGCCCACCCTGGCAAACTGGTGGGGGCAGCAATCCGGCGTGCCATTCGAGGGAACGAGCCTCGCCCCCCTTCTCGAAGACCCCGCTCGCCCCTGGAAGCAGGCCGCGTATTCGATGTGCAAGATGAAGCCGCAATTGCTGGGGCGGTCGGTCCACACGCCGCGGTATCGCTATGCCGAGTGGGACGCCGGCACCGGTGTGGAGCTCTACGATCTCGAACACGACCCCTGGGAACAGCGCAACCTCGCCCTCGATCCGCGCCATCGGGACGTAGCCATCGAGCACGCACGACTGTTGAGAGCCGGCTGGCGCGCCGCCCTGCCCCATCAGCAGGCCTGATCCGGGGCCCCATTGTCCTCGCCCTCGTCGTCCTCGACCCCAACGCGCCCAGGAGATGCGTGTTAGGCTCGCTTCGGGAGGTCCACTATGGCAACTCGTTCGACCGTCGCCGTGGCGTCGGCAGGCGTCGGCGGATTCTCGGTGCTAGCGGCCGTGCTCGGCCCGGTGATGATTCACCTGGGATTACTGGCGCCGCTTCAGGGTTTCATGCTCTTCTCGGCAGGCGCTGGATTAGGCGGTCTACTGGCCCTGGTGCTCGGAATGATCGGCCTGATTCGCACGAGGGCCACTTCGGGACGCGAAGGGCGAGGTCAAGCCCTGCTGGGAGTGGGGGCGGGAGTCGTCCTGCTGCTGGTTCTCGGCCGAGGGATGGCGGACGGAGGAGCCGCACCCCCCATTCACGACATCACCACGGACCTCGACGACCCTCCGGTTTTCTCGGATGCCGTGCGCAACGCGACCGACCGACAAAACGGCGTCGACTACCCCGACGGAGGCAGCAACGTTCCCGATCAGCAACGAGCGGGCTACCCCGGCTTCGGCCCGATCTCGGTCGATGCCCCCCCCAGCCAGGCGCTGGAACGCGCCCGGGATGCCGCGAAACGCCTGGGCTGGACAGTGACCTGGGTTGATATCGAACAGGGCCGCATGGAGGCCTACGACGTGACACCCGTCTTCCAGTTCGTCGATGACGTCGCCATCCGTGTGCGCCCGGCGGAAGCCGGCTCCCGCGTGGACGCTCGCTCCAATTCGCGGGTCGGAGGTGGCGATCTCGGCGCCAACGCCGCGCGCATCGACGCATTGCGGGCGCAGCTCCAAAACTCCCGCTGAAGGCCAAGGCGTCTACCCGCCCCCTTCGCGTGCGAGACGCGCCTGGGCACGGGTCAGGCGTTCATGCACTCCTTGAAACCCGGGGTCCACGCGCAGGGCTTCGCGGTAGTGACGCACGGCAGCTGCCGTATCGCCACCTCGATCCAGGAGTTCGCCCAGCTGTGCATGGAAGGCTGCTTCATCTCGACCGGCGCCCATGCGTAGAGCGGCCCGGTAGAGGTCGATGGCCTCGAGCCGTTGGCCCCGCTGGGCGAGTAAGCGGGCCAACTCCGCCCTTGAACGCGAATCACCGGGGTCGAGCCGGATGGCCTTTCGATAATAGAGGATGGCTTCTTCGGTGCGTTCCGCTTGATTCAAGGCAACCGCATACAGTCTCGCCGCTTCGCCCCAGCCGGGCTCGATGCGAACCGCCATGCGCAGGTGGTCGACGGCCTCGTCGATCTGACCTGCCTGGGTAAGCGCAAAGCCGAGCGTTCGATGGGCAATGGGGTTTCGCTCGGTGACAGCGACGGTGTGGCGAAACAAGGTGATCGTGTCGCGCCATAGTGTCGTTTGCCTCCACGCCACCACACACAACGCCAATCCAGCCAACCCGGCAACCGCGGCCAGAGCACGGCGCCCGCGGCGGGTGGCGCCCAACAGATCCACGCTGGTCCAGGCCACGGCAAGGGCGATGCCGATCAGGGGTATGTAGGTGTAGCGATCGGCGCGGGCCTGGATGCCCACCTGGACGAGACCGAGCATGGGCACCAGGGTCCCCAGATACCAGAGCCAGCCCACCAAAAGATAGGGACGCCGCCTCGCCTGGCGCACCGCAATGACGGTGATCAGCAACAGGCCCATCCCAATGGCAGCGGGCAACGCGATGCCTACCGATTCCGCGGGGTGCGGATAGAAGACCGCGAGACCCACGGGCCAGAAGGCATCGACCAGGTAGGTCGCGTAGGAGACCAGGGCATTGCCCACGCGCAGCCCCAGGGAAAGGCCCTGCACGTCGGTCATGGCGCCGGCCGTGCGCTGGACCTCGAATGCCACCGCACTGGTGACCAGAACGAAGGGCAGCAAAATCAGCTTCTCGAGCACCGCACGGCGCAGCCTGGTGGAATCCAATGCATGCCCAGAATCCCCGGACAAACGCCCCAGGGGCCAGAAATCGAGTAGCAACAACACGAAGGGAAAGGTCACGAGTAGGGGTTTCGAAAGCAGCCCCAACACCAGACACAGGGCCACCCAGGCAAAGCGAGCGGCTGTTGGGCGTTCCGTATAAAACGCGTAGGCAACCAACCCAAGCATCCAAAACAGGCCGGCCAGGGTGTCGCGGCGCTCGGTCGCCCAGGCGACGCTCTCCACGTGCAAGGGGTGGATGGCAAAGACCAACGCCACGAACCCGCTGCACCAGAGCGCCCCAGTGGTACGAACCAGAAAGCCGAACAGCAACAGCGTGGAAACGAGGTGAAGCAGCAAATTGTCGACATGGTGCACCGACGGATCGATGCCCGAGAACTCGTACTCGGCGAGCCACGACACATAGGTGAGTGGGATCCAGTACTCGCCGAATGGCTCGGTGAATGCCCAGCGCAGGCCTTCAGCGCTGAGCCCCTTGGACAGGTGGGGGTTCCCGGTGATGTAGAGGTTGTCGTCGTAGTCGATGAACTCGTGGCCACGGATCTGTCCGAAGACCGCAACCGTGGCGACGCACAACAACAGTACGATCAGGGCGCATTGGCGAGCGCGGGGCGAGATTCCTGATCCTCCGCTGCGCCTACCCTTCGGGATGAGCCGGCTCGATAGTAAAGTTGTTCAACAGCACGTTGTTGGCATGCCAGGTATTCCAGTGCTCGGTGAGGTACTGGATCTTTCCCCCCGGATTGAAGCGGAATACGAAGCAGTAGACATTCGCGTAGTCCTGGCCACCGTGGGTTTTCGCGCGAAAGGTGTGTTGCCTCACCACGTAGTCGCCATCGGCGAGCACCACCACGTCCTCGTGAGTCGAAGTCGTGAGATCGTAGGAATCGACGCCACTGTTGCTCGAACGCGGTGTCCCGGCTCCAGTCAAAATGTCTCGAATAGCGTCGATGCCCTTGTGCTCGGTCACCCCGGGACCCCGCACAAAGGGCAACCCGTTCCACCAGACGGCGTCCTCGGCGAACAAGCTGGACTTGTCCTCGGGCTCGGCTTCGAAAAGTGAGTTGGCGGCGTCGATGTTGCGCTGTTCTTCAGGGGTGTATTGGGGCATGTTCAACTCCTCAGACTTCGAACTGATTCCAACCTACGACTTCGGAGACGGGCTTGCGGTAGGCGGCTCGGAAATCGGTTCCAATCGTGTACGCGATCGGAAACAGACCCACCTGGGTGTAGAGATCGAGGGGGATGCCGAGCAATTCCGCCATCTCCTTCTCGCGAAACAAATGCCCGGTGGTCCAGGCGCTTCCGAGCCCACGCGCACGAAGGGCCAGAAAGAAGCTCCAGGTGGCCTGGATGACTGAGCCCCAGAGGCTCGCCTGAAAAAACACCGACGCCTCCTCGGTGCGGCCGGCGAACAGCGGAATCAATAGCGCTGGACTGCGGTGCATGTTCTCGCGCAGATGCGCGACGGACTCGCCTATCATTTCGTAGCGCGGCACCTGGGCGCCCATGTAGCTCTCGCCCACCGCATCTCCCAGGCTTGCGATGTAGTCATCGAGGCCCGCGTTGTAGATCCCGGCTGCCGCAGCCACCCGTTCGGGATCGTCGACCACCACCCAGCGCCAGCTGTTCATGTTCGAACCATTGGGGGCCTGAAAGGCCACTTCGAGGCACTCTGAAATCAATTCACGCGAGACGGGGCGGTCGAAGTCCAGGCGTTTGCGCACCGAGCGTGTCGTGGTGAGCAGGTCATCGGGCGTCAGGTCGAGCATGTGAATCTCCGTCATCAGTGATTGCGCCATGGGCGCATGGCCAGGGTAGGCAACGAGCCCCCTCCCCGTCAGCCGGTCAGTCCCAGCCAGGCGCCCAGAGATAGAGCAGAGACGGCCCCTCCGTGGGCAACCCGTCGGGCAGCCAATCCAGTTCGATGGTGGTGGGGATTCCCGAGTGCGTGTAGAGGTTGTCGCGATACTCCCGAGGCCGGTGGTAGGTGACCACGCGAGACTCGGTGAGATGGGCCCGCTTCTCGGCACGCTCGACGGCCTCTTCAAGGTAACCGATGCCATCGATCAACCCGTTCGCGAGAGCCTGCGGGGCACTGTAGATCCGGCCATCGGCCAGTTCGTCCACCTGAGCAGCCGAAAGGTTCTCACGCCCCGCGGCAACCACCTGCTTGAAGCGTTCGAAAGCGGCCTCCAGCACCGATTGCAGTTGCTGGCGTTCCTCGGGCCGCATGCGTCGCAGCCACGAGCCCGCATCCTTGAAGCGACCGCTGGTGAGCGTCTGGTTCTGGATGCCAATCTTCTCCATCAAGCCCGCCAGATTGATGCTCACGAAAATGACGCCGATCGAGCCGGTGATGGTGGTGGGTTGGGCGTGGATCTCATCGGCCGCCACCGCCACGTAATACCCACCGGAGGTCGCAGTGCCCATCAGCTGAGCGATCACGGGGATGTCATGTTTGCTCTTGAAGCGCTCGATTTCGTGGTAGATCAGGTCACTCGCGGTAGCAGTGCCCCCCGGGCTGTTGATCCGCAAGAGCAGCGCACGCACCTCGTCGTCGTCAGCCGCGCGGCGCAGTTCCTCGCGCAGGCGTGCAATTCGGTTTTCCTTGGGTGCGGAAAACAAGCTCGGGGTGCTAGAGCGTTCATCGATCACTCCCGAGATATCGATGAGAAGAATCTTCGGCCCTGCTTCGCCAAAGATCACCGTTTCTTTGAGGGGCTTGGGACGCCCCCCCAACAAATCGACGGTCACGCAAGCGCTCGCCCCGAGCATCAACCCGGCCAGGAGCACGACACGAATTCGATCCCGTTTGCGCACGGTTCCTCCCGCCGATGCTTTCTAGAGCCTGGAATCCAGGTGAAAAGTCGTGGCGCCCCGGGGAGGAATCGAACCCCCGACCCGCTGCTTAGAAGGCAGCTGCTCTATCCAACTGAGCTACCGGGGCCACTGGAATCGGGGACACTAGCCCCGATACCCAAGCGCGGCACCGCAGGCCCCGCGAACGCCTGGGATGCGTTGACACTGCCTGCGGACCCGGATAGCTTGCGCGACTTCGCGGTGGGCGTAGCTCAGTTGGTTAGAGCGCCAGATTGTGGTTCTGGAAGTCGGGGGTTCAAATCCCCTCGCCCACCCCAGAAATCCCACGAATTCGAGTTCTTAGCCACACCGCTCGACAATTCCGTCAGGCAACTCGTCGGCCCCTCCGCCGGCCCTTCCCCGAGATCGCCCTCTTTTCGGTGTAGACCTCGGGACTTTTCCCGGCCCACAGGTCCGGCGGCATTTGCATCGGGCCCAGGGGGCCGTGTTTGGAGTTGATGGGAGGTGCGCTCGCGCGCTCTCAAGACCAGGACCAGGCGGGCCGGGCCCTGCTGAGGATCGAACCGCTCTGACACCCTCCCAAGGGGACCCCTCCGCACTTCCACCGAACGCTTGCTCGTGGTGAGGGGCCCAAACACGACTCGGACCTGGCCCAAGTACCTGAAAAAATTAGGTTTCCGATCCGCCTCAAAATTCGAGCACCGCTGGGCGGAATCAGACCCGCGCTGTTCGGATCCAGACCGGGCGCTAGAATGTTTGCCAGGGGCGGGGCGCGGAGTCGCATCAGATGAGCCGCATTCGAGTGGCGCGCCAGACACAGGGATGGACGCAGAACCAGCTGGCCCAACGGGCCGGGATCTCTGCGCGAACAGTTCACGCGGTCGAAATGGGCCGGCCGTGCCGCCAGGAAACCAAGCGCAAACTGCTGGCCGCCTTGGGGATCCCCTGGGAGTTGCGCGACGAATACCTGCCGAGGGCGCGTCGTGTCCCGGTGCAGCTCGAAGAACGCGAAGCCAGCTCGGCCTGAGAGGCGCCGTCAGGCCAACTCTTGAACCAGGTCTTCCATCCTTTTTAAAGCTCGCACAGCCCAGTGCTCCATGAAGCGACTCAGGACCCGGCCCGCCTCGTCGCACCGATCCTCGAGAGCCAAGCGCCGGGCGTCGACCTCCACGGCGACTCGGTCCCGTTCGAGTTCGGTACTGAATTCCGACCAGGCGCGCTGCACCCTGGGCGTGAAACCCACGGCATCCGCTGCGATTCGATCCTGCAAGCGCCGGGCCCCCCACCACAACGAGTCCGCCTCGGGTGACTCACCGGCCCGCGCAAGTTCGGCTGGAATCACACCCTCCAAATACACGGGAAGGTAGACCCCAGTACACGGGGAACCGAAGCAAACCCACACGGGCCACGGCACCACGCGATCTCCAGGCAGCGGCGCAACCAGGCTCGCAGTGGTGGAAAAAACCGGGTCGCTATGAGCACACAGAGTGAAGAAGCGCTCGTCGTCCGGGGTCACGCCCTCGGGTGGCGGACCCTCCACACTTCCCTCGTGGTCTCGCAGCAGCGCCAGGAAACTGCCGACGGCATGGCTGCCCCTACCCTTCTCCAACAACTCGAGACTGCGACGTACGCGGCCCGACGACAGTTGCTTGGGCACCGCATGGTTCCGATAGGCGGCCGAGAAATCGATCCGCGCCTCTTCCGGCCACCAGTTCTGGCCCCGTGCGAAACGCTCGGTCTCGCGGGAAGCGATCTCCCAATCGTCGCCCAGTTCGTAGTGGTTCGACATGCCACACAATCGCGTGCGACGTGCCACCCAGTGACGATTCGAGGTCTCGAGCCGCCAGGCCTCCATCGGGTCCGCGATGAGAAAACTGTTGTGATAGCCCGCTCCGTCGGGTCCCAGCGCAGCCCCTCCCTGCCCGTAGCGCTCGATCAACTCGGCGATCACCTCCACGGCTTCACGTGCGTCGCGACTGCGTTCCAGTCCGAGGCGCACGAGGTCCATGCCGATCAGGCCAGGCTCGTCTTCCAGAGGTTCACGGGAGAAGACCGAGTGGTTGCCGATAGCCACCGCGAATTCGTTGACACCCTGCTCGAAACCCCACACCCACCAGGGCGAGTGCCCCAGAACCCGGTAGGTCTCCGCCACCTGGGGAATCTCGATATGGGTGCAGGCAACCGAGGCCCCAGGAGGATGGGCCGCCTCGGAGAACTGCAGCAGGGGCTGGGGCTCGCCGGCGACGCGATCGCTGTTCTTTCCGAACAACGTGACGCCATCCAGGGTCTCGTCGCCCACGGCCACCACGGAATCACACATGGACCCAGGCTACCCCAGCCCAACCCGTCGTTGGTGGATTCCCACTGTCGGGAAGGGGTTTCCACCAAGCGCTGGCGGCGAGGCACCCGGTCGGGTATCCAACCCCTGACCCGGGTTCGCCGTGGCCGAGGCCACGGCGGTGTCCCAGCCTCCAATGCGCCTGCAAGGGCCGGAGAACTGGACCCGATGCGCGCCGGTAGCTCAGCTGGATAGAGCATCAGGCTTCGAACCTGAGGGTCGGGGGTTCGAATCCCTCCCGGCGTGCCATTCAACTCATTGAATTTGAACGGGTCCGGTGGATCGCTCCAGAGATGGAGCCACTCTACTGTGGGTAGATTGTGGGGACTCGGGGACGAGTCGCGCGAGGAAATCGGCCGGCACCTCTCCATCCTTCAGTTCGAGAGGACGCCGGTAGCTGTCGCCCCCAGCCCACCGCGCATAGTGGCGGGCCGTGACGGCAACGTCAGCGTGGCCAAGTGTTTAGAATGGCCCTTTGAAATTCCTATCCGCCCACTCAAATTGGAGTAGGCTGTGTCGCGTTCGAATAGCGATTCTTGAAACTAGCCGTAATTCGCACGTTGGCGGCACGATGTTTCTGCACTCACTTGAGTTCGACCCCCGAGAGTCGCCACTCAACGGCTAGCCATGGGTCGGAGGCTTCGATCAGATCTATGCCCGGGACGATGAGTGATGTGGATGAAATCGATGTGAAGGCGAACGCGGTTCTGGAGGCGCTCCTCTCGAATCCCCACGGTCTCAGCAAGTACGATTTGGGACGCCGTTCGAAGCTGAGCGATCTCGAAGTCGGAAGAGCCTGTCGAACCCTCCAGCAACGAGGACTCGTTACGCGGGCGAGAGGGCGATGGAAACCGACGGCGCTGGCCCAAAG
>JAKVBI010000016.1:0-175000 GCA_022447545.1 Myxococcota bacterium
TAGATCTCGTAGTGGTCGGTCCCGAAGCGCCCCTCGCGGCCGGGCTTGCGGACCGATTGCGAGAGCGCGGTGTGGCGGTGTTCGGACCCTCGGCACTCGCATCTCGATTGGAGTCGAGCAAAGTCTGGGCGAAACGCTTCATGGCGCGGCACGCCATTCCCACGGCCGACTTCGAGGTTTTTGAAGACCTTTCGACTGCACTCGCGTATGTGCACGGCCGCGGAGGACCTTGTGTGGTCAAGGCCGATGGGCTGGCTGCGGGCAAGGGGGTGTTCGTTTGCTCGGGACCGGCAGAAGCTGAGGAGGCCTTGAAGGAGATCATGGAGGATCTGCGCTTCGGTGAGGCCGGTGCACAGGTCGTCATCGAAGATTGCCTGGTGGGGGAGGAGGCCAGCTACTACGCAATCACCGACGGAACGCAGGTTGCGACCTTGTCGGCGGCTCAGGACTTCAAGCGGGTCGACGACGATGATCGGGGGGAGAACACGGGCGGAATGGGCGCCTATTGCCCCGCGCCTGTGGTGACCCCTGCCGTCGAGAAGCGGATCCTCGAAGAGATCGTGCATCCTGTGGTGCGGGGAATGGCCCAGGAGGGGCATGCCTATTCGGGGGTGCTCTATGTCGGTTTGATGATCGATCCCGCAGGTACGCCCAGAGTCATCGAGTTCAACGTGCGATTCGGGGATCCAGAGACGCAGCCTCTGATGTTGGCGCTCGATGGAGATCTCGTTCCGCTCCTCATCGGTGCCGCACACCAAAAACTCGAAGGTTCCCTGTCTATGGGGTGCAATGGGGCCGCTGTCTGTGTCGTATTGGCATCCGGTGGTTATCCCAGGGCGTTCGAAAAGGGTTTTGCGATTGAAGGGCTCGACGTCACAGGAAATTTGCCTGGTTCCCAGGACCTGGTGGTTTTTCACGCAGGAAGTCGACGGGAGGAGAGTGGCTTTGTGACCGCCGGGGGCCGCGTGTTGGGAATCACAGCCCGTGCACCCACCATCGAGGATGCCCGCGCTCGCGCCTATCTGGGGGTGGACCGGGTCAGTTTCCAGAACGCGCATGTGCGTAGAGACATCGCGGCACGCGTGTCGACGTCGTGATCGCAGACCCCCTGGGAGAAGCCACCCGGAGCATTTGCGCCGGAGGACTCATCGCCTACCCCACCGAGACAGTTTGGGGGCTCGCCGTGGATGCGAACAACCCCGACGCGCTCGAGGCGCTGCGTGCCTGGAAGGGGCGTGGCGAGGATCAACCGATTTCGATCCTTGTCCACCACGCCGATGCGCTCTCCACCTTGGGATTCGGAGCCGTCGGTTGTGCTCAGGCACTCGCCAAACGGTTTTGGCCCGGGCCGTTGACGCTCGTGCTGCCTTGTAGCACCGACTATCCACAGGGGATCGCCCGCGAAGATGGTGCGGTTGGGGTGCGATGTTCCTCCCATCCATTGACATCGGCTTGGGCGAGAAGGCTGTGGTCCGAAGGATCGGGGCCTGTCACGGCGACCAGTCTGAACCGAACCGGAGACCCACCTGCTAGAACACGGTCTGAGGCGTCGATTTTGTGTTCAGGGGACGAGGGTGGGCCCAAGTTGCTCGAGGTCGAAGGTGCGGAATCCGGAGGCGACGAGCCGAGCACGGTGATCGATTTGACGGGCGAGGAGCCCCACATCCTGCGCTGGGGAGCGATCGGTCCCGAGGAGTTGTTACCCGTGATCGAGGAAACGCGAAGTCGATGGCAAAGCTGAGACCCTTCCAGGCCCTCCGATACGACCCCACGAAGGTCGATCTCTCTCGCGTCATCGTGCCGCCCTACGATGTGATCGCCGCCGATGAGCGAATTGCCTTCTATGATCGGGATCCACATAACTCGATCCGTCTCGAATTGACGAGAAAAGTCGAAGACGAGGCCACGACGAGTTACTCCGATATTCGCCGTACCTTGGATGCGTGGTCGGAGAGTGGCGTTTTGTTTCGCGATCCAGAGCCAGCGTTTTACGCACTGCGACAGTCCTTCACAGCTCCCAATGGCGAGCGCGAGAGTCGCGAGGGTTTCTTTGGCTTGATCCAACTCGAAGACTACGACCGCCGGGTGGTTCGACCGCACGAGCGAACGTTGGCCGGGCCCAAGGCGGATCGACTCAAGGTACTGCGGGCAGCCCGGGCGAATCTCTCCAGCGTTTTCATGTTGTTTGAAGATCGGGACGATGTGCTCGCAGGTGGAATTCAGCAGGCCCTGCGCCAAACCCCTTTGGCGAGCGCACTCGATGAAACGGGGATCACCCACGAGTTGGCTCGTATCGATGCACCGGACCAGATGGAAGCCATCCAGCAGTTCATGGCCGAACGACCGGTGGTGATCGCGGATGGTCACCACCGTTATGAGACTGCTCTGGAATACCGGCGCGAGCAGCACGCCGAGGGTGCCGCACCCGACGCGGGTCACGAGTGGATGCTCGTCTATCTGGCCAACGCCTATGCGCCCGGGAGCCTACTTCTTCCCATTCACCGCCTCGTGCGCGAGTGCCCCGCTCCGGCGGCAAAGGCCTGGAGTGAAGCCTTGGGGGACTGGACTCAGCAGACTGTGCAGATTCCATCGGAGGCGGCCATTCCCGAACTGCTCGATCAGTATCTCAGCCCATTGGCCGACCGCCCCTCATTCGCTGCTGACGATGCCTCGGGCACCTTGCGCGTGTTCTCGCGCAAGGCCTCGGATTCCGATGAACTCTCGGTTCGGGTCATCCATCGGGAAGTCATCGAGGGGGTCTTTGGATTGAGCGAGGAGGCCGTCCAGGACGGCGCAATCGCGTATCCGAAATCTGCGCAGCGTACGGCTGCGGATCTGCGTGCGGGTCTCGGGACGGTGGCCCTGTATCTCAATCCTTTGTCGCCCGATGATGTCTTCCACGTCACCGGTGCAGGCGAGGTGCTTCCTCAGAAATCGACATTCTTTTTCCCCAAGCTCCCTACGGGATTGGTGTTTCGATCCTTCGAGTAGCCGAGGTTCTCATTGAAACGACGACCCAGGCAGATGCGGACTGCGGTGCGGAAGCGCCGCCCCCGGACCGTGGGCGAGCTGGTTCCTCGGGTATTGGGAGATCTGGGTCTCGACGGAGTGGCTCGCATTGTCCGGATCGAGAGATGTTGGGAGGCAGCGGTCGGCGCCGAGATTGCCAGCCACTGTCGTCCCAGCCGTCTCCGGGGCGACGTTCTGGAGGCCACGGTGGATTCGAGCCCCTGGTGCCAACAACTGCGTCTGCGTGGCCCGGAGATCCTGGCGGGGTTGCGCCGGGAGTTAGGTTCCGATGCGCCCTCCGATTTATGGCTTAGAGTGGGGTAAACTACCGTCTATGAACGCGAATTCTTCCATGGGCCAGAATCTGGACGGAGCCGGAAAGGGGCCGGGAGCGGCCGGTGAGAGCGATTCGCAGGCCTCTTCCATGAGCTGCGATTTCTGTGGGGCAGAAGTGGCCCACGTGCGTCGCATCGCTCTCGACGAGGGCTACGACCGACTCCACGCGCGCCATGTGGCGAAGTACGCCTGTCCAGATTGTTCCGAGGTGAAGGAGCGAGAGCGACTGGGTGGATGAGCGCGGTTGCTTTGAGGGCTCGCCTCCATTAGATTTCCCCCTCATTTTCAGCGGGTTACCCCATCGCCGTTCTCCTCGGAGTGAGGGGTTTGCCCGCAAAACGGCTCATGCGGAGGTCCAGAGCTTCATGGTGAAGATTCGCCTGGCGCGTAAGGGTGCAAAGAAGCGCCCCTTCTATCGTATCGTCGCGATCGACGAGCGCCGCCAGACGAATGGCCGTGCGCTCGAATTCCTCGGAACCTACGACCCTAAGCCCGACGCCGAAGTCATCCAGGTCAAGGCGGATCGGATCGACGCGTGGGTTCAGCAGGGGGCGCAATTGTCGCCCGCCGTCCGGTCGCTGCTGCGACGGGCTCGGAGAAATCAACCCGTTCCGGCGGAGGGCTGAGATGGCAGGCGCAAAGCCGGCGGAATTGATCGAGTTCATCGTGAAGTCGATCGTATCGGATGCGGACGCAGTGTCGGTCCACGAGGTCGACGACGGCAGACTCCTCGAAGTCGAGACCGCAGCGGATGACCGCGGCCGAGTAATCGGTCGCCAAGGGCGCGTGGCGAAGGCGATGCGCGCCGTGCTCGGGGCTTCTCGTGATGGAGCGAACTGTAGGCTCGAGATCGTCGATTGACGAGTCGGCTGGGCTCGTGCTCGCGGGACATGTTGCGGGCGCGGTGGGACTGCGCGGCGAGTTCCGAGTCCGGCTGTATGGCGACTTGCTGGACCTCGTGTCCATGTCCCGCTTGTACCTGTCACGGGCCAAAGACGGGGCGGAGGTTTTGGAGCATGAGGTCGAAGGAACGACACGAGGGCGCCGAGACGACGAGATCCGTGTGAATCTTCGCGGAGTCGGCGATCGCGACGCGGCACAGGAATTGAACGGTTGCTCGGTCTGGCTCGACGCCTCCCAGTTGAGACCGACACAGCCCGATGAGTACTACGGCTTCCAGTTGATGGATTGTCGGGTCGAGGATACGCGGGGAAATTTGATCGGGGTGGTGCGGGACATCTGGTCGACCGGAGCGGCGGACATCTTGATGGTGAGCGACATGAACGACCGGCAGCAATTGATTCCCACTGCAGAGGAGATTCTCGTCGAAGTGGACGTGGAGTCCCGCCGGATCGTCATCGATCCGATTCCAGGCCTGTTGGTCGAGGAATAGGCGGGCCCGATACCTTGTTCAGGCGATTTACAGGAGAGCGGCTCGATTGCTGAAAATCGACGTCATCACGATCTTTCCGGGGCTGTTCACGCCCTTTTTGGACGAGTCCATGGTGGGAATCGCCCGGAGGGAGGGGCTCGTGGAGACCGCGACCCATGACCCGCGGGGCTTTGCCGATGACCGGCGGGGGACCGTAGATGGGGCTCCCTTCGGGGGAGGGCCTGGCATGGTGATGAGCCCCGGCCCCCTCGTCGACGCCATCGAAGCCGTGGCGGGTCCGCGTGGCAGCGAGCGATCGGGTTGGGTGGTGCTCCTTTCTCCCCAGGGGCGTCGGCTCGATCAGGCCAAACTGCAGGAGCTGGCGATTCGGGAGCACGTGGTGCTCGTCTGTGGACGATACGAAGGGGTGGACCAGCGCGTCGTGGACCTGGCCATCGATGAAGAGATCTCGATGGGAGATTTTGTCTTGTCGGGCGGGGAGATCCCCGCCATGTTGTTGATCGAGGGAATGGCACGTCTGGTTCCGGGCGTTCTCGGCAATCCCGAGTCGGTGGTTGTGGAGTCCTTTCAAGAGCACCTGCTCGAAGGTCCCCAGTACACCCGTCCTGTGGAATACCGAGGGCTCCGGGTTCCCGATGTTCTGCGCTCAGGCGACCACGGAGCCGTGGCGCGCTGGCGCAGGGAACGAGCAATTGAGGTCACGCGGCAGCGTCGCCCGGACCTCCTGGGAGAGATTGAGTCATGAGAAGTCTGGACGCGGTTTATGAAGCCAGTCGCCGCAGGGACCTGCCGCCCTTTCGTGTAGGCGACACCGTTCGAGTCTCGGTGAGGATTCGGGAAGGTGAGAAGGAGCGGATCCAGGTCTTCGAGGGCGTGGTCATTCGGCGCCGTGGTGGGGGGTCCTCCGAAACCTTCACCGTTCGCAAGATCTCCTACGGCGTGGGCGTGGAGAGGATCTTCATGGTCGAGTCTCCCTCCGTGGTCAAGGTCGAGATCAAGAGCAGGGGTTACGTGCGTCAGGCGCGCCTCTACTATCTGCGGGGTCTGAGGGGCAAGAAGGCGCGGTTGCGCGCCAAGGTGCGTGATCTCTCGGGACTGGTCTCCGAGGAGGAGAAGGAGGGCGCCGAAGTTGGAACTGCGGATGCCGCCGCTCTTGCGGCCGAAGCCGCTGTTGAAGAGGCGTCGGCGTCCGACGAATCCGACGAAAAGGCCACCGAGGCCGTGGCAGAAGAAGCAGTGTCCAAGGAGTCCGACGAACAGGAGACCGAGTCCGCAGATGCCGAGCCCGAGGGTGGCTCGGAGGACGCAGCCGAGGAGAAGTCCGGCTCCTAGGCTCGGCATTCCACGGGCTCAGTACCCGTATTGAGTGCTTGCGTCGAATGCGCCCTTGAGGTGGCGCAGGCTCCAGCGTCCTGCCTCGTCCAACTCGCAAGCCACGACATCGAATCGCACTCGCGCTGCCCGGGTGCCGTGTTCCCGCAGCCAGGCTGCTGCGCCCCGGATCAGCCGTGCTTGCTTGGCGCCATGGACGGCGGCCTCAGGTGGGCCCTGGCGCCTCGATCTCCTCGTCTTGACCTCGACGAACGCGAGGGTCCTCCCACGGCGGGCGATGATGTCGATTTCAACACCACCCGCTCGGACGTTGCGCTCTACGATGCGATAACCTCGCGCCTCAAGATCGGCCGCGGCGCGGTCCTCTCCCTCGGCCCCGAGTTCGCGTCTGGACAGCTGGGGCCGATTCCATTTCTGGTGAGTGGGCATCGGGTCTCCCCGGGACCGGGGAGATCGCAGGATAGCTAAAGCGGGGGATCCAGGGGAACATGCCGGACGAAACTCGCGAATCGGTGCTCGGTATCATCGGCGGCAGTGGCATCTACGAGATCCAGGGACTCGAGGACGAGCGCTGGGAGCGAGTCGAGTCTCCCTTCGGAGATCCATCCGACGAGCTTCTTCTGGGTTGTTTGGGAGATACGCGACTGGCCTTCCTGCCTCGTCACGGACGCGGTCATCGAATTCCACCGGGAGAGATCAATTACCGGGCGAACATCGATGCGATGAAGCGCATTGGAGTCACGGACCTGATCTCTCTGGGGGCCTGTGGCTCCCTGCGCGAGGAGCTTTCGCCCGGGACCTTCGTGCTGGTGGATCAGTTCGTCGATCGGACCGTGGCGCGCGAAAAAACGTTCTTCACGCGAGGCTGTGTAGCGCACGTGTCGATGGCGAAGCCGACCTGTGGACGTCTGGGGAAAATGCTTGCCCAGAGCGCGAGTGCACTTTCGATCTCGTATCGCCAGGGAGGGGTCTATCTCGCAATGGAGGGGCCACAGTTTTCGAGCTTCGCCGAATCCCAGCTCTACCGATCCTGGGGATGTGATGTGATCGGCATGACCAACATGCCCGAAGCCAAACTCGCCCGCGAATCCGAAATCTGTTACGCCAGCGTTTCGATGGTGACCGACTTTGATTGCTGGCATCCGGAACACGGGCACGTTCAGGTGGCCGACATTGTAGAGGTGATGACGGCCAACACACAAAAGGCGAGGATGCTCGTGGCCGCCGCTGCCGAAAGCTTCGAGATGCGGACGGAGCCTTGTCCTGAGGGGTGCGACCGAGCTTTGGATACTGCCCTCATCACTTCGCCCGAAGCACGCGACGAAGACTTGCTCCGAACGCTTGACGCCGTTGCAGGGCGCGTCATCGGTAGGCAATGATGTTCTCGGAAGCCAACCCTGCCAATCACTCCACGGGGAGGAGAAGGTGCAGCTACAGTCCCTGATTCGGACGATTCCCGATTACCCCAAGGCCGGGATCCTGTTTCGCGACATCACCACACTTCTTCAGGATCCAGAGGGGTTTCGCGCGACGGTCGCGGAGTTGCTGGCTGCTTTAAAAGGCATTACGGCCCATAAGGTCGTAGGTATCGAGGCACGTGGCTTCATTCTGGGTGGGGTCGTAGCTCATGCGTTGGGTGCGGGATTTGTCCCCATTCGGAAGAAGGGGAAGTTGCCCGGAGCCACCTTGGGTGAGGATTACGAATTGGAGTACGGCACTGATCGACTCGAGATCCATTCCGACGCCCTGAATGAAGGCGATGATGTTCTGGTCATCGATGATCTGATCGCGACGGGAGGGACCTTGCAGGCCGCCTGCCGGCTGATCGAGCGAATGAACGCACGGGTCATCGCCTGTGCGGCTGTCATCGACCTGCCGGATCTCGGAGGGTCCGCGAAGCTCGAGGACGAGGGCTATCGGATCATCAGCTTGTGCGAATTTTCGGGGTCTTGAACTTCCGGATCTCGCGCGCTCAAAGGTTCTTCGGTTTTTCGTGGAAGGAGCGGCGCTTGCGCAGGAGTGAAGGGTGAAGGTCCATGGCGTGGAGACCCGCACGATTGGTGTAGCCGACGACGGCTTCACTGTGGAAGTCATCGATCAGACGCGTCTTCCCTTCGAGTTCACCACCGTGGCCTTGAAAACGGTCGACGACGCGGCCAGAGCCATCCGGGAGATGCAGGTTCGGGGTGCGCCCCTGATCGGAGTGACCGCTGCCTACGGTCTGTGTCTCCAGGCTCGATTGGATCCCTCGGATGCTGGCCTCGATGCCGCCTACGCGGACCTCATTGCGACGCGTCCGACGGCCGTGAACTTGCGGTGGGCCCTGGACCGGATGCTCTTGAAACTGCGACCCGTCCCGATTTCCGAACGTGTCGATGCTGCCTACGCCGCTGCAGCAGAGCTTGCGGAAGAGGATGTAGCGACGTGCAGAGCCATTGGGGATCATGGGCTACCGCTGATCGCCGCAGCCGAGTCCTTTGCCAGGGATCGGGGTAGGGATGTCATCGGTTTGTTGACCCACTGCAATGCGGGATGGTTGGCGACGGTCGATTGGGGCACGGCCCTGGCCCCTGTCTATCGAGCTCAGGACGAGGGCCTGCCCATCCACGTCTGGGTGGATGAGACGCGTCCGCGCAACCAGGGGGCCAGTCTCACGGCCTGGGAACTCGCGCAGCATGGAGTGCCCCACACGGTGATCGCGGACAACACCGGAGGGCATCTGATGCAGAAAGGTCTCGTTGATCTCTGCATTACGGGAAGCGATCGCACGGCTGCCAATGGAGACGTTTGCAACAAGATCGGAACCTATTTGAAGGCATTGGCTGCCTACGACAATGGGATTCCCTTCTACGTGGCGTTGCCATGCTCGACCATTGACTGGGAAATCGCAGACGGATGCGCGGAGATTCCGATCGAAGAGCGGGATGGACAGGAGATGTCGCGTGTCGCCGGAATGGACGAGTCGGGAAAGGTCACACGAGTCCAGGTTGTGGCTTCAGAAAGCGCTGTGGCGAACTATGCTTTCGATGTGACACCCGCCCGACTGGTGACTTCTCTGATTACCGAGTGCGGCGTCTTCTCCACTAGCGTGTCGGGGATGCGTGAACTCTACGCCGCTCGGACTCGGGAGGAATGATCTTCTGGGTACGCTTCATCTCGTCGCGACACCCATTGGGAATCTCGAGGACGTAAGTCTGCGCGCGCTGCGCGTGCTAGGCGAGGCTGATCTCGTTCTCGCCGAAGACACACGCCGTACGCGTATTCTGCTGGATAGCCACCACGTGTCAGCCCGCCCGCTGTCGCTGCACGCACACAACGAGGCACAGCGAATCAACCGCGCGATGCGTGTTCTCGACGCGGGGGGAAGCGTCGCCCTCGTGTCTGACGCCGGAACTCCCCTCATTTCAGATCCGGGTGGACGCCTCACTTCAGCCGTCTCCGAGGCGGGGCATACAGTGACGGTAGTGCCAGGGCCTTCTGCGGTGTTGGCAGCGCTGATCGTCTCGGGTCTTTCGGCCACTCCATTCTTTTTCCAGGGGTTCTTGCCTCGGAAGGTTGGGGACTGCAACGCTCGCTTGAGGGAACTCGCCGATCGCCAAGAAACGCTCGTTGTCTTCGAGTCGCCACGGCGTGTGGTTGGTACGTTGAAACGAATGCTCGATACCTGGGGGAATCGGAGGGCTTGCCTCGTGCGTGAGGTTACGAAACTCCACGAGGAGGTGTTTCGAGCACCACTGAGCGAGTTGGTCGAGCATTGCGCGAGAGGGTTGCGTGGCGAGGTGACTCTCGTGGTGGAGGGCTCCTCTGCGGGATCCGAGCCTATGTCCTGGGAGGCCGTGGAGGAAGAGATTCGGGTGGCGCTCGATCGAGACGACTTGCCGCCGGGGGAACTGTCGGCTCGCCTTGCGCGCTTGTCTGGTCTTCCTCGGCGAGAGATCTACGCTCGGATCGTCGAACTCCGAAAGATTTCCAACGGCCGCCCAGTGTCGTCATGACGAGCGTGTTGCCTCTCTGGTGAACTGAAATCGAGATCCTCCGGAGAACGGGAGGCGCGAACTCGATGGGGCCTCATGAACTCTCTAAGAGTTCGATGAGCGCGCCTTCGTCGAGAACCTCCACCTTCAGTTCGTTGGCCTTGGTGAGTTTGCTTCCGGGAGCGTCGCCGGCCACCAGGTAGCTCGTCTTCTTCGAGACCGATGAAGAAACCTTGCCCCCAAGGTCCAGGATGCGAGTCTTGGCATCCGCGCGGGTCATGCCCTCGAGGCTTCCCGTCAGTACGAAGGTCTTCCCGTCGAGTTTTCCACCCTCACGCACGACGGGTTCCGAGTGGGGCCAGCGGACGCCGAGTTCACGCAAGGCCACGATCTCCTCCCGGTTTCGCGCGTCGGAGAAGAAGAGTTCGAGGCTCTCCGCGATGGTGGGCCCAATTCCGTCGATGGACTCGAGGTCTTGCCGAGAAGCTTCCATTAGAGGTTCGAGGTCACCGAATCGGTTCGCGACCAGTTCTGCCACGGTTGCGCCCACATCGCGAATGCCCAGAGAGATCAGAAATCGAGCCAGGGTGGTGTCTCGAGCCTTTGAGATGGCCGTGACGAGATTCTCTGAGGACTTGGACCCCATTCTCTCGAGACCCTGGAGCGATTCCGAGTCGAGCCGAAAGACATCTGAGATCCGCTCGACGAGCCCGGCATCGATCAACTGATCGACGAGCTTTTCTCCCAGGCCCTCGACATCCAGGGCGCCTCGGCTCGCCAGATGACGGACGTTGTTCTTGAGTTGAGCCGGACAATCGATGTTCGGGCAGCGGGTGACGGATTCTCCCTCTGGACGAACCGCTGCGGAGTTACACACGGGGCAGTTGGCCGGCAACCGCCAGCGCCGGGTTCCCGGCTTTCGCTTACCCGGCACGACCGCAACGACCTGTGGGATTACGTCTCCGGCGCGCTGAACTACGACCGTATCGCCGACACGAATGTCTTTGCGATCGATCTCGTCCTGGTTGTGAAGTGACGCATTGGAGACGGTGACTCCACCCACGAACACAGGCTCCAGCTTGGCCACCGGCGTGAGGGCGCCGGTGCGCCCCACCTGAACCTCGATGGCCTTGATGGTCGTGTGTTCTTGTTGGGCAGGAAATTTGACCGCGACGGCCCAGCGCGGAGCGCGAGAAAGGGTTCCGAGCTCGGCCTGTTGTTCCAGGGAATTTACTTTCACGACCGTGCCATCGATTTCGAGCGACATGCGATCTCGTGCGTGGAGAAGTTCCTCGTGGAAGGCGATTAGTTCGTCGACGCCCCGGCAGACCCGGCTCTCTGGGCTCACCGTGAATCCCCAGCATTCGAGCATCTCGAGTACGCCCTCCTGGCCCGTCACGTCTTCTGGCAGGCCTTCGCCGATCGCATAGGCCCGGAAGTCCAGAGCGCGCAACCTTTCGATGTCGATGTCGTGGAGTTGGCGAAGTGAACCTGCAGCCGCATTTCTCGGGTTGACGAACAATTCCTGGTTCCGTTTAGCGCGACGTGCGTTCAATCGTTCGAAACCGCTCTTGGGGAGTGCGACTTCGCCTCGCACGGAGACACGTTCTGGATGTCGGTCGCCGCTCTTCAGTACCAGTGGAATATTCTGGCAGTTCTTCAAGTTCGCGGTCACGTCCTCTCCGACGCGTCCGTCACCCCGTGTCGCCGCAGCCAGCAGCAAACCATTTTCGTAAACGAGTTCGACCCCGGCTCCATCGAGTTTGGGCTCGGCGACGTAGGACACGGGTTCCTCGAGCCCGAGTTCGCGGGATACGCGTTCGTCAAATACACGCAACTCATCGGCATCCATGGCGTTGTCCAGCGACAACATCGGCACACGATGCTCGAATTCCGAGAAGCCCTCGGAGAGGGGAGATCCAACTCGTTGCGTGGGGGAGTCGGGGCGGCGCAGATCGGGGTAGCGGGTCTCGAGTTCGATCAACTCTCGCAAGAGGCGATCGTATTCGGCATCCGAGACTTCCGGTGCGTCGTGCAGGTAATAGAGGCGGTTGTGCTGATCGAGTTCGGTAACCAGGACCTCTATCCGCCCCCTAGCGGCCTCGAGGTTCGAATCGGCCAAGACAGTACTCTCCCGCGCTCAGCATACCTCAAGCTGAGGGCTCCGCAGCCACGGCTCTGAGCCGATCCGGGCAGTTCCTGCGAGTTTCCGGATCCCTCCCAAGTAATTGAATTCTTTGATGAATTGTGTCTAAAGGCGGAGAACCATAGAGGCGATGAGAACTGTTGGAGGCGCGCCGAAGGCGGGCCGTGAACGGGGAGCACGCCACGGGCAATGGATGAGTCGGAACGGGCGAATCTGGAGCAGATGAGCGAACTCGCTGCGGCGCGAAGCCGTGCAGAGGCAGCCGAGGTGCAATTGGGTCTGGTACGTGAAGAGGGCGCGCGCCGGCTCCAGACCGTGGGCCATGAACTCCGCACTCCATTGACTGTGCTGAAAGGCTACGTCCGTCTACTTGCTGGTGGTGAAGTCGGGCGTCTCAACGAGCAGCAGCAGGAATTCCTGGATCAGTGCGAGCGCGGGTGTCACGTCATGGACCGGTTCATCGAAAATCTCGTCGAGCCCGCGACGCATGGGAATGATACGGCTCGGCTGAGGACCGAAAGGCTTTGTCTGATCGATGTCACGCGTGAGCTGGTCGAATTGCTGTGCCCCATTGTCGAGAGTCGCCGGGTTTCTCTCTCCATCGTAAACGAAGAAGCCGCGGCACCCATCGAGTGCGACCGGACGAGAATCGAACGATTGCTGATCAATCTATTAGAAAACGCGATACAGGCCGTCGAGCCGGGAGGAAAGGTCGAAATTCACTTCCGGTCTCTGAATAACGCTGAAAATGGAGACTCCAAGAGGGTCGAAGTTTCTGTCTGCGATGACGGACCTGGTATTCCCAGAATTGAAACAGAGAAGATCTTCGACCGTTTTTTTCGCGGTTTTTCCGCCCGGAATTCGACAGGGCTGGGTCTGGGCTTAGCGATTTGTCAAGACATCGTGACGATGCACGGTGGCGAGATCGAGGTCGGAGACAGTCAATTCGGGGGCGCTCGCTTCACCTTTCGCATTCCTCAATCGTGTGGTTCGAAACCGGATATTGGAACGGAGATCTAGACAGATGATTGATCCTTCGAAGGCTCATCACTCCTCGACGCTGCCCAAGCTGAGGATACTCGTAGTGGACGATGCAGACGGAATTCGAAGTCTGCTAGCCAACGCTTTGGAAATTCGCGGATACGACGTGGACACTGTCGAGGATGGTAAGCGGGCGCTTGCACTGCTCGAAGGTGGAGCGGCGCCGGATGCCATCATTCTCGACATGATGTTGCCTGGAATGGATGGCTTGGAGACGTTGCGTCGGATTCGAGAGATTGATGAATCGGTCGCCGTGCTGATGTTGTCGGTTGTGGGTACGGCCAGTGCAATTGTCGACGCGATGAAACTCGGAGCGTGCGACTACCTGAACAAACCCTTCGAACTGGATCAGGTCGAAAACGCCCTGGCACAAGCGTTGGAAAAGAAGATCCTCCAGCGGCAAGATTCGACGCGGGAGATGCTCGTGCCCGAGCATGTGGGCGAGCGGGTGGTCTGGGAGAGCACTCCCATGGATGAAATCCATGCGGTACTGCATCAGGTTTCGGAGACCGACGTCACCATGCTGATTCAGGGAGAGAGTGGTGTGGGTAAGGAGATCGTGGCTCGGACGGCCCACGAGATCTCGATTCGAGCCGAGGGTCCATTCGTCAAAGTCAACTGTGCGGCTCTGCCTGAGCCTCTGCTCGAGAGCGAACTCTTTGGTTATGAGAAGGGAGCTTTCACCGGCGCGCATGCACGTAAGCCTGGAAAGTTCGAGCAAGCGAACCACGGAACGATCTTCTTGGACGAGATCGGTGAAATGACGCCTGCGTTGCAGGCCAAGCTTCTACAGGTGCTCCAGGATTCTGAATTTACGAGACTCGGTGGCAATGACGTGGTGTCCGTGGATGTTCGAGTTTTGTGCGCGACGCACCGAGATATCGAAGCCATGGTGCGAGCGGGGACATTCCGCGAAGATTTGTTCTTCCGGCTCAACGTCGTTCCTGTTTCAGTCCCTCCCCTTCGCGAGAGGAGGGAGCAGATTCCCGCTTTGGCCCGCTACTTCGTCCAGCTTTTCGAGGGGAAATACGGTCGAACGGCATCTCCCATGAGTGAGGAGCTGTGCTCTGCTCTGGAACGCTATGCCTTCCCGGGGAATGTCCGCGAACTCGAGAACATGATGAAGCGCCTGGTCGTTCTCAATTGTGAGGCTCAAATCCTGAAGGAAATGGAGGCGTCTGTCCCTTCGAATCCCCTGGGAGCAGGCCGAATCGCCGAGGTCATCGAGGAGATGGAGCGAACTGCGGGCGCGATTCCCCTGCGCGAAGTGGGAAAACGTGTTGCCAGAGAAGTCGAGCGCGCGACCATTGAACACACCTTGGACAGGACGGAGTGGAACCGGAAAGAGGCCGCATCGCTTCTGGGGGTCAGCTACAAAACACTACTCCAGAAGATCCGGGCGTGTGGAGTGGATCCCTCCTAGAGAGCGGCTCGGTCTGTCCGGGCGAGCAGAGAAATCGGACTCCGTCTAGAATCCCCAGGGGAGATGGTAACGGAAGGCGCTGGAGTCCAGGGAGATCCGGTGAGCGGATGGCCGTGATCGAGGCGCGTCTGGATAGGCATCGCAACGAATGTCGTATTCGAGTTCGTGTGTCATCGTTCCGATCGACGTCATCGAGGATCCATTAGCGTGCCGGTCGCAGAAGTCCATGGACTTGTAGACTCTGACACACACTCTGCGAAGAAGGGGGCTCCGGTTTCTTCCGTGTGGCGCTACATCCGACGTACGAGTCCACAGGTCCTCGGGTGAAGGTTCTGATTTCCTATGGGTGAGTCGGCGCATGCGGGGCGAGTTGGAACCGAAGACGAGGCGCCCTGGGAGATGTCGTCGAGACTGCGCGCTTCTCCCGGAGTCTGGTTCAGGACCCTTTCCCATCTCGAGTGGTCGCAAATCTACGGCCAGGTTTGGCATCGCGCTCGGTTGGCGATGGCGAGCCGTCTGCGCTCGAACTCCACCCTAGGCGATCCTCCAAGCCCGGCCTGCCGCTGGTCACCCAGGGCTCGTTTTCTTGGTTCGTCAGCGAACGTGGACGGCGATGCGTTGGTACGCGGTGAGTTCGAGTTTCTCAATCGTTCAGCACGACTGGGCTGGCCACCGCGTTGGGACGCAGATGTTTCGTCGAGGTTGTGGCACTACAACCTGCACTATTTCGATTTTCTGTGGGTACTTCCTTTCGATCAAGGCCGAATGGTGGTGCTCGACTGGATCGCTTGGAATCGGAAGATGGGCCAGGGACTCGAAGCTTATCCGACGTCTCTTCGAGTCATGAACTGGTGTGGATATTTTTTTGCCGACCAGGCGGAGTTCACCGAAAAAGCTCCAGTTCTGAGAGATGTCTTGTGGGCTTCGCTGTTCGATCAACTCGAGTGGCTGGGACGCCACGTCGAAACACATCTGCGCGGAAATCACGTGCTTGAGAACGCCGCGGCCCTGGCATTGGGTGGAAGCTGTTTCGAAGGTGCACACGCGCGCAGTTGGTTGCACGACGGGATGGCACTACTCGAGAAAGAGTTGTCCGAGCAGGTTCTCGCGGACGGGGGTCACTTTGAACGTTCCCCCATGTACCATCTGAGGCTGCTCTGGGTCCTCACGGCGCTCTTCAATGTCGGAACCTCCGAGCTTCAGAGGCTCGTCGAAGGTCCTCTGCGCAGAGCGATGGATGCTGGTAGGCGGCTCGTGCACCCCGATGGAGATTGTGCGTTATTGAACGACAGTGCCCACGGTGTCTATCCCCGCTTCGGCCAACTGGAGAATTGGTGGACCGATGTTGCAGGGGAGCCCAGGTCCGAGACCAGATGGGGAGCCTTTGCTCTCATGGATACGGGCTACTACGGGGCGGCGCATGCCAACGGTGACTACCTGATCTGTGATGCGGGCCCCGTGGGTCCTGATTATCAGCCGGGTCATGCTCATGGTGACATCTTCTCCTTCGAGCTTTCGTTGGGAGGGCAGCGCGTGATCTGTGATGCAGGTGTGCACGGCTATGAGGGCGACGCGTTGAGACCCTGGTGCCGTTCGACTCGAGCCCACAATACGGTCGAAATCGAGGGTCTCGATCAGTGCGAATTCTGGTCAGTGTTTCGGGTGGGTGCGCGCGGCAGACCGCGAGATGTCCGTTTCGAGGTCACATCGGAGGGCTTCCGGTTGTCGGGTTGGCACGACGGCTATCTCCGGCTTCCTCAGCGGGCGCGTCACTGGCGCGAATTCGTATGGGACGAGGAGAGGGGTTTGGGTGTGCGAGACCGGGTCGAAAGTGAGGTGCCCACCCGCAGTGTATCGAGGCTCCACCTGCACCCGGATTGTCGAATCGTCGATCGCGATGATGAACTTGTGGAGGTCGCACACTCTGAGGGGATCTTCTGGGTGGCGTTCGCTGGTCGAGGTAAACTGGATATCGAGAGAACTCTCGGTTGTCCCGAATTCGGACTGGCCAGGGAAAGTCAGTCTCTCGTCTATCACCGTCATGTAGCGGGAGACATCACGTCGTTTTTCGTGACGAAGCGGTCCAGGGAAGATGCGCGTTCTTTTTCTCAGTCATTACTTTCCTCCTGAGGGGAATGCCCCGGCAAACCGCGTCTACGAACTCTGTAGGCGATGGGTGCAGGCAGGCCACGATGTGACGGTAATCACCGGGGTCCCGAACGTTCCGACTGGAGTGGTTTACGAGGGCTATCGGAACCGGCTTTACCAACGTCACGTCGTGGCCGACATCGAAACCCTGAGGGTTTGGACCTACATTGCGGCGAATAAGGGGACGGTCCGGCGGATCGCGAACTATCTCTCCTACATGATCAGCGCGGTCGTTGCTGGATTGTTCGTACGTCGGCCCGACGTCGTGATCGCCACGTCCCCTCAGTTCTTCTGCGGCTGGGCTGGCGTTTGGTTGAGCCGATTCCGGCGAGTACCGCTGGTGCTCGAGATCCGCGATATCTGGCCCGAATCGATCACCGCGGTTGGTGCCATGAAGAGTCGCACGCTCCTGATTCGCTATCTCGAATGGCTCGAAGGTCGAATGTACGCTGCGGCCACACGAATCGTCACGGTAGGGGAGGGCTACCGCGACGAGTTGCTGGAACGCGGTGTTCCCGCCCACAACATCGATGTGGTGCCCAATGGTGTCGATCGGAGGATGTTCGTAGACGAGGGTGGGGGTCCGGCACTTCGAGAAAAGTACGGGTTGGGTGACAACTTCGTTTGTTCATTTGTCGGTACGATCGGCATGGCATCGGGCCTGGGTGTGGCGTTACGTGCGGCGAGATTGCTGCGTGACGCTGGACGTGACGATGTTACGCTGGTTCTGGTTGGCGACGGTGCGGTGCGGGAAGAGTTGGAAAGCCAAGCCCGGGAAGAGGGACTGACCCATGTCGTATTCACCGGTCGGCAGGACAGAGAGACCATGCCCGATCATCTCGCCATGAGCGATGCATGTCTCGTTCATCTCGAGCGGATCGAATTGTTCAAGACCGTTTTGCCGTCGAAAATCTTCGAAGCAGCAGCTATGGGTCGTCCCATCGTTCTCGGGGTCGAGGGGCGTGCCGCCCAGATTGTCGAGCAAGCCGAAGCTGGGATTTGTATCGAACCGGAGAACGAACAACAGTTACTGGACGCCGTACTGCGACTCGCGAGTGATCCGGAAATGGCTCGACGGCTCGGCCAGAACGGTATGGAAAGAATTGCCTCGGTCTACGACTACGATCGCTTGGCCGGAGAGTACGCTCGGGTCATCAGTGACGTTGCTTCCCAAGGAACCACCGCATCGTGAAGATCATCAACATCGTGGGCGCACGTCCCAACCTCATGAAGATCGCACCCATCATGGACTCCTTCTCCGATTGCGCAAGCATCGACCCGATTCTGCTACACACCGGGCAGCACTACGATCGGAACATGAGCGATCTGTTCTTCAGGCAGCTCGGGATCCCGGAGCCGGACCTGAACCTCGAGGTCGGAAGTGCATCTCACGCGGTTCAGACTGCGGAGATCATGAAGGCATTTGAGCCCGTCGTGCTGGAGCATCAACCGGACGTCGTTCTGGTCGTGGGTGATGTGAACAGTACCATCGCCTGCGGTTCAGTTGCTGTGAAGATGGGAATCAAGTTGGTTCACGTGGAGGCTGGGCTCAGGAGTTTTGATCGTTCCATGCCCGAGGAGATCAATCGGATTCTCACCGATTCCATCAGCGATCTGCTCTTCTGCACAGAGCAGAGCGGGGTAGAGAATCTGAAGAAGGAGGGGGTTGCCCCGGAGAAGATTCATCTCGTTGGAAATGTCATGATCGATACTCTGCTTCGCCATCGCGAGCGTGCCGAGCAGTCCTCCATTCTCGAGGACCTCGGGATCGGACAACGATCTCACGCCGTCTTGACCTTGCACCGGCCTTCGAATGTAGATAGTCGCGAGGCATTGGAGCCGCTAGTTGAGGTGATCGAGGAGGTTCAACGCGACCTGGTGGTTGTGTTTCCGACCCATCCACGTACTCGAGGGAAGTTACGAGAGTTCGGACTCTCTTCAAGAATGGAGGCCTGTTCCAACCTGAAAATGGTCGACCCCGTGGGATATCTGGATTTCTTGAAGCTCATGGAGTCGTCCAAGCTGGTTTTAACGGATTCCGGTGGCATACAGGAAGAGACCACGATCCTGGGAGTTCCCTGTTTGACGCTTCGCGATAATACCGAGCGTCCCATTACCGTGGAGGTGGGAAGCAATCGTCTCGTGGGACGTGAACCGAGCCAAGTTCTTGCGGCTTATCGCTCTGTAATGGAGGGTGAGCAACAGTCCTCGGGGGTTCCGCCGCTCTGGGATGGACACGCTGCGCGGCGTATTACCGAGGTCATCACTTCATTTTGGTGAAGGGCGACGCCAGCGAGAGGGGTCAGCCTGATCTCGAAATCGCCGGGATCATCGAAGCCGGGCGACGTAGCAACGAATCTGCGAACCACAGGTCGAGGAGCGACCGGTGAAAAACGTCGTGCTGTTGGAGAATCAGATCCAGGAGTACGATTGGGGTTCGCGGACTGCGATCGCCGAACTTCTGGGAGAGCCCACACCCAGTACAAAGCCCCAGGCTGAGCTCTGGATGGGGGCGCACCCGCTTGCGCCTTCGCGTGTCAAAACCGGAACTCGCTCGGTGTCCCTGGCGGACCTCATTGCCAGTGAGCCGGTTTCGATTCTTGGAGAACGGATTGATCGGGACTTCGAGGGGAGGCTGCCCTTCCTGTTTAAATTGCTGGCTGCCGAGCGCCCTCTGTCCATCCAGGCACATCCCGACGCGCCCGGGGCGCGGGAAGGGTTCGAACGTGAGAATGCTCTGGGGATCGCACTCGAAGCGCCCGATCGCAACTATCGGGATTCGAGTCACAAGCCCGAGATCATTTGTGCCTTGACTCGTTTTCAGGCGCTCCGCGGGTTCAGACCACCCGATGACATTCGGCGACTCCTCGACGAACTCGGGGCAGGCGCGCTGGACGAGGTGTTTGCTCTGCCGTCCGAAGGCCCCCCCGCTCAGGTTCTGAGCGACTTCTTGGGCGATTTGTTCGAACTCTCGAATGCGAGACGTGAGCCCCTCATGGCCGCAGTGGCGAATCGAGCCGCCAATCAAGCCAAGCAGGGTGATGCTCTTTGGTGGGTGGCTCGCCTCCAGGAACTCTACCCGGGTGATGTTGGGGTGATTGCGCCACTTTTTTTGCGAGATATCACGCTCGAACCCGGGCAGGCGATGTATCTGCCGGCTCGAGAATTTCACTGTTATCTGTCGGGTTTCGGGATCGAACTGATGGCGAACTCCGACAATGTTCTGCGAGGAGGCTTGACCAGCAAGCGGGTGGATGTCGGTGAAGTGATGAGCGTCTTGGACTTCGAGCCTCGTGATTTTTCGATCTTGAACCCTCAACCGTCACCCAATGGCGAAGAGCTCTACGATTCTCCCGCTAGGGAGTTCCAACTTTCCCGCATACGCTTGCCCGACGGCGAGATGGTTCCGGACTTTGGTGTGCCGGGATGCGAACTGTTGCTTTGCACTGAGGGCGGGCTTCGGGTCGATCCGGTGGGTGCGTCCGAGGGGTTGACTTTGAGTTCCGGCAGGAGTTGCCTGGTGCCCGCCGAAGCGGTCCCCTATCGAGTATCGGGTTCAGGCACTCTGTACCGGGCTCGCGTGCCAGACTGAAGAGTTCACTGCCGGATGGGGCTCATGCACGATCGATCGCTCGGTATTCTCAAGCGCATTGCTTTGGCGGGGTTTTCGATCCTCCTGACACTGGTCGTCGCGGAATTCATCCTGAGAAATACCCTGGTCCCGGTAAATGAGCGCAGTGTCCTCGCTCCAGGCACGTTGGTGAGCGACGACGAAATCGGATATCGGTTGGCGCCGAATGCTCGGTCTCGAATGACCAATGGCCATTTCGACGTTTCCATCGAGACCGATGGAAATGGCCTGCGCGACGTGTTCGATACAGGCCTCCCGACCCCCGGTTTCATTGCCATTGGTGACTCCCAGACTTTCGGTCACGGGGTGGAGGCGGAAGACACCTGGGTCGAACAGCTTCAGCGGGATCTGGGCGTGAACGTGATCAACACGGGCGTATTTGGGTACGGGATCAATCAATACGAGGGACTCCTTCGGAAATTGCACGAGGATGACGTTTCTATACGAGTCGTTCTCTATGGGATGAGTTGGAACGACTTGGAATCTTCGACGCAGCCACCGGATAAAAACGTAGCGGTGGATGGACAGTTGCGACTCAACCCGCAACATCTTTCCGAGGAGGGAACAGGTGCTTTTAATTGGGTGATCCATGTTTCGAATGGGTTTCAGTGGTTCGTCTATCGGACCTCGATCGGAAGCCTTCTTCGCGCAGGTGGTATTCAAATGCTTGGCTGGGCCGGCCGTCCTGCCATTTCCGGTTACGATGAGCGCACCCTGGCCAAGTACACGTACTTCACTAAGCGAAGCCTGCGATCACTCAATCAATACCTCAATAGCATCGGAGCTCGTCTGTTTCTCGTTCACCTCGCCAATCCGAATCTCGCTATGACGGATCTATGGGAAGACTACCGTCGGAGGTATCCACACTCGCGGTTCTACGTGAGGGAATCCCTGGCGGACTGGGCCGAGGTATCGGGTATCGCCTTTGCCGATGCGACCGAGGACCTCGAACAGAAGTATCTAAAGAGCGGGATGGAACGCTCGTCGTTGATTCTGCCCGTCGACAACCATTATAACGCCGGTGGTCACGAGGTGATTGCGCAGGTCTTTCGCGATCTCTTGCGCAATGAAGGGATCTATGGCGGGTTCGACAGGTAGGTCAATCCGTTTTCGGGTTTTTAGGTTCGACCGATTGTGTTGAGCACCATCTGGAGTCGACTCGCGTTGTCGTAGTTATCGCGTAGGCAGCGCTGATGGCCGGCTTCGGCAATAATTTTTCGGGATTCGTCATCTGCGAGGTAGGTGCGGCACTTGGCCAGTAGTTCCTCGAAAGAACCGAAGAACTGTGCTTCGCGTCCCTCCTCGAAAAGGCGCATGTGCTCATCGGTTCTCGGAGCCAGGAGAAACCCCCCGCAGGCTGGAATCTCGATGCTTCGCGCAGTGTGCAGGTCTCGGGAGGCTTTGCGTAGCAGGCCCAGATTGATGCGAGTGGCATTGATCGCCTTGGTGTATTCGAGGCCGTGGAGCCAACGGTTCTCGAGTATCAGGTTTGGGTGTCTTCGGGAATATCGCTCCCAATAGACACCCCAGACCACCACTCGGATACCCGCTTCCGCGAGACCGAAAAGCAGGTCGCCCATTTCCTCTTCGTATGCACCGATGAAACCCACGTCAGCAGAATACTGTTGGAATTCGTCTTGGCTGAGATCGAGGGGTCGGTGCGTCTGGGGGTCGAAGCCCTTGTCGACTTGAAGGACGCGCTGAGCACCCGCTTCGTAGAGCTCGGGCACGTTGAAGCTCTTGGTGGTTACATGGAGGTCGTATGCGGGAATGGAACGGCTGTAGCGGAAAGAGTGATTGGCGGGGTTGAACATGTCGTCCGGGCTGTAGAGCACGAGTCGGGTTCCTGGGTGCACGGCGCGCAGGCGGTCCAGGGTGCTTGGACGGATCGATCGTCCCTTGTCGATCCAAACGATGTCGAGTGGTGCCTCAGCAAGCTTGGACATGATCTTCGCATTCGTGCGAAAAACGTCGGGAGGCCTGCGAATCCGGTTGCCCGCCCAGTAGATGGGGAAGCGCCAATCACCACGACTGGGTTCCTCGGACTCGATGAAATCCACGTGATGACCGAGATCAGCGAGGGCGGACGCGCGCTGAAGGCATGTACCTGACGCAGTACCGACATAGAGGATGGAATGGGTCAGCTCCATCAATTGGATGGCTTCCAGGGGCGGGTGAACGTGGAAAGGATCTCCGATAGGCGCCGACCTTGATGGGGCCAGGTGAAGGCATCGAGGCGGCTGCCGTTGGCTTCGACTCGTCGGGCCGAGCGGCCCGTCGTCATGACCTGTCGTGCCTCGGACTCGATGAAGTCGGCGGCCTGCTCGGCGTCGAGGGCGATACAGACCTGATGCGACTCCTCGAACAGGCTGGAGAATTCCTGAAGTGGCTGGCCCAAGACCAGGATGGGAGTTCCCGAGGCGACGTATTCGATCTCTTTCAGCCCCACCTGTTTGAAGTCGCGAGCCGTGTGGGGAAGTAGAAGCAGCAGGTCGCTACCACGCATCAGGCTGAAGGAACGCGCCAGGGAAACTCGTTCGTGGGATTCGACCAGGGAAGCACAGCCAACCGGTTTCAGTTGTTCTTTCAATTGGGGAAAGGCCGAGAACTGGTGGGCTCGAATGCCGAGGTTTTCGAAGCCGGCACGTGCCCTCAGGGCGGCGAAGGTCTCGCCTAGCAGGCTCACGTCGTGGGCGAAACCGATCGAGCCGAGGTAGCTGATGGCGAAGCTGTCCCCGGGTTTCTCAGGGGTCACCTCGGACATCAGTTCTCGATCATATCCGCTGTAGACGAGATGGGCAGTTTGCTTGAATTCGATCCGATCCCTCTCCGCCTGAGCCTCACAGGCTTCGGTGAGTGCACATGCGGTTCGCAGACGACGGTTCGTTGCGAAGCGCTGTACCGGTAACGCCACGGGCTTGTGGAAACGCGACCAGGCATCCTTAAAGTCGGCTACCCAGGGGATGCCGAATTCTCGGTGGAGCTGGTGGGCGATGGCGTGACAGGAGTCGTCTCCGTGAATGGCCCAGATGACGTCGACCGGACGCTGTTTGTGCAACTCGCGAGCGGCCAAAAGCGCATTGTGTGCCCACTTCGGATAAGGCCCCAAGCTCAAGGTGTTGCGCAGGGTCCGGAGCCTACGCAGCGGCACCCAGCGTGGAGATGGCGGTTCCGTATCCGGTCGCGTTGCCCGGGGGTCGAAGGATGGGTTTGAAAGACGCCCGTCGATCGCCACGGCCCGGGGATTGTTTTGTTCCAGGGCGCGTTCGACACTGCCAGCGGGAGAGATGACGGTCTGGGGGAGGGGATAGGTCCAGTCCACGGTGAGGACCGATACCTCCCATCCAAGAGTGGCAAGGGTGCGACTCATGTAGGTGGCTCGGGTAGCGGAGACGTGGAGGAGAGGCATGTAGCCCAGGCCAACGACGAGAACGTGCCCGGGCGAATCGACGCTCACAGGTGCACTCACCGGAAACCGCATGGATGGGCGGGGCGGGTTTGTGCCGAGTCACGATCCCCGCGGGGAAGCCGGGGAGGCTCCCACTGGGAGCGCAATCTCGTGATGCCTCGTATTTCGAGTCCGTTCACGCTTTCTCCCCCCAATTCGCGCGCCGGGTTGAATATAACGAGGGATGAGCGAGAACCCGCGTTGGCTGCCAGACTTGCAGGTGAGGCGGGAAATAGAGATTCTCCGACACCCCCTGTAGCTCCTCGGCTACTCAATCTGCAACGGCGGCACGCGGGATCTGCATCGCGAAGGGTAGCCGGAGGAATGGTCCCCATGGCGACAGTGAACGGTCCCGTGGCCGACGCATCGGCCACTGTGGAACCCGCCCGGGATCCGGGCAAGGGGACGGTTGAGTTCCGGTTTCGCCTGAAGGAACTCGTCAGCGGCTTGAGCGACACCTATCCCGCCGGTATGAGGGAAAGAGAGCGGCTCGACGTCGAACGGATCTGCTTCCACGTCGAACTCGTCCATCGCCAGGGGGCTCGCTTGGTGGATCTTGGCGGTGGCCTTGGAATGTTCTCTCCGGCATGCGCATCACTGGGCATGGATGCGTTCCTGGTCGATGACTTTTCCGACTCCGTCAGCGATGACCACAGGATCGAAGATATTCCAGCACACCGTAATTCGGGTGTTCATGTCATTCGTACACCGGTTCTCGAATGGGGCCGATACTTTGAGTCCAACAGCCTCGATGTCGTGACCATCTTCGACAGCATGGAACATTGGCATCATTCTCCTCGGCCCGTTTTGATCGAGGCTCACAGGGCGCTGCGACCCGGAGGGACATTGCTGATTTCTGCTCCCAACGCTGTGAATCTCTACAAGCGTTTCACCGTTCCCTTGGGACGTGGAAATTGGTCCGACTTCGATGACTGGTTCTACCCCGAGCAATTCAGAGGGCACGTGCGAGAGCCCGTACTCGCTGATTTGTTGCGATTGGTCGACGAACTCGGCTTCATCAAGCTAGGAGTTTGGGGCCGCAATTGGGCGGGTTACCTAGGTGGCAAGCTCAAGCGGGGTATCACCCGGGTGGTCGATCTTCCATTGCGCGCCCGCCCGACGTTGTGCAGTGACTTGTACGTCATGGCAGCAAAGCCGAGCTGATCTCTTCTATCGTTGCGATGTAATTCACCACCCATGAAGCAATCCATCTCTCTCTCAAGGAATCGATACGGATCTCGGCGTCGCCGAGTTTTCGAGACTCTCATGCGCCTGAGGTGGGGGGGGGGGGGACTCGGATTCTTGGTGATCCTTCTGGGAGCAAGCCCCGCTTGGACTACTAACTTCTGTATGAACAATATTCACCCCCTAGACCAGCAGTTCGATCCCCGATCTTTGATTCGAATTGCTTCGGATGACGACGTCGAGGTCGTTCGAGCTGGTTTGGTCCATGAGATCTGGCGGGGCACGGGCTTCCCCACCGATTTTCCCGATACCGTGACCGAGAACGCCCCATCGGCGTTGGGAATCGATACGGACTCTCTCCCGAATCTGCTGCGCGTCGACCGACTCGAGGCTCACCTGGGAAGTGGCTTCCATTCGGTGGTGGACTATTTCCTTCCGATCGATGGGAATGGAAGGCTCATCGTGCTTCACCAGGGGCATTTCTCGGATTTTGCGGCAGGTCGCGTGGACGAGACTCTGACGGTGCTTCTGGAAGAGGGGTTCGCCGTTCTGGGTCTTGCGATGCCGGGTTATCCGCCCAACAGTGGACCCACGGCGGGCCACAACGAACTCGTCAATTTTGCAACTGGTCGGTTCAACCCCATGCGGCTGTTTCTCGACCCCGTAGCTCTGTCCCTCAACCATGCACTGAAGGCACACCAGTACACGGATGTGTCGATGACGGGTCTCTCGGGTGGCGGCTGGACCACGACCCTCTACGCGGCAATCGACACCAGGGTTTCAGTAAGCGTACCGGTGGCTGGTTCTCTTCCGATCTATCTCCGGTATGGGCCTTGTGGGTTCAGCTCGGACTGGGAGCAAACCGAGGAATCGATCTACGTAGATCAAGCCTCCTATCTCGACCTCTATCTTATGGGCTCAGCAGGGAGTGGTCGTAAGAGAGTCCAAATACTGAATCAATTCGATGGCTGTTGCTTCTGGGGTTTGGGCTATCAGACCTATCAACCCGCCATGATCGAGGCGATGCAGCGCTTGAGTCACGGGACCTATGAGGTCTACCTGAACACCACCGCCGCAGGGGAACACAGTATCTCGAAGAACGCCCAGGTATCCCTTCTTCGAGCATTGGGCCGTCCGGTGTTCGTTGTCGACTCCGTGTATGAAGACTCTGTGACTCATGGCCCCGGATGGGGGATGAGTCCGAGTTCGGCCTACGATCGACATCAGCGTCAAGCCGTTTACGAGAATCGTGAAAGTCTGTTCGTCTACCACCTGAGAGATCTTCCTCCCGGAATTTATCGAGTGGCAACGACTTGGTTGGAAGGAGAGAATCGCGCACAGAACGCGGCATTTTCGATGTGGGATGCAGAAACGCCAAGGTTGGAAGTTCGTTTGGATCAGCGCGAAGCGCCCGACGATTTTTCGTTTCAATCTGCTCGGTGGAAGGAGTTGGGAGAAGTCGAAGTGCGCAGTGGCCTTCTCCATGTGGAGCTCAACGGTATGGCGAACGGCATGGTGGTTGCGGGCACGATCTTCGCCGAACGAATCGGAAACATCCCGTTCGTTGGAGAGCCAGACCCGGATGGGGATGGTATTTCGAGCGATGGGAGCGGCTCTGGAGTGGCCGGTGATGCTCTCTGTGACGGCAGGGAACCTGGCCAATGCGATGACAACTGCCCGGAGGTCTTCAATCCTCTACAGACCGACCGTGACTTCGATGGGATCGGAGACGCTTGTGACAACTGCACCGGGAACAGCAACCCAGATCAGTCGGATGTAGACACCGACGGATTGGGAGACGTTTGCGACAACTGCGTCGAGATATCGAATCCTTGGCAGATCGACGCCGATTTGGATGATTTTGGGAATGTCTGCGATGCAGATTACGATCAGGACGGAATTGTTGGGGCCTCGGATTTTGTCGTCTTGCGCGCTGCATTCGCAAATGCCAGGACATCCGAAAGCTTCATTGAACCGATCGTCGATCACGATGGAGATGGTGTCATCGGGGTCTCCGATTTCGCGCGTTTCAGGGCGCTTTTCGGTCGCGAGCCGGGCCCGTCGGCATTTACGGACATCCACCGGCTTCAGCTTTGGGCGTTTCCAGACCTTGACGGCGACGGTGTGCCTCTGGATGGGGACCGGTCTGGGATCGTCGGTGATTTGACGTGTGATGAGTCGAACCTCGAGGGCTGCGACGACAACTGCCCAAAGATCTACAATCCTGATCAGTTCGACGCAGATGGCGATGGTGTCGGGGATCTGTGCGACAGCTGTATCGAGAGGGAAAACGCTTCACAGGTAGATTCCGATGCCGACGGGTACGGCAATGCCTGCGATGCCGATTTCAATAACGATTGGTTCGTGGGGGCCGAAGATTTTTCGACTTTTCGTAGTGCGTTTATTCTTGGGGCGAACTCAGAACTCGTCGAGCCCATCGTGGACATGAATGCGGATGGGGCAATCGGGGCAGTGGATTTTAGCCTCTTCATCTCTGGAATGAGGAATGGAATCCCTGGCCCTTCGGGCCTCGATTGTGCAGGTTCGATCCCCTGCAATTGAGCTTTGGGCCTCTTGGCCGAAACTGACTGTGAATCAGCCCGGGAGCAATTCCATAGCGGAGAGGAAATCTCTCCCGAAACGATCGTAGGTGAATCGTTCTTGCGCGGTCTCCCTTGCCCGGATCGACAGTCGAGAGTGCAGGTTCGTGTCCGTCAATAATGCACAGACTGATTCGACGACTTCGGCCACGGACCCATAGGTGACCAGCAGGCCATTGGTTTGATGTTCGATCAGATCGCGCGCGGCGTCTTGGGTCGATCCGATACACGGGAGTCCGTGCCACATTGCCTCAGCGTAGACCAGTCCGAATCCCTCCTGTCGACTCGGCATGGCAAACACGGATGCTCGCTGGTAGAGGTCGGATAGTTTTGCATCGTCGACTTCCCCGAAGAAATGAATTGTCTCGGGTGGTGCTCGGCGTCGAGCTTCCGCTTCGATTCGAGCCCGATCATTGCCGTCTCCAACGACCCATAGTTGAGCGCCTGGAACCCGTCGAAGGATTTCTGGCCAGGCTTCGATGAGCGTTTCATGACCCTTGCCTCGCTCAATGCTTTCCACTCGCCCCACGATCAAAACGGCCATCTCGCGTGAGGGGTTTCGCCCATTCGAAAGGCGGTCCTGCCACCGCTCGAGGCGTTGAGGGTCGATGCACAGGGGGGTGACTCGAATTCGGTCTGCGACTGCCGGAAATCGTTCCTGAACCCTCGAGCGAGTGAAGTCGGAGTTCACCAGAACTCGCCAGGCTCGTTCAATGGCACGGCCTGCCAGGGGACGACCCGCAAGAGCATCGATCTCGATGCCGTGGCAGAAGATCGCGTAGCGCGAGGGAGACAAACCAGGAAGGGGCAACTGGGTGGCGCGAGCGAGCCCGAAGTGATCGAAGAATACGAGGTCATACCGAGTTCTCTGCATGGCTCGCCACAGCTGCCATACCATTTTTCGTTGACTGCCCCGCGCCAATGTCTGGTGGCCTCGGAGTGGTGGGGGATGAAGGAAATCCGGCTCGTCCAATAGGAGGATTCGGTCGGCGAGTTCGACACTGCCTTCCTCGATGGCTTCGTCGAGAGCTCTCGCGATGCACCGAGAGACACAGGCAATCCCACCCACGACGTTCAAGCCGGCCAAACCGAGAAGAATCGAAGGTGCTTGGCTCACGAAATCTGAGTATAGACTCGAATTTTGGCGCGGGCCGTCCCTGGGTCGGATTCAGCAGAGTCCATGTCGGTATAATCTGACGTGTGGCGACCCACCGAATTCTTCTGAACGCTCTTTCCCTCACCATCGGTGGTGGACGCAGCTACGTGCGAAATCTGCTTCGCGAGTTGAACGAGGACTCTCGAGGCTTCGAGTTCCAGTTGCTGTGCGTGGCGGGTCAGGTGACGCCCGAAGAAGTGGGAGATCTTCAGGTCGAGGAACTGAGGTTTCCGGGGAATCGAATGGAAGCCAGTGTGGTATCGCGGGTTCTTTATGAGCAAACGCTGCTTCCTCTGCGCAAGTCCTCGTGTGACTTGATCTACTGCCTCGCAGATTTGGCTCCTGTCGTCTCTCGGGTACCCGTGGTTGCCGCACTTCGAAATCCCAATATCTACGATCGAACCTACTATGACAATTTCCGCCTTCGTTCGATGAACGCTCTGGTCCGTTGTGCGCTGCCTCGTTTGAGCGGGGTCGTGTTTCCATCGCGGGCGGCCGCCGATCTCGTCCGCCGATTCGTTTCCATTCCTGAAGAACGTGTAACGGTGGTCCATCACGGAATCTCTGTCGACTCGTTCGAGATGGGTCGTTTTCATGACGAGCCGCGAGTCCCTTATGTTTTTCTTCCAGCGGCACTCGAGCGTCATAAGAACATCGAAGGATTGATTGAAGCCCTGGAAAAGGTCTCGAATCGCGAGCTGGAAGTTTGGATCGCGGGTGGGAACACGACAGACCCCCGTTACGGCGAAGAGTTGATCGGTCTTGCGCGTTCATTGGGACTCGAGGAACGAGTTCGGTTCTTGGGCCCTGTTCCCTACGCTGAAGTCCTTCGCTATTACCGGGGGGCACAGGCGTTGGTCTTTCCGTCTTGGCTCGAGACGTTCGGTCATCCTCTGCTCGAAGCCATGATTGCGGAGATTCCGATCATCGCATCGGACATTCCATCATCGCGCGAAATTGCGGGCTCGGCGGCCCTCTATTTCCCGCCCGAGGACCCCGCGGCGCTCGCATTGTTGATCGATCGTGTGGTCTCTGACCCCGCTTCTTGTCGGGAAAGGCTTCGAACCGGTACCGCACGCGTGTCTGAATTCTCCTGGAAGAAATCAGTTGATCGTCTGTGCGAGGTGTTCGACGGGGTGTTGGGCGCGTCGCTCTGATCTTGATCGCAGTCGAGTTCCGTGCCGATTCATCTGCTCGCGTGGTCGCCTTGCGCTTCGGTCAGTCTTCTCGGGGTCAGGTTGTTCTTTGTGTCCAGAACTCGAACCATGAGGTGGGCGGCGTACAAGAACGCCAAGTCGAATATGACTCCATTGATGGGAGCGATCAGAAATCCGCCGACATTGCGCGCGATCTGAAAGAGGACGGCCGCGCAGGCGAGTAACCCGGGGATCGTCGATACGTTTGTGAACAATGTTTCGTGGAGCACACGGATGAGGAAGCCCATGATCGCCATTCCCGTGACGATGCCAAGTGGGCCGAAATTCATGTAGAGCTCGCCCACCCATGAAACTCCGGTACTGGACCGAATGTAGGTCGGGGGTCCGTATACGTCCGTTGCGAATTGGCCGATATCAAAGACCGGTTTGTTGGCCCAGATGGCGCGTGGAACATAGGTGAGAGGAATGTATCCGATGCTCCACCCGCCCTGATATGGGATGCGACTGGGTGTGTCGTGCATGATGACTGCAGTCATGGTGAGTGCATCGGTCCGATTCAATGCTGCCAAGAAGCCCGCTGTCACGTATTCAAGGGGTTCGTATTGGCTTGTCCCATAGAAGACTCGGCGAAACGCGGGTGCTGGATTGGCCATGACCTGCAGCGCTGTCTGTCCTCGAATGGTCGATCGGAAGATCTCCGATGCGGGATACAGGATGGTCAGGGTTGCCATGCCTGCCAAGACCCAACGAAGTCGGATCTTGCGCTCGATGATGATAAGACCCAGCACAGCGTACAGGGGTGCCATCAATAGTTTGATTTTCATGCCTGTGAACAGATAGACCATCATGGTCGCGGGTACGGCCACGAGCATGATGTTGCGAGCGGTCCGGTTCCCATAGCCAAAGTAGAGGATCGAGAGCAGCGCAATGCCGATGAAGGTGCCGCGATTGATGACACCGAGCACACCGCTACCCAGCCGGGGTGGGATGAGTCCCACAGCAGAGCCAAACCAGACGAGGGTCCCCAGAGGAATGATGATCAGGGCGGTTCGAATGGCGATGTTCTGGGACCAGTCGTGCTTGTACCGCGGCATGATCCCGGATGCCATTTTCCCGAAGGGGAGAAAGTACCCGGCGTACAGGCAGAGAAGACCAACGAGCACACCGACTTCCGCCTTGATGAAGTCAGGTGCTTTCAGGAGAATGACTCCGCTGTAGTCGACTGCCCCTCCCTCGGCAAAGAATTGAGACCATACTGGTACTGCAAAATAGATCCCGTAGGAGAGTGACATCAGCGACAACATGATCTGTCGGGTTTCGGCGGGCCTACCAACGTCGAGGATCAGCGGAATGGTCCCCAATGCGACTACTGTCACCGCCAGTGCGTGCAGGAGGAATTCGTTCCCGTCGAGCCCCATGAGAAGCCCCAAGGCGATGACTAGGCAGGCAAGCATCACCATGCTTCCCATGAGTGCCATGGCCATTTGGGGACGACCGGGGTCGTTTGGGTTCATGATTGTGGAGGTCACGTTTCCAGAGTGATGGCACGACCGGTACGAACGGATTCGAGGATCGCGAAGGTGGCGAGGGAGGTCGAGGCGATTTCGTCCAGAGAGACGGGGGATTCTTCGCCTCTACGGATGCGCTCCAGCACTGTGTCTACAGCGGCAGTCTGTCCCTTGTCTTGGTTCAGCGTTTTTACGGGTTTCGCACCGTGGATTCGGGTCTGGCGGAAATTCTCGCATTGCACAGTTTTTCCGGAGCCAGAGATTTCGATCCTTTCTTTCGGAACGTCACGATTCGTTTGGGAGAGATACTCGATGCAGGCGGTCGATCCGTTTGCGTAACCCAGCATCACCGTCACGGAATCGTCGAGTTGCTGCTCCCGTCCGAGTGCGCGCGCGTATACACTTTGGAGCCGTGACGATGTGAGGTGGGTGCACAGGTCGATGAAGTGACAAACCTCTCCAACGATTCGCCCCCCACCGACTTTTGGGTCGGTGATCCATGAATCCGACGGTGTGGGTCCCGCGGCAACGGTGTAATGGATGGAAAGGGGTTCGGTAGTTCCGGAGAAAACTTTTCGCATGGCGCGCGTATGGGTCGAGAAGCGGCGGTTGTATCCAACCGTCAGAAAGCCTTCGGTCTCCCGCGCTGCCTTGACCACGGCTTCGAGCTCTTGCGGTTGGAGCGCAACGGGTTTCTCCAACCAGACGGCTTTATTTGATCGCAGGGCTTGTTCGGCCAGTGCCGCATGACTGTCGTGACGGGTGGCGATGATTACGAGGTCTACGTCCGGGCTCGTCAGTGCATTCGAAGGGTCAGTTCCGCATGTCGAGAAGTCGAACTGCTCGGCACTTCGCCGCGCTGATGCGCCCGTTCGCGTGACCAGAAACTCCCGTCTTGCCGTAGAGGAGCGCTTCACTGCCGGTAGTAGTACGCTTTTTGCGTAGTTGCCTGCACCCAAAAACGCGACGCCCACCTGGCTACCCGAGTTTTTCCGGGCGCTCTGATCGGAGCGGATCGTAACGCTGTGGGCCGTCGAGACCGACTGCTCATATCGATACACCACCGACAATGTCTTCCGTTCGCCACGGGCGAGTTCGTCGTAGGTGCGAAGTGCTTGGGAGAAATCGACGACCTCGGATTCGATTTTTTTCAGGTCCAGATCTCTGCTTTGGAGGAGAGACAGGAAAGCCATGAGGTTTCGGTTCTCGGTCCAGCGAACATATGCGACAGGGTAGTCGAGCCCCATTTCTTCGTAGCGCCGGTCATAGCGCCCCGGTCCGTAGGACATACTCATGCGGAGTTCGAGCTCCTTCTCGTAGAAGGTGCGTCGGTCCAATTCCATTGGCATCGCGCCCACCAGTGCGATCCGGCCCTTCGTGCGGCAGAGCTCTGCGGCCGTTTGTAGAGGTCGGGAGTCCTGTGCCGAAGCTGCGACGACGACAAAGTCTGCGCCATGTCCTCCCGTCGCCTCTCGATTCCATGCATCGGGAACCGATGCCGGATCCGCCCCCCAGGCAGCACCCTGAGCGATGGCTTGCTCGACCCGTCTGGCGTCGGGATCGACCCCCAGTGTTCGGCAGCCATTGGCCCGCAGCAGTTGGACGACGAGTTGGCCGATGAGCCCAAGCCCTACTACGACCGCTGTTTCGCCAAGGGTGGGCGCTGCTACTCGCAGTCCCTGGAGCGCGATGGCACCTACAGTCGCGTAGGCGGCGTGTTCCAGTTCGACATCATCGGGTACTCGTGCGACAAGATTTTCCGGGACGCTCACGAGTTCTGCGTGGTTGGCGTAACCTGCGCCGGCGCATGCTACGCGATCTCCAGGCGTGAAACTTTGGACACCATCACCAACCGATTCCACGATCCCAGCGGAGGAGTAACCAAGCGGTTGAGGAGATGACAGTCTCGTGGTGACAGTTCGGTAGGTCGGGAGAGGTCCCTCCTGGCGTAATTTGCGCGTGACCTGAGCCACCAGGTCTGGTCGGCTGCGCGCTTTGCCCACGAGCGACTTCCTGGCGAAGTCCATGGCGAGCTTCTCCGTACCCGGAGAGACGACCGAAAAGGCATTGCGCACCAATATCTCACCCGAGCCCGGAATCGGTGCGGGAACTTCTACGAGCTCGAGCTTTCCGCTGCGCGCATCTTGAAGAATTTGCTTCACCGAAAGTTTCCAATTTCCACAGTGGTGGGAACTCGCTGATCCAAAAACATCCGGCACCAGAGCTCGATGCACAGGATCGAGAAGATCGAATAGCTGGCGTCGATCTGTCGCTTGCGATCCAATTCGATGAGATTTCTAACGCCGGCGGGGTTGAAGAGTCCACGGTCGCGAAGCGAGCGGTCCGAGAGAAGTTCCTCCAGCAATTCTCGAAGGTCGTGGTGCAGCCAGCGCCTCAAGGGTGCCCCAAACCCTGTCTTAGGCCGATAGATCACCTGTTTCGGGAGATACGGCTCCATCGCTTTCCTAAGGATCCATTTTCCGATACTTCCCCGTTGCTTGAATTGGATTGGGAGTCTGGCAGCCAAGCGGGTGAGTTCGGGGTCGATCATGGGAACGCGTACTTCGACCCCGCTGGCCATGGAGACCTTGTCGACGTAGTTGAGGTTGTGGTCTGCGAGGAAGAAACGGCTCTCGAGATAGAGCATTCGATTCAATGCGGGTACGTCGTCGGACAATCCATGAAGTGCATCTCGAATGGGATTCTCGAGTTGGGGGTTCGAGAGGCTGTGTAAGAGAGGCTCGGAAAGAACCTCCTCGAGCAGCCTTGGTTGGATCCATTGGAAGTAGCTGATGATTCGTTCGTCCCTCGGCATGTCCGCGCTTCGGAACGCCTTGCTCAGCCTTCGCCGAAGTTCGGTGGTGGGTTGAAGTCGTGCACTATAACTACCGATCGCCTGCTTGATCGGTTGTGGAAGCCATGTCCAGTATGGCTCGCGACCGAGAGCGTAGTGTCGACGGTATCCGGTGAAGATGTCATCTCCACCTGCACCAGAGAGCAGGACCTTGATGTTTCGCTCCTTGGCAAGCTGACTGATCCAAAGAGCGTTGATCGGGGCGGGGTCAGCCTGAGGCTCGTCGAGGTGGAAGAGCATTTTCGGCAGATCGTCCAGCATCTCTGAGCCAACGAAGACCGTGTGGAGGTCAACGCCGAGATGATTGGCTACACGCAAAGCGTATGGTAGGTCTTCGGCAGTGGCGTCGGCGGAGCGGTCGTCGCCTTTGAATCCGATGGTGAAGCATTGGAGCGATTCTTCGCCCATGCGACGTTGCGCGATGGCGACGACGGAACTCGAGTCCAGGCCGCCCGAGAGAAAAGCTCCAACCGGGACGTCCGATACGAGCTGTCGTTCGACCGCTCGAACAAGATACTTCCGCACCTGGACTACGGCATCCTGAATCGGCCAGTCGACCAAGTCCTCAGAAAACGGAAGCTCGTAGAAGCTGAACTGATCCACGATGCGGCCGTCTCGGACCTTGATCGCACGACCTGGCTCTAGTTTTCGTACGGCGGTCAACATGGTCAGGGGAGAAGGGCACCACAGGTAGGTCAAATGATGCTGTATTGCGTTGTGTTCGAGGGAGCGGTCGACGCTTGGTTCTTGGAGAAGAGCTTTGAGTTCGCTGGCGAAAACGACTCCTTTGGGGGTGGTTGCGAAGTAAAGTGGCTTTACGCCCATTCCGTCGCGCGCGATCAGAAGCGTCTTGCTTCGTTTGTCCCAGAGCGCGAAGGCGAAGATGCCGTTCAGGCGCTCGAGCATCTTGTCGCCATCTCGAAGGTAGAGATTCAGCAGGACCTCGGTGTCACAGTCGCTATGGAAGCGGAAACCATCCGAGATCAACTCGCGCCGGAGGTCCTTATAGTTGTAGATCTCCCCATTGTAGGATACGACCACTGACTCGGACACGTCCCACATGGGCTGATGCCCTCGATCCGAGAGGTCGATGATTGAAAGCCGCCGATGCGCCAACCCGATCCCATCAGAGGAGAGGTGCAGGGTGCCTTGGTCATCGGGACCGCGATGGGCGATGGCGTCGTTCATCCGATCGAGAAGCGCCGGTTCGAAAGAGCCCTGGAATCCGGAAATTCCACACATTTCAACTCACCTGGCCTTCCATGTTTTCCATCCGAAATTCGAGATGACCGCGCCAACCAGTATGAGCAGTGAAACCCCTACCATCGTTCAACGTCTCGAGAGGTTGTTCGTGAATCAGCAGCGATTCATCCGACACCTCGATGATCTCGACGTCTTCGACTCTTTCGACCGACGTGATTCGAAGCGATCTGGCTGCCATCGCTTCGCGAATCTTCGGAATCTTGTGTTCGTCGAACCCCATCAGGCGGACTGCGACGAGGTCGAGGGCAATGGGGTCGAGCGATGCAAGCACCACTCCGAGTGGGCGATCACGGGGTGAGAGCGGGCCTTCTCCCTCGCCAGCGATGATCCCATCGGCGACGGAAAGAACTTTTCGGACGGGCTCTTTGGAATCGAAACGTTCTCCGCTCTTGTCGTTGTAGTAGAGGCAGGTGTTTAGATCGAGGCACATGCGCCAAGTCGTCTTGTTCCCATACCAGTTCCCAGACCGAATGAATGCGTTGCCCCGAAGCGTAGATTCAGCACGGCGAACCAAGCGGACGAGCCCCGTCCAGCTTCCGCGCGCGAGCCACTGCCTTGCAACCTCAGTGGCGCGACTTCGCGTTCGGTCGATCCAATTCGATCCGGGAAACTCATCGCCGCCTTCTGATTCAGACCCGACGCAGTGGTGTGGAAGCAGGTTCTTGTCTCCGTTGATTCCGACCAGGTTCTTGAGAGCGAGAGTCACACCCGTCTTCTTGTGGGTCTTTATTTTTGGAATGTTTACCACGAGGTCGGCTCTCAGAACCGTCTCCGACAAGAGGTATTCGTGTCGTCCTCCTTGGTGGTGCTCAGAGGTTGGCCCGGGGTCGTAGTCGGCACCGCGAAATCGGTTTGGATCCAATCCTGCGCCTTCGAAATAGCTGTGTGGGCCCAGGTTGATCAGCCGATAACCGGCCGGGTCTCCATCAAGTACGCGTCGGGAGACGATGGTTCCCTCGCGATACTCCACCACTTCGCGGCGAAGGTCGATTACTTCCAATTCGCGGCCCAGGTGGGAGCGCCCGAAATCGACAATTTTGTCTAGCCCCGTAGACGCGCGGATTTCGTTGAAATCGCAATCGTGCTGGGGGGCTTCTGCGATTGCAACGGATCCAGAATCACCAACGGCAATGAAGGCGTAGTCGGCCAGCGCACGAATGATGGAACCATGAGTCACTACGCTCTCGAGAGTGCCTTCGCGGCAAGGATTGAAGTGTCTGATGAAATTCGGCTTGAGGATCACTCGGCCCCCTGGAGACACCAGATCGCCGAGTGGATTCCAATTCTCGGATCCGAAGTGATCCGCGTCGAGCGCGAGTCCCGCAAGTGAGCGTCGCACCGCAGAATAGACGTGGTTGTTGGGACCCGTGAGCGCCGAGTCGCCGAGAAGTGAAACCAATTCGGGATACATTCGGCCGGGGCCGAAGGGAGGACTGAGGTTCGAGTAACTCGGCTCTGTTCGGGAGATTCCCACGCGTGTCATGCGTTGATTCTCCCCACGCTCGATTTGACGGCTCGAAACTTTCCATTGGGTTCTCGTGCAATGGTCGAGACGGCTACGATCTCGATGTTGATATCCGAGCCCAGGCGAGATCGAATTGACCTCTCCAAACGTCGTGATTCCGTGTCGTCGAAGTTCTGGCCTGGAACGACGAAAACTTTGATGGCATCACGCCTTTCCTGCACGATCTGGGCCTCGTCGATGGCGAGCTGCTCCTTGAAAACGTGGTCCAGGCGTCCGACCAGGCGGCCATCAGGTGTCATTATGTAATCTTCGACACGGCCATCTACTTGCAGGAAGACGTCGCCAGCCCTTCCGCAGGGGCATGGAGTTTTCGACCGGGTTCCAACGTCACCGATCTTGTATCGAAGGAGGGGCATTGCACTATGGGCCAGGCCCGTAATGAGTAGGGGGCCGGTCTCGGAAGTCTCTGTTTCTTCTGTTACGTCCACTTCGACGATGCCGAATTCCATGTCGACGTGCAGATTGCCCTGCCCGCACTCAGTCATGGAAACACCAAATTCACTTACCCCGTAGCGGTCGCGGATGGGTGCTCCGAAGGCTTCTTCAATGGTGGCTCGCTGGAACGAGAGCAGGGTCTCCGAGGATGTGAACACGGCATTTAAACGGCCGGGTTCGAGGGGCTTCCCTGATTCAAGTAGAGCGCGCGCGACCAGATGAATCGAAGATGGATAGCCCTGGACGTATTTCGCATCGATCGTGTGAACTTTGTCGACGTATGCGCGGAGGTTGGCAGGACCCATGTGATAGATCGAAAAAAAATGCTGTTTCGCAAATGCGTTGTATCTCCAATAGGGAGGACTGCTTTGCGAGAACGGAACGACGATGTTTCCGCTGAAGGTCATGTTCTCGGTCGAAGGGCCTTCGACGCCACACGAGCGACGCAGTCGCCAGACCGTGGCGTACTCTTCTGCCAGGGTTTGAGGCGTGTGCCAGATCGGAATGGCTGTTCCTGTCGTCCCACTGGTTCGGACGCGATGGAGTCGCCCGTTTCCGACATCGCGCGCCAGAAATGCTTCCGATTGATCTCGATATTCGCGTTTTTCGAGCGGAGGAATGCTGGAGAGATTTTCTTCTATGGCCTGCTTGGGATCTTTGGCCGTCGAGGGCGGGGAAAGGTCGCGGTAGTAAGGTACGTGGTCTCGAGCGCGAGAGATCAAGTGATCCAATCGGTTGCGCTGTAGCAGGTGCAATTCTTCGGTAGAGAAATCGACGGACCGCTCCCAGTATTTCAGCACGCGTTTGAAATGGCTGCTGAACCGGGAACGAAAGCGAACCGCGCCGACGGCGCTGCAGGCGATGTTTTGAGCGAATACAGGAAGCGCGGGGTAGAGGATGTCATTGTAGACGCTCATGCTGGATTTTGATCACTCCGGAACGAAGGCTGACAGCCTTGGGATGATCTGAGGAGCGAAACTGTCGAAGGTGGCTTGGGCGGCCTCGTCGTCGTTTCTGGAAATCGGAATGGTGAACCGGACCAGAGATCCGTCCGTCCGGCTCCGAGTGGCCCGGTCCCAGCCTACGTAGAGGATCTTCTTCCAGTCATCAGAGACCACACGTCCTCGTGACTGGTACCAGTAGTAGACGAGTTGTCTTGCATTTCCTCGAGCAATGACGAGTCGCTTGACCCGTGAAGGTCCTCCGGGGAGGCCTGGTAGGTCGAGTTCTACGCTTTCGTTCTTGATGATGTCCCATCCCGATCCTGGGAGACAATGGGCGGGAGGGTGGATCGAATTCTCACCCGCACCGCCTCCCTCCTCACGTACCTGTGTAGCGTGGTAGCCAACGTAGACGCCCACGAGACCAGGTGGTTCTTCGCGAGCGAAGTTGCAGAGTAGGTAGTCCGTTACACCCAGATTGTTCTCGACCTTGTCCTCCATGACTTCTGTGTTGGCGCATTCCCAATCTCCAATCTCGAGTGGAAATTCACTGAATTCGTTTCGTTCAGGGATGACCGCATTATCCGCCAAGAAATTGTAGGTGTAGAAATTGAGCGCCAGGAATCCTATTGCGACCGCGAACTTGATCATGCGCTTGCCCGCTTGGGTTCGCCCCGACTCCATCGGCTTGGTCCCAGCTTGTGCAGGAGCCACGCTTCCAGGAGAAGGAGGGCGAAGGCCAGACCGAAGGTGAAAAAACCCTCCAACGTGTGTACCGCGCCCTCGGCCGCTTCCGAACCAAAGGAGTGGGTGAGCCAACCGGTCAGGCCGACTCGGAATGCGTTGACCAGGATCGCGATGGGGAGGGCCGAGACGATCAGGATGATCCGTTCCACAGTGTTCTTCCGAAAGAAGTACGCGAACACGATGGCCAGAGTACCCAAGGCCATCAGCGATCGAAGCCCCGAACACGCCTCCGCCACCATGAGTTGGGTGTTGGCGAGGTGGATGATGTTCCCTTCACGGAGCGCTGGGATGTGGAGCGCATGTAGGGATTGCACTGCAATGTCGGTGGCGAGAAGTTGGAGAGGGAATGCGATGACGTTTACGAGGGACTGTGGAAGGGGGACCATCAGAAAGAGAAACAAGAGTGGGAACGACAGTACTCGGAACACGTGGGGTCCCATCAGCAATAAGACCATGCCGATCACCGTCAGTACGAAACTCACCCGCATGGCCATGAGTTCGACGCCCAGTCGGCCTACAACAAGGGCGAGTGCGCCCAGTGCCAGGGGAAGCAGCCCCCACCACGAGGGTTCGATGGGTGTGCGCTTGAGCAGCATTCGGCGCTCGAATGCGAAGTAGATGGCGAGCGGCCCGATCAGAAACCCGTGTGAGTAGTCGTCCACTGCCTTCCAGTGAAGGACCATGTAGTAGAGGATGGGGGAGAAGATGATTACGGTCAGGGCGGTCGCAAAGCCGGTGCCCAGGTAAGCTCTTCTCCGGGCCGTCGGATCATTACCGTCTTTCGCAATGACAACGCCGGTCGCCAAGCGCTCATTCCCCGTGTTGTGATTCAACTTCGATCTGGGCCCCGGCCGGCTGGTTACTTCCATCCGGTTTTTCCGGGAAATCTCGGATCAGAAGAGTGCGTAAATAAAGGGAGCGACAGCGGATCCTTCGGTGAGTACGATCAGCACGGAAAGCAAAAGCATCGTCACGACGATCGGTCCGAGCCACCACTTTTTTCGTACCTTCATGAATGACCAGAGTTCACCAAAAATCGAAAAACGTCCGAGAAATCCACCAGAGGAACGTGCCATTGCTTACTCCATTGCGAGAGGTTTCGCCCTTGGAATTCAGGGTTTAGTCTAGGGCGAATCGGTCCCGCCAATCAAATTCTTCGTGCAGTTCGGGTTGCTGATCCTTCAAGAGAACCTGGTTGCCCAGGACGAGGACGTCCATGTTCGTCCTCATGAAACAAAGATATGCGTCTTCCGGTGAGCACACGATGGGCTCCCCTCTGACATTGAACGACGTATTGATCAGGACGGGGCAACCGGACTGCTCGTCGAAGGCGTTCAGAAGGTCGTAGAATTCCGTGTGTGAGTCTCTTGTCACCGTTTGAAGCCGTGCTGATCCGTCGACGTGGGTCACTGCAGGAACGTTTCGATCTTCTCTGACCTGGCAGACGAGAAGCATATACGGGCTTTCTCGGTCGATTTCGAACCAATCCGTCGCCTTTTCGACCAGGACTGCCGGAGCAAAAGGTCGGAAGCTTTCACGGAACTTGATCTTCAGGTTCACGCGCTTCCAGTTCTCTTCGTTCCGGGCATCGGCCAGGATGCTGCGACTCCCAAGGGAGCGGGGGCCCCATTCCATACGGCCTTGGAACCAACCAACGACGGCTTGGTTCTTGTTGAGATGGCGGGCCGTTTCCTCGATCATTTCCTCACGGGGAAGGGTTCGGTAGACCGCGCCCCGTGCATCGAGAGTTTCTCGAATTTCCTCATCGGAAAATGAAGGGCCCCAGTACGCATGTTCCATCCGGTGATTCCGGGGCTCGCCGAGAACCGCGTTTTGTACATAGAGCGCGGCTCCCAGGGCGCCGCCGGCATCGCCAGCAGCAGGTTGGACCCACAGGTGCTCGAAAGGACCTTCTCGCACAATTCGTCCATTGGAAACGCAGTTGAGCGCGACCCCTCCCGCCATGCAGAGGCTGTTCATTCCCGTGTCCTCGTGCAGCTTGCGGACCATTCGAAGCACGATCTCTTCAGTGACGGACTGGATGCTCGCAGCCATGTCCCAGTGGAATTGCTGCATTTCGGATTCGGCACTGCGGACCGGATGGCCGAAAAGTTTCGAGAATCGGTCATTGGTCATCGTGAGGCCGTAATCGTAGGCGAAGTACTTCATGTTCAGCTTGAAAGATCCGTCCTCTCGAAGGTCGACCAGTTCATCCAGGATCTTTTCGCTGTAATTCGGCTCTCCGTAGGGAGCCGCGCCCATCACCTTGTACTCGGCGCTGTTGACTTTGAAGCCCAGGTAGTAGGTGAACGCGCTGTATAAAAGACCAAGGGAATGAGGGAAACGAATTTCTCGGATCAGTTCGAAACTCGAGCCCCTTCCAATCCCAGTCGTCGTCGTCGCCCATTCTCCCACTCCGTCACAGGTTAGAATGGCCGCCTCGTCGAATGGAGAGGCGAGAAATGCCGAGGCTGCATGGGATTGGTGGTGCTCGGCGAACAGGACTTCGCCTTCATAGCCGAGTTCCTGGCGGATCACGGAAGGAATCCAGAGCTTTTCCTTGAGCCAGACCGGAATCGACTTCGTAAACGACGGAAGCGAACGCGGGAAAGTGGCCAAGTAGGTCATCAGAATCCGTTCGAGCTTAATGAACGGTTTGTCGTAGAAGGCGACGTAGTCGATGTCTTCGATCCCGAGTCCAGCTTCCTCCAAACAGTACGTGACCGCGTGCTTCGGCAGGGCGGGGTCGTGGCGAATCCGCGTGAAGCGTTCCTCATGTGCGGCTGCGACGAGGTGGCCGTCGACGAGTAGTGCCGCCGCTGAGTCATGGTAGAAGCACGACAGTCCGAGAATGTTCACCACTGCTCTCCGATTTCGTAGGAGTGACGGGACACGGGATGCGGGCGCGTTCTGCTCACGTTGTGAGCTTCGCTCGTTCCAGGGTCGCTGGCTGAGCATCTGAATCTCGCCATGCCGTCCCGCCCTTACCCAAACCGCGTTTGCTCAAGTAGTCGGCCCGGCCCAACCGGGTTGCGATCGCGGTGGGGCCGATCAGAAAAACGTAGAAGTTCGCCAGGATAACGAGTGTTTGGGCGTGCCCGAAACGAGCGACGATCGCCATCCATCCATTCTTCAGCTGCTTCCAGATCGACACGTCTCGGGCCTCCCCTTGGTTCATTTCATGGACTCCAATCGGTCGAAACGTGCTCGTAGTGAAGGCGCAGCGTGAACTTTGCCGATCTCATGCCAGGAATTCGCCCTCTCGCGGTTGACCGAGGACCAAAGAGCACCCCCGCAAACAGGCAACCACCCCTCCGAAGTACAAAGCATACCCACGAAAATCTGGGTGGGGACCTCTCGGAGCTGCAACGGGTGGTCCTACAAGGGCTGGAGCGCAACAAATATTTCCGCGAGCGAGTTTGGGTCGAGGACCCCTGTTTGGGTGTTAAAAAACAGAATGTACTGTCTTTTTATTGGGCCTCTCCGCCATGCGGAAGTGGCACCAGATTCCCGCCATCGGGGAATCTCCCTATTTTTCACGGATTTGCAGTGTGGAAGGGCAGGCGCTGGACGATAAGGAAAAGGGGTTCCCATGAGCGAACAAACTTTCCTCATTGAGAAATATATTTCACACTAGGGGCCGAGAATCGCACAAGCGAGGAATATGATTTGCCTGCCATGCTGCACAATGTTTGCCGAGGCCCCGAGCCTGTCCGACTAGGGCCCTCAACTTGCACGGGCTCTTCCGGGCAATTGCGTGGTCGCTCCGACTGGTTGAGCTTTGGAAACTCGAGGAAGCTCCTGGGCGGTCGACCAAAAGGTGTTTCAGAGTCACGGTGGGGAGGGTTCGCCTATGAGTGAGCGTTTCCGAGTACTCGTGATCGACGACGACCCCGGCGTACGCGAATACATGGAGGCCCTGGTCACACGGCAGGGTTACGAGGTCTTCGGGGCTCCGGACGGTGAGGCCGCATTGAAGCGACTCGACGAGGTCCGCCCTGACCTGGTCACCCTAGACGTGGTTCTACCGGGAATGGACGGCCTCCAGACTCTCGAATCTCTGAAACAACGGATTCCTGAACTGCCCGTCGTCATGCTCTCGGGGCATGGGCAGGCGCGGAACATCGTGGAGGCGATGCGCCTGGGCGCATCGGATTTCCTTCGCAAGCCCTTCGAAGTGGAGGAACTCGAGTTGGCGTTTCAGAAGGCCCTCGAGAAGAGGGCTCTGAAGCGAGAGGTCGAGCGTCTGCGCGGTCGAGCCCGCTCTGAGACCGAGATGATTCTCCATTGTGGGGACAACTCGAAGATGCGCGAGGTCCGAGATGTCATTGAGCAGGTTGCCGACACGGATATCACAGTTCTGATTCGTGGAGAAAGCGGGACTGGAAAAGAGCTGGTGGCTCGAACGCTCTTCCAGCTCTCGGGCCGCAATGAGCAACCCTTTGTCAAGGTCAACTGTGCGGCGCTGCCCTCGGAACTGTTGGAGAGTGAGCTTTTTGGTTTCGAGAAGGGTGCATTCACGGGTGCTCAGAAGCGAAAGCTTGGAAAGTTCGAATTCGCTAACCACGGAACCATTTTTCTCGATGAGATCAGTGAGATGCACCCGAACCTTCAAGCCAAGTTGCTGCAGGTTCTTCAGGATGGCGAGTTCTCGCGTCTGGGTGGCGAGAATGACGTACGTGTCGACACGCGAATCGTGGCGGCTACGAACCGAAATCTCGAAGAGGCTGTCGCCGAAGCCAGTTTTCGGGAGGACCTCTACTATCGGTTGAATGTCGTCACAATCCATCTCCCTCCGCTCCGCGATCGCAAGGAGACGATTCCAATGCTTGTGGATCGGTTTCTGAAAGACAACAACGAGCAGTATCGGAGAAATGTCGAGAGCCTGTCTCCGGCCACCATGGCGGCGTTCATGGAGTACGACTGGCCCGGAAACGTTCGCGAGTTGGAGAACATGGTTCGCAGAATGGTGGTGTTGGGCAATGAAGGCTCGCTCTTGGAAGAGATTCGAGCACGCGACGTGTCTACCGCGTCGAAGGAAAAGCCAGAGAATGCACTGGACCTCACGGCGATCGGAGTGGACATCGCCCAGGACGATGTTTTTGATTTGAAGGCGATTTCACGCCGGGCTGCCCAGCTCGCCGAGAAACGAGTGATTGAAAAGGTGTTGAACCAAACGCGCTGGAACCGAAAGGAAGCCGCTGAGAAGCTCCAGATCAGTTACAAGGCGCTTCTCTACAAGATGAAGGAGAGTGGCCTCAACGAGGGGCGTTGAGCGAATGATGGGTTTGTCAAACACCTTGGATTGGAGCGCTCTCGCAAGGAAAGGCTGCATGCGAGACCGGAATGGAAGTGTCGCGTTGAGGAATTCTCTAGCGAGCATTTGTGTGTTGATGTTGGTGGTGGTCTCGTTCGGGTCCTGTGCGCGTCGCGAGTTAAGTCCGCCTCCAGCTGATCCTGTTCCCATGGCGCGTGATACCTACGTGATCGGGATTGGAGATGTGCTTTCCATTTCGGTCTGGAACAACAAGGACCTTTCGCTATCGCGTGTTCCCGTTCGAGCCGACGGGATGGTTTCGATGCCACTGCTCGATGATGTCCAGGCCGAGGGCCTACAGCCCATGGAACTCAAAGAAGTCATCGGTCGAGAGTTGTCTGAATACATCACGGCACCCGATGTCACGGTGACGGTCATCGACACCGGCAGCCGGTACGTGTCCATCATCGGAGAGGTTCCGCGCAATACACGGATATCGCTCCACAAAAATATGCGTATTCTTGAAGCGATCGCCAATGCCGGTGGGTTTTCGAACTTCGCCGACAAGTCCGACGTTCGAATTGTCCGAGGAGGGGAAGACGGAAGCGAGGTCGAGTATCGCTTTGATTACGACGCCTACATCAAGGGAAATGCTCCGGGCACAAATATCGTGCTTAAACCCGGAGATACGATCATTGTCCCGGAATGAAATCGCACTCGGCTCGTGCAGCATTCGCCGTTCTCTGGGCCGCGATATACGCAGGATCGGTATCCGCCGCGGAATTGAGAGCCACTTTGAGTGCTAGCTTGGAATATGAGAACAATGTCTTCCGTCAGTCCACAGGTACGGACAGCGACGGAGGAGTTCGGACGATTGGTACGGTGGGCCTCTACGACGCCAGTGACCAGTTCGCGTATCGGGTCCAGTACTCGGCGAATTACCAGCAGTTCTTCGTCAGAAATGTGGTGGACGACGTGAACCAGAACTTTCAGGCGTCGTTGGAGTACCAGGTCACGCCTCGATTGCAGGTCTTGGCGTCAGAGCGTTTTATGTACACGAACGCCTTCACCGCGGAGTTTTTCGAAAACGATCCCACCGCTGACGATATCGACGACAGTACGACGGACGTTCGCAACCGGGACATCCAGAACTACGCGTCGCTCGGGTTCATCTATGGCTTGTCGAGCAGGATCGCTGTCAATGGAGTCATCGGACACACTCTCTACGATCCAGAAGGAGAAAGGCGAATCGGTAGCCAGACGGTCAATGGAAGCCTAGACGCTACCTACCGTTTGAACCGGGGAATTCGGGCCGGAGCCGGTGTCTCGGCAACGTTCCAGTTCTTTGATGCCGGCCAGGGGTTCGAGTCCAGTCAAAGCCAAATCTACCAGGTCTACGCCGTCTATTTGCACGAGTTCACGGCTGGGACTCGCTTTCGGGTTCGCGTGGGTCCCGCATTCATCTTGTCCGAGGAGGACGAAACGCCCAGCAGTTTCTCGGGACAGCCTGTGTATCCAGGGGCTCAATTCTTTCCCGCGCGATTACCCGATGGGTCGATAGGATCTGCGGTGGCTGTTCCCGTAGCCGAAGAATTCGGTCAGCCGACCGTCTGTGCCGCAGGCTCGCAATTGTTTGGACGACCGGTCTACGTCTCAGGCAATTGCCCCGTGAGTATCGTTCCCCCTGTACAGGGGACGTTCATTCCGGAGCGCGCAGCGGATCCGAGTTTTGATACCGGATTCAACCAGATTCTTGAGGCGAACAGTGAAGGACAGACTCTTTCGTTCGATCCGTCGATTCAACCGGCACCCAAGGGTTCGGACAGTTCGAAGAGTACGGTCTTCGTATCAGCGAGCCTTCTCCATCGCTGGAGCGAGAATATCAATTCCACTCTCACCTATCGCCGGAGCCAGAGTGATACGTCGGGCGAGCAGGGCACAACGATTCGCGATGCGGTTACCTTCTGGACCAACTGGACGATTTCACCCCGTTGGCGGCTAGATGCTCGTATGCAGTGGCGGAAGCGGACATCGGCGTCGGTCCTGAGCCAAACGTTCGTCGCAGTTGACGTCGATCGGATTGGGACTGGGGGCGTTGTTCCCGTCATTCGCTTCCGGGATCCCGTCACCCAGCAGGGCCTCTTGGTGTCGGCCTCGCGAAATCGAATCGTGGACAACGAGCGCTACCTGTTTGGGGTCACGATGAATCGGAATCTGACTCGACGGCTCAATGCCTTCTTGCGGTTCAATCTCTTTTACACGGCTAGTGACCTGAACGGTCGAGAGGTCAATGACTATCGGATCAACTTAGGGCTGCAATACATTTTTCAGCCGATAAGGCTCTGGAACTGATGGGCTGGGTCCAATGAGCAACGGCGAGAGTGAATTTCAGCTGGGTGATCTGGGTGGGGTTGTTCGCCGTCGCGGAAAATCGATGGTGTGGGCCGTGTTGCTGATCGTCGGAATCGCCTGCGTTGTCGCAGCCTCCCTTCCTAATCAGTACTCGAGCTACTCGACGATACTCGTTCAGCCGCAAGCTGTCTCAAAGAACATCGTCACTGCTGGCGTCGGGGAGACGGATCTTACAGAGCGCTTGAATATCATGACGGCCGAGATTCTCAGCCGCTCGCGTTTGTCCAAGGTGATTGAGGAATTCGATCTCTACCAAGAAGAGTCGAAGTACATGGTGCGCCAGGACGTAATCGACATCATGATCAATGCGGTGAGTATCCAGCCTGTCGTCCCCGAGTTGGAACAGAGTCAGGGGATGCGCCGTCGCGAGGCACAGATCAATACTTTCCGGATCATCTTCAGCTATTCGGACCCACGGACTGCGGCAGAGGTTGCGAATGCTTTGGCGAACGACTTCATCGAGGAGCACATCAAGGCCCGTGTGAACCAGTCTCAAAGGAGCCTCGACTTCATGAATACGGAGCTCGAGCGCCTCGCCGCACAAATCGAATCTGTCGAGGGCCAGATTGCCGAGATCAAGGCAGCCAATCGTGGGAGCCTTCCGGAAGACTTACCCGGCAACAACAATCGAGTCGAGCGCCTGAACAACGAGCTTGCCTTCGCTGAGCGAACGCTGGCGGATGCCAGGAGTGACGAGGCGTTCTATCGAAGTCAAATGTCGGCCGCTGGGCTCGCATCTGCAGGGGACGCCGCAACGAGCCCTGGGCGTCGTCTCCAGATTCTCGAGTTGTTGATTGCCGAGTACATGTCACGAGGTTATACCGCCAAGCACCCCGACGTCATTCAGGCACAGACCGAGATGGCAAATGTCAGGCAGGGGATCAAAGACGGCGGTGAGAACAAAGAGGGCCGAGTCAACAAGAGTTTCGCCCAGCAGAGTGTTCAAGCCGAGATCGATCGTGCGCAGCTGCGCTCGAGTGCCGCCGAAGAAGAGATCGGCCGGATCAGAACCCGGTTGACCGAAGTCCAGGACCGACTCGAGCAGACTCCGCGAGTTGCCGAACGACTCGAGGCCTTGGATCGTGAGTACAGTCACTTGTTTCGAAGCTACCAGGACTTCAGCGGGCGCCGTCTCGAGGCTACAACTCAGGCCCAGCTCGAGCGACGCCAGCTCGGCGAGCAGTTACAGATTCTGGCGCAGGCCTTTCCCGCTTCTCAGCCCACATCGCCCAACCGTCCCTTGATCGTCATTCTCGGTTTTTTCTTCGCGTTCGCGATTGCTGGGGCCGCTGGAATCGTCATCGAAGCGTCTGACAACTCGATTCACACAGCCCATCAAATCCAGGCAGTCATCGATGCCCCCATTCTGGGTTCGATTCCCGAAATCTGGCTCGAGTCGGATCGGTCGACTCAACGCCGACGCATTTTTCGGACTGCTTTCGGAATGGTGACAGTGGCATTCTTGTTTGGTGTGGTCAGTATCACGAGTTATTGGTGGGTCAATGGGCCCATGGCCGAGAGTGTGGTCGACGTGGAGACAACCGAGGCGCCCGCGCCGTCTTCTGCGGCTCTACCGACGGTACCCGGGGCGGCTGGAAACTAGGGCATGGCGACAGGGATGTACAACCAATTCTACGGACTGACGCGGTCGCCCTTCGAGATGGCTCCCGATCCGAGTTTTCTCGTTCTCCAGGAGACCCATCGTGAGGGACTGGCGACACTCGTTTACGGAGTGGAATCCCGAAAGGGCTTCGTTCTTTTGACCGGCGAGGTCGGAACGGGGAAAACCACCCTGCTCCATGCGCTGTTGGGGCAACTCGATTCGACGACGTCGTCCGCCTACATCTTCAATCCGAAACTCGATCCGATCGATTTCTTCCAGATGTTCCTGGAAGAGTTGGGAATCGAGTCCAAGTGCGAGACAAAAGCCGACTATCTCCTGGCACTCAATGAATTCCTGATCGATCGGCTCGAGCGAAATGAAACTGTGCTGTTGATCATCGATGAGGCTCAGAATCTCTCCCCAGAGATGCTCGAGGAGATCCGCCTACTTTCGAACCTCGAGACCTCTTCCTCGAAATTGCTCCAGATCATGTTGGTGGGTCAACCCGAATTGAACGATCTGCTCGCTCGGCCAGAACTCCGGCAATTGAGACAGCGAATCGTTTTGCGCCATCATTTGCGGCCATTCAGTGCGAAAGAGATGAATGAATACGTCGACCAGCGCCTTGCGATGGCGGGTTATACGGGTGGAGGGATACTGACTCGATCTGCTCGGCGTCGACTTTTCCAGATCACCGGAGGAATTCCGCGCCTGATCAATGTCGTCTGTGACAGCTCGCTTCTCACGGCCTACGGGCGGGGGGAAAACCGCATCGATGCCAAGACGATCCAGGAGATCGCGCGTGATCTCATGTTGCCCGGGTTCGAACGAGAATTGGATGATGACGAATCGACCAGGCCGAAGCGGCGCTGGTACCACCGCTTTCGGTTTTAATGGATAGAGACGATTCATGGCCAAGGTCTACGACGCACTCAAAAGAGCCGAGGAGGAACGCAGGCGGCAGGCGGGAGAATCCGCCGTGTCGGCACCGTCCATGGTGCTCGAGCATCCCGCCGCCCCGCCCGAGAAAAAACGAAGCTCCTTCTGGAAGCGGCGTGGGTCGCGTAAGGGGCGAAGGCATTCCCGGTCGATGGCTGACGAGATCAACAAGAGGCGGATCAGTTTGCTGCAGCCCGACTCCTATGTTGCCGAGCAGTACCGGTCGCTGCGTGGCCGAATCGATGCCATGGCGATCGATCGGCCGATTAAGACCATCGCGATCACCAGTCCATCTCCTGGCGAGGGGAAGACCACAGCGGCCATCAACCTGGCGGCGGTGACGGCGCTGAGTGTCGGCAGACGGGTTCTGCTCGTGGACTGCGATCTGCGTCGTCCCCAGGTCCACACGACGCTCGGGTTGAATCCCGAGAATGGTCTAGCCGAGATTCTCAATGGGGGTGTGAGCCTCGAAGAGGCGATCGTGAAGGTCGAGGGAATCGATCTCGACGTGCTCGGGGTTCGAAAGAAGCCCGATAACCCTTCTGAGTTGCTTGGGTCCAGCAAGATGCGCGATTTTGTCGCAGAGATGGCTAATCGCTATGACCGTGTGATTCTCGACACGCCCGCGGCGTTGGGACTGCCCGACGCCAAAGCGATCTGCGCGATCAGTGATGGCACGCTGCTGGTCGCTCGGGCCCACAACACATCCCGGCGAAGTTTGAGAGCAACCGTCGACGAACTCGACAGCCGACGCGTATTGGGACTGCTGTTCAACGGCATTCCACGCCAACGAGGCCAATACGGATACGAGTGATCGCGTAATTCTTGGAATCCGCCGATTCGGGAACGGCGGTCATGGCCTTCGAGGGTCGGAGAGCAATGTCCGAGAGCCACATGTTGACCATGTTGATCGCGGGCGCCGCAACGGCGGCCTTGATCACTCCGCTTGTGATCCGAGCGGCGCATTACATGGGAGTCTTGGATCGTCCGAGCACGCGGAGTGCCGATCAACGCACGAACATTCCCGTGTTGGGTGGGTTGGCCGTCGCTGGCGGTTTTGCGGTCGCTCTATTCACGGGCATTCAGTTGATGCCAGACTGGAAGAGTCATCCGGGTTTCTCGGGTCTGATTCCGGGTGTTGTGCTCATTCTGATCGTCGGGATCTACGACGATTGCAGGGACATGAACGCGAGTGTCAAGGGTGGGCTCACGGCACTGGCTGCTTTGCTCCCCATGTCCATGGGGCTTCGAATCGAATATGTCACCGATCCAGTCTCGATGACGTCCTATTGGCTTCCTTCGTGGCTGAGTTGGTTCGTTACGTTGGTTTGGATCGTGGGTATCACCAATGCGATGAACCTCGTCGATGGTCTTGATGGTCTTGCGACGGGTGTCGGAATCATCATCGGTGCGACTTTGAGCGTACTCGCCTGGCAGGCAAATCAGATGGTTGGGGTGTGTATTGGCGTCGCGCTCGTTGCGGGTCTCTTGGGGTTCCTTCCTTTCAATTTCCCCCCTGCGCGGATTTTTCTCGGCGATACGGGGGCCTTGTTGACGGGTTACACGCTCTCTGTGGTCGCTCTGGAGGGATATCGCCAGGCCACGTTGTTTACCTTTGTTGTGCCCCTTTTGGCGCTCGGGGTACCCATTCTGGATACGATGCTTTCGATTTTTCGCCGCATTCGAAGCGGAGCACCGGTGTTCGTTGGGGACCGTTTGCACATGCATCACCGTTTGCTGGCCGTGGAGGGGACTCATCGCGGAGCCGTTCTGCAGTTTTACATCCTGACTTCAGCGTTTTGTTTGATCGCCCTCTCGTTCACCAAACTGCAGGGGTTCGTGGCGGGGTTCTTCTTGGCTGCCGTGGGTATGCTCACACTGCGCTTGCTCAGGAATCTGGGGGCTTTTGAAATTCCCGAGTCCTCAGAAGAAATCTCGAGTGGGGGAGGAGAGAAGTGACGCAAAATGGGATCGCTCTGATCACAGGAGTAACCGGCCAGGATGGATCGTATCTGGCAGAATTTTTGCTTGAGAAGGGCTATGAGGTTCACGGCATGGTCCGCCGCTCGAGCACGGAGACCTTCGAGCGCATCGCGCACCTGGATGGAAAGCTCGAACTGCACCAAGCCGATCTTCTGGATTCTTCCTCACTGGTGAACCTGATGCAGGAAATCAGGCCGGGTGAGGTCTACAACCTGGCTGCTCAATCGTTCGTCCCAGCAAGCTGGAGCCAGCCAACTCTCACGGGTGAATTCACGGCCCTGGGGGTCACGCGAATGCTGGATGCGGTTCGTATCGTGGATCCGGAGATTCGCTTCTATCAGGCATCGAGTTCCGAGATGTTTGGGAAGGTTCAAGAGACTCCCCAGAGTGAGACCACGCACTTTTATCCTCGCAGCCCCTACGCGGTGGCCAAGGTCTACGGTCACTGGATCACGGTCAACTATCGCGAGAGCTACGGACTTTTCGCGGCTTCGGGGATTCTTTTCAATCACGAAAGCCCGCGCAGGGGTCGAGAGTTTGTGACGCGCAAGATCACCGAAGCCGTTGCGCGGATCAAACTCGGGCTTCAGGACGTCCTTGAATTGGGGAACCTCGACGCACGCCGCGACTGGGGATACGCAAAAGAGTACGTGGACGTCATGTGGCGGATGCTTCAGCGCGACACACCAGCAGATTACGTAGTGGGGACGGGGGTCCAGAACTCGGTACGTCAGTGCGTCGAATTTGCCTTTGCCCACGTGGATCTCGACCCCGATGACTTTGTGCGCGTCGAATCCTCTTTGGTTCGGCCCGCGGAGGTCGATACGTTGCTTGCGGACCCGAGGAAGGCTCGGGAAGAGCTGGGGTGGTCTGCGCAGACGAGTTTCGAGGAGCTGGTTCGAATCATGGTGGAGAGCGACCTCGAGCAGCAAGAGCGCGCGAGTGGTCGCCGACGAGGTGAAGACGGAACACGATGAGACGCCCCCAGCGTATTCTGGTGACGGGCGCGGCCGGATTTATCGGCTCGACTGTGGTGGAACGCCTACTGTCCGAGGGGCGTGAGGTCACGGGGTTGGATTCCTTCGACTGCTTCTATCCCGAGGCGCAGAAGGTCCGGAACCTGAGTACGGTCAGCCAGCACCCGGCGTTTGAGCTGGTCCGCGGGGACATTCGCGACACGGATGCCATCGCCGATCTGTTCGAGACGAGAGGTTTCGACGGCATCATCCACCTGGCCGCTCTGGCGGGCGTTCGCCCCAGTCTCGAACGACCGGCCGAATATGCCGACGTGAACGTAGGGGGCACCTCAGTCCTCCTTGCCGCGTGCGCACGGCATGATGTCCCGCAAGTGATCTTCGGTTCTTCGTCTTCCGTGTACGGAGAGCGCGATGACGGACCATTTCGAGAGACCGATCCCGTCGAACGCCCCATTTCTCCCTATGCTGCAACCAAGCGCTCGGGTGAGTTGATCGCGCATACCTTTCATCATGCGCACGGCACTTCGATCGCTTGCTTGAGATTCTTCACGGTATACGGCCCCAGGCAACGTCCCGACCTGGCGATTCGAAAATTCGCAGAGCGCATGCTTCTCGGGCAGACAGTTCCCATTTACGGAGACGGAAGTTCGCTACGCGATTTTACGTTTGTCGAAGACACGGTAGATGGCATCGTTCGAGCGCTCGATGCCAACCATGGCTTTGGTATCTACAACCTCGGAGCAGGCCACAAAGTTGCGATTCTTGATGTTGTGAAATTGCTGGAACAATCGCTGGGAATTTCGGCGTCCATCGAATGGCAACCTTCTCAAGTGGGAGATGTCAAGCGGACCTGGGCCGATATCAGCGCTGCACGTGAAGCGTTTGGTTATGAACCGCGCACAACGATAGAGAAGGGCATAGAACGATTTGTCGAATGGCTGAGGCAATCAACATGAGTTGTAACCCTGGACGATTAGCACTCGTAACCGGAGGGGCTGGCTTCATTGGCGGCCATATCGTCGAGCGATTGCTCACCGAGGACTGGAATGTTCGCGTTCTCGATGACTTCTCGACGGGGAGTGACGAGAACCTTGCGGACTGCCGGGAACACGTCGAGTTGTTCCGTGGCGATGTGCGCGATCCCGAAATCGTCGCTCGAGCGATGCGGGGAGTCGAGGTGGTATTCCATCAGGCAGCCATTGCATCGGTGCCCCGTAGCATCGCCGAACCCCTGTATACCAACGACGTGAATGTAGGCGGGACTTTGCAGGTCCTCGAAACGGCTCGCAACGCCGATGTTCGAAGGGTTGTTTTTGCTGCATCTTCAGCAGCTTACGGCGATGGTCCAGAATTGCCGAAGGTCGAATCTCTGCCCGCCGAGCCTCTCTCTCCCTACGCAGTACAGAAGTATGTGAGTGAGATCTACTGTCACCAATACACCGCGCTCTATGGGCTCGAAACGGTTGCGCTGCGCTACTTCAATATTTTTGGTCCCCGGCAGGACCCGAATAGCGACTATGCAGCGGTCATTCCAAAGTTCATCACCGCAGCACTTACCGGGCAGCGTCCCAGTATCTATGGAACGGGTGAGCAGTCGAGGGATTTTGTCTTCGTGGGAGATGCTGCCCGCGCTAATCTGCTGGCGGCCGATTCGGAAAGAGCACCGGGGTCCGTGGTCAATGTGGCGACGGAGCAACAGATTTCTTTGAATCAGCTTTGGGAAGAGATCCGAAAAATTGTTGGGTGCGAGTTTGATCCGATTTACGAGCCGGCACGTCCAGGGGACGTGCTGATGAGCGTAGGTGATCTTTGCCGTTCGCGAGAGTTGCTGGGATATGAGCCTTCCATCGGGCTCGCTGAAGGTTTGCGCCAGACGATTGAAAATTTCTCGAAGACCGTGGGTGAAAAGAGGTCCATGTCGTGAATGTATGTGTGATTGGATCTGGCTACGTTGGGCTCGTGACGGGTGCCGGTTTCGCCGAGTTTGGTGTGCAGGTGGTCTGCGTCGACAAGGATGCGGATAAGATTGCGAAGCTCGAGAGCGGGGAGATGCCGATCTACGAGCCAGGACTCGAAGATCTGGTTGCTCGAAATGTCCGTGAGGGCCGACTCTCTTTTTCTACGGATACTCCCGAGTCTGTTCGTAATTCCCTCGTTCTCTTCATTGCGGTTCCCACGCCTTCCAGGGGTGATGGAGGAACCGACCTTTCCTATGTAGAGGCCGTCGCTCGCGAGATTGGCCGTTCGATCGATGGCTACAAGGTGATCGTCACGAAGAGCACGGTTCCCGTGGGGACATCGGCGAAGGTCCGTGGTTGGGTCGAAGAGGAGCTCGCAGGCCGATCCGACGCACCGCACTTCAGCACTGCGTCCAACCCTGAATTTCTTCGGGAAGGAGCGGCGATCTCCGACTTCATGCGACCGGACCGGATTGTCATCGGGACGGAGGATGAACAGGCGACGGCGATTCTCAAGGATCTGTATCGCCCGCTTTATTTGAATGAAACGCCTGTGGTTATCACCAACGTGCCCACCGCGGAACTCACGAAATATGCGGCCAATGCTTTTCTGGCCACAAAGATCTCCTTCATCAACGAGATCGCCGATCTTTGTGAGGAGACCGGGGCCGATGTGCAGTCCATTGCGCGCGGAATTGGATTGGACAATCGCATTGGAACGAAGTTTCTACACGCGGGTCCAGGCTTTGGTGGATCCTGTTTCCCCAAGGACACACGCTCCCTCGTTCATTTTGCACGCGAGTCCGGGAATTCGGTCGAGATTGTCGAGGCGGTCGTTCGAATCAACGAGAAGCGTTCGGAACAGATGATCGAAAAAGTCATCGATGTTCTGGGAGGTGACGCCGAGGGCAAGACCGTTGCCTGTTTGGGGCTCTCCTTCAAACCAGAAACTGACGACATGCGTGAGGCGCCTTCCATTGGCATCCTGAGTGGATTGATCGAGCGTGGCGCTTCCATTCGTGCTTATGATCCCCAGGCCATGGAAGAAGCCGGTCAGCTTTTACCTGATGTGACCATGTGCGAGAACTCCTATGATGCGTGTGAGGGGGCGCACGTACTGGTGATCATGACCGAGTGGAACCAGTTCCGGATGCTCGACCTCGGTCGGGTGAAGCAACTCTTGACGCAGCCCGCCATCGTCGATCTGAGAAATGTCTACAATCCACAGTCCATGATGGAGGCTGGGTTCAGCTATCTCTCGGTTGGGCGTTAAGCGACGTCGCCGGGTAGCATCTATCGCTATGGCCACGGCTCCTAAACTCCACGCTGTCATCCTCGCGGGGGGCGCTGGAGAGCGCTTCTGGCCCGCTTCGCGCCAAGCTCACCCCAAGCCGTTTCTTCGTGTCGATGGTGAGGAAAGCCTGATCCAGACGACGGTTCGCCGAGCGCGGCGTTTTGCCGGTCGGAACTGCGTCTGGGTGGTGTGTGGCCGCGAGCATGCTCGTGAGATCCGGAAGCAGACGGGTCTGCCGTCTGACCGCATCATCGTGGAGCCTCGGCGCCGGAATACGGCGATGGCGATTGCTTTCTCTACCCAGCGCATCGCCGCGAGTTTTCCGGATGCCGTGCTCGCTGTTCTTTCGGCTGATCATTTGATTCCCGATGAGCGGGCCTTTGCAGAGGCGATTCGAAAAGCGGCCCGCGCGGCGCGCGAAGCGGGGGTTCTGGTCACACTGGGAGTTCAACCTTCGCGTCCGGAACCGGGCTATGGATACATTCAAGTGGGACGCCCGGTAGGGCGGGGCCATCCGGGCCTGCGTTCTGTGCGGCGCTTCGTCGAGAAGCCCGACTTGACCACGGCGAAGCGTTATTTGAAGAGCGGTGACTACTTGTGGAACGCCGGAATCTTCGTCTGGACTGCCCAGACCCTGCTCGGGGAGGTGGAGGGCCTGGCCCCAGCACTTCACGCGGCTCTGGTACCGCTGGAGGGAGTGAAGCGCCCCGGGGCAGCGAAATTACGTGCCGCTTACGATGCAGCGCCATCAGAGCCCATCGATATCGCGATCATGGAGCGCAGTTCAAGGGTCTGGACTCTACCGGTGAAGTTCCGCTGGAGCGATGTCGGGACCTGGGAATCTCTGGCGTTGGAACTCGGAGTCAAAACCGGAACGACGGTGGTGGTGGATGGTGATCTAGCTCACGATGATCGCGGCGGAAATCTCGTATGGTCGTCGTCCACGGGGAAGAATCACCGGACCGTTGCATTGCTGGGGGTCGAAGGCCTCGCGGTCATCGACACTGGGGATGCGCTGCTCGTCGCTCGACTCGATCAGTCACCTGAGGTGCGGAATATCGTGAAGGCGCTCAAGGCCGACGATCGCGAGGATCTCACCTAGCGATCGCCGAGAAGTGGAAAGGGAGCATGCTTGCCATGTCCGGCTTCCGAGTTTCAGATCAACTGGTCGAGTCCCTGCGAACGGTTCCGTTGTTCTCATCCGTGGGTGAGAAGGATCTCGCTGCCATCGCGTCTCTGCTGATCGAACGCCGCTTCCCCAAGAACAAGATCATTGTCGAGGAAGGCCTTCCAGGCGACTACATGTACGTGATTCGCGAGGGTCGCGTGAAGGTGACCAAGCTATCGGGAGATGGACGCGAGCAGATTCTGGCACTTCTGGAGAAGGGTGATTTCTTCGGGGAGATGGCGCTTCTCGAGCAGGTGCCTCGATCGGCGACGGTCAGAGCTCTGACTGAGACTGGCATGCTCGCACTCTCGCGTCGGGACTTCCTCCATCTGCTCGAGAGCAGTCCGGATCTCGCCATGGCGATGATTCGGGAATTGACTCGGCGACTGCGCCAATCAGATGAGCAGGCGAGTTCACTGTCTTTCCAGCGAGTCGAAGAACGCACCAAAGGTGTCTTGGTGCGCCTTTCACGAGAGCAACTTCAAGGGGTTCACCGTGGCCGCTTCGTGACACCACAACTCACTCATCAACAGATCGCGGACATGATCGGTACGTCGAGGGAGACGGTGACGCGGGTTCTCAAGGACCTCCGGACAGAGGGATGGCTCGAGCAGGACGGAAAGCAGTACGTCGTTCCGAGTGAAGCTGTTTCCGGAGGCTGATCGAATCGCCATGTGGGGTGCAGAGGGCCTCGTCAGCCCTTGAGCCTCCCTCGGGAGCAGCGGTGGTTCGGGCCGGGGAAGAAGGCCCTCTTTTCTTTAGGTTCAGTCGAGCCGATAGGAATCGAATGATTGCCAAGAAGGGAAGATTTTCGGCGCGTCTGCTCGGTTCGTTGAGGGCCGCTGTGGTTGCCATCGACGATGGGGGCTGCATTGCTAACGTCAACCCGAGAGTCCTTCACGCCGATGCGCGCATCATTTCCGCGACGAGCGCCGATTTCCACGAGCGCGTGCAGGCCAATGCATTCAGGAGAGAACTCCTCGATGTCCTCGCAATGGTCCGCATTCAATTGCCTCTCCTGCGCAACCGCTCGGGCGATGTAAGGGGACTGTGTCACGCATTTCTCGATTTTTTATCGAGTCGTCTCGGTCCGTCGGGTCGCGGCTTTACTCCTATGGCGTTAAGGCGCCTCGGGAATGCACGCCGGCCGGGTAATGTGGGGAAACTCCGGAACGTGATCGAAAGGGCGATATTGCTCGTCAGTGGCAGTCGGATCCAGGATCGGGAGTTCGCGGGCTTGGCAGGCGAGCGTGGGGCGGCCCTGGAGATGTCGGACCGCTCACGGTTGGGGAGGCCAAACTTGAGGGTCTCGAGGGGAATGCCTTCATGGATGCGCTGAAGCGCACGGGCTACGTCCAGCAGGAAGCCGGGGAGAGGTTGGGGATCAGTCGCCGCAAGCTCAACCGTAGGGTCCGAAGATTGGGGATCAAGCACCCCAAATGGAGGCGTAACCGAGACCCGTAAACACTCGCGGGTCTTGATTCCTGCCCTTCGGGCAGACACTCTAACGACGAACTGCGATCCGCACGTACGGTCAGTTTCTGAGGGATTCGAGAGAGGGTATCGAGTGTTTTGGAGAGCTGGCTCAATGCGAAGGACTTCTGCGAAAGGTGAGGGCATGCGTTCCAGATTTTGGCAGGTTTGTGTGTTGGCGATTCTCGTGTTCGGATTCGCGTCGTGCGAATCCGACGAGCAGAAATTGGCGAATCACATGGAGCGGGGAGACGAGTACTTCGAAGCGGAGGAATTTCCCGAAGCCATCATCGAATACAAGAGTGCTCTCCAGGTTGACCCCAATTTTTCTGCTGCCCACTGGGCGCTCTCGCAGACTCACCTGAAGAACGGACAGGCCCGCGAGGGGTTCTGGGAACTCCGAGAAACGGTGCGCCTGGATCCTTCCAACAACGAGGCGCGATTGCAGTTCGGCGAGATCTCCATTTTTGCCGGAGAGCCTGAAGAGGGAGTCGTGCAGGCGAATGCGGTGCTTGCCGAAGATCCCGAGAGTGCTCAGGCGACCTTGCTTCTGGGCCGGGCCGAAGAAGCCCTAGACCAGCCTATGAAGGCAATCCGAACCTACGAGAAAGCAATCGAACTGAGCGTGGATGGCGAGGATCAGATCAGAGCGGTCGCTCTGCTCGCCAGGCTCTACCAGATACAGGGTAGGGACAACAAGGCGGAGAAGATGCTGCGCAAACTCACTGAGTTGGACCCCTCGTTCATGAACTTCGTTGCTCTCGGGTCGTTCCTCAATCAGGTTCGGGCGCCCGATGACGAGATTCAGAAAGTCTGGGAGCAGGGGGTCGAGGTCGCGCAGCCGGAAGAACTACCGCGTGCCTATGGAACCCTTGCAGGTTTTTTCTTTACTCGCGACCAGTTCGAAGAAGCAAAGGCCGTCCTCGAGCAGGGGATCGATGAGATCGATGATGATCTCCAACTCACGTATCTATTGGCGCGGTTCCACAATATGCGCGGCGAGACTGAAGCTGCCCAGGTCCTGGTCGAAAAAGCGACCGTAGGTGTGGAGGACGACACACGTCCCTTCGTCTTCCTCTCGAATTATCTGGGAAACCGAGGCGATCTTGATGGCGCTCTCGATGCAGTGAGGAAGGCCCTGGAGATCGACCCCGAAGATCCGGCGGCCCGGTTACGCAAGGCAGATCTACTGGTGGACCTCGGCTTTCGGCGCCAGAACTCGTCGATGCTCGATGAAGGGCGCACGACGGTGGAGAATATGCTCGCCGAGAATGAGGCCAACGCACTTGCGCTCATGGTCCTCGGAAAAATCCACCTGGCCTCTGGAGAAAACGACAACGCCGTCTCAGTCCTCAGAAGGGCGATTGACCTCCAGCCCGAACTGGCCCAAGCACACTTCCTACTTGGTTCATCCCTCGCACTGCGGGGAGAACGAACGGCAGCCCGTGCCGAACTGGCGCAGGCTCTTGAGCTCGATGCATCACTGACCGAAGCTCGCAAGGTTCTCGCTCAGGTGCACCAGGCTCTCGGCGAGAACGAATACGCGGTCGAGGAGGCGCGTCGTTATCTGGCTGTCGATCCGAATGACAACCGTGTGCGGATCATTCTGGCGCAGAGCCTCACCAATCTGGATCGCGCCACGGAAGCCTTACGCGAACTTGAGAAGATCGATCAGGGGAAACACGACGCGCAGACCAACTATGCCATGGGCAAGCTGAACCTTTCGATGGGGCTCGTAGAGCAGGCCCGAGCGAATTTTCTCAAGGCCCTGGAGGAGATGCCCGAGCGCACCGAGATTCTCGAGAGCCTCATGGCGTTGGATCGTGCGGAAGGGAGGCTCGGTGAATCCGTCGAAAGGGTCGAGAAGGCACTTTCAAAAAATCCGAACAGCGCTCCGCTCCAGCAACTCGCGGGAACCTTGTCCGCTCTCCTGGGTCGTCTCGACGATGCCGAAGCTCGCTTCAAGAAGGCAGTCGAACTCGAACCCGATTGGCTGCCCGGGTATGAACGACTGGCGTCCCTCTATGTTCAGACTGGGCGAGGGGGGCAGGCCATCGAGATCTATGAGCAGGCTGCCAGCAAACAGCCCAATCGCCCGCAGCTGAAATTTATGCTGGGTGTTCTCTACGAGCAGGCGGGAAAAAAGCGTTCGGCCATCGAACGCTACGAAGGCGCGATCCGCCAGGATCCTGGACTCGCCGTGGCGAAGAACAACCTGGCCTACCTCTACGCCGAATTTGGTGACAATCTCGATCGCGCCCTCGATCTGGCCCAGGAAGCCAAGGCCCAACTCCCCGACAACCCGCATGCCGCTGACACGCTCGGGTGGGTGCTCTATAAGCGGGGCCTTCACTCGACCGCCATCACCTACCTACGAGAGGCGGAGAGTGGAATTGGTAAAGAGGACGTGAATCTCGGGCTCGTTCGCCACCACCTGGCTCTGGCCTACGAGGCCAATGAGGAAACCGAGCAGGCGCTCGCTGTCGTGGAGCGCGCTCTGAGCGACCTGGACCCGAAGGGTCCGGCGCAGGCGGGCCAGGTGCGTTCCGAGCCGGCGTGGGCGGCGGACATGCGCGCCATGCGTGAGAGGTTGCAGTCGGCACCTGAGGGCTGAGCGCTGACTCCGGAGGCCGTCAGGCTCCCGGGCCCTCTCTTTTTTTGTTCCCCTGGGGGACGTGCCCGGTTGGGTGGCCGGGACTCTCAAGCACGTGTTCCCAGCGCCCGATACGCAGGCCGGATCCCCGCGCCCAGTGCCGGTTGCAGGCTTGCGTCCGGACGACGAGCGGGGTGGGAGGGCGAGGATGAGGTTGCGAGCGCAGTATTCGGCCACGGTTCTTTTGGTGGGAATGGTTGGCTCGGTCGTCATGGTGACGGGTTCCGCGGCGGCCGGGGACCCTTCGCCTGGGATCGCATCCGAGCGTGGGACCGCCTATTCGGAGCCTCGCCAGGGACTCAATCCTGGCCCACAGGTTTCTGGGGAAGTCCTGCCTGCCTCTCCAGCCCCCACCGCCGAGCCCCAGCAGGGGAAAGGCGCGCCACTGGGGGCTCTGGGCTTCGATGAACGGGGACGTCCGGGGCGGGTCCACGTGGTCATCCCTGGTGACACACTCTGGGACATCTCCAACGCCTATCTTGGATCGGCCTGGGTCTGGCCGTCGATCTGGAAGGACAACGGCGACATCGCCAATCCTCATCTGATCTATCCCAATGACCACATCTGGATCACTCCCACCGAGATGAGGCGAATCTCTAGCGACGAAGCCGAAGCCTTTCTGGCTGCGTCGCCGGCACCCGTGGAGGACGAGGAGCCCGAGCCCGTTGCCGAGCCGGCACCAATTGCCATCGATGAGCCCACCTACGTCCGGGTAGCCAGTCGTGAGGCGGCCGATCTGGTTTCCCCCGAGCAACTCGAGGCCGCCGCCAGCGTGGTGGATGCCGTTTCGGAGCGGCAGATGCTCTCCCAAGGCGATGAGGTCTACATCGGACTCGGTGGCCAGGAGACTCACCCAAGCGAGCAGTTCACTGTGTTCCGCAAGAACGAGCGAGTCTTCGATCCCGACACCGGTAAGGTGCTCGGTTATCACGTGGATGTACTCGGCTGGGTGGAAGTACAGCAAACCGATCGGGAGACCTCGCTGGCGCGAATCTGGCGATCCTACGCACCCATCGAGCGTGGGGACCGTCTGATGCCCCGAGAGCCTCTCGTCCTGGACGTGGCGCTCCGTCCAAGTCCCGACAACGTGGACGGCAAGCTGAGTTTTTTCACGGATCGCCGCACCATGATGAGCCACGTGGATTTCGTCTACCTCAACCGTGGCACCAAAGATGGTCTCCAGGTCGGAAGTCCCCTGGAGGTCTACCGTCAGGAGTTCAATGCCCTGGAAACCGTTCGGGGGGAAGATGTCCTCATCCCCGATCGAGTGGTCGCACAGCTTCTGGTTGTGCGCGCTGGTGAACGCAGTTCGGTGGCCTGGGTGGCCAACACTCAGGTCGAACTGAAGATCGGCGATCGATTCCGCGGAGCATCGGACATGGCTTCCATCGCAGCCCGTTAGGGAGCTTTCCCACAGCTGACAGATCCAGCCAGGTCTGATATCAAGCTGAGCCCCGGTCCCGGGGTGCAAACGTGGCGCAATCTTCCCCCCTCGACGGGGTTCTCGACCCCCGTGGTTCCCGCCGGAATTCCGGCAATGATCTCGACCTGTGGCTCACCTTGAACCGTCGCCTGGCTCTGGACCCGCGGGCGGCACGCACGCTTTTGGATCAGGGGGGCAGTGTGGACGAGGCCCTGCGTCTGCTCGGAGTGGACACGCTCGGACACGATCCGGAACGGGAACGAGCACGTGCGGCCATGGCCGGATGTGGGGCCGTGGCGGTGCCGATCGCGTCCCGCGCATACCCGAGCCGATTGACCGCGCTCTCTGATCCACCTCCGCTCTTGTTCGTCCGGGGTGACGTGTCGGCCTTGGGGGCCCCTGCCGTGGCAATCGTCGGGGCTCGTGCAGCGACCGCCTATGGTCTCGACGTGGCTCGTCGTTTTGCCAGTGAACTCGCACGCGCGGGCTGCGTTGTGGTGTCGGGCTTGGCGTGGGGGATCGACGCCGCAGCACATCGAGCGGCCCTCGAAGCGGATGGCAGGACCGTGGCGGTCCAGGCTTGTGGAATCGACCGGGTGTACCCGGCGCCCCATCGGCGACTTGCTGACCAGATCGTCGATGCTGGTGCAGTGATCTCGGAATTCCCACCCGGCCTTCGACCGAGGAAACCCTTCTTTCCCCTGCGCAACCGCCTAATCAGTGGCCTGTCGCAGGCTGTAATCGTCGTGGAGGCGCGCGAGCGAAGTGGCTCCCTGATCACGGCGCGCCATGCCGCGGCTCAGGGGGTGGAAGTGTTCGCCGTGCCTGGGCCGATCCATGCTCCGACGAGTGCAGGAACCCACCGTCTTCTTCGCGAGGGGGCCTGGCTCGCCGCGGAACCCGGGGACATTCTCTCGGCTCTGGGCTGCACGGCGGCGAGCCCCGTCGAGCGGGCCATGCGCTCTCTGGGGGCCCGAGAGCGCGCCGTTCTCGCGGCGCTGGAACAGCGACCGGCCACGCGTGAAGAACTCGCTCGTGCTCTCGATTGCTCGCCCCACGATTTGTCGTTGGTAGTTCTCGAACTCGAACTCGATGGACGAGTGACCGAGGATCGCGACGGACGGCTGTGGGCTTCCGGGAAAGGCGATTGATCTTGGCTAAAAATTGTGTTCCCCGGAAACCACCAAGCCGAGGAGGCACGATGGCGGAACAGCGTAATGCCCGTGCTGCATTGATCGCCGCCCACCGGGTGGAGCGTTCGGACGGGGCGAGACGGATGCGTCAGCAAGTGGGAGGTGCCGGATCCTTTCGGTCTTCAGCGATGGTTCTGCCCGGTGTGAGGGCTACACCCAAGGCAGGGCGAACGGACTTGGAAGTGCGGGCCCTGCAATCTGGAATGCCGTGCAATGGTGCCGCGGGATCCGCCCCGACTGTCTGACGGCATTGGGTTGGTCCTCGTTCCCTAAGTATTTGTAAAGACTTGACTTTGTTCGTTGCTCCGGGTTTTTCCTGCGCAACTGTCGGCCCGGGGTTGATCACGGGGTTGGGGATTGTGAAGGTGCGCGAACGCCTGCCTTGCCGCCGAGGGCCGCGATGGATGATTTGGGGCATCTCGCGGAGTCACTTGACCGTGGTCCACGAGCGCTCGGGAGTGCCCGGCTTAGGCGTGTGGATTGGGCTACTCTGCACAGCTCCCCACGGCAGGTTGAAGACACGTTTCGTGCCGCGCGACGCTCCTACCATTCGCATCATCGGCGCCGGCCTAGCTGGATGCGAGGCCGCCTGGCAGGCCGCTCTGCGTGGCGTGGAGGTTCACCTCCACGAGATGAAACCCCAGCAGTTCTCGCCCGCCCACGAATCCAGTGACTTCGCAGAACTCGTGTGCAGCAATTCCCTGCGTTCGGCATCTCTCAATAATGCAGTGGGGGTGCTGAAAGAGGAGATGCGCCGCCTGGGATCTCTGATCCTGGAGGCCGCCGACGAGTGCGCGGTGCCGGCGGGGCGAGCGCTCGCCGTAGACCGCGTGGCGTTCGCCCGGCGAATCACCGAGCGCATCGAATCGCATCCGCGCATCCATGTGAAACACGGGGTGGTGGAGAAGATTCCCACCGATGGCACCGTCATCCTGGCGACAGGGCCTCTCACGGCCAGTGAACTGGCAAGGGATCTGCAGGAACTACTGGGCGAAACGTCTCTCTACTTCTACGACGCCCTCTCGCCCATCGTCTATGCCGATTCGATCGATCATTCGGTTGCATTCCGGGCCTCGCGCTATCAGGAAAGCGGAGGGGATTACCTCAACCTGCCCCTTGAGCGCGACGAATACGACGCCTTCATCGACGAACTGCTGGCTGCAGAGACCGTACCGCTCCACGCCTTCGAGGCATCGCTCTACTTCGAGGGGTGTCTGCCCATCGAGGAGATGGCTCGGCGCGGGCGGGAGACACCGGCTCATGGACCCATGAAGCCCGTTGGGCTCACGGATCCTCGCACGGGCCGACGGTCAGCGGCTGTGGTGCAGTTGCGCCAAGAGGACAAGCGGGGCGTGCTCTACAACCTGGTGGGGTTCCAGACCAAGCTTCGCATCGGCGAGCAGAAGCGTATCCTCCGGACACTCCCGGGTCTGAAGGGCGCCGTTTTTGCCCGCTTCGGGTCGGTCCACCGCAATACCTACATCAACGCTCCACGCCTTTTGACCCCCGATCTGCAGGTCCGGGCCCGCCCGGGGCTGTATGTTGCGGGTCAGATGGCGGGTGTCGAGGGCTACGTGGAGTCGGCAGCCCTGGGCTTTTTGTGTGGCATTGCGGCGGCACGTCGGGAACGCGGGCTCGAAACCCTTGCACCGGATCGGCAAACCGCTCATGGGGCGCTATTGGGGCATTTGAGCGAGGCCAATCCCGACAACTTTCAACCCATGAACGTGAATTTTGGCTTGTTTCCGCCGCTGGAGGGCGTCAAGTCCCGCATGCGAAAACGCGAAAAGAACGAACGGTTGGCCAAGCGAGCCCTCGAGGCCCTGGAGGCCTTTCGCGCGGCATCGGCGGAACTCGTGCAGTGACCTTCGAGGAGGCCCTGGAAAGATTCGACCGATATCTGCGCGCAGAGCGGAACGTGTCGGAGCACACTTCGCGCGCCTATCTTTCGGACGTCGAGCAACTCCGCGCCACCGTTTCCGAGGACGACCCCAGTCGCGTCGATTCCCGACATCTGCGCAGTTTCTTTGCGGAGCTGGTGCGCGAGGGTCGGAGTCCGACCACCCTGGCGCGCAAACGGGCGTCTCTACGCGCATTCTTTCGTTTTCTTCAGCGCGAGGAGGTCTGCCAGGTCGACCCCACCGCGCAGTTGAAGACGCCGCGAGCCCGGCGCCAACCTCCCAAGCCCCTTTCGCCCGAGGACTGCTCGCTGCTGGTGGACGGCGAACAGGTCGCGAGTCCGGGAGCGCACCCCCGTACGCCCCTGCGGGACCTGGCGTTGTTCGAGGTGCTCTACGGCGCCGGGTTGCGGGTCTCGGAAGTGGTTTCCCTCGACGTGCGCGATTTCGACCGTTACGGGGAGTGCCTGCGGGTGCTCGGGAAGGGTCGCAAGGAGCGCGTCGTGCCGTTGCCCGAGCAGTCACGGCTGGCCTTGGAGCGCTACATCGACGATCGCTCGGGTGACAATCTGTTGGGGCAGCCTCTCTTCGAGGATCTGCGTCCCCCCCGGGCCGATTCTGAAGGGGAGGCTGATGGACAGAGGTTGACGACAGACAAGGTGCGGCGTCTTCTACGCGCGCGTGCGCGTCAGGTGAGTCTGACGGATCGGGTTCACCCTCACCGTTTGAGGCACAGTTACGCGACCCACCTGTTGGAAGAGGGGGCGGGTTTGCGCGAGATTCAGGAACTCCTCGGACACTCGAGCCTCTCTACGACCCAGATCTACACCAAGGTTTCCGCCAAGCACCTTCGAGAGGTCTACGATAAGGCCCATCCCCGTTCGCGGGAACCGGGTGAGCGGCGCAGGGGGCGGTCCCGTTGAAGTGCAACCGTCAAGGGAGGCGAGGTTGAGTCGAGAGGAAGAGACCCGTGGTCGTGCTTTCCGCGCGACCACTGTGATCGCCGTCGTACGAGATGGCAGGATCGCCATGGCGTCTGATGGTCAGGTCACCGTGGGAGACACGGTGATGAAGCAGGGAGCTCAGAAAGTGCGTCGCGCTGCCAAGGATCGAGCGCTGATCGGTTTCGCCGGTGGGGCCGCCGATGCACTGGCGTTGTCCGAGAGGCTCGAAGCCAAACTCGAAGAGCACCCGGGTAACGTAAGGCGCGCCGCAGTGGAACTGGCACGTGACTGGCGCACGGACCGGATGCTGCGCCGTCTGGAGGCGATGCTTCTCGTGGGAGACGTCGACTGCGTGCTGGTGGTTTCGGGTAACGGCGATGTGATCGAACCCGATGATGGCCTCGTGGCCATTGGTTCCGGTGGCAGCTATGCACTTGCGGCCGCGCGTGCACTGGCGCGACACTCCGATCTCGGCGCCGAGGAGATCGCGCGTCAGGCGCTCTTGATTGCTGCCGAGATCTGTATCTACACCAATGACAACGTTCAGATGGTCACCCTGCCGTGAGTGAATTGAGATCCTTTACGCCCCGCGAAGTCGTCTCCGAATTGGACCGCTACATCGTCGGTCAACGCGATGCCAAACGAGCGGTCGCCATCGCCTTGCGCAACCGCTGGCGGCGCCAACAGGTTCCAGAGGAGCTACGCGATGAGATTGCTCCCAAGAACATCATCATGATCGGGCCGACCGGTGTGGGAAAGACCGAGGTGGCACGCCGCCTGGCCAAGATGGCCCAGGCCCCGTTCATCAAAGTCGAGGCCTCGAAGTTCACTGAAGTCGGCTATGTGGGGAGGGATGTCGAGTCGATCATTCGTGACCTGATGGAGTTGGCCATTGCGCTGGTGACGGAAGAGGAGAAGCAAACCGTCGCCGCGCGTGCCGAGGAGCGTGCCGAGGAACGTCTGCTCGACGTGCTGCTACCCCCTCCTGAGCCGGTTGCAGCTCAACCTGGGATGCCGGCACCGGCCCCCGTTTCAGAGCCCCCGGCTTCGAGTGGGGAGACGCGCGAAAAACTCCGCAACATGTTGCGCCAGGGGCTTCTCGAGGACAGAGAGGTCGAACTGGAACTTGAAGATGGTGCAGGTGCTGGATCGACGGTTTCCTTGTTCACCTCGCAGGGTGTCGAAGAGATGGGCATGCAGTTCAAGGATCTGTTGGGTGGCATGATGCCCCAGAAGACACGCCGTCGGCAGGTCAAGGTTTCCCAAGCGAGGGAGTTGTTGATTGCCGAGGAAGCCACCCATCTCGTCGATATGGATCAGGTGAGAGAAGCGGCGGTGCTTCGGGTGGAGCAGGGGGGGATCGTTTTCATCGATGAGATCGACAAGGTGGCCGTCGACTCCAAAACGCGTTCGGGCCCCGATGTTTCTCGAGAAGGCGTTCAGCGTGACCTCCTGCCCATCGTGGAGGGTTCCACGGTCCAGACCAAGCATGGGGCGGTACGAACGGATCACATTCTCTTCGTAGCCGCTGGTGCGTTTCACGTGGCGAAGCCCTCAGATCTCATTCCTGAGATGCAAGGTCGATTTCCCATTCGAGTCGAGTTGCAGAGCCTTACGCGCGATGACTTCGTGCGGATCCTCACCGAACCCGCGAATTCGCTGGTGCTGCAGTACACGGCGCTGTTGGCGACTGAGAACGTCGAACTCGTTTTCGAGGATGACGGAATTTTGGCCATTGCAGATCTCGCAGCACGTGTGAACGAACGTTCCGATGACATTGGGGCGCGGCGTCTGCACACCATGATGGAGAAGCTCCTCGAGGGCATCAGCTTCGATGCACCAGATCTCGCGAAAACTCGCCTGGTCATAGGAGAGAAAGAGGTTCGGGAGGGCCTCGAAGAACTGGTCGAGGACGAAGACCTTTCGCGCTTCATTCTCTGAGGCTGCCGTCCTGGCACGAGTCACGCACGGCTGAACTGCAAACAGGCCGGTGCAACGAGGGCTCGAGTGTATGCGTACAGGAGCGAGCGATGGATGAGGCCGGGGCTCGTGTGCTCGTCGTGGAGAACGAGGAGTTCTACCGCGAGGCCATCGTAGAGACCTTGTCTGAGGCGGGGGTCTCAGTCTGTGCTCGAGCCGGTACGGAAGATGCTCTCAAGGCGGTGGAGAAGCATCCGATCGGGGCCGTGATTCTCGGGATCGGATTGGTCGGTCTCACTGGGATCGATCTGATCAGTCAGTTGCTCGCACTGCGATCCGGTATTCAGGTCATCGTGCTCGGAAGGGCAGCGGATCAGGAGCAGGTGCTCGAGGCCCTGCGCCGCGGGGCCTGTGATTACCTCATGAAACCCCTCCACGACGAGGAGTTGGTACTCATCGTCGAACGCGCTCTGACCAATCACGACGGCCGCGTGGGCCTGGAGGGGTTGCGCGAGCGACTGGCTGCTCTGAACGGTCAACTGTCGGAACTGACGTCTTGTTTGCGTCGGGATCGAGGAATGGGTCTGGCAGCCCTCTCCCAGCGGGCGGCGCGTGCGATTTCCGTGGTGCTGAGAGCCGACAGAACGTCGCTCATGCTCGTCGATTCGAGCCGTGCCGTGCTGAGGGTCGTGGGGGCTACGGGAACCGATCTGCCCTTCGCCGACCTCTCTCCCGTTGCGGTGGGTGATTCGGTCGCGGGGCTCGCACTCGAGTCACCTCTGGTTGTCGGAGATATCGAATCTGATCCGCGCTTGGCGGGCCATGCCTCCCGTTCGAGTTACCGAACTCGCTCTTTTGCAATTGCTCCTCTCGGTTCCGTGAAGGGAACGCTCGGTGTGGTATGCGTCAGCGACCGACGACCGTTGGGGGACTTCGACGAGCAGGATCTGGTCGTGCTGCGCATCTTTGGTTTGCACGTGGCGCAGTTGCTCGTGGAGCGCGGTGCTGGAGAATCGTTCCGAGGAGAAGAGTCGTCTGGACGGATCGGGGCGGTCACGTCTGCACTCGAGACTCAGCCCGCCGAAGCGATCGAATTGATGCGGCGTGTCTGCGAAGCCGTGAGTACCGAGGCCGACCCCGAGCGGGTTCTGAGGGCAGCACTCATGCCCGTGGCGGAGATTCTGGAAGGGTCCCCCGTGTCCCTGTACCTGTTCGACGAGCGCTCTCGCGAATTGCGTCGAGAGGCTCAGGTTCCGGGCCCCGGTTCTGGCGACCGGCCATCGCTCTCGCGGACGCGGGGGGTTGCGGGGGCTGTATTCGAAACCGGGCGGCCGACATTCTCAGATCCACACGAGCGCCACCCGCGTTTTGACCCGGCCGTGGACACCCCCCAGGATGGGTCCCTGGTGCCCGTTCTGTGCGTTCCGCTCCGCCTGGGGGACCGCATCCTGGGTGTGGTTCGCATCTTCACTCGCCGACTTCCGTCGATTTCTCTCGGGACGGCCGAACTGCTCTCTACGGCGTTGTCTGCGGCGATACGAAGCGTGCTCCTGTACCGTAGTCTCGTCGACGCGATCGATGACGTGGCCCGGGCTCGGCGGGATTCATGACGAGCGGGGAATCGGTCGACCTCCGGGACACGGGCGTGAGGGTCCCGAGCGAGAGACTTTGATTGAGCGTGAGCATTCGAGTGTGAATGGATGATGAAGGCGACCGAGAAAGCTGAGATCCTGATCGAAGCACTACCGTACATGCGGCGCTTCTACGGGAAGATCGTCGTCGTTAAATACGGTGGCAGTGCCATGAACGACGAGTCGCTTCGTGCGTCCTTTGGCGCCAACGTCGTGCTGCTCAAGTACATCGGCTTGCGCCCAGTAATCGTTCATGGTGGTGGACCCCAGATCGGCCACGCGCTGGCGCGTCTTGGCGTCGAATCGTCTTTTGTGGATGGACTGCGAATCACCGACGACGAGACGATGGAAGTGGTCGAGATGGTTCTCGGCGGCAAGGTGAACCGCGAGATTGTTTCCCTGGTCCAGAAGGGTGGTGGCGAGGCCATCGGTCTGACCGGTAGTGACGGCGGCATGATCCAGGTGACGAGGCGGATTTCCGAGGGACGCGATCTCGGCCGGGTTGGACGTGTCGTGGGTGTCGATCCCGAGCCCATTCAAGCCGTGGCCGAGTCCGGCTTCGTGCCCGTCATCGCGCCCATCGGTGTCGATGAGTCGGGCGTTACCTACAACGTCAACGCCGATGAAGCGGCCGGGGCGATTGCCCGCGCGCTGCGAGCGGAGAAGCTGATCCTGCTAACCGACGTCGAGGGCGTCCTGAATACCGACGGCGTTCTCACGCCTTCATTGACGAGCGAAGAAGCGAGGGAGTGGATTCGGCAAGGGGTGATCCGGGACGGAATGATCCCCAAGGTCGAATGCTGTGCCGCCGTCCTCGACGAGGGTGTGAAGAGTGCGCACATCGTGGATGGCCGGATTCAACACGCGCTTCTACTCGAGATCTTCACCGACGGAGGAGCGGGTACTCTGATCACCCGCTGATGCCCATGTCGAAGGACTTTCTGACTCTCGCTGACTGGACTGCCGACGAACTGCGCTCGATCCTTCATCGCGCAGCCGAGCTCAAGGAATTGAGACGTAAGGGTGATCTTCCACAGACCCTTCAAGGGCGTGTGATTGCGTTGTTTTTCGAGAAACCCTCGCTGCGAACCCAGGTCACGTTTCAGGCGGGCATCAAGCAACTCGGCGGACATGCCATCGAGTTGCGCCCCGAACAGGTGGGCATTGGAACACGGGAGTCTCCCCGGGATGTGGCCCGCAATTTGTCCCTCTGGGTGGACGGGATCGTGGCGCGAACCTATAGCCACGCCCTGGTGGAGGAATTGGCCGAGGAAGCGACGATCCCCATCGTCAATGGCCTGACAGATCTCCTGCACCCCTGTCAGGTGATGGCCGATTTCCAGACCATCGCCGAGCACGCTGCTCTCGAGGATTCGGTCATCGCGTACGTGGGTGATGGAAACAATATGGCGAATTCGATTCTTTTGGGCGCCTCGGTTCTGGGGCTCGAGTTGCGTCTGGCCACACCGAAAACCCATCAACCTGCTCTCCGCGTCAGTGAGCGAGCGCAAGGACTCGCCCGCAAGAGTGGCGCGCGGATCTCTTGGAGCGAAGATCCGGTCACTGCCGTGGCGGGTGCGAGTTTCGTCTACACCGATACCTGGACGAGCATGGGCCAGGAGGATGAGACCGAGATTCGTCGGCGCGTGTTCGCGCCCTACCAACTCAACCGGGAATTGCTCTCACACGCACCCGATGCGTGGGTCATGCACTGCCTCCCCGCCCATCGAGGTGATGAGATCACCGACGAGATCCTCGACGGATCTCGGAGCATCGTATTCCAGCAAGCTGAGAATCGCCTGCATGCGCAGAAGGCCATTCTCGAGCGGTTGCTGGCCCCGGCCGTCTGACCTCCAGCCCACATCGGTCCCGATACTCCATTTCTATTTGAATCAGGCTCTTGGCGCGATCTCTGCGTTCGAATTGCGCGTTCGCCGCGAAAGGGCCAGGACACTCTCAACTTCAAGACCGGAAGGGTCGATGAGGTCCTTGCGGCCTCTTTGCGCCTTCCACCCTTGATTGACGACCACGCGGGTCGCGAGAGTCATGCGCGACGATCGACGTGTTCCTCAAATTTCAGAAGATTGTGACCCCGGGAATCTCGCCCGGACTCCCGCCGAGGGTTACCTGCTTTCTCGGATCGATGGCGTGACGCCCTGGTCGATTCTGTGCGAAATCGGGGGGCTGAATCCCGACGAAGTCGATGCTCATCTGGAGCGCTGGATGCACGACGGCAGTCTGGTGTTCCAGGAGGATGTCATTTCGGGCCGGGCTCCCAATCCGGAACAGGGGAGGGGGCCTGTCGCATCCGGTGCACACACAGCGAAACCGGAGGTTGATCCCGATCTCGAAATCTCGATAGAACGACAGCGCGAAATTCTCGAGATGGAGAATCGGCTCGACGCCAGTTATTGGGAGCTACTGGGTGTTTCTGCGGATGCAGATGCAAAAGCGGTCAAGCGCGCCTACTTCGCGCTCTCGAAGAAGTACCACCCGGATCGGTACTTCGGTCGCGAAATCGGAGAGTTCGAAGCACGCCTGACGCGAATCTTCCGCAAACTCGTCGAAGCATCGGAGTTGTTGCTCGACCCGACGACACCTCGTATTTCCGATCCTCTCCACGTGGCGAGGGAGTCGAGTACGAGTCCCCCGACCTCCGACCCCGAGGTCGAAGGAGGTCGCGCAGTGCGTCGGCGCGCGCACCTGGAGAACCTGCGCCGACACCTGAGGCCGGCGGAAAAGGTGCGCCTGCAGCGGCGATTTCAGGGCGTTCAATTGTTCGAGACTGCCAAGTTGGCCATCGCCCGGAAAAACTGGTGCGAGGCTGCCACGTGCTTACGACTGGCCATCGTTTTCGACCCCCAGAACCCGAGATATCTCGAGGCGTTCCCGGAAGTCCTCACGCGTTCGAACCTTCTGGCTGTCGAGAAATTGATGGCGGTGGAACCATTGGACATCGATGCCATACGGCAGGCTCTGGATCTCTGCGAAGAAGCGCTTGCGCACCGACCGCGCGACATCGAGGCGAATCATCGTGCGGCAGGTCTAGCTCTAGAACTTGGAGAAAGAGAGCTTGCACTCGAGTACGCCGAAACCGCGCGCGTTCTCGCTCCGCAGAGGAGCGATATTGGAGTGACCCATGGAAGGGTCTTGCGTGCATCGGGTTTCACTGGGAGAGCGAAGGAGGCCCTCCAGCACGCCCTTTCGCTCGATTCTGAAAATCTCTGTGCTCAGAAGGAACTCGCCAAGCTGACCGGAGCGAATCAGGGGAGCCGCCGAAAAGGGGAATCATGGATTACGTGATTGGGATCGACCTCGGAACCACCAACTCGTGTGTCGCGGTGCTCGACAATGGCAAGGCTGTCGTCATTCCGAATACTGGGGGCTACAAGACGAGTCCGTCGATGTTTGCGGTTTCACCCGATGGCAAGCGTCTGGTGGGACATCTTGCCAAGCGTCAGGCGGTCACGAATGCGAGAGCCACGGTGTTTGGCTCCAAGCGTCTGATCGGGCGCCGCTTCGATGATCCGGAAGTAGCCCGGGTTACCCGCTATGCCCCGTTCGAAATCGCGCACGGCAGCAGCGACGACGTACGCATCTCGGTGGGTGGGAGGATCTTCAGCTGTACAGAGGTTGCTGCCATCATCCTTCGTGAAATGAAAGGCGTTGCCGAGGACTACCTCGGTCAACCTGTGAAACAGGCCGTCGTTACCGTTCCTGCCTACTTCAACGACACCCAGCGCAAGTGCACGGTGGACGCCGGAGCCATTGCAGGCCTCGAGATTCTTAGGATCATCAATGAGCCAACGGCCGCCGCACTCGCGTATGGCCTGGGCGAGGCGAGGGAGGAGAAGGTCGTCATTTATGACCTGGGTGGCGGAACCTTTGATGTCTCGATCCTCGAATTCGGCGATGGCGTCGTCGAGGTGTTGGCAACGGCCGGTAACACGTTTCTGGGCGGTGAGGACTTTGATCAGCGTCTCGTGGAATACGTGCTTCAGCGAGTGGAGGAGACCCAGGGGCTCGATCTTCGTGAGGATCGAATGGCACTCCAGCGCTTGAAGGATGCCGTGGAGAAGGCCAAGTGTGATCTCTCGTCGGTCAATATCACCGAAATCAACCTGCCCTTCATAGCCAGCAATGAAAATGGGCCGTGGCATCTGACTCTGGATCTCACTCGAGAGGTGCTCGAATCCCTGATCTCAGAAATTGTCGAACAGACTGTCGTGACCGTCGCGCAGTGCGTGAGTCAGGCGGGACTCACGCCCGGAGACATCGACCACGTCTTGCTGGTTGGAGGGCAGACGCGCATGCCCTTTGTTCAGTCCACCGTGTCCGATTTCTTCGGTCGACAGCCCCACAAGGGAGTGAACCCCGATGAAGTCGTGGCGATTGGAGCGGCCGTACAGGGTCATCTCCTCATTTCCGAAGAGAGGGATCTGCTGCTGCTCGATGTGACACCCATGGATCTCGGAATCGCAACCTTCGACGGAGGCATGGCGCCGCTGGTCAAGAGGAATACGACGATCCCCGCATCCAGAGCTCATCATTTCACTACGACACGCGACGAACAGTCGTCGGTGAAGATCAGGGTTCTCCAGGGGATGAGTGATCGCGCGAACGAGAATCATCTGCTCGGGGAGTTCGTTCTCACGGATATTCCGCCCGCGCGTAGCGGGGAACCAGACATCGAGGTGACCTTCGACATCGATTCCAACGGCATCGTCAAGGTCCATGCAAGAGACGTCGCCACGGATTCGAACCAGTCGATCACTGTCGACTCGACGGGGACGTTGAGCGACGAGGAAATCGAGCGGATTACCCGTCAGCACGCAGAGCACGTGTTGCCTCGAAGTGCCGTCGATTGATTGTCGGGAATGGCGTGTCGCCGCGGAGCCGGGGTGTGAACGAATTCAAACTTTCGCTTTTGACCTACTTGGATGCTCCCGTCATGGTGGGAGATCCCGAGGGGCTGGTCACGTACCTGAACCCGGCGTTCGAACGCTGCTTTGGCGTGGATTCCGAGACTGGGGTGGGCTTGCCCATGGCAGCGCTCTTCGAGGGAGGTGCCCGTGAGGCAATGCTGACCGCGGTGATGGACGCGTGTCGACTGGGATCGACGTCCCGCTTTCGGGTGAGGCATGAACGGGCCGGATACGGTGCCGTGTCGTCGCCCATCACGGTTGGCGGTCGCAGCGTGGGCGTCGTGATTCTTCTGACTCCATCGGTTTCGGAGGACGAGCGCTGCCTGGGCCTGCAGCGAGAACTCGCGGATACGATTCGCCGACATCGCTCCTGTTTCGAGGGGCTCATGGCGCAGTCCCGTGACACGGGTGCCCCAGGTTGCGGCGCCATGGCCTTGGAGGGCCTCAGGGCCCTCGACCGGATGGAGGAGATCCGCCGAGAACTCCTCTCGCTGCTGGCATCCACCAAACAGCCAGCCACCATTGATCCCATCCCCGCGTCGCCTGGCACCTCGGAAATCAAGCCCCCAGGTGCTGTGGCGCATTCCCACCGGGGATCCGACGACCTGCGGGATTCTGGAAAAGGGACCCGTTGAACCGGGATCGGCCCGGGTAGGGGATCCGGTGATCCCCCGGGTCGCCCCGGGGTCTCGTGCCCCCGACTTGACAAGCTCTCCTCGCCTATTCTAGTAAGCGTCTTCCAGCCCCTGGGCTGGGGGTTACTCGTCGGATGGCACGCGTGGCAGGTCACTTGGGCATCCATGGCGGGGCGGCCGGAAAGCGCCTTCGTGAGCGCTGAACTCCTCGGAGGGTCTGGATTTCATGGTTCATCGCGTCCTCTTCCGCTCGCAGTCGTGGGCGATCGCCATTTCACTCGTGTTGCTGATGGGGATCTCGACGGCTTGTCACGTGCTCGACTTGTCTCCGCGGTACGGTCCGGGAGAGATCGACCTCTTCGATGACCTTTTCTCGGTCTCGGTGCCCGACGAAAACCACGCCGTGGCCGTCGGATACCAGGGCAGCATCTACTACAGCCACGACGGCGGTGAGACGTGGCAAAAAGGCAAGTCCCCCACGGAAAAGCTCCTCTATTCCATCTCCATGGCGGACAAGGATCACGGTTGGGCCGTGGGTCAGCTCGGGACGATTCTGCGTACCAACGACGGTGGAGCCACCTGGGTCCTCCAGCCAAATCTCAAGGCGGATGAAAAATCACATCTCTTCGACGTCCATGCGATCGATCGGGACAATGCCTGGGCTGTGGGTGAGTGGGGAACCCGCATCATCACCAGCGACGGTGGCGAGACCTGGGTCGACGATTCTCTGGGCGTGGATCCCATGCACCCCACGTTCATCTGGCTCAGCGAGCGGGACCAGCAACGTGTGCGACGGGGCGAGAAGGTCTACGAGGATGTCGGCCTGAACAACATCACTTGCCTCGATCCCCCGAGTACTCATTGCTGGATGATCGGAGAGTTTGGTTACATCTTCTGGTCCGACGATCGGGGGGCGACATGGAATCGCTCGGAGATCGTGGGCGATCTTCACATGGAGCCGATGAACTTCGGCTTCAATGACATCACCGTCGGCGATGCCTACCTGCCGCAGTTGGTCGCCTTTGCCGAGGAGATCGCCGACGAAACCCATGTCAACATCAAGGTCGACACCTTCGTCAATTCTGCGGAGATCAGGGAATTGGGCAAGACCGAGGACCCCGAGCCTCTTTTCGATCTGATCGAGGCGCGTACGAACGAGGTCAAGTCCATTCTCGCAAACGCCGGTGTGGGCGACGACCGAATGCGGATGCCTGGGAAGCCTCCGTGGGACTTCGAGGACTTCCTGGAGGACGATCCGGGCTTTTTGGATCGTTATCTGGAGGGGCGTCTCGCAGGGCAGCCGATCGTAAAGGTCTCGGTGATCCAGAACCCCTATTTGTTCACCATTCGCTTCGACGACGAGAACAATGGATTGATCTCCGGTCTGGGAGGCGTGATTTTGAGAACCCAGGACGGGGGCAGGACGTGGCGCTATGTCAGCACGGATCGCAAGCAGGCCATCTTCGCCGTCGCGCAGGGCGGCGAGCAGGCCGTTGCGGTCGGAGAGAAGGGATTGGTTCGGGTCTCAACAGATGGCGGTGCTTCCTGGTCCAGAGAGCCAAATGAATTTCCCCGGATCTTTACTTTCATGCGGGATCTGGATTTTGAAGCCGATCGAAAGGTGGGCTTCATCGTCGGACAGGAGGGGATGATCCTGCGTACCCGAGATGGCGGGATCAGCTGGGATTGGGTGCTCCCGCCTGAGGACCGGCGCGGCTAGGCCTGACCCTCGAGGGTCGCGGTCTCGGCCCCCCGCATCCTTGAGTGGCCGGCTCGATTCCGGGACGGATGTTGGATGGTGTCGACCCGCGTCAGGGCCTTTCGCGTAATTCCACCCTGCGGATCTTCCCCGAGACGGTCTTCGGGAGTTCCTGCGTGAATTCGATTTGTCGTGGGTACTTGTAGGGCGCAGTGACGTTCTTGACGTGCTCCTTGAGTCGTTGGGCCAGGCCCTCGTCGGGTTCGACCCCTTCGCGTACCACGACGTAGGCCTTCACGACTGAGCCTCGTTCCGAGTCCGGTGCTGCCACCGCTGCGGCTTCCACGACGTCGGGGTGTTCGATGAGAGCGCTCTCGACTTCGAAAGGACCGATGCGGTAGCCGGCGGAGATGATGACATCATCGTTTCGGCCCACGAACCAGAAATAGCCGTCCTCGTCTCGATAAGCGCGATCTCCCGTGACATACCACTGCCCGTCGGGTCCACTCCGACAGCGGGAGGTGGCCTCAGAGTCCTTCCAGTATTCGAGAAAGAGGCCGGCTGCACCCTGCTGAACCGCAATCTCGCCGATCTCACCCGGAGGCATGGGGGAGCCGTCGCCGTCGATGACGTCCACTTGTTGGCCGGGCATGGCCAGGCCCATGGAGCCGGGTCGAACCGGCATTCCAGGGAGGTTTGCGACGAGCAGGATCGTCTCGGTCTGCCCAAAGCCATCTCGAATCGTGAGTCCGGTGGCGTCGAGCCACGCCCGGATGACTTCCGGGTTCAGGGGCTCACCGGCAGAGACACATTCTCGCAATCTCGGCAGGCGAAGCGTCGAGAGGTCTTCCTTGACCAGCATCCGGTATTCGGTGGGCGGAGCGCAGAAGACCTGAGGTTCGAGTTCGGACAACAACTCGAGTTGGCGTCGTGCGTCGAAGCGGCCTGAGCACAGCACCACCTCGGCGCCACAGCTCCAGGGACCGAACAAGACGCCGTAGGCGGCTTTGGCCCAGCCCGTATCGCTGGTGGTCCAGATGCGGTCGCTTCCCTTCAGACCGTGCCAGAATTCGGAGGTGTAGCGCTGAGCATGGGTGTATCCGTGGGAATGGAGCACGGCTTTGGGGGGACCCGTCGTTCCCGAGGTGTAGTAGACGAGGGCGGGATCGGAGGCGAGGGTGTCTGACGTGTTCGGGCTGCTTGCATCCTGCGTGGCGAGAGCAGCGTCGAGGTCGGTCCAGCCCGGGGGGGCCATTTGGTTCGGGTCCGTCAGGACGATCCGATGCTTTACCCCGGGAATTTCGTTCCGGATGCTGTCGATGGTCTCAGTCTGCTCGGGGATCGTGACGATGGCCACGGCGCCGCTGTGGCTCGCGCGGTAGACGATGTCTTTGGGACGGAGCAGGGTGGAACTCGGAATCAAGAGCACGCCCGCCTTGAGGGCACCCACAGAAACGATCTGCCACGCTGGCACCCGCGGCAGCATCAAGATGATGGGATCCCCGGGTTGGATGCCGAGCGAGTGCAGCAAGTTGGCGAAGCGATTGGACTCGGCACGGATCTCAGAGAACCCGAGTCGGCGCTCCCGGTCGTTGGTATCTCGAAACAAGAGAGCCGGGCGGGAGGGGTCGGAGCCGTAGGGGTCCACTACGTCACGCCCGAAATTGAAGACTGCCGGTGTCTGCGACTCAAAGGTCTCGCAGGTTTGCCGGTAGTGGTCGAGGGCGATGTCCAGTTCACTCATGGCCGAGATCGTACTCCGAGAGCGGTTCAAACTGGGGAGCGAAAACGTCTGAGGACGCACGGGGCTGGGCCGGGCAGACGCCCCCGTAGGGGGTCCATACCGCCAAAAGGCGCTCCGGGAGGCGTTCAGGGCCGAATGTGGGTGAGCTAGAATGCACTTTCTCAGGTCTCTCAAGCGGGTCCGATGAGCGGCCGAATCGAGGGGATGATGAACCACTCCCTGCAGGACCGAAGTCGGGTGGTCGTGGTCTCCGAAGACCCCGCGATCGGAGAGATCGCAGCCACGTCTTTGGCATCCCACGCGCAGCTCGTACTGTGTAAAAGTGCGACGGCTGCCCTCGAGGCTCTGTCACTGGAGCCGGCCGATCTGGTCATTTCGGAGCTCGAACTCTCGGTGATGCCGGGAATCGAGCTGCTGGAACGGGTTCGACTCGAGCACCCGGACACCGAGTTCGTGATCCTCGCGGACGATGCTTCGAGAGCCGGCGCCGGTTCAAACCTGCCGATGGGTGCTTCGGAATGCCTCGGCAAACCCCTGGAGGCGGGGGCGTTGATCGATCTGGTCGGGCGGGTGATCGCGCGCCGCCGTCTGATCGAGGAGAACGCGAGACTTCGGACAAGTCTGGAAGTCTTCGAATCCAGCAGGTCCCTGGTTCGGTGTCTGGATTCGGGCGAGGTCTACGTCACGGCCCTCGAATTGCTGCTGAAGACGCTCCGGAGTCACCGAGGCCTCGTTTTATTTCGACGACCGGCGGGGCCCCTGGCCAACGGATTGATTTTCCGTGGTTTCGACGAGGGAGAGAGCGAGGGACTTCGGGAATACCTGGTGGGCCAGAAGCCCTTCTCAATCGAGGCGGTTACGGGGTCCAGCGTGGCGGAGCGGGGCCCCCTGAGCTCAGCGCTGACTGCTCTGGGAATCGAGGCAAGCCGCGTCATGACCCTTCCTCTGGCGGGGGGGGATCAGGAGGCCGGGGTCATCTGGGTACTGGAAGATGCGTCCGCCTCGCGGTGGAGCCCGCTCGACCTGGAATCCGCGTCGATCATCGAGCGGTATGCACGGGCAGCTCTCGAAAATTCCGAGCGTTACGGCCAGGCGAAGGAGAGGGCCTTCATCGATGACGTCACGGGCATCTACAACGCGCGCTATCTCCATCAGTCGGTGAAGCACGAGATTCAGCGGGCCGAGCGCTACGGCAAGGAGCTGTCGGTCTTGTTTTTGGACCTAGACCGCTTCAAGCGGGTCAACGATGAACACGGTCATCTGGTGGGTTCTGACGTTTTGCAGCGGTTGGCCAGGGTGCTCCAGGGTTGTATTCGCCAGGTGGATACTCTGGCCCGTTACGGGGGGGACGAGTTCACCATCGTCCTGGTGGACACGGGCCAGGCGGGTGCTCGGGCCGTTGCCGAGCGGATCCGGAACACTGTCGAGGGAACCGCATTCGAGGGCGGGCGGGAAGGGCCCATTCGGCTCACGATCAGCGTCGGTGTCGCAACCTATCCCCACCACGCGGGCCAGGGGGAGCAGTTGCTGGATTCAGCCGACAAGGCCATGTATCGCGCGAAGTCGCTGGGAAGGAATCAGGTGTGCTCGGCCGACGAACTCGAGACTTCCGAGCCACGTCGCCCAGCTTGACGGCCTCCGCTAGCCTCTGCTACCGAACCGCCAGCCTGTGATCCACATGCGGCGCGATCCCCGGTGGGACGTCCGTCGGGGCGAGATGATCCCGACCCCGGGGAGTGTTTAAACCGGATTCAGCGACACGTTGCGTGCCGGGGGCTCCTTCAGCCCGTCGAAACACACCGGTCGGGTAGGGTAGGTCGACGAGTGAGCACAATGGGCCAGGGTCTCGACAGTTTGGGGAGCCTGCGTCGCAGCCACGCAAGCGGCGAAATCAGTGCCGAACTGGTGGGTCGCGAGGTGGTCGTCGCGGGCTGGGTGCAGCGCCGTCGGGATCACGGCGGGGTGATCTTCGTGGACTTACGAGACCGCCAGGAGGTCGTCCAGGTCGTCTTCCGACCCGACGCCAATCCCCAGGCTCACGAACGAGCCGGCGAGCTGCGGTCCGAGTACGTGATCGCCGTACGGGGTGAGGTCCAGCGGCGCTCCGAGGAGACCATCAACGACAAGCTGCTTACGGGCGCCGTCGAAATTGAGGCCACGGAGCTCAGGGTCCTCAACCATGCGACCCCTCCTCCTTTCGCCATCGAAGAGGATGCGGAGGTCGATGAGTCGACGCGGCTGGAGCACCGAATTCACGATCTGCGGCGCCCGCCGTTGCAGAGGTCGCTGCGTTTACGCCATCGCCTCTATCAGGCCGTCCGCCATGCCCTGTCAGATCTCGATTTCCTGGAGATCGAGACCCCCATGCTTACCAAATCGACTCCCGAGGGGGCTCGAGACTTTCTGGTTCCGAGCCGGCTCCAGCCCGGCAGCTTCTATGCGCTGCCCCAGTCGCCTCAGATCATGAAGCAATTGTTGATGGTGTCGGGCTTCGATCGTTACTTCCAGATCGCTCGATGCTTTCGCGACGAAGACCAGCGCGCTGACCGGCAGCTCGAGTTCACCCAGATCGACCTCGAGATGGCGTTCGTGGGCATGGAAGATGTGATGGAAGTCCTCGAGACGGTGACCTGCGATGGCGCCCTACAAGCCGCGGGAGTCGAACTCGAGAGGCCGTTTCCCCGCATGACCTTCGCCGAAGCCATGGGGCGCTACGGCTGCGATCGACCGGATACTCGCATTCAGCTGTGGCTCGAGGATTTGACCGACGTGTTCCGTGAGAGCGGCTTTCGTGCCTTCCAAAGTGCCGTGGAGGCCGGTGGTATCGTCAAGTGCCTACCCATTCACGACGCTGGCGATCTGTCGCGAAGTGAGATCGACCGCCTCGAGAGCCTGGTGCGGAAGGAACTGGGGGCCAAGGGGCTCGCCTGGATCCGGGTGACGGCCGACGGAACCTGGCAGTCGCCCATCGTCAAATTCCTGTCGGAGTCGGAAAAAGAGCAGATCGCTGAGCGGACCCAGGCGCGGGTGGGATCCCTGTTGTTCTTCCAGGCCGACCGCGCCGATCGGGCCAACGCGATCCTGTCGCGGCTCCGAATCGACTTGGGCTGGAAGCTCGGACGCGTGGATGGAAGGCCCTGGGACGCGCTGTTCGTGGTGGAGTTTCCGCTGTTCGATCGCACCGAAGACGGTGGGCTGACCTACATGCACCAGCCCTTCGTGGCGCCTCTGGAGGAGGACATCCCGTTGCTGGATGGCGAGCCTGAGAAGGTTCGTGGGACCCACTACGATGTCATCCTGAACGGTGTCGAACTGGGTTCTGGCAGCCTGCGCAACCACCGCAGCGACGTCCAGCGCCGAATTCTGGAATTACTGGGGTATGGCCGCGACGAGGCCCAGGCCCGTTTCGGATTCCTCCTGGAGGGACTGGATACGGGCGCGCCGCCCCACGGTGGCTTCGCGTTTGGTTTCGACCGCTGGTGCATGTTGCTGGCGGGCGTCGACAATCTCCGGGACGTGATTGCCTTCCCCAAGACCCAGCGGGGCCAGGATCTGCTGATGGCTGCACCGTCTCTCGTGGCCTCTGAGCAGCTGGAGGAATTGTCTATACGGCCGGTGCGTCGCCGGACTGAGGACTGAAGTGTACGGCCGCAGGCGCGACGCATTCAAAACGTCTGACAGACGGATGGCGCAGAAGCAGAGGATTCTTTACAAACCACACCCGAGCCGAGAGTCGCTTGAGCCCCGTGACTGGGGACGCAGCGAGGATCGGATACGGATCGGGCCGCCGTAGGATCGGCTCGACTCATCGCTTAGAACCCCATGGAGAACCCCCCCAATGCCCAGACCCAAGATCGCTCTCATCGGTGGCGGAAACATCGGTGGCGTGCTCGCCGAGCAGGCTGCTTACCGCGAGCTCGGTGACGTCGTCCTGTTCGACGTCGTCGACGGGCTGCCCCAGGGAAAGGCCCTCGACATGGCCGAGGGCGCGCCTGTGATCGGCTCCGATGCGACTCTGACCGGAACCAACGACTACGCGGACATCGCTGGCGCGGATGTTGTCATCATCACCGCTGGGTTGGCACGAAAGCCTGGGATGAGCCGTGACGATCTGCTCAACACCAATCTGAAAATCATGAAGCAGGTGGCCGAGGGCGTGCGCGACAACGCTCCCGACGCCTTCGTGATCGTCATCTCGAACCCGCTCGATGCCATGGTCTACACCTTCAAAGAGGTGTCTGGATTTCCCAAGAATCGTGTGATGGGAATGGCGGGCGTGCTGGATTCCACGCGCTTCAGGAGTTTTGTTGCCTGGGAGCTCGGTGTGTCGGTTCAGGATGTGACCGCGCTGGTGCTCGGTGGCCACGGCGACACCATGGTTCCTCTGATTCGCTACTGCACCGTAGCTGGGATCCCAGTGAGCCAATTGATCTCTCAGGACAAGCTCGATGCCATCGTGGAGCGCACCAAGGGTGCCGGTGGCGAGGTGGTGGGCTTGCTCAAGACCGGATCCGCCTTCGTTTCCCCGGCCGTTTCCGCCATCGAAATGGCGGAGTCGATCTTGAGGGACAAGAAGCGGGTGCTGGCCTGTGCGTGCCTTTGCGAGGGGGAATACGGCGTGGATGGACTTTACGTCGGGGTGCCCTGTGTGCTGGGCGCCAATGGTGTGGAGCGGATCGTCGAAGTGGAGATGAACGCGGACGAACGCAAACTCTTCGATGCTTCAGTGGAGCATGTGAAGACCCTGGTGGACCAGATCGAGATCTAGGGAAAGAACCGAGGTCCGTCCGGTTGCGACCGGACGCCGAAGTCCCCGTCCGGCCGGTGTGAGGCACTGGAGTTTCGGGCGGCGGAGGAATCACGGAGAACAGCTGCGATGAACGTGCACGAGTATCAGGCCAAGCAACTGCTGCGGGAATACGCGGTCGCCGTTCCGGCGGGTGCGTTGGCTACGACGGCGGCGGAAGCCGAGGCCGCAGCCCGCGAACTCGCCGCGGACGTGTGTGTCGTGAAGGCGCAGGTGCATGCGGGCGGCCGCGGCAAGGCCGGGGGCATCAAGCTCGCCAAGAGCCCCGCCGAGGCCAAGCAGGCGGCCAGCGAGATTCTGGGGATGACGCTGCGCTCGGCCCAGACGGGTCCCGAGGGCAAGCAGGTACACAAGGTCTACGTCGAGGCCGGTTCCGACATCGCCCACGAGTTCTATCTGGGAATCGTGCTCGACCGAGCGGAAGAATGCCTGGCCATCATTGCTTCGACCGAGGGAGGGGTCGAAATCGAAGAAGTGGCAGCGGCGACTCCCGAGAAGATCATCACCATTCACCTGGATCCGAACGCAGGCCTTCAGAGCCATCAGGTTCGGCAGGTGGGTTTCGGCTTGGGGCTCGACGGTGATCAGGTCAATCAGCTCGAGGTGTTTCTGGGAGGGCTCTACCGGTTGTTCGTGGAAAAGGACGCCTCTCTCGCCGAGATCAACCCGCTCGTGGTGACCCAAGGTGGGGATTTGATTGCCTTGGACGCGAAGCTCAACTTCGACGACAACGCTTTGTTTCGTCACCCGGAGATTGCGGAGCTGCGAGACCCGGAGGAGGAGGACCCCCGCGAGCGCGCCGCCAACGAGATCGATCTCGCCTACGTGGGGCTCGACGGCAACATCGGCTGCATGGTCAATGGAGCTGGACTGGCGATGGCGACCCTCGACATGATTCAGGTCTGTGGCGGGAGCCCCGCCAATTTCCTCGATGCCGGTGGAGGTGCCGACAAGGAAAAGGTCAAGGAAGCCTTCAAGCTCATTCTTCGGGACGAGAAGGTGAAGGGGATCCTCGTGAATATCTTTGGAGGCATCGTTCGCTGCGATCTGATCGCTGAGGGCGTGGTGGCTGCGGCGGGCGAGTTGGGAATTACGGTGCCGTTGGTGGTCCGGCTTCAGGGAACGAATGCCGCCGAGGGCAGGAAGATCCTGGCCGAATCGGGTCTCGATATCACCCCAGCCGAGACACTTGGCGAGGCTGGAGAGAAGGCAGTGGCCGCTGTGGCCGGAGTGGAGGGCTGAGCCGTGTCGATACTCTGCGACAAGAACACGAAGCTGTTGGTTCAAGGGATGGGTCGCATGGGCCGATTTCACGCCGGCCTGTCGTCCGAGTACCACACCGATGTCGTCGGTGGAGTGGCTCCCGGTCGAGGGGGGCAGGAACTCGACGGAATTCCGGTTTACGACACCGTGCAAGAGGCCGTGAAGGAAACCGGCGCCAATGCTTCGGTGGTCTTCGTGCCGCCGCCCGGCGCTGCGGATGCCATCCTCGAAGCGGCCGATGCGGGTCTCGACCTCTGTGTGTGCATTACCGAGGGGATCCCGGCCGTGGACATGCTCCGTGCCAAGGCCGCCATGCGCGGAGCGAGCACTCGTCTGGTCGGCCCCAACTGCCCGGGAGTGGTGACTCCCGAGCAGTGCAGAATCGGGATCATGCCCGCGGCGATCACGAAACCGGGTCCCGTGGGTGTCATTTCCCGTTCGGGCACCTTGACCTACGAAGCTGTGGATCAGTTGTCGAGGCTCGGCATCGGCCAGAGCACCTGTGTTGGCATCGGCGGAGATCCCGTGATCGGGACGACATTTGTGGATGCTCTTGGGTTGTTCGAAGCGGATCCCGACACGCGGGCTGTGGTGATGATCGGAGAGATCGGAGGGACGGCCGAGGAGACGGCCGCTGAATTCATTCAGTCGAACATGACCAAGCCCGTGGTCTCCTTCATCGCGGGTCAGAATGCTCCTCCGGGCAAGCGGATGGGGCACGCCGGAGCGATCATCGCGGGGGGTACGGGCCGCGCGAGTGACAAGATGGCATCTCTCGAGGCAGCGGGAGTTGCGGTGTCTCGGTCGCCTGCGGAGATCGGCGAAACCCTCGCTCAGGCGGTCCCCGAACTGCGCGGCGCTTGAACGAGGGATCTTTAGGTGACGCTTTTCGAGGGCTCGGTGCCCAGCCCCCGGGGGGGCTAGGCGTCGACCGTCCAGGTGTCACCGGAGTTGAGCAGCTGGGCCAGGTCCCCAGGGCCCTCCTTCTCGATCGAGTGAGAGACCTCGGACGCGAGAAGATCCTCGTAAGTGGGCTTTTCTACGGCTCGGAAGACACCGAGGGGTAGCGGGAACGCGGGACGCTGGAAGCTCGCCAGGGCGAACGCGTAGGCGGGTGTCTCGTGGCGTTCGTAGTGGACCGCAATCCCTTTGGAGACGGGATCGTCGTCGGGGTCGAGGGCGACGATGGAGGGGATGCCGTCTTCGATCCGGATTCCCCGGCGCTGGTCCTCTGGTCCCCACACCAGCGGCTGCCCATCCTGAAGCACCAAGGCCGCTTCGACTCGCTGCTTGCGGTCCTCGACCTCGAGCCACTCGTCGTCGTTGTAGACCGGGCAGTTCTGGAGGATCTCCACGAAGGACATACCCCGATGCGCCTGTGCTCGGCGCAGCACCTCCTGAAGGTGTTTGGCGTCCACGTCCACGGTGCGTGCGACGAAGGAGGCTCCGGCGCCGAGGGCGAAGGAAATCGGCTCGATGGGATGGTCGATGGAACCGACGGGCGATGACTTCGTCTTCATGCCTGCCAGTGAGGTCGGTGAGTATTGACCTTTGGTGAGTCCGTAAACGCGGTTGTTGAACAACAAGAGCTGGATGTCGAGATTGCGGCGGATTGCGTGAAGCAGGTGGTTACCGCCGATGGAGAGACCATCGCCATCTCCTGTCACCACCCACACCGAAAGTTCCGGGTGGCTGACCTTGATTCCCGTCGCGAAGGCGGGTGCGCGGCCGTGGATCGTGTGGAAACCATAGGTATTCATGTAGTAGGGGAATCGACTGCTGCAGCCGATTCCCGACACGAACACGAAATTCTCCCGTGGGATGTCCAGTTCCGGCATCAATCGCTGAACGTTGGCGAGGATCGAGTAATCGCCGCAACCGGGGCACCAGCGAACGTCTTGGTCGGACGTGAAGTCCTTACGGGTCAGCTTCGGGTTGTCGCTCATCCTCAGCGCTCCTGTTCGAGCATGGATTGGATTCGAGCTCGTAGTTCTTCTACCTGGAAGGGTTGGCCCTCGACCTTGCCCATACTCTGAGCATTTACGAGGAATTGGGATCGCAGCAGGCTACAGAGTTGCCCGGAATTGAGCTCCGGGACGAGGATCTGATTGAAGGACCGCAGAACGTCTCCGAGGTTGGGAGGGAAGGGGTTGAGGTGGCGCAGGTGAGCGCTGGAAACGCTCGCTCCAGCTTCTCGAGCTTCCTCCACTGCAGTCGTGATGGCTCCCAGGGTTCCGCCCCAGCCGAGCACGAGCAATTCTCCAGAGTCGGGGCCATCGACTTCGACTGGGGGGAGACTGGCCGCGATTCGGGCGACCTTTTCGGCCCGCAGGTCGATCATCTGCTGGTTGTTCTTCGGATCGTAGGAGACATTCCCCGTCACGTTCTGCTTGGAGAGCCCGCCTATCCGGTGCTCGAGGCCCGGAGTTCCGGGAATCGCCCAGGGCCGCGCCAGGGTGTCGGGGTCTCTGGAGTACGGGTGGAAGTCGTCGGGGTTCGTTCGGAACGTGACTTCCGTGCGGACCAGTGAGTCGACGTCGGGAATCGCCCAGGGCTCGGCGCTGTTGGCGAGAAACCCATCCGAGAGCAGAACGACTGGCGTCATGTACTCGACGGCGATTCGCGTGGCTTCGAGCACGGAGTAGAAGCAGTCGCCGGGCGAGTTGGCTGCGATGACTGGGAGCGGACTCTCGGAATTGCGGCCGTGGAGGGCCAGCAACAGGTCGGCCTGTTCGATCTTGGTCGGCATGCCTGTGGACGGCCCGGAGCGCTGAATGTTCACCACCACCAGGGGAAGTTCTGCCATGACTGCAAGGCCTAGAGCTTCCTGCTTGAGAACGAAGCCCGGTCCGCTGGTTGTGGTGAAAGCCAGGTCGCCCGAGAATGACGCGCCAATGGTGGCACTGATGGCGGCGATCTCGTCTTCGGCCTGCATGGTCTTCACGCCGAAATTCCGGTACCGGGCGACTTCGTGCAGAACGTCACTGGCTGGCGTGATGGGGTATGCGCCCAGGAAGACCGGGCGGTTCATCTGAACCCCAGCCGCGATCACGCCCCACGCGAGCGCGGTATTGCCCGTGATGTTGCGGTACGTGCCAGGTTGGATCTTGGCTGGCGGCACGGAGAAGGAAACGGGGAAGAGTTCGGTCGTCTCTCCGAAGGCATGGCCCGCTTTGAGGACGCGGATGTTGGCCTCGAGCACATTGCCCTTGAACCGTTTTTCGAGCCAGCGGATCGTGGGCTCCATCGGGCGGTTGTAAAGCCAATACATGATTCCGAGGGCGAAGAAATTCTTCGAGCGATCGGCGTCCCGAGCGGAGAGATCGAGCCCCTGGGTCGCCTCTCGGTTGAGCTTGGTTAGAGGCACTTCCACCAGCTTGAAGCGTTGGCGGATATCGGGGAGGGGGTCGTCGCTGTAACCCGCCTTGGCGAGGCTCTTCGTGTTGAACGAGTCGCTGTTGATGATCACCATTCCACCGGGCCGAACGTCATCGACATTCGCGCGCAGAGCGGCCGGGTTGAAGGCCACCAGTACATCGGGGTGATCTGCCGGTGTGCGGATGTCCTCGGACGAGAAGTGCACCTGGAATCCCGAAACGCCAGCGAGAGTTCCAGCTGGCGCACGGATCTCCGCCGGGTAGTCGGGTAGGGTGGCGAGATCGTTTCCGGCAAGTGCCGTCGACTCGGTGAATTTGGTGCCCGTCAACTGCATTCCGTCACCCGAGTCTCCGGTGAACCGGATCGCAACTCGGGCGATGGTCTCGACGGTCTTGGTTGTCGGCACCGAGTCCTCGGCTGAAGCCTCTGGGTTCTTCGACATCCGATGTCTTCCTCAGCGCCCTCGAACAGCCGCTCGCCCCGGATTGTATCCACACCGCTCGCGGGCGAAAGCCTAAAAGCGCAGAGAATCTGCAAGGAGATGCCTTTGGTTTCGCTGCGGCCGGGCGGCTACTCAGCGGCAACTCGGCGCGGGGTGCGCATGGGGCTGCCTTGGGGCTGGGTCGTGACCTCAAGCACCGGATCCAGACATCCGATAGATCGACCATGCAGCCCTGCGGGAAATGCCGACCGAAGGACCGAGTTCCTCGATTCGAAGCCGTTCACGGCCAGCCCAACGGCGGTTTCGGCGGGTTCGCCGTTCGCCGGGCCCGGCGGGTGGGGCATCGCCCCAGGGCCTATGGCCTGGGCCTCGTCGTTTCTGCCGCTTTCTTGCTCTCGGCCGGCTGTGCCACCACCGGGGGCGAGGATGGCGACGGCCAGTCGAAGCGCCTCAAGGCCCAGTCTCATTTCAACCTCGGGGTCGATCACCTCGAAAATGGGCGACCGGCACGCGGCCTGCGGGAGATGCTGGCGGCAGAGGATTACTCCCCCGAGGATCCCCGCATTCAGTACGGGGTGGCCCGGGCGTATCTCACTCGAGGAAAGATTCAGGAGTCCGAGGCTCACCTTCTGCGCTCTATCGATCTAGAGCCCGGCTATCACGAGGCTCGCCTCACGCTTTCGGGCGTCTATATGCTTCAAAAACGGTACGGCGAGGCAGCAGAGCACACTCAGGCCCTCATCGACGATCCGACCTTTCCCGATCCCTGGCGGGCGTTCACCAACCTCGGATGGATCGACATCAAGCGCAACCGGCTCGAAGACGCGAGGGAGAGCCTGGAGCTTGCCCTCGAGTACCGGCCCAACGACTGGCAGACACTGCTCAATCTCGGGATTCTCGAGGCGAGCGAGGGCATGTCCCAACAGGCACTCGGGGCCTTCCAGAGGGCCCTCAAAAGCCAGATTCCCCCCTCGGCGGGTGCCGAACTCCACTATCGGATCGCGGAGATCTACGTCATGCTTGGCGAGCGGCAGCGAGCCGTCAAACACCTGGAAGTGGCGATCCAACGCGCTGCGGACGATCCGTGGGGTCAGAAATCAGAGGCCTACCTGAGCAGGCTCCGCTGATCTGCGAGCCACCCGAGGGAACTTCCGTCGGGGGATATCTGGCGCGTCAGCGCCGTCTCCGAAGGATTTCCCTCGACGAACTCGCTCATCGGACCAAGATCCCTCGTCGTTCCCTCGAACGTCTGGAGGCTGGAGCCTTCGACGCCGAGCCCGATGGGTTTGCCCGGGGGTTCGTGCGTTCGGTGGCTTTGGAACTGGGCCTCGACCCGGAAGATGCGGTCATGCGGCTTCTCGCCGAGCCCATCACAGAGGGCCGTCAGCGTGGCGGGTCTGGGCGCTATGCCGGTCTGGCTTCAGGCCGGGTTTCATGGTTGGTGGTGAGTGCCCTTTTGGTGGCAGGTCTGCTTGTTGGCGCCCTCACGCTGCTGGCGCCCGGAACCGGGGACGTGACTGCCCGCAAGTCCGAGCCGGACGTTCTGCTTCGACGCGATGTGGTTCGGGACCTGGCGGCGCGGGCCGGTCGCCAAGCGCTTCCGGAGGGCCCCCAGTCGAATTCCCCAGGCGGGCCCTGAACGGATCGACGAACTTCCACGCCGTGTCTCCAGCCGGAAGGCGAGAGCGTGGGCTTTTCCTAGACTCACGGGTGTGGTGAACCTGCGCACGCGAGCCCTGGTGCTTCGCTCCGTGGACTTTGGCGAGTCGGATCGGATTCTGCACCTGTTGCTACCCGATTCGGGACGCCAGAGCGTCATCGCGAAGGGCGCGCGCCGAAGTATGAAGCGCTTCGCCGGTAATCTGGACTACTTCAACCTGCTCGACGTGCAGATCGCCCAGAGACGTTCGACGGTGATGGCTCGGCTGGATCAGGCGAGCCTGGTGCGATCCTGGGCACCCCTGCGGGTCAGCGCGGCCCGGTTCGCGCTTGGTTGCTATCTGCTGGAAATGCTCGGTCGGCTCGCGCCCGAGGGCGGAGCGCGTACCGAGACCCGTCGGCTGTTCGAACTCACGCTGACGGCCTTTGATGTGATCGCAGCGCGGGATCCCGATGCTCGCCTGCGGACGCTGTTGGAGCTTCGGCTGCTGGAAGCTTTGGGTTTGCGCCCGGAATTGAGCCGTTGTGTGCGGTGCAGCCGGACCTCGGAGGACCCTACTGTGGGGTTCTGCATCGCCGAGGGAGGGCCGGTGTGCGTTGGCTGTCAGGACAGCGTGCGGGACGAACTCATCAAGGTCCATCTCGGGACGCTTCGAGCACTTGACCGGAGCTTGCGATTCAGCCCGGATCAACTGGATCGTCTCGCCCTCGGACGTTCGACCCTTGAGGAGGCAGGCACCCTGTTGGCGCGGTTCCGGCACTTTCACGTGGGGTTGGAGCTCAAGAGCGAGCCCTTTCTCGATCGGGCCCTGGGTACGGGGGGCGGCGCGCAAAAGCCGATATAATGCGCTCCCTTCCGCTGCGGATTTCGCGGGGCGAGGGGGCAAAACGGACGTCCGGGGTGCGCGCGGTGTCACGCGTGACCCTCGCGGATCGACAACCAGCACCGTAGGCCTAACGGTCCGGGCCGAGGTCGGAAACGCACGAGCATGGCAAGCGAGCAAGTGACTGAGCGCCGCCCGTTGAGCCGCATGGAGGACTTGGTCTCCCTGTGCGCGCGACGCGGCTACATCTTTCCTTCGAGCGAAATCTACGGCGGGATCAACGGATTCTGGGACTACGGACCCCTCGGGACCGAGCTCAAGAACAACCTCAAGGCTTTCTGGTGGCAGCGCGTGGTTCGCGAACGCGCCGACGTCGAAGGCATTGACACCGCCATCATCGCCCACCCTCGCACCTGGGAGGCATCGGGCCACGTCGAGCACTTCAGCGATCCCATGGTCGACTGTCGGAAATGCAAGCGCCGCTTCCGGGCGGATCACACGGACGTCCCCTGTCCCGAGGCGCCAGCCAAGCGGCAGGTGGCTGAGTGTGAACTCACCGACCCCCGCAGCTTCAACCTCATGCTCACCACCCGGGTCGGTGCATCCGAGGATGCCGCCAGTGTCGCGTACCTGCGTGCTGAGACCTGCCAGCCGATCTTCAACGACTTCAAACGGATTCGAGAGTCGGCGAGGCAGAAGATCCCCTTTGGGATCGCCCAGATCGGCAAGGCCTTCCGCAACGAGATCAACCCGCGGAATTTCACGTTTCGGTCACGAGAATTCGAGCAGGCCGAGATGGAGTTTTTCTGCCATCCCTCGGAGCGGGAGCACTGGTTCGAACACTGGCGGCAACAGAGACTGCACTTTCACGAATGCCTGGGATTTGGAACGGATGTCCTGCGGACCCGGGCCCACGATGCGGATGAACTGGCCCACTATTGCAAGAACGCTGTGGATGTCGAGTACGCGTTTCCGTTTGGCTGGCAGGAGATCGAGGGAATCCACGATCGGGGTGATTGGGACCTGTCTCGTCACAGCAGCTTCTCGGGCAAGGATCTGTCCGTGACAGATGAGACGACGAAGGAACGCTATACCCCGATGGTGATCGAAACCTCTGTGGGGGTGGACCGAACCACCCTCGCACTCCTGGCGAACAGCTACTCCGAGGAGGTGCTGGCGAACGGGGAGAGCCGTGTGGTTCTCGGGCTACCGGCTCACGTGGCCCCGGTGAAGGCCGCCGTGTTGCCTTTGTCGAAGAAACTCGCCGAGCCCTCCCACGCGTTGGAGAATTCGTTGCGCCGTCAATTCAACGTCTTCTACGACGATGCCGGCAATATCGGGCGTCGTTACCGGCGGCAGGATGAGGCAGGAACTCCGTTCTGCATCACCTATGACTTCGAGTCGCCGGATGATGGACGGGTCACCGTGCGTGAGCGCGATTCCATGGCTCAGGAGCGAATTCCCATCGATGCGGTGGTCGGCTACCTCCGGGAACGTATCGAGGCACCCATCTGAGGCGTTCGATTCCGCACTGGGCTGCCTTCGCCATCACCGTCGGTTGGCTGGTGGGTTGTGGAGGAGGGTGGGTTCCTCTGGCTCCGGTGGGTGGAGAAGGCGCGACTCTCAATGAGGCCGAGGTCCTGGCCTTTCGTCAGCGAATCCACGTCTTCTATCAGCGCCTTCTCAAACGCCGGTTCAACACGCTGGAGACATTCAACGACCCGGTTCTCCGCGATCACTTCCGATCCGTGGATCTGTTCTTCGACTACTACGCCAGCCTCGCCGAGGATTTGGCCGAGACCCATTTCGAGAAAAGCCGCCCCACTTCCAGCGCGGTGCTGGATTTCGTCTTCGATCGCTCCGGTCGTGCGCGGGTCCTGGTTCGTTTTGTGGGCAAGGATGGTCGGCCCCTTCGGTTTGGAGAAGTGGTCTTCGATCGTGTGGACGTGTGGGAGCGTGCGGACCGCACCTGGTGGGTCACACCCGACCGTCTCTGACTCAGCCGCCGCAGCCCCGCGGCTGGCTGGCCCCTTTCGACGGCGCTCGAACCTGAAATCTAGCCCCCCAATCGGGGCGGCAACTCGGGCCGCGCCGTGTGGAAACTGAAATCGTCATCACACAAGTGGAAAACATTTACTCCTCGCGATCGTGAGCCTGGGCCATCGAGTCCGCGTGGCATTTCGAATTTTCTTAGCAGTTCTGAACTCTTGAGTTCCCATGTTGCATGGTCGCCGCCGTCTGGCATGGCGTTTGCGTTACAGGCTCGCGGGACGCGAGTCCCCACTTCTGAACAGCAACACCTAACCCGGCAGGACACCAACATGAAGGAACTCGGTACCCCCGCTATGAGGGGACCCGTCCGAGCGGAGAGCCCCGGCAACGGGGCGAATATGAGAGGCCGCTCGCAAACCGCTCCCCCCCGACTGACTGTAGTGCGATCCTCGGAATCAGGAGCCGGTCGCAGTCGGGCTGGCAGACGCAGCGAGCCCTGGTCCGACGACCAGGAACTGATTCGCCAGATCTTGGCTGGGAGTCCGGAGCATTTCGAGCTGCTCTACGAGGCCTACTTCCGGCGGGTCTATCGGTTCGCGCTCAAGCGCCTGAATGATCCCGGCGAGGCAGAGGACGTCACGCAGGAGGTCTTCCTGACGGTCTTCAATGCGCTGGGGAGTTTTCAGGGGAATTCGTCGTTGCTCGTGTGGATCTTCGGGATCACGCGAAACACGGTGAACCGGCGGTTCCGGCGTGCGCGCCCCCGCTTGGAGACATTGGAGAACCTCGAAGCGCGGGAGGGTGTCGCAGGTCCGAGTGAGGTGGATGAGATCGTCAACGCGCGCCGGCTTCTGGATGCGTGTGAGGGGGTGATCGAGGTCAGCCTCACGCCACTTCAGCGCCGGATTTTCCACCTCAAGCACCTGCGCTGTCAGTCGATCCGCAGCATCGCTCAAACGCTGGGCAAGTCTGAGGACGCCATCAAGGCGAATTTGTATCGGATGCGCAAAACCATCGCCGACCTCGCTCCCGGGCTGGAAGCGTTTCTGAAAGCCTAATGGGAGTGCCAAATTTCGACCCGACATGGTGAAAAATCTACACCGAACAACTCCTTGCAGTTTCTTTTGCGCATTCGCATGGATTTTTCGCCACGAATTGTCTTGAGGGGCTACTTACCAGTGAGGCGGCCCGTCGCCTCGCTCCTGGGAAGGGCAACTGCAGGAACCTGCGTTGTCCGATACGAACTACGAGCACCAAGACAGAGACGTTTCCGAGGCACCTCGGGCTTCATCGTCTGAGCTGACCGATCAAGAGATCGTCGACCGCATCCGAGGCGGGGACGAGGTCGCCTTCACTGTGCTGTACGATCGCTACTTCCAGCGCATCTACAGCTTTGCCTACCTGCGTCTTCGCAGTCACGCGGATGCCGAGGAAGTCGTCCAAGAGACCTTCCTGGCGGCCTTCCATTCCATCGACGCCTTCCAGGGGACGGCTTCGCTCCTTTCCTGGGTTTATGGAATTGCGAAGAATACGGTCAACAACCATATCCGACGCACGAAGTCCCATGAGGCACGCATTGAGCGGGCTGAGGTCAGCCTCCGCCTGGCCGCCAATGCCGGGGCGGTGGCGACTCCCGAGGAGAATGTCGCCTATCAGCGCTGCACCGAAGCGGTTCAGGATAGCTTGGCCTCGCTGGCGCCTTGGCACGTGGAGATCTTCGCCCTTCGCCATCTGGAAAATCTCTCGATCGGCGAAATCTCCAAGCGCATGTCTCGATCGAATGATGCCGTGCGATCGAGTCTCTATCGTGTGAAGCGACTCATCGTGGACGCGGCAATGGCACCTGGTGATCTGGGCCAGGCGCAATGGGGGGAAATGGATTGAAGCGTCGAGCAACGGAATTCCGGGCGGTCGGAACGACCGAGGAAGAGCTGACGCGCGAATTGGCTGAGGCGGGTTTTGCTGACGACGCCACGGCCGTCAGCTTGGAAGAACTCCAGGAATTTTTGGAAGCCGACGACACGAGTGTCCGGGCGAACCCCGAGTTCAAGGAGCGCCTGCGCCGAAAGCTCTGGGAAGTCATTCGGTCGCGCCGGGAGTCCTGAGGCGCCCTGGTCATCGCGCTCCTGAGTTGCTTGGCCCATCCCTCGCGTTACCGTTTCTCGCGTGCGGCATCCCCTGCGTCGCAAGAACCTGAGCCCTCGTCTGTTGCCCTTCTATGCCCTGGCTCTTCTGGGCTTTTGGTGGGCTCAGCCGAGCGCCCGCAGTCTGGGGCTCGGCGCCGCGGTGATGGGGGTAGGGCTAGCGCTTCGAGCCTGGGCGGCGGGCCATCTCGTGAAGCGCCGCGTGCTCTGCACCTCGGGCCCCTACGCGCACCTGCGGCACCCCCTGTACCTGGGGACCCTGATCCTCGTCAGCGGCTTCGGGGTAGCGGCTGGCTCCCAGGGTGGAGTGCTCGTGTTCGGTGCTTTCGTCGCGGTTTTCTTCCTCTATTACCTCCCGTACAAGGAGCGGGTGGAGTCCGAACGCCTCGAGCAGCGTTACAGCGCCGCCTACGAGCAGTATCGCTTGGCAGTCCCCGGGCTGTGGCCCCGTTGGAGCCCCTGGCGAACTCCCTCACACTGGTCTCTCGACCCGCTGGGACAGGGCCGCTGGCTGCGTGCCCGATACCATGACAACAACGAGTGGGGCACCCTGTTAGGCGTGATGGCCGGGTTCGGAGCGTTGGTCTTCCGGGCGCTGTTTCAGGATCCTGGCGCGTGAACGCCGTGCGGCCTCTGTCTTCGGTCGCTGGCCTTTGCCGAGGGAACCTCGACGAGCGGCGGCTGATCATGCTCCAGGGGGGTGGAGCGCTCGGGGCGGACGTGTATCTCGTCGTTTCCGACGAGGGGTTGGTGGTGGTCAAGGACTTTGCCCCTCGCAGCCTATGGGTGCGGGCCCTTCTGGGACGCTGGTCCATCCGTCGTGAGGCCCGGGTTCTCACCCAACTGTGGGATTGGCCACCGTCTCCCCGGTTGCTGGGGCGTCTCGGGCCCCATGCGCTGGTGATCGAACACCGTCCCGGCACGCGCCTGACCCGCCGGCGGCCCTGGACCTTCTCTCGACAGTTCATGGACGAACTGAGGAGCCGTGTGGCGGAACTCCACGCCAGGGGTTTCATTCATCTAGACCTGGGACATCGGAACAACATCCGCTGCGACCTCGAGGGTCGCCCCGTGGTGCTCGATTTTGCTTCCTGTCTGGGCCCCGCGCGGCGCGGGTTGCTGCGGGGGGTCGTGCGGGTCAGCCTGGGGTGGGTGGACGGCCGGGCACTCCGAAAATGGGAGCGCTGGTTGTTCGACGCTCCGACTCCGACATCCCGATCGGCAAGCGACTGAGACCACCGGCCGTCTATTTGTCAGACTCTCCTGATCTTCGATCTTTTGGGTCGATTTCAAAGAGTCGGGCCGGAGGGTCGGCGGCGGGGGGGCGCGCCGTCAAACGACCGATGTAGTGGCGGAAGGTTTCCAGCGTCAGTCGCGTGTCGGCCATGGCCCGGTGGGGGACCTGTTTCTCGATGAGGCCCGCCGTCACGGCAGCCTGGCGCAGGGAAAGCGCCGTAGCGGTCTCTCCGGCTACGAGGGTCCAGGCATAGAAGAGGCTCGCCAGGTCGATCACGTGATAGTCGAAGGGGTAAGGGATCCCGCAGTTCTCGAATCCCCGCTCCAGGAACAGCACGTCCATGCGGACGTTCTGCCCGGCCGGAACGACCGTCTTCCCCGCTGGCAGCAGGTCTGCCAACTCGGTCAGAACCTGGCGCACCGGCAGAGCATTGGCCCACGCTTCTTCGCTGTAGCCGCTGATCCGCGCGCCCTCGGCTCCGATTCGCTCGGGGCGTGCCTTGACCTTCCAGTGGGCTTCTCCCAGCTCCACCAGTTTCTGGTCGGTGACGATGACCGCCACTTCCGTGATGTCATGAATGCGGTAGTCGAGGCCTCCGAACTCACAATCGAGCCAGGCCAGGGCGAAGTCGGTCACGGTTCTCCACGCGTTCGAGGCTCCGGCGACGGGTGCCTTCCAGGGCGTCACACCGTTCCAGGGCACGGCCCACTGGTGATGATGGCGCTCCCAAGGGGAATCGAACCCCTGTCTTGGCCTTGAGAGGGCCACGTCCTAAACCGCTAGACGATGGGAGCTTCCTGCCGAGAGCCGGCGGAAATTAGCCCCTGGGGGGGGATCGGGCAAGCGTTGCCTCAGATCGTTCATCGGAGCATCGGGCCCGGGGGTGACAATCTGCGTCACCGTAGGCGCCGCATCGTGTCACTCAGGCGGGTTGCAGGGTCCCCGGGTGCGTTTGGCTCGGCCGGCACGCGAAAAATCTTCACGCCCGCCAAGGCTCAACTTGGAGCGGGCTCATGCCGATCCATGGGGGCGAAATCCAACGCTTGGCACGGGCGTTGCTCTTGTCTCCAGGCGGATGCGCCCTGGGCGCCAACGCCTCACCGACGTTCGGTGGACCGGAACCGCACAGACCGTGCGACCGGCTGGACAAAGAGTGCCCCCGGCAAATCAGGAGAATCCCAGAATGCAGAAGACCCAGAACCGCAAAGGCGGTTTCACGCTGATCGAGCTGATGATCGTCGTTGCCATCATCGGCATCCTGGCGGCCATCGCCATTCCCAACTTCCTGCGCTTCCAGCTCAAGGCCAGAAGTTCGGAAGGCAAGGTCAACCTCTCGGCCATCCGCACCGCCGAGACCTCCTACATGTCGGAGTTCGGCCTCTTCATTCCCGCCAACGATCAGCCCACCACGCTACCGGGCGCCACCAAGGCGTCGTTTCCGGCGGTGGGCGCCGCTGGTGGATTCGACACCATCGGATGGCGACCCGAGGGTTCCGTGTATTTCCAGTACACCGTGGCGATCCCGCCCGTTCCCGATCCGGCCGCTCCGCCTGAGCCCAGCTTCACGGCCACCGGTGTGGCTGACATCGACGGTGACGGCACCAGCCAGGTCTGGGGATACGTCAAGACCAGTGCGGACGCTGTGGCGGACAACGGCTGCCCGGCTACCGGCGTCTACAACCCGATTTCGAATGCCAATGACCTGCTGGACACGGTGGGTCCCTGCAATGCCAATTCGGGAACCTCTGTCTTCTAGGGCAGCCCGGTTGCAGTTCCTGAGTGGGGCTCGGCTTCGGCCGGGCCCCATTCGTGCTTCAGGCCATGGATTCAGAGTTCGACTTGGGCGAGCAACTCCTTCTCAAGTGACGCGCCAGATGACCCGAAAATGTCAACGGAGGGCCGAGTATGCGGATCCGCTACTGGATCGCCCAAGGGTTGCTGGTTTCGAGTCTCGTGGCCCTGGGATCCGGCGTCTATCAGCTGAACCGGGTCTTGGAGGCGCAGCCGATCGTCGATCGGGCACCGGGCGAGGTGGGCCCCCTGCCGAACGGGCGTGCACTGCGGGTGCTCGCTCTAGGCTTCGAGCGGCTTGTGGCCGACTTGTTCTGGTTGCGCACGGTGGCCTACGTGGGCGACGACGAGGTTGCCGCCGTTGGATATCCCGCGGCCCGGGATCTCGCCCAACTGGTCACGGATGTGGACCCGGCCTTTACGAGCGTCTACGTGCACATGAATACAGTCCTCGAGTCGCTCGCGGGTCGGCCCGACGCGGCCATCGAATTGCTCGAGAAGGGAATGCGCCACAACGACTACTGGCGTCTGAATTTCCTCCAGGGCTACAACTATTTCTTTCACAAGCGGGACTATGCTCGTGCCGCTGAGCAGATGCGCCTGGCCTCTGAGAAGGGGGGGCCCGATTACCTGCCTTTGTTGGTGACGCGCCTCTACACCGAATCCGGCAGTCTCGATACCGCAATTTCTTTCGTTGAGGCTCGCCTCGCCCAGGCGTTGACGCCGGAAGAATCCCAGATGCTCGAAGGGCGTCTCCAAGTGCTTCGTGAGGCGCGCGAAAGTGGTCAGATCGAATCGTTGCGCTTGAAGTCTGCACGGGGGGCGGCGTGAGCGCAATTCGCCTCCGTGGACTGTCCAAAACCTTTCGCAAAGGCTTCTGGATGAAACCCATGCACGCGCTGCGCGGTGTCGACCTCAGCGTCCGCGAGGGAGAGATTTTCGGTTTTCTCGGACCCAATGGGGCGGGCAAGACCACCACGATCAAGATCTTGACAGGTCTGATTCACCCCAGCGCTGGTGAGGCATGGATCGGAGACCTTCCCGTGGAAGTTCCCGAGTCACGCAAGAAGCTCGGTTTTCTACCCGAGGGAACGTTTTTTCACGACCATCTGACCGGACTCGAGTTCTGTGAAATGCACGCACGCCTGCTCGGGATTCCACGTGCGGAACGCCGTGACCGGATTCGAGATCTGATGGTTCGAGTGGGTCTCGCCGATTCGGAGGCGAAGCAGATCCGACACTACTCCAAGGGGATGCGACAGCGGGTGGGGCTGGCCCAGGCCTTACTGGGTGACCCCGAGGTGGTGATTCTCGATGAGCCGATGTCCGGGCTCGACCCGGTGGGACGGCGGGAAGTGCGAGATTTGATCCTGGAACTGCGAGAGCAGGGCAGGACCGTCTTCTTCTCGTCCCACGTGCTTGCCGATGCCGAAATGATCTGTGATCAGGTTGCGGTGATCGTCGCGGGTCGCGTGGTTGAAACCGGTTATCTGGCCGACCTGCTCGGTCGTCAGATGGGTGGGGTCGAACTCGTCGTGGAAGGGCTCAGTGAAGAACGGTGGCAGGAACTCTCGCGGGCTTCCCGTCGCTCCGTCGGACACGGAATGCGCCACCTGTTCGAGTTCTCGGACGAGGATACCGTCGAGAAGGCGCTCGACGAGGTGCGAAGGGACGGTGGCCGGATCGTGAGTCTCGTGCCAGCTCGGCGCAGCCTCGAGGATCTGGTGGTCGAACGCTCTAGGTCGGTGGGGATGCGATGAGTTCGTTGCTGCAGATCCTCAACCGGATCATGGTCCTGGCTCAGAACACACTGCGCGAAGCCGTGCGCAACCGGCTGCTCTACAACCTTTTGTTCTTCGCAGTTCTCATGATCGTGAGTTCGATCCTCTTGGCGGAGCTTCATCTGGGCCACTCCGATCGGATCTACCGTGACGTGGGGCTTTCTGCCATCGCCGGTTTCGGGTCGCTGATCGCGATCTTCGTCGGGATCGGTCTTCTCAGTCGTGAAATCGATCAGAAGACCGTCTACATCGTGCTCTCCAAGCCCATTGGGCGCTGGGAATTTCTGGCTGGCAAGTTCGTGGGGCTGGCGGGTGTTCTGATGGTGCAGGTGGTGGCCATGGGTGCATGTTTTCTCGGTGTGCTCTGGCTTCAGGGCGCCGAGATTACGGGGGGGCTCTTCCAAGCGATTGGCCTGATCTATACGGAACTCGTCTTGCTCACCGCTTTGGCTCTGTTTTTTTCGACCTTCACCACCTCTTACCTGGCGGGGATGTTCACACTGGCCTTCTGGGTCGTGGGGCACCTGCTGATGGATCTACGCACTTTCGGTGCTCACTCCGAGGTTGAGTCACTCCGACTGCTGACCGAGAGCCTCTACTGGACGCTTCCGAATCTGGACCGACTCGATCTCAAAGCCGAGGCGGCGGCTGGGCTCACCTCCCAGGGGGTGCACGTGGTCACGGCACTCGCCTATGCGGCCTGCTACTCGCTGGGCCTTCTGCTGGCCGCTGCGTCATTGTTCCGCCGGCGAGACTTCCACTAGAGCGGATGCCATGACTTCGAGCTGGACGAGGTCGCGGCCCGGTTTTCCGTTCCGGCGAGGGTGCGATTGCAGGCAGTCGACCTGCCGCCCCCTCTGCGCCAATTCGCAGGACCGGGGCTCGCCTTCATACCTGCAAATTCCGGGGGTACCCTAGGAGGCATGGGTGAGGTCGCTGCGCTGCCGACGATTTTCTTCGTGGTTTCGGCACTCGTGTTTGGCCTCGTGGTGGGCTCGTTCCTCAACGTGGTGATTCACCGTCTTCCGCGGGGGGAGTCCCTGGTTCGGCCACGTTCGCGCTGTCCACACTGCAGCCAGGCGGTCTCTATCCTCGACAACATCCCCGTCGTTTCCTACTTGCGCCTGGGAGGGCGTTGCCGTCACTGTCGCACCCGGATTTCGCTCCGTTACCCGGCGATCGAGATCCTCACGGGTCTGTTGTGGGCTGGGCTGGTCTTTCGTTTTGGGGTTCACCCCATGACCTTCGTCTGGATGCTCTTCTCCGCCGCTCTGGTGGCTGCTGCGGTCATCGATTTCGATCACCGCATCATCCCGGACGAGATCTCCATTGGGGGCCTCGTGGTGGCGGTGATGCTGGTGCCCGTTGCTCACGCTCTGGACGGTTCGCCCTTCACCGCGGCGTTCATGCGCTCGCTGATCGGCGCTCTGGTCGGTGGAGGTCTGCTCTGGTCGGTGGCTTTCGTCCATGCTCGGGTCTGTGCCGCCTTGGGGCGGCACTTCGACCACTGGCCTGGAGAGGGCGAGAGCTTTCCCACAGTGGGGCAACTCGACTATTGGACGTGGTTTCCGGGGCTCGGACTCGGAGACGTCAAACTCCTGGCCATGATTGGAGCCGTTCAGGGGGCCCTGGGGGCACTGGCGACGCTGGTGCTGGCCTCTGTGGCCGGTCTGGCCCTGGGGATCGCGTGGGCGATGACCACGCGCCGCTGGGGCGTGCCCTTCGGCTTCGCGCCTGCGATTGCGGCAGGCGCTCTGTTGGTGGTGTTCCTGCCGGGTGCGCTCTGACGGCTGCACGACGAGCTCTCAGAGGCGGTTTTCCGCTCTCGGAGCTGGAGCCTGGGATGCTCTCGAGGGTGCAGTGATTGGATCCCCGGGAAGGATTTGAACCTTCATTGACGGATTCAGAGTCCGCTGTCCTGCCGTTAGACGACCGGGGAAGATCGCCGCATTTGATACCCGACGCGGCGCGTGTCCTCAAGCAGCTGGGGCCTTGCTGGTCTGGAGTGTGTCTGCTAATTCCCAAGTCCCTGTTTTTCAATGATTTTATTGGCTGCTCCCGGCTTGGACCCCGCCGTGAAAATTCTCGTCGAAACTCTGACCTCCGCGCCCGCAGACCTGTCCTTCGAGACGGACGCGGGTTTCTGGCAGTTGCTTTCGGGTTCCAGTTCGTCTCTACCCCAGGCGCTGGAGCGGCCCTTTGAGGTGAAGGTCGCTGCTCATCAGATGGGTTCCGACGTGTACTTCGAGGGAGGCGTGATTGGGAGCCTGTCCCTCGAATGCGCTCGCTGTCTCGCGCGCTATGGTCACGTATTGGATGAGCCGTTTCGCCTGGTGCTGGAACCGGCGGGGGATCGGGTCCCACCCGACCCCGAGGCAGCCACGGCGTTGGCCCGGGACGGGATTTGTCTCGGAGATGAATTGGAGACCGGCTGGTACCGGGGCAACGAAATCGACCTCTCGAATTCTGTATTGGAGGTCGTTGCTTTGGCACTACCGGTCAAACCGCTCTGTAGCGAGGAGTGTCGGGGGCTGTGCCCCCACTGTGGGGTCGACCTCAATGATCGGCCCTGTAAATGTTCGACGCTGAAATCGGATTCGCCATTCGCGGCCCTGGCAAAATTACGCGATGGATTCGATGAGGACTCACCAGGAGGCAGCTGATGGCCGTTCCCAAGCGCCGCACTTCGCGGTCGAAAAAGAACAAGCGCCGTTCCCACCACGCCCTGGCGGCACAGACCCATAGCCTCTGCCCTCAGTGCAAATCTCCCAAGCTTCCCCACCGCGTATGTCCGAGTTGTGGGACGTATCGCGGTCGCGAGGTGGTTCAGATCGAAGAGGAGTGATCCGCCGTGCTCGCACTGCTGTTTCCCGGTCAGGGATCTCAGGAGGTTGGCATGGGGCGCGACGCCTTCGAGGCGTCAGCCGCCGCGCGTGCAGCTTTCGAAGAGGCCGACGAAGCCCTTGGAATGTCGATCAGCCGCCTGTGCTTCGAAGGACCCGAAGACGAACTCGTTCGCACCGAGATTCAACAGCCGGCCATTCTCACTACCGGGATCGCGTATCTTCGGGCCCTCGAGGAGCGCGGACCTGTCGAGCCCGCCTACGTGGCGGGGCACAGCCTGGGGGAGTATACGGCCCTCGTCGCGGCTGGAGCCCTGCCTTTCGAAGATGCCGTTCGGTTGGTCAACGCCCGAGGGCGTTTCATGCAGGAGGCGGTGCCCCGGGGGCGCGGGGGTATGGCGGCGGTGCTTGGTCTGGAGGCGGAAGAGGTGGGCCTCGCTTGCCAGGAGGCCCGTGCTGAGATCGGCCACGTTGTCTCTCCCGCGAACTTCAACGCTCCGACCCAGATCGTCGTGGCCGGGGAGACTGCGGCGGTCGAGGCGGCTTGTGTGCGGGCTCGCCAGCGTGGGGCCAAGCGCACGGTTCCACTGCCGGTCTCGGCCCCTTTCCATTGCGCGATGATGGAGCCAGCCGCCGAGAAACTCGCTCAAGAATTGGCCCTTGTCCGCTTCTCGGATGCACGAGCGCCGGTGGTGACCAATGTGGAGGCGGAGCCCAACTCTCAGGGAGCCCGTGTGGCATCGCTGCTGAGGGCGCAGGTCACCGCTCCCGTGCGTTTCACGGAAATGGTGGTCCGGATGCGGGATCTCGGTGTGACGCGGTTCCTGGAACTCGGCCCTGGCCGGGTCCTGAGTGGTCTCGTGGCCCGGATTGCCCGCGGTCTGACGAGGGCCAACATGAGTCACATGTCGGATCTCGACGATGCCGCTGCGTTCCTGACGGCTCCGGAGTAGAGCGCTAAGGTCTGTTTCGAGTTCCGCGCCACCCGGGGGTGGCGAGTTCGGTAGAGGGGGTTGGGATGGCCTTGGTGGATCGCGTATCTGACCTGATCGTCGATCAACTCGGTGTGAGTCGTGAGGAGATCGTCCCGGAGGCTTCGTTCATCGATGACCTCGGTGCGGATTCGCTCGACATCGTAGAACTCGTAATGGCGATGGAAGAGACCTTCGACATCGAGATTCCCGATGACGACGCGGAAAAGATCCAGAAAATCGGCGACGCGATCTCCTACATCCAACAGAGAGTCGAGCCCGAAGGCTGAGAACCATGACCCCCCCCCGCCGACGGCGCGTCGTCGTGACGGGCCTGGGTTGCGTGACACCCCTGGGCTACGACGTTCCCTCCACTTGGGAAGCGGTTGCCGCCGGCCGATCCGGCGTTCGGTCGCTGAAGAACTTCGACGCCCAAGATTTCTCGGTGCGCTTTGCCGCGGAAGTTCGCGACGAATTCGAATTTCCCGATCTGGCCAGCCGAGAGGTGCGTCGGTTGGACCGGGTGGTGAAGTTCGCTTTGGTTGCCGCTCGAGAAGCTGTCGCCGACTCCGGACTCGTGGTGACCGAGGATAATCGCGAGCGTGTGGGAGTGGCTGTGGGCTCCGGCATTGGTGGACTCGAGACTCTCGAACAATCCCACAAGGTGTTGCTCAACAAAGGGCCGCGCCGCGTTTCGCCATTCACGATTCCCATGTCGATCTGCAACATGTCCGCTGGATACGTGGCGATCCAACACGGCGCGCGCGGGCCCAATCTCTGTCACGTGGCTGCGTGTGCTTCGGGCACTCAGTCGATTGGCGAAGCGGCGCGGATCATCGAACGGGGTGACGCCGATGTCTTCATCGCGGGGGGCAGCGAAGCCGCCGTCACAGGCGTGGTGGTTTCGGCCTTTGCCGCCATGCGCGCGCTGTCGACTCGTAACGAAGCCCCTGTGGCCGCCAGCCGACCCTTTGATGCTGAGCGGGATGGTTTCGTGCTGGGGGAGGGTGCCGCTCTGCTGGTCCTGGAGTCGCTCGAGCACGCTGAAGCTCGTGGTGCCCGCATTCTGGCGAGCGTGCTCGGCTACGGGTTGACCTCGGACGCCCTGAACGTGGCAACTCCTTCGGAAAACGCCGAAGGGGCTCAGCGCTGCATGCGCTTGGCCCTGGCCGACGCTGATCTCCACCCCCCAGACGTCGATCACCTCAATGCTCACGCCACCGGTACGCCTCTCGGTGATTTGTCCGAGGCGCGCGCCATTCGCGCGGTCTTTGGCGATGGTTCAGGAGGGCCGGCGGTGTCAGCAACCAAATCCATGACCGGGCACCTGTTGGGCTCCGCTGGATCCCTGGAGGCGTTGCTCTGCGTCCAGGCCCTTCGAGAGGGGGTCCTGCCACCCACCATCAATCTGGACAAAGTCGACGCGGGTTGTGAACTCGATCACGTGGCCCATCGGGCTCGAAAAGCCCAGCCTCGGGTTGCCCTGTCGAACTCCTTCGGATTCGGTGGGGTGAATGCCTCGCTGATTTTGGGGCGAGATTAAACCGCCGTTATCCCGTTTTTCGCCGCATCTTGGAACTTCCCCGCCTTCGTGTGCGGGCGGCGGTCGTGCGTTTCGCTACCGTGTCCAAGTTCGCGGCGTCGATCCAGCCGCGCCCCATCCGACGAGTCTCGGACCCCCTGCAGCGGCGTCGCGGGTGATTGAACATCCCGGGGTGCCCGGGGCTCCGAGCGAGTCGTTTCGGGCCGTGGGTGGGCGATGGGGAGCGCCGTAGCTGGGCCTGAATCGGGACCCCGATCCGTAGGAGGGACGAAGTTGACGGCTACTGAACCTGGCAGTTCGATCGTCATGGCCTGCGATCACCGCGGAGTCGCACTCAAACGTGCGTTGCGGGAGCGACTCGAGCAGGCGGGATATCGCGTGGTGGACTTTGGGACCGACAGCGACGACGCGGTCGACTATCCCGACGTCGTGGCCCCGGCGGCGCGTGCGTTGTCGGATGGTGATGCCGCTCGTGGAATCGTGATTTGTGGCTCGGGGCTGGGAGTCAGCTACACCGCCAATCGGTTCCCGAGGGTGCGGGCGGCGCTGGTCCACGATGCCGATACGGCGGAAATGGCCCGGCGACACAATGATGCCAACGTCATTGCCCTTTCCGCAGACCGACTGGAGGAAGCAGAGGCCTGGCCCATCGTTACGCGTTGGTTGGAAACTCCCTTTGATGGGGGACGCCATGAACGACGTGTCGCCAAGATCGATGCCCTCAGCCGATCTCGTGAATCCGCTGGATCCGAGGGCAGGCGGCTTGTGGATACGGACCCGGAAATCGAGCGCTTGCTGCGGCGCGAGGCTCGGCGCCAGGCACTTTCCATCGAATTGATCGCATCGGAGAACTTCGTGTCCGATGCCATTCTCGAGGCGACCGGTTCGGTGCTGACCAACAAGTATGCCGAGGGATACCCGGGGCGTCGGTACTACGGGGGCTGTGAGGAAGTCGACGAAGTGGAGCGTCTGGCCATCGAGCGGGCCAAGCAACTCTTTGGAGCCGAGCACGTCAATGTCCAACCTCACGCGGGTTCGCAGGCCAACGAGGCGGTCTATCGAGCGGTTTGCGAGGTCGGTGACACCGTGCTCGCGATGAATCTCGACCACGGTGGACATCTGACTCACGGCAGCCCGGTCAATTTCTCTGGGAAGCTCTACCAGATCGTGCCCTATGGGGTTCGCGAGGATACCGAGTGCATCGACTACGATGAGGTCCGACGGCTTGCCCTCGAGCACCGCCCACGCATGATCCAGTGCGGGACCACCGCCTACTCCCGGAGCATCGACTTCGATGCCTTTCGCTCTGTCGCGGACGAAGTCGGAGCCGTGCTGTTCGCGGACATTGCTCATATTGCCGGGCTCGTGGCCGCCGGGGTCCACGCATCGCCCGTGGGCAAGGCGCATATCGTGACCACCACGACTCACAAGACCCTGCGAGGACCCCGGGGTGGCATGATCCTCTGCGATGCCGATCATGCCAAGAAGATCGACAGTGCGGTCTTCCCGGGCGGGCAGGGGGGACCTCTCATGCACGTGATCGCCGCCAAGGCCGTCGCTCTACGAGAGGCGCTGTCTCCAGCCTTCAAGGCGTACTGCGAGCAGGTTCTGCTCAACGCACGGACCCTGGCCGCTGCGTTGAAGGATCTAAAATTCAAAGTGGTGGCCGGTGGTACTGACACTCACCTCTTGCTGCTTTCCCTGCTCGATCGTGACACCACCGGGAAGGCGGCCGAGGCTTCTCTGGAGCGCGCCGGGATCACGGCCAACAAGAATCTGGTTCCCTTTGATACGCGCAAGCCGGCGGTGACCTCCGGCGTCCGTCTTGGTACGCCCGCCGTCACCACACGTGGAATGCGAGAGCCCGAGATGGAACAGATCGCAGGTTGGATTGCTCGTGTCATCGATCGACCTGGCGATGTGGAGGAACTCGACGGAATCCGGAACGAAGTCGAGGCCTTGTGCCGGAAGTTCCCCCTCTATCCCGAGCTCTGGGACGAAAGCGCCTAGGCCCCCACGCGGATGCCAACAGGCGAGGAACATGCGCTGCCCCTACTGCTCCAACTCTGAGAGCCGCGTCATGGATTCCCGCGTCGGCCGTGATGCCACCGAGATCCGGCGTCGTCGCGAATGTCTCGAGTGCGGTCGGCGATTCACGACCCGGGAACGAATCGATGGGGTTCTGCCCAAGGTCGTCAAGCGCGACGAACGCCGTGAGGAGTTCCAGCGCAGCAAGTTGCTCAATGCAACGCAGAAAGCCTGTGAGAAACGCTCCGTCAGTGCGGATGCGCTGGAGCGGCTTGTTGACCGAGTGGAGCGTGCATCCCAGGAACTCGGTGAGAAGGAAGTCACGAGTCAGTGGATTGGTGAGTGCATGATGCGAGAACTCGTCGAGCTCGATGCCCTGGCGGCTGCGCGTTTTGCCTCGGTATTCCGCAACTTCCAGGGAGCCGAGGACTACGAGGCCTTCTTCGAAGCCATCGTGGACAAGCAGGAGCCCTCCGAGAGAGGCCGATGACGCCCGAGAGTGCCATGCGGCTTGCGCTTGCCCAGGCCCGGCGGGCCCGGGGCAGGGTCTTTCCCAATCCCGCGGTGGGGGCTGTCGTGTTTCGCGGAGACCGGGTCCTGGGGCGTGGGTCTACGCGTCCTCCGGGAGGCCCCCACGCGGAGGTGGTGGCGTTGGAAAATGCCGTGCGTCGCGTGGGTGAGCGGGGGGTTCGCGGGGCGAGTCTGGCCGTGACCCTGGAACCGTGCGCCCACCATGGCCGTACGGGGCCCTGTGCCGACCTCGTCATCGAGCGGGGCATCCGTCGGGTGCTGGTGGGCTGTCGAGACCCGCACCCTGAAGTGTCGGGTCGGGGGCTGCGCAGACTGCGACGTGCGGGGGTCGAAGTGCAAATCGGGGTGCTCGCCGACGAATGCCGCCGACAGCATCGCGGTTTCCTGAGTGTCATCGAGCGTCGGCGACCGTTCGTGACACTCAAGCTCGCCGGCACACTCGACGGGAGAATTGCGACGGCGGATGGGGAGTCCCGATGGATCACCGGCCCCCGCGCGCGTGAAGAGGTGCATCGGATGCGGGCCTCGACCGACGCTCTTGCGGTGGGTTCGGGGACCGCCCTCGCCGACGATCCGGAGTTGACGGCACGGCGTGGGGATCGTGTGATTCACCGTCCCGTTCGCGTCCTGGTCGACTCCGGGCTTCGGGTTCCTGTGGATGCGCGGGCCTACCGCGGCGAAGTTGGAAAGACGTGGGTACTCTGCTCCTCGAAAGTTTCCGTGTCGCGTCGCCGTCGGGTCGAGGGCACGGGAGCCCGTGTACTCACCGTGCCGGCACGAGGTGGGCACTTGCAGCTCGGTCGGGCGCTTTCGCGGTTGGCCAAAGAGGGGTTGACGGAGGTCTTGGTGGAAGGCGGTGGACAGTTGGCTGCAGCGTTGCTGCGCAGGGGGCTGGTCGATGAGGTGCACTGGTTCTTGGCGCCCCTGCTGATCGGTGGCGATGGGCGTTCTGCCCTGGCGTCCCTGGGGGTCGAGAGGCTGTCCCAATCTCTTCGTCTGGGAGATCTTCAGGTTCGTCGTCTGGGGGATGACGTGCATGTCTGGGGAAGTGTCGCGGCTTCCGCAGTTCGACCGAGGAGGGCACACGTGTGATCGTCTACGAGACGAGTGAAGATGCCCGAGGCCTTAGTTTTGCTGTGGTGGTTTCGCGCTTCAACCACCTCATCTCCGCCAAGTTGCTCGACGCGGCCGTGGCCGAACTCGGCGAACGCGGGGCCAGCAGCGACGATATCCACGTGGCGTGGGTGCCGGGGGCCTTCGAAATTCCCCAGGCAGCGCGTGTGTTGGCGGCCAGCGGGCGCTATGCGGCGATCGTGGCCCTCGGTGCGGTGATTCGTGGGGGCACCCCCCACTTCGATTACGTCTGTCGCGGGGTGACCGACGGGCTTCGCGAGGTGATGCACGATCATCGAGTTCCCATCGGTTTCGGTGTGTTGACCACGGACGATGTGGAACAGGCCCTGGCCCGGGTGGGTGGAGATGCGGGGAACAAGGGCCAGGAGGCTGCTCGGGTGGCCATCGAGATGGCGCGTCTGATCCCGGCCCTTGCCGACCCACCCGCTGCGGAATCCAAGTGACGCAATGGCGGCGGAGTGTTTGGATGCGACAGGGCGCCGAGAGGCGGCTGTTTTGAGCCGACGGGCGCCGCGTCAGCGTTCGCGACAGATTGCACTCCAGGTCCTATACGCCATGGACTCGGCTCGTGCGGGTCGGGACACCGGCACACGCAAAGAGACCATCGAGGAGACCTTCGAGTCGGTGGCGGATCACTTCGACCTGCCCGAGGGAGCACGTTCCTTTGCGGCTCAACTGGCAACTGGGACCACCGCGAATCTCGAGGGGATCGACGCGTTGATCGGGCGCCACGCTCGGAACTGGCGCATCTCTCGGATGCCCGCCGTCGATCGCAACGTACTGCGCCTGGCCACCTACGAGTTGTTGTATACCGACACGCCAGATTCCGTGGTCATCGACCAGGCCATCGATCTGGCCCGTCGCTTCGGCTCGGATACTTCACCGCCGTTCGTCAATGGGGTGCTGGATGCCGTGGCTCGTGACCGTTTGCCTCGGTCGGCCAACTCGGGGGCCGATTGATGGCATCGCTGACGGTGGAGTTGATCTCCGGCCCTTTCGAACGCTTCGAGGCCGATTTGGGGATCGTGTTCTATTTCCTCCACGATCGGCCCCTTCGCGGAGCCGCAGGGCGGGCGGACTGGCGTTTGTGCGGGAGGCTTTCCGATCTGCTGAGGAATGGGCGCATGCTCGGTGGTCGGGGGCAGGGCACGCTGCTGACCGCGCGGGCGGGGGTGGAGGCCGGCCGGTTGATGGCTCTGGGTCTGGGGGAACGGGAGAGTTTCGACTCTCAGGCGCTGGAGGAACTTTCAGGTGAGGCGGTCCGACGGGCCCTCGGCCTGGGCGCACGGACACTCCTGGTCCCCATTCCCGATGAGAATCCCGCTGGCCTCGAACTGGAGGACCTGTTGGGCACCTGGTTGGCCGGCGCAGCGAAGGTGCTGGCCGAGCGACCTGCATTCGATTTGCACCTGCGGCTCATGGCCCGGCCCGAGGACCGCCAGGCGGCCCTCGATTGGTTGGTCAAACACGAACTGTCCGGACTGTCTTCCGAGGTCGCGTTTCGGATCGTCTCCGACGCGTCCGAGGACCCGGCTGTCCGGCCGAGCCCGGCGCCGGAGCGCTCGGGGTTCGATACGCCGGCGAACTGAAGGGGCGCTTTGCGCTTCGCGGAGAGACGTCGGCACGGGTCGAACCTCGGCGATGGGTTGGGTGGGCCTCGAAGCGCGATTGTGGGCTCCGAGGTTGCGGATTGCCGGTTACTGAGGGCGCCGCACGGACGTAGGGGTGTCCTACTCAAGCGCGAGCGCCGAGGGCCGATAGAACATTTCGCGCCGACCGATTGGAACTCTCTGGAGGGCTGGTTGCCGCGAATCCTCGTTGTCGAACGATCTGCCGTCCTGCGCTCTCGACTGAGCGGGGTGCTCGCCGATTTGATGCCTGCCGCCAAGATCGTGGAGGTCGCTACAGGGTTCGAAGCACTACGTACCCTGCCGCTTCAGGTGTTCGACCTTCTGGTGGTCGATGTCCGACTTCCAGACATCGACGGCTGCGATTTTCTGGGGTTCGTCAAATCCCACCGCAACTACCTTGGAATTCCCCTGGTGCTGATTTCCGACGATGCGTTCCGAATCGATCGGATTGCAGGGATTCGTGTGGAGGCATGGCTTCGTGACCCGTTCGAGGACGAGGAGATCCAAGATATCCTGGCCGAATTCCTCGAAGACAGCACGATGGCGCAGATCCTGTCGGACTCCACCTGGGCCATGGAGGCGTGAGGCACCGGAGCTCAAAAACGGGGGCATGACGTGATCGCTGCTTGTCCGAACTGCAACGCCCGCTACCGGGTGGATCCTCAGCGCATTCCCAGCGGCGGGGCGAGGCTTCGCTGCGCACGCTGCCAGGCACTCTTTCCCCTCGCAGAGCTCGCCCCTCGAGAGGCGGGGCTTGCCAGGGCTTCGGACGGCGAGGGTGGCGTGGTCGTGTTGGTCGCAGACCCCGACCGCCAACGTGCGGAGGGAACGGCGACTGCTCTCCGGCAATGGGGGCTCTCGCCGGTTGTGTCCCAGCAAGGGGGCGACGCGATGCTCGAGACCCAACGCTCCTTGCCGCGTGTGGTGATTCTCGACGCGTCGCTGCCCGGGATGAATGGATCGCAAATCTGTGAAGTGATCCAGCGTAATCCCGCGCTGCGCGAAATCACGGTCATTCTGGTGGGGGCTGAGGAAGAGCCGGACAGGGTGTCCCCGTCGCAGGGCTTCGAGGCGGATGCCCATCTCGAACGCAGCATGTTGCCCGAGGCCCTGGGGCCCATCCTGCGGGGAGTCGGCGTGTCGCTCCTGCAACCGCATCCCGCGCCGCGGGTAGACCCCCATCTCGTCCGGGGGACGGTCTCCCAGGCTTCGCTTCCCTCGATGCCAGACGTCCCGTGCCCTCCCCCCGAGGCGAAAGCGGCTCCGGAGAAGCCCGAAGAGCCCTCGGAGATCGAGCGAGCCGAACGGTTGGCTCGAATCATCGTCTCGGACATCGTTCTCTACGCCCCTGAGAAATTCGCGGCGGCAGCAGCTTCGGGTGACGTCGTCGAGGCGATGGAGGATGAAATCCAGGAGGGCCGGAAGCTGTTCGCCCAGCGCGTGCCGGCCGAGACCCGAGCGGGTCGCGACTTCCTGGGCGACGAAATCCGGCGGGTGGCAGCAGATCACATCGCACGCTGACCCTCATTCCCCCCACTCGCGCTGTGGTATACCTGGCGCGATGGGCCGAGTCGCGAGTCGAGCCGCCATGGCGGCCATGTCGTTTCTCGTGTGTACAACAGCCATCGGCTGTGGGTACCGGATGGTGGGCTCTGGTGGCGACGTTGCCGTTGCTCGCTCGGTCGCTGTGAAGACTCCCAGCAATGAATCCTTCGAGCCAGGTGTCGAGATCACCGTGGCCCGCGCGCTGCGACGCGAGGCATTGCGCCGAGGGGGGGTGACCCTCGTCGAAGACCCCGAGGCGGCTGATGTCGTGCTGTCGGGACGGGTGCTGCCGCTTCTGACCCGTGCGCGCAGCTTTTCCTCGGTGGTTCTCACGCTTGAGTACCAATTGACTCTGGAAGTCGAACTCGATGCAGAATTGCAGGGTGGCGAAACGCTTTCCTTCGATCGGGACGGCCTGAGGGAGACCGAGAGATATCTGGCCAGTGCCGACATCGAAGCGACACGCAAGAACCGCCAGGAGGCGTTGCGGCTGATTTCCCAGGCCATCGCGACGCGTGTCTACGACTCCATCGAATTGGGGGCAGCTCAATGACCCCCGAGGAACTGCGTGCGGAATTGGAATCCGGCTGCGTTCGTCCGGTCTATCTGGTTGCGGGCGACGAGCCCCTGCATCGGGATGATTCCATCGCATCCTTGCGGGAGCTTCTGTTGGCCAATGGTCCCTCGGATTTCAATTTCGAAGTGCTCGGACCAGGCCACAGTGGCGGGGCGCTGACCGACGCGCTGCGGACGTTGCCCGTCATGGCCCCCTTTCGTCTTGTTCTGCTGAAACTCGGATCGGGCGCGCGGGGCGCACCGTCGGAACTCACAGACGCCGTGGCGGAGATCTGTCTGTCCGAACTCGACGCAGGCACCGCAGAAGAGGGCAGTTCGGTGCTGGCCGTCGTGGTCCCCAAGATCGATCGCCGTTCGAAGTGGGTCAAGGCCATCGGGCGAGACGCTCTGGTGAACTGTGATGCGCCCAGCAAGCTCGCTGAAGTCGCGGCGTTCGTGACCAGTGAGGCCCGTGCTCAGGGCGTGGAGCTGGAACGCGGGGTCGCAAAGTTGTTGGCCGAGCGCATCGGCCCTCAACTGTTGTTGCTGCGCAATGAAATCGCCAAGGCGGCGTTGTTTGCCGGTCCGGGCAGTCCCGTCACGCGTTCCCACGTGGCTGCGGGAACCCCAGACATCGCCGAGGGTCCCGTCTGGGATCTCACGGATGCCATTGGAGATGGCCGGGCCGATCAGGCGCTGGAGGCGCTTTCCAAACTGTTGAGCGCCGGGGCGCCACCGCCCGTACTTCTGGGGGCGCTGGCATCCCATTTCCGGGGGCTCGTCCGCGTGCGTTATGGCGGCGCGATCTCGCGTCCAGCGTTCGTGGTGCGGAAGATGGAGGGCCAGGCCCGACGCTACACCGCTCGGCGTCTCTTGAACTGCATGGATGCCATTCGCGAAACGGACATGGCGCTCAAGGGCGCAGGGGTGTTAAGGCCAGAAGCCGCACTGGAGCGGTTGGTGATCGGACTGTCGGGCTGATCGCCCGGTCCTGCCCGGGACCGCAGGTCTTCAGCTCGGAGTCAGGCTGCGATTTCGCTCGCGTGTGAGTCGTGAAATCTGGCGGCTGGCACGCTTCCTGGGGGTCACGCCCTTGGAAACACTTCGCCGGATCATCCCCTCGGCCTGCCTCAGAGCCGCTTCCGTCGCTCCAGTGTCCTCGCCGCTGAGGGAACTGCGGAACTTCTTGACGGCAGTGCGGACGCTGCTCATCACTGACCGGTTGCGTGCGCGTCGCTTGAGGTCCTGACGGGCTCGCTTTTTGGCGGATTTGTGGGTCGCCACCTTCTACCTCGCTGGATCGTCTGCTGCGGAACTCGTCTGCTGGGCACTACCTCAGGGGGCCCCTGGTGGGGCCTCCAGGCAACGCGGGCGCCGAGGATAGTCGCCTGAGGGGGTCCTGTCGACGGGTCCGGTTGGGTCTCCCCGCGGGCAGCACCCTGGGTTTCAGCGCACGTGGAAGAACGCCGATGAGAAGAGGTGCCCCAGAATCCGGGGCCCTGGGCGTCCGGTTGCGGTCGTGGCAGTGGGCCATCACGGGAGTCGGGATGGGATCCTGCGAAATTTTGAGCGGTGCGCTTCGAGACGTCCCCGTGACGGGACATCGAAGGGTGGGGCGGGCTCAACGTCTGTGCATCGCCGGATGGCTGGGTCTGCTGGTGACCGCGGGGTGGGCGGTGCCCACGCCAGCCGAAACGCTCCGACTGGACCCCATGGAGACCAAGGATTCTCTGGAACGGGCGTGGTATGCACCTGCCCCGTCCCTGGACGTCAGGGTGGCGCGGACGCGTAGTGCAGCCCTCGAGGTGGGGGTCTGGAATCTGGATGGCGCCGCCCGCGCCCTCGTGGGAGACGCCTTCCCTGAGCCTGCCATCGAGAGATCTCGAGCAGCTCTGGCCCTCGCACCCGATCTGCCCCTTGCCCACCTGGCTCATGCCCAGGCCCACTGGCAAGCTCATCGTCCACTTCCCGCTACTGCGGCTCTGGTGTCTTCGGTTCTAGCGATTCCGAGGCACCCGGAGGCGGCTCCCTGGTTCGCGGGAAATGCTCTGGTGTTGTTGGCGGCGGCGCTGGTGTCGGGCGCAGGGGTGTGTCTGCTGTTGGCGGCGGCCTGGGCGCTTCCCCACATGAGCCACGATCTCGGGGACTGGATTCCCCGGAGGAACCTGCCTGAATTCGCGCGAGCCGCCGTCTTGGCCAGCTTGTTGCTCGTCCCCATCGCGCTGGGCGAAGGAGTATTTGGCCTGGTGTTGGCGGCCGCTGTGGTGGCGGCCTGGGGATACCGCGGGCGCCGTCGTTGGGCTGTGATCACAGCGGCCGGCCTTTTGTGGGTGGGCCTGTTCCCTGTCCTCGGGCTTGGAACGCGGGTGCTGACGGGCCTGCAGACGGATGCCGTCGCTCGTGCGGCACTGGCGAGCCTGCGCGGCGTGGGAAGCCCAATGGATCTCCCGCTCTTGGAGTCGGCGGCCCAGGTTGACCCCCTGGCGGGTTGGGCTCTGGCGCGTCGGTCGGTTCGACGCGGGGAACTCGCCGACGCCCATGCGCTGTACGAGCGTTTGCTCGCACAGCGGCCGAACGATCCGGCGTTGATGAACGATGCCGCCAATGTTCATTTGGAACGGGGACATCTGGAACCTGCTCTCGCGCTTTATCGTCGCGCAGCGGACCTCAGCGACTCGGCGGTCCCCCGGTTCAACCTCGCTCAGACCCACGGTCGGGCCTTTGATGTCGAAAGCCTGGCCAACGCCTTGGCTGAGGCCCAGGAGGTCGACGCCGCGCTCGTCGCGGAGTTGTCCCAATTGCCCGGCGCCCGCATCGATGGGATCGTCGCTGGGCTGCCGGTTCCGAGAGAGTGGATCTGGGAGCGGGCTCTGGCATCGGGACAGGGAGAGGCTCTGGCTTCCGCGCTTCGAGCACCGTGGGTTCCGGGAGTTTTGGGGCGTGGATCGTCGACGTCTGCCCTGGGGTTGGTTCTCGCCTTGTCGGCAGGGGGGCTACTCGCCCGCGGGATGCCGCGCTCGAGCGGGTGCAGCCAATGTGGGCGACGGATCTGTGGCCGTTGTGATCCCAGCCAGAACGGGTTCGTTGGGTCCTCGTGCAGCGACTGTGCGCGGTTGTTTCAGCGTTCCGAGGCCTCCGGGCGGAGTCGTGCCCGGGCTCAGAGGATTCGCGCCCTGGCGACGCGCCGGAGGCGACTCGCAGGGTTGGCGTGGACCGCCTCTCTGGCCCTGCCCGGTGCCGCCGGCTTCCTGGCAGGCCGGCCCCTGCTTGGGTTGCTCGGGGCCCTGAGCTTTGGTCTGGCCGCTTCCATGGCCGCTTTTCCTACGGGCATCGTCCCCGACCCCCTGCTGATGGGGGACGCTGCCCGGTGGGCGGCCCTGGGTGTCGCGGCGTTGTCGATTCTCACTTACGGCGCCGTCGTGACGTGGTCCATTCGTCTGTGGGGAGGTCGCTGAGCGTGTCGGGTTCCCTCAACGGCGAAATTCAGGAGTTCGGGATCGCGGATGTCCTGCAGTGGATTGGCCAACACGGCAAGAGCGGGACTCTGTATCTGCGGCGAGAGAAGCAGGCCCTCGAGATCCATTTCGATCGCGGTCGGATCGCCTGCGCGCTGCCGGAAAGCGCTCGCGCCGACGAGGCGTTCGCGAAGCTGTGGATTCGCTGCGGGGGGGACGGCGCGGACCGCATGCCTGATGCGATGCGCGCCGCACGGGCATCGGCGTTGGAGTTGCCCGACTGGTTGATGGAGCAGTGCTGGGCGTCCGAGGCCGAGGTGGTCGAGATTCGGGATTTGCTGACTCGTGAAAATCTCTTCGAAGCGATGCAGTGGACGAGCGGTTCGTTTGCCTTTGAACCGGTGGATTGCTTGCAGGTTCATTCGGGACGCGCTCCGGTTTCGGTGGAGCAGGCGTTGATGGAAGGACTGCGCATTCTGGATGAGTGGCGCGTGTTACAGCCCAGGCTCAAGCCGCCGGAAACGATCTTTCGCTGGATCGGTGACCCACTGGCTTTCGATCCCGCCGATCTGCGGATCGACTCCGCAGTGTGGGCGCGTATGATCGGATCCATCGATGGCAAGCGGGCGATGTGTGAAGTCGTCGACCTGTGTCGAGCGGGCACCTTTGAGGGAAACCGGATCCTGGACGGATTGCTGCAGTACGGCGCCATTGAGCCCGTTGCCTGCTCGGACCGCGCATCCTCTTTCAAGCGAGGCCCCTCTGCGTGGACGTGGGTGGGGCGTTGCCTCGATGTCGGGGTGCCTCTGCTTCTCCTGGCGGCCATCGCCTGGGCAACCTTCGGTGCACCGAGATCCTTCGATCTGCTTCCTGGCGATCTTCCAGGGCACCAGCAGGGCATCCTGGCTCTTGATCGGAGGCCGCTCCAGTGGTTGCGATCGAGTTACGCAAGCCTGGCCGCGAGGCGGGCTGAGACTGCCTCCGAGATTTCTCTCGGGGTCATTGGAATCAGGGGGGACGACACGGCGGGGCCTGTTCCCGGGCCGTTGGCGGTGGTCCCGGGCCAATCCTAAACTAAGCGCCAATCGCGTCGGGGCTTCGGAGCTTGGCTGAGATGGCTTGCCTGCCGAGTTTCGAGAGCGCCTAACCGTCGATCTTCAAGCGAAGGACCCCCCCTGGCCAACCACTCCGCCTCCACGCGTCAGACCCTCGTTTTCGATGACAATCAAACGGCTGCGGCTCTCTATGGAGAGAGCGACCGCACTTTGAGGATCCTCGAGCAGGGCTTGGACATCAGCGCCCATGCCCGTGGGAACCAGGTGCGTCTGACGGGCCCGGCCCACCACGTCGAAGCGGCCAAGAAGGTGCTTGAGCAACTCTATGCCGAGGTTCAGGGGGGTCATGTGGTCCGCTCTCGAGATGTTCGACAGGCGGTTCGCATGGTTGCCCAGGAACCCGAGGTCGACCTCGAAGACGTCTACGAGAACGTACTGGCGTCGGTGGGGTCGAGGCGTCGAATTACCGCCAAGAATCTCAATCAGCGTCGCTACGTCGAGTTGATGCGGAAGCACGACCTTGTCATGGCAAGTGGCCCGGCAGGTACTGGCAAGACCTATCTGGCCATGGCCATGGCCATCGCATCCCTTCACCGTCACGAAGTCTCCCGCGTCGTACTGACGCGTCCTGCGGTGGAAGCTGGCGAGAAGTTGGGGTTCTTGCCGGGATCCATGGCGGAGAAGGTCGACCCGTATCTACGGCCCTTGTACGACGCTCTGAACGACATGATGCCCTTCGAAAAGGCCTCGCGTCTCATCGAGCGGCGAGTCATCGAAGTGGCACCTCTGGCGTTTATGAGGGGCCGGACACTCAACGATTCCTTTGTGATTCTTGACGAGGCCCAGAATACGACGAGCGAGCAGATGAAGATGTTTTTGACCCGCTTGGGGTTCGACTCGAAGGCCGTTGTCACCGGGGACGTGACTCAGATCGATCTGCCGGGCGCCAAGCGAAGTGGTCTGGTCGAAGCGCTCTCGCTTCTGCAAAATGTTGACGGGATCGGCTTCATCCGATTCAACGATGGGGACGTGGTGCGCCATCCACTCGTTCAATCCATCGTTCGCGCCTACGAGAAGGCGAGTGCCGCCGAGATCCGGCGGGATGAAGCGCCGAGCGCGAATCCCTCGACGACGGACTCGGGCGCAGAGGTCGAGGATCCCCCGAACGAAGCATGACGGTGCGCATCACGGGCTCTCGCGCTCGCTCTTTGCCGCGAACCGACCGCCGCCTACTCCGCTCCCGTGCCGTCCGCATGCTCCGGGAACTGGGGCATAGCCGGTCGGAGCTTTCGCTGAGCCTGGTGAATGACGTCCGGATTGCCGAGCTCAATGAGGGATGGCGCGGGAAATCCGGACCGACCGATGTGTTGGCCTTTCCACTGTTGGAGGGGGAGGGCGCTGATTTTGCCGGAGACCTGCTCGGCGATGTCGTGATCGGAATCGAAACCGCCGCCAGCCAGGCCCGTCGGGCTCGGCGCTCTCTGGACGACGAGGTGGCACGCCTGATGATCCACGGCACTCTGCACCTGCTTGGCCATGACCACGAGCAGGAGGATGAGGCCCGCGAAATGCGCAGCGAGGAAAGGCGGCTGTGGCGGGTCTTGCGTGGATGAGGGGGGAGAGGTCAAGGAGCCCTGAATCGGAAGCGGGCGGCGCCATGCTGCGCTCGATTCGGATTGCACTCCTGGCGGGCTACGTCGTCGTCTCGTTCTGGTCGTTTCCGCAGCCCGTACTCGGAGTCGTGGTGGATCTGGGAGCCGGCTTGGCTTGGTTCGCTCCAGCCCTGCTGGTGCTTGGATTGCGTGGCCTCGCGCCGCGACAGGCCGCGCTTTGGGGGTTTACGGCGGCGCTGGTGGCTCACTCGGCGATCCTTCACTGGATCTACGTCGTGACCGTGACCTACGGCCATGCGGCGGCCATCGTGGGTTGGGTCGCTCCGGTCTTCCTTGCGGTCTACGTCGCATTGCCCACGGCATTGTTTGGCGGTCTGCTCTCGTGGCTATCGCGCCGAGGTCTCGACGGTGCCTTCGCAGTGGCGGCGCTGTGGATGTCACTGGACCAATTGCGCAGCTGGTTGTTCACCGGCTTCCCCTGGGCATCTCTGGGGTATGCCCAGCACCTCAACCCCGCCATGCTCGGCCTCGCGTCCCTGATCGGTGTCTACGGCCTGTCCTTCGTGACCGCCCTGGGAGGGGTGGCTCTGGCCCATCTGGGGCTCGCGATTCGTGAGGGTCTTCGGCCGGCGAGGCAGGATATTTGGGCGCTGGTCTGTGTGGTACTGCTGCTGGTGCTGGGTTGGGGCTCGTTTCGGGCTGTGGACGACGTGGGGCTTCCACGTGTTCGAGTCGCCGTTGCTCAGGGGAACATCGAACAGGGAGTCAAGTGGAGCCCGGCCTGGAAGGATCGGACTCTGAGTATCTATGAGGGCCTCACCCGCCAGGCCGCAGAGGCGGGGGCGCAGATCGTGGTCTGGCCCGAGTCCGCCGTGCCGGGCGGACTCGAACCATATGCCCAAACGGGCCGCCGTGTGGCGGATCTTGCGCGAGAGACCGGTGTTTCCTTGGTGGTGGGTGCGGTAGGCCTCGAATACGATCGTGTGGGTCGCGTGGAGAGGTTCTTCGATAGCGCGTTCGTGTTGGATGCCGCAGGTCGGATCCAGCACCGATACGACAAATCCCACCTGGTCCCATTTGGGGAATACGTTCCATTCCGCGACCTGATCGGTCGCTTCATGTCCGCGGTAGCACGCGGAATCGCCACGGGAGATGTCTCCCAGGGGTCGGGGCCTCGTGCTCTCACGGTTCCTCTCGAGGTTGGCCCCGATGCCCGGGTCGGACTGCCGGTCTGCTTCGAGTTGTTGTTTCCAGCTCTGGTTCGCGGCTTCGTGGCAGACGGCGCCCAGGCACTTTTCGCCATGACCAACGACGCCTGGTACGGGCGCACCGGCGCCCCCTATCAATTCCTCGCCATCACGGCGTTGCGGTCTGCCGAAAACCGGATCTGGACAGCCCGGGCGGCCAATACGGGTGTTTCTGCCTTCATCGACGCTCGGGGGCGCGTGCGATCCCAGACGCGGATCTTCGAGCCCGGGCTGCTTCTTGAGGATGTCCCATTGCGCGCGGGCCCCCGGGGCGGTTCTCTCTACACCCGGCACGGAGGGTGGATCACCGCCGCAGGCTGGCTCACGGTTTCGGCCCTGCTGGTGGTGGGGCTTCGTCGAGCGCGCTGACTCCCGGCTTTGAGGGAGTGGAGGGGTGGCGCGAGGGTCGAGCCCGTCTTTGTGCGAAGGGGGATGTATGAGCGAAGAAAACAGCCCGGTCGACTCCAGCGAACTCGCCGAACGATTGCGCGCCTTGCGTGAGCGTGTCGAAGAGTTCCGGGGGCGGCTTTGACCCAGCTCGCCTCCGCCTGCGTCTCGAGGCCCTCGAGGCCGACATCGCACGCCCCGATCTCTGGGATGACCCGGACCAGGCTCAGAAGGTTTTGCGGGAGAAGAGTGGAGTCGACCGAGAACTCCAGGTCTTCGAGCAACTCGAGAGCTACCTCGATGACGCTGAGGTCCTGCTCGATCTCGCCACCGAAGCCGACGATCAGGCCACGCGCGACGAAGCGGCCGAGAAACTTTCGCTCGCCGATGCGGAGCTTGCAGAGGCCGAGCTTCGTCGTTTGCTCGGTGGGGAGCACGACACCTCGAATGCCATCGTGTCCATCAACCCCGGCGCGGGGGGAACCGATGCTTGCGACTGGGCGGAGATGCTTCTGCGCATGTATCTGCGATGGGCGGAGCGTAGAGGTTTTCAATCACAGGTTCTCGATCTGCAAGCCGGCGATGAAGCAGGCATCAAAAACGCGACCGTGACATTTTCGGGCCCCTATGCATTCGGCTACACGAATGCCGAAGAAGGCGTACACCGGCTGGTTCGTATCTCTCCCTTCGATTCGCAGTCACGTCGACACACGGCTTTTGCGAGCGTGACCGTCACCCCGGAGATCGACGATGCGATCGAGATCGAACTGGATGACAAAGATCTGAGGATAGACACCTATCGCTCCGGAGGAGCGGGAGGCCAGCACGTCAATAAGACGGACTCTGCGGTTCGCATCACCCACCTGCCGTCGGGGCTCGTCGTGCAGTGTCAGAACGAGCGTTCTCAACACAAGAATCGCTCGAGTGCCATGAAGGTGCTGCGAGCTCGACTGTACGACAAGGCGCGTCGTGAGCACGAGGAGGAACTGGCCCAGGCGAGAGGGGACCAGCGACAGATCGACTTTGGCAGTCAGATTCGCTCTTATACCCTTCATCCGCAGCAGCGGGTCAAGGACCATCGCACGGGTGTCGAAACGGGGAATGTGGACGCTGTCCTCGAAGGAGACCTCGATACTTTTATCCGCGCGACCCTCCTGGAACGCGCGCGAGTAGCCGGGGAGGATCCGTGAGCGAGCGTGAGATCGAAGCGAGGCGAGCGCGATTGCAAGAGTTGCGCGAGGAGGGTGTCGACCCCTATCCGGCGCGGGTCGGCCCCCGAACCGCGGTGCGAGAAGTCGTGGCCGAGTATGGAGAGGCCACCGCTGAGGAGCTCGAGCAAGCCGCCCCCAAGGTTGCTGTAGCGGGCCGGATCATGGCGGTTCGCTCCTTCGGGAAGCTGGTCTTCCTCCAAGTGCTCGAGGACGGCGCAGCGCTCCAATTGTCGGCCAGGAAGAAGGAGATGTCCCCCGAGTCCTTCGCCTTTGTGAAGAGACTCGACGTTGGGGATTTCGTACGCGCCGAGGGGGCTCTCTGGAGAACGCGAACTGGCGAACTCACCGTCGATGTGCGGGAAGCCCAGATCCTCGCCAAGAGCGTCCGTCCGCTTCCTGAAAAGTGGCACGGTTTGAGCGACGTGGAGCTGCGCTTTCGCAGGCGTTTTCTCGACCTGCTCGTCAACGAGGAGTCGCGACGGATCGCGTTGGTGCGCAGTCGGACGCTTTCGGCCATGCGCTCATTCCTGGATGAACGGGGGTTCATGGAGGTCGAGACGCCCGTGCTGCAGCCCCTCTACGGCGGTGCGGCAGCGAGGCCCTTTTCGACCCATCACAACACCTACGATCAAACTCTCTTTCTTCGAATCTCCGACGAGTTGTACTTGAAGCGCTTGGTGGCTGGTGGGCTCGATCGGGTCTACGAGATCGGTCACAACTTTCGAAACGAGGGGATCTCGCGCAAACACAACCCCGAGTTCACGATGATGGAGTGCTACCAAGCTTACGCTGATTACCGCGACATGATGGAACTCACGGAGGCGATGGTGAGTGAGATCGCTCTCGCGGTGCGAGGCACGACGAAGGTTGAGTTCCAGGGCGAGTCCATCGACCTGGGGAGTTGGACCCAGATTCCACTTCGCGACGCCATCCATGATGCGACGGGCGTCGATTTCGTCGAGCACGACGATTTGGATGGCTTGCGGGGCGCCGTGCGAGCCAAGGGGCTCGGCGAGGCGGCGGCTCCCAGTTGGGCGAAGTTGGTGGATGATTTGTTCAGCGAGCACGTGGAGCCGTCACTCATTCAGCCCACCTTCATGGTCGATTATCCCAGGGAGCTCTCGCCGCTCGCGAAAAGCTCGCCCCGCGATCCGCGCCTGGTGGAGCGATTCGAACCGTTCATCGGAGGCATGGAGATCGGCAACGCATTCAGTGAGTTGAACGACCCCGACGATCAACGCGATCGGCTGGAACGCCAACAAGAGGCGCAGCTCTCGGGCGATGACGAAGCCCATCCTCTGGACGAGGATTACCTGCTAACCCTCGAATATGGTTTGCCTCCCACCGGAGGTCTTGGCATCGGGGTCGATCGGCTCGTCATGGTTCTTGCGGACGCTCCCAATTTGAGGGAGGTCATCCTCTTCCCCCATCTCCGTCCCGAATCGGATGGCGGATCGTCCTGATGCTTTGGGAGCTCGTTACTGCCGCCGGAGGAACGCTCGCTCTGAGCTTCGTGGTGGCCATCGCGTTCGGGGTCGGTGCCTTTGCGCTTCTGTTCCTGGGCTCCGCCATCGTGGCCCTCGACAGCTTTGCCCGGGTCGCATTCAGCATCAGGAATCGGTTTTTGGTGTGGCTCCTGGGCTCGTCCATGTTGGCATTCGTGGGGCTGCGGGAGTGGGCGCCGGAGCATGCAGGGGAACCGCTTAACTTTCAGGTCCAAGCCTTCGCGCTGGCATTCGGCGGAGCGGGTGCCGCGTTGGCGGGTAGCATGGTGTTCATCTGGATTCTCCTTCGGTACCTGACTCCCACGCGGATGGCGAAGATCTCGCTCGGTGCCCTTGGAGTCGCTTATTCGCTGATGATCGGCGGAAGTTCCGATCCCACGTTTGCACTGGTCCCTGCTTTGTTCGTCGCCGGGACGGGAGCCCTGTTGCGTTTCCGCTCCCGTAGGGGCGGGAGGGAATCGATCGCAGAGGGAATGTCCTGGGTGCTGGCTTTGTCGATGCTGCCAGGCGTTTGTGTCGCCCTGGCTTTGGCGGAGCCGAGCCTCGAGGTGACGACCGCGGGGACCTCGTTTCTTGGATTCCTCGTGCTGCTGGTCCTGTTTGGATTGCTCCCTCTGGCAACTGCTGGCCTGCTCGAATCGCGCGGTGGAGTCGAGTGGTTCATCGCGCGCCGCTACCTGGTTGCGAAGCGGCGACAGACCTTCATCTCCGTGATCACCGGCATCTGTATCCTCGGGATTGCTGCAGGGGTGTGGCTGATCATCACGGTGCTCTCGGTCATGAACGGCTTCGAGCGGACCTGGCGAGACGAGATCATCGGCAATCGCGCTCATTTTACGGTCAACAGTGGCCTTGGGCCCTTTGGCGACTACGGGGCGATCCTCAACCGCGTGGAAGCTGTTCCCGACGTCGTTGCGGCGTCGCCATTTCTCGATGCCGAGGGCATGGTGCGGGGAAATGCGGGAGCGATCATGGCCATGAGGCTTCGGGGAATCGACCCCGAGCGGGTGGGGCGGGTCACCGACCTCGAGGAGGATTTGATCGGGGGCTCTCTGGATTCTCTCATCGAGACCGCCGAGGGGCGTGATCCGGGCATCGTGATCGGTAGCCAGTTGGCTAGCGCCCTGGCTTTGGAACTTGGCGATCCCATGGTGGTGATCTCTCCCTTTGGCGGTCCACAAACGCCGCTGGGGCCCGCCCCTCGTTTGACCCGTTTCGAGGTCACGGGAGTCTTCGAGTCGAGTTTCTTTCAATACGACGAGATGTTCACCTACGTGAATCTCGCCGCCGCCCAGGACTTTCGAAGGGCCCCGGACGTCGTGGACGGGATCGAAGGCCGAACCACAGACTTCTACCGTTCCGCGCGAGTGGCGGCAGCCGTGGAGGATACCCTCGGGTTTCCGTACTTCACGAGGGATTGGAAGGAGTTCTTTCCCGCATTTTTTCAGGCCCTCAAGAGTGAGCGCGTGATGATGTTCATTCTGCTCGCCATGATCATGGTGGTGGCATCGTTCTCGATCGTGTCGACTCTGGTGATGATGATCATGGAGAAATCCAGTGACATCGCGATCCTCAAGGCAATGGGTGCCCCCGAGGAAAGCATCGAGCGGATCTTTGCCATCGAGGGGGTTCTGATCGGGTTGTCGGGGACGCTCCTCGGAGTGATCGCGGGGATCGCCTTCACCGGGAGAATCGCCTGGATCCAGGCGCAGATCGAGGCAATTACCGGAATCGACACCCTGCCCGCGAGTGTCTACCAGTTCTCGACCCTTCCCGCCGAGTTCAATGCGACTCAGATCGCACTGGCGATCGGGTTGGCCATGGTGCTGGCGCTCGGCGCGACGTTGTTGCCCAGTCGACAAGGTGCCCGCATCGATCCGGTAGAGGCACTTCGCTATGAGTGACGTGCTTCTCCGGGCAAAGGATCTTGGCAAGGTCTATACCACGGGCGATGGCTCCATCGATGTCCTGCGCGGGGTCGGAATGGAACTGCGCGAAGGAGAGCGCGTGGCCATCGTGGGGCGCTCGGGCGTGGGGAAGTCGACGCTGCTCCACGTTCTCGGAACCCTCGATCGTCCAACGACCGGGACGGTTCATTTCCGCGGTGAGGACCTCTTTGCCAAGACGCCGTTGGAGTTGGCGCGGTTCCGGAACCGGAGCCTTGGCTTCATTTTTCAGTTTCATCACCTTCTGCCGGAGTTCAATGCCCTGGAGAACGTGATGATGCCCGGCCTGATCGCCGACACCGCGTTTTCAGAAATCCAGGATCGAGCCGAACGGATGCTGGTGGAGGTCGGACTCGAGGATCGAATTCTCCACCCGGTGGGCAAGTTGTCGGGGGGAGAGCGCCAGCGCGTGGCCGTTGCTCGCGCCCTCGTGCTCGAACCCGCATTGGTGCTGGCTGATGAGCCCACCGGAAACCTCGATCCCGGTACCGGGGATCGGATTCTTGCGTTGTTGCTGGAGATGAACCGGGTCCATGGCACGGCTCTGGTGATTGTGACCCACAGCTCGGGTCTGGCAGGTGCCATCGGGAGGCAGTGTGTGCTCAACGACGGCTCTCTGACCGACCTCGCTCCCGAAGCCCCGGGCGGTTCAACCGCTTGAAGCTTCCCCGCCGACTTCCGTCCGGCCTGTGAAGAGTGTCCGACCCTGGTTTAACTCTCTGATTCTAAAGAGAAAATAACCTGACCGGGCTTGTTCCCTGGGCCGCGCGCGTCTAGACTCGGCGCCGCAGGGGGGATCCGCGGCGGAGCGGTGCGAGGCGGTCTCGACGATCCGCTGGGGAGTGGGGCGCCGGCAGGGGCTGGTGGGATGCCTTTGCGGGTGTCTCCTCGATCCGTGGGCCTGGCAGGGCCCCGTGGTGCCGGGGGATGGGTTGCAGGTGATTCGATGCGGTCCCGCACATTTCGCGCTCCGACCGCGAATCGGACCGGGGTCGAATCTCCTCCGGATTGCGTGGGCGCTCGTGTCGGCGGGCCTGCTTCTCGCGGCCCTTCCCGTTTTCGCTCAGGGGTCCACATCTCCGGGACCCTCGGAGGCCATCGACGCCGATTTGCCGGTGGTTGCCGTGTTGCCCTTCCGTGTGCACAGCGCCAAGCCCATCGAATTCTTGGGGACCTCTCTCTCCAATCTCGTGCGTTCACGTCTCGAAGAAGGCGGGCAGGTGACCGTCGTGCCCGCCGAACAGGTCGACGAAGTGCTCGGCGGTCGTGCCGCGGAGCCGACCTCGGATGGGGCTGTTCGTGAAATCGCCGTGGAACTCGGGGCCGGATTCGTCGTGGCGGGCAGTATCACCGAACTGGCCGGGAGTTATAGCCTCGACGTGCGGTTGACTCCTGCGGCGGTTGGACAGCCCAGCCGGACACGGGTACTCACCGCTGAGAGTGACAGCGAGTTACTCGAACTCGTGGATGAGCTGGCCGGCATGATACGGGAGAATGTGCTGGGCTCCGCATCCTCCACAGTGATGCGGGTCGATTTGGATGGCATCCCAGATGTCGACGGGCGTCTGGGGAATCAGCTCGAGACCACGGTCGGACAGCCCTACGATCCAGCAGCCGTCGCTGCAGACCTCGCATTGCTTCGGGCGGATACTGAGATCGCCAGTGCCGAGGTGGAGACTGAGCGGAGGGCTGAAGGCGTTTGGGTTCGTTTCGTGATCACGCCCGCAAGGGCAACGGTCGCTGAATCCGGTTCGGTCGGGCCGGAAACCACGATTTTGAAGGTTTCGATTCGTGGTAACCGGCGCATTGAGAGCGATGCGATTCGTGTGAGGATCGGAACCCGGGCCGGGCAGGTCTACAGCCCCGGCCGAATCGCCGCTGATGTCCGGGCGATTTACGCACTCGGGTTCTTCCGCAACGTGACTGTATCCATCGATCCCCGGGCCGAGGGGTTGGATGTGGTCTTCGACGTAGAAGAGAACCCGGTCGTACGTGAGATTTCGATTTCGGGCAATGACAACGTCGACGGTGAGAAGATTCGAGACATCCTCACCCTGACCACTGGGTCTACGTTGGACTACCCACTGTTGTTCGAGAATCGGGCCCGCATCGCCGCGCTTTACCGAGCCGAGGGCTACTACCTCGCGGAAGTGGGCTATGAGGTCGAACCGCTCTCGGAAGCATCGGTAGCGGTGCAGTTCGAAGTCGATGAGGGGAAGAAACTCAAGCTTCGGAAGATCGAGTTCTCTGGAAACGAGTTCTTCTCGGATCGGGAACTACAGTCGAAGTTCTCCACCAAGACCTGGAAGTTCTGGTCTTACGCCACGTCCTGGTTCGACCGCTCAGGTACCTATTCCGAACCCCTGTTCATGCAGGATCTACAGTCCATCGAGCGGATGTACACGGATGCCGGCTTCCTGCGCGTGGGAATCGGCCTACCGGTCGTGATTCCCAGTGAAGATGGGCTTTCGATTCTGGTGGAGATTCAGGAGGGAAGAAGGTTCAAGGTGGGGACCCTCGATGTGGCGGGGGACAAGACCATCGATATCGACGCTCTCAAGGAGATGCTCGCTCTTTCGACCGATGAGTGGTTCAACCGAAGCGATTTGACGCGGGATGTCGACCATCTCACGGCCTACTACACGGATCGGGGGTTCTACTTCGCAAACGTCACTCCCCTGACCCGGCTCAGTGAAGAGTCCGACGATGTCGACGTCACTTTCCAGGTGCGAAAGGGACCGCTCTACTTCATTCGGCAAATCGATATTTCGGGCAACACGGTGACCGTGGACCCCGTGATTCGTCGCGAATTGACGGTGGTGGAGGGAGAGCTCTACTCACGTCGAGAACTCCTGCTTTCCCAGGGAAAGGTGGACCGACTGGGCTACTTCGAGGAGGTCGATTTCCGTCCGGAGCCGACCGAAGAGCCGGATCAACTGGATCTTCAAGTCTCGGTGGTGGAGCGCCCCACGGGTTCCTTCAGTTTCGGAGCGGGTTATTCCTCCCAGGATGGCTTCGTCGTGACGGGTTCACTCGCCCAGAGCAACCTGTTCGGTAGGGGATACGGCGCCAATATTTCGGTGGATCTCGGGGGTCAGACCCAGCGATTCTTCGTCAGTTTGTCGGATCCCGCATTCTTGGGGTCTACCTACAGTGCGGGCCTGACCGTTTATCGAACGAGTCTTCGATTCGAGGATTTCGACCAGCAGCAGTTTGGTGGCGAGGTCGTATTCGGACATGCGCTGAGTCGGGATAATCGGTCTCGGGGCGCGTTGCGCTATGGGATCAGCGTTCGCCAGATCGATGACGACCGACAATTTCAGGCTGCTGCAGTCATCTTGCGGGAGGTTCTTGCGGAAGAGATCACGAGCAGTTCGGTGGGGTTGAATTTCACTCGCGACGCGCGAAACGATCGGTTCGCACCGACCGAGGGGTATCGGCTGGCGGGAAGTCTCGAGTACGCGGGGCTCGGCTTCACCACCACCTTTGCGCGCATAGAGGCTCGGGCCGAGTGGTTCCTAGGTGCGCCCTCATGGATGCTGCCGAATTCCACCTTCGTTCTCAGCTCGAGAGTGGGTTACGCACTGCCTCTGAACAGCATCGACGATTTCAATTTCCCCGCAGTGGGGGCGGAACCCGCCGATTGCCAGGGCCAGGGGGGGACACTGGATTGTCGAACCCTGGATCAGATCGATACGAATATCAGGCTGCCGCTTTCCGAGCGTTACTTTCTGGGTGGCCTCGGTATCTTTCAACTTCGCGGGTTCCGCCAGCGTTCCGTGGGGCCGCGGCGGACGATCATCTCCCCTGTGGGCACTGCCAATAGTGGCTGGTATACGCCGGCAGGGGGGAATCAGTTCGACGACACGGAGATTTCCCAGTTCGCCAATCTGGATGCCACGGACGTCATCGGTGGTAACAAGTTCATTTCGTCGAGTTTTGAGTACCGGTTCCCGATCTCTGAAACCGTTGGACTACAGGGGGTTGCATTCATCGACGCGGGAAATGCCTTCGCCGAGGGGCAAAACTTGTTCGACATTCCCGAGTGGCGCTACGGTACTGGCGCGGGTGTGCAGTGGTTTTCGCCCTTTGGCCCCTTGGCGGTGGTGTTGGGCTGGCCCCTCGACCCTCTTGAGATCGAGACATCTCCTGTATTCGAGTTCTCCGTGGGCGGTGGGGCATTCTGAGGGGAACTCGAGCCCGTACGGGATTCCATTCCAATCGAAGGTAGAGCGAGGTCGAATCATGCACGTACACAAGGCGCTTGTATATCTGGCTGCTGTGGCCCTGTTGGTCTGGGGGACGGCTGCACAAGACGAACCCATCAAGATCGGAGTCGTCGACGTCGAGCAGGCCATCAGCTCGACAGACGAGGGGAAGGCAGCGCGCGAAGAATTCGCTCGTAAACAGCGGGAAGCTGAGGCGAAGCTCCAGCCCATGATCGAGCGTTACAAGAGTCTCGAGGCGGACATCAAGGCGAAAAAGTTCGTGCTCTCGGAAGATGCCCTGTTCCAGAAACAGCTCGATCTTGCAGAAATGCAGAATCAGATCGAGAACAAGATGAAGGAACTCGAGGGGCAGATGCAGGTGGACCAGAAACGCCTAGAAGGTCCCCTCGTGGCCAAGCTCTCCGAAATCGTCGGAGATGTGGGCAAGAGCAACGGCTTCAGCATCATCATTCGCCGAGGGACCCCCGGAATCCTCTACACACGTGAAGCTCTGGATATCACCGATCTCATCATCGAGCGATACAACCAGAAGGGATAACGCGATATGTCGCGGATTCACCCGACTGCGGTCTTGGAGCCGGGTGCGAAGGTCGGCGAGCGAGTCGTCATCGGCCCCTTCGCGGTTCTGGGCGGCGACGTGGTGCTCGAGGATGAGGTCGAGGTGGGCTCCCACTCGGTGCTTGCCGGCGTTCTTCGCGTCGGGCGTGGTACGCGAATCTTCCCGGGTTGTGTAATCGGAACCGAGCCGCAAATCGTGGGGGAGGCTTCGGAGATCGGCGGGCTAGAGATCGGCCGCGACAACGTGATCCGAGAGCATGTGGTCATTCACGCTGGGAGCAGCCGGGGAGACGGGAGTACCCGCATTGGTGACGAAAACTACCTGCTGAACAACGTTCACGTCGCCCACGACTGCACGATTGGCTCGAAGTGTGTGTTGACCAGCTTTTCCGCCCTGGCGGGTCATGTCGTGATCGAAGATCACGTGGTGTTGGGAGCGATGACTGGCGTCCACCAGTTCGTACATGTCGGGGAGTCCGCTTTCTCGGCCGCGAACTCGATGCTCAGCAAGGATGTGCCACCGTTTGTCAGCGTGGCCGGCGATCGCGCCCGTTTTGTGGGCCTCAACCGCGTGGGGCTTGCTCGACGTGGCTTTTCTCCCGAAGTCGTGGCGGTCATCAAGCACGCCTACCACCTGCTGTTTAAATCTGGACTGCGCCTCGAGCAGGCTGTCGAGACCCTCTCACGTGAATGCAAGGGCAGCAGTGAAGTGATGAGGGTCCTGGCATTCATCGGCCGTGCCGAACGCGGGGTCGTGCGGTGAGTCATTCCGAGATTTCCGAGACGGTGGGTTTGATCGCTGGGGCCGGAAGGCTTCCTCTCGACATCGCCCTCGCGGCGGCCCATCGCGGTGTTCGTTTGACCGCGATCGCATTTCGTGACCAGACGGCGCCGGAAATCGCCGAGTCCGTGGACGAAGTCACGTGGTTGCTTCCCGGGCAGGCTCTTGAGGCTCTGGATGCGCTGGAGAGCGCTGGGGCTCGGCGGGTCGTAATGGCGGGGAAGGTTCCCAAGGGGCTGCTGTTTCAGAATGTCGAAGAAGTGGGTCTGGATAACTTCGCGGCTCGGGAACTCGCTTCCCTTCCGGATCGTCTCGACAACACGTTGTTGCGGCGGGTGGTCGATGTGCTTGCGAGTCGCGGAATCGAGGTCTTGCCCCAGACGGATCTGGTTCCCGAGCTTCTGGGCTCATCGGGTTCCCTGGGGCGAACGGTTCCCAGTACCGATGTCCGTTCCGATGTTCGATTCGGCTGGCCGATCGCCAAGGCCATTGCAGGTCTGGACATCGGTCAGACTGTCGTGGTCAAGGACGGGGCTGTCCTCGCGGTGGAAGCTATCGAAGGTACCGATGAGGCGATCCGGCGCGCCGGATCGATCGCCTCAGGGGCCTGCGTGATCAAGGTGGCCAAGCCTGGGCAGGATCTCAGGTTCGACGTTCCGACCATTGGTCCGGACACGGTGGCGGTTCTGGCACGAGCCCGCGCAGTGGCATTGGCATACGAGGCCGATTGCACCGTTGTCTTGGATCGAGAGAGAACCGTCTCGCTCGCAGATCAGCATTCGATTGCACTGTTCGGAGTGGGGCGACCGGAAGCCGGAGGCATTGCCGAATGAAGCCGGTTCGGGTGGCGGTGGTGGGTGCAGGCTACATGGGGACGCTCCACGCCCAGAAAATCTCGCTGCTCGAGCACACCACGGGTGAGGTGAGGCTCTCGGGCATCGCAGACATCGACCCCTTGCGATCAAAATCTTTGGCCCGAAGCCTGGGTGTTCCCGGTGTCCTCGAAGGCAGTGAACTTCATGGGGATTCCGATGCCGTGATCGTCGCGGTTCCGACCTTGGCCCATCACGAAGTGGTGCGATCGGCCCTGCTCGACGGCCTCGACGTGCTGGTCGAAAAGCCCCTGGCCGCGACGCTCGACGAGGGGGACGATTTACTGCGGCTGGCGCGGGAGTCCGGCTGCGTCCTTCAGGTCGGTCATATCGAGTGGTTCAACGCGGTGATTCCTCCGGTGCGGGATCAGGTCACCGTGCCCGAGTTCGTCGAAGCCCGTCGTATGGGGCCCTTCACTGCTCGAGCGGCAGAAATGGATGTCGTCCGGGATCTGATGATCCACGACATCGACATCCTCCAGCAGTTGATCGGAGCCGAGCCTGTTCGGATTCAAGCGGTGGGAGCGGTGGTGGTCAGCGACAAGGTCGACGTGGCCAATGCCAGGCTCGAGTTTCCTGGCGGTTGTGTGGCGAGTCTAACCGCGAGCCGTGTTGCGGCGACGGCGGCAAGGCGTCTGCGGATCTACCAAAATGACTGCAGCATCGAGATCGACTTTCTCGATCAGTCGGTGGAGATCGCAAGGCGGGTCGAACGTCACGGGCGTTCGAATTTTGCAGCTGGTCTGGTGGGTGAACGCTCTCGGCTCGAGACCGAGCAGATCAAGGTCGATCCAGGTGATGCACTCCTCGCTCAACTGGCTGCCTTCGTGGGTGCCATCCGGTCACGCAAAGTCACGGCAGTGACGGGGGCGGCCGGACTGGGTGCGCTCCGCACCGCCCTTCGTGTCCTGGAGGCCATGCCCACCCGATCCGAACTTCCGTGACGACGGTAATGTTGGCGGCGGGCGACGCCTCAGGGGACGCCTATGCGGCCGACTTCGTTCGGGCGCTGAAGGAGCGCTTTCCGCAATTGCGATGCGTCGGGGTTGGGGGCGACGAGATGGTGGCAGCAGGGGTAGAACTCGTCGCTCACCAGCGAGGACTGGCCGTCGGTGGGTTACAAGAACTGCTGCCCGATCTTCTCGGGGTCATGAAGGTGTGGAAGAGCGCTCTGAAGGCCCTGCGAGAGGTGCGTCCCGACTTGCTCGTGCTGATCGACTCCGGAGGATTCAACCTGCCCTTTGCTCGAAAGGGGCGTGCTCTGGGCCTACCGATCCTCTACTACGTTTGTCCTCAGGTCTGGGCCTGGCGACGCGGTCGTGTGCGCAAGCTCGCCAGGAGAGCGGACCGATTGGCCTTGATCCTGCCTTTCGAACCGGCCGCCTACACGGGGACCGGCGCGCGCACCGATTACGTGGGCCACCCGCTGGTGGATCGTATGCAGGCTCGCACGACGGTCTCCAGTCGTTCCGCTCGCCAGGCTCTCGGGTTGCCGCTGGAAGCACCGCTGGTGGCCCTTCTGCCCGGGAGCAGAACGCACGAGATCCGTCACAGCCTTGCGCTGCACCTGCAGACCGCTCGCGTTCTCGAGGCGCGAGTCGAGGGGATCCATTTCGTGCTGCCCGTTGCCCCGACCCTGGACCCTTGGGCTGTCAAGCGGCGGGTTGCGAGGTCGGGTATTGCAAAGGCGTTTCCGCTCTCAGTCGTCGAGGGGCATTCTCTCGACGTGCTCACCGCTTGTGACGCTGCAATCCTGAAGCCGGGAACGGCCACCCTCGAGGCGAGCCTGATTGGGCGTCCCATGGTCGTCGCTGCACGCGCATCGGCATTGACCGCGGTGTTACTAAGAAAGATGGTTCGGGTCGACTCGTTGACGATGCCCAATTTGATTGCGGGTCATCCGGTAGTGCCCGAATTTCTCCAGGAGGACGCTGCGCCCGAGCGTGTAGCGGATGCCGTCATTTCCTTGTTGGAAGGCGATGCTCGCGAGCGACAGCTCGCGGCCCTCGAGAGGGTTCGTCAGGCACTGGGGGCAGGCGGCGCGGGGCGGCGCGTGGCGGCCATCGCTGAGGAGATGCTGGTTGCGAATCGTTGCGAGTAGTTTCGCGGCGTTGTCGGCCGTCGTACTCCTTCCCCTGGTCGCCGGAGCCATGATCATCCGTCCCCACTGGCGCCATGGCTTGCGGGAACGGATCGGGCACTGGCCGCCGCAGGTGGGCGCTCCGGTCTGGGTGCATGGCGCGAGCGTGGGCGAGATTGGAGCTGCGTCCCGTTTGATCGAACGTCTCGAAGCGGAGGGACGCCGCGTGCTTGCCTCCACCAGTACGATCGCAGGGCGAGACACCATGCGCCGCACTCGACCGGACGTTCCCTGTCATTTGGCACCCCTGGATCATCCCTGGTGTGTGGGGTCTGCTCTCGAGCGAGTCAATCCGAGTGTTCTCGTACTGGTGGAGGGCGAGATCTGGCCATTCTGGATCGCGGCCGCTGTTCGTCGTGGGATTCCGGTGGTGTTGGTCTCGGGCCGCGTCTCGGACCGGTCACTACAGACCTACCGCTGGTTGTGGCCTGGAATTCATCGAACCCTGCGCCGCCTGTCCGCTATCGGAGCGCGCACCGAGGAGGACGCCAGGCGATGGGTTCAGTTGGGTGCTCCGAGGGAACGCGTATCCGTTACGGGCGATCTCAAGCTCGACCCGGCGGGCAGGTCTCCAGCACTGGCTGCCGACCTCGAGGAGTTTCTCGGCGCGGCACCTCTGGTGGTGGGAGCCAGCACCCACTCCGGCGAGGAGAGCGCAATGCTCGAGGCCTTTGGGCTCGATTCGGCCCGGGTGGGGGATGTGGCTGCATTGATTCTGGCTCCTCGTGAGATCGAGCGTGCAACGGAAGTGGAAGCCCTCGCGCGCACGAGCGGCCGCAAGGTGCACCTGCGCTCCCGCTTGTCCGGAGGGGGCCTGAAACCGGGCGAGGTTCTGATCCTCGATAGCCTGGGAGAATTGGCCGCCGTGCACTCCTACGCGCGGGCTGTCTTCGTGGGTGGGACGCTGGTTCCCGTGGGTGGTCACAATCTGGTCGAACCGGCGCTGGCGGGTCGACCGGTGCTCTTCGGCCCCTACACCCATGGGGTTCGCCACGCGGAGCGCTTGTTGACTCGTTGTGGGGCGGGCCATCGCATCGACGACGCCGGGTCGATGTCCGTCGTTTTGGCGGAACTTCTCTCGCGGCCCGGTGCCGCCGAGCAGCGCGGTGCGAAAGGACGCGCGGCGCTCGAACAGCAGCGAGGAGCGACCGAGAGGTCCCATGGTCTGGTGGAGGCGGCACTGGTTTCTTTCGCATCGGTCCGACCCGGGGGAGCAGATTCGGGATCGGCTGCTTCCGAGACCGAACGGTGATTCTTAGGGCGGATTGGTTGTGGGAGCGTCGGGCAGGTCCGTGGTGGCGCTTCCTCTTGTGGTTTTTCCTCACCCCACTCGGCTGGATCTATGGGATCGTCTCGCTGCTTCACCGAGAAGTCTACCGACTGGGATTGCGGCGAGCTGTTTGCCTTCCTGCGCAGGTGATCAGTGTGGGGAACCTCGTGGTCGGGGGTACGGGAAAGACTCCCGTCGCTGCTTGGTTGGCTCGCTCGCTCCATCGTCGCGGGTTGCAGGTCGCCCTGGCGAGCCGCGGATACGGCCGGGTAACCACGGGGGATGTGGTCGTGGTTTCCGACGGCGAGTTCGTACGAGCGACTCTCGATCTCGCGGGCGATGAGCCCATGCTTCTGGCCGCACATGTACCGGGTGTTCCCGTCCTGGTCGCAGAGGATCGCGTCCACGCCGGCTTGCGAGCCGTCACCGCCTTTGGCACAGAGACCCTGGTGCTGGATGATGGGTTCCAGCATCACAGACTTCACCGCGATCTGGACATCGTGACCGTCGACGGGCGACTCGGCTTTGGGAATCGTCACACGCTGCCACGAGGGCCACTGCGGGAATTGGCGAAGACACTGTCGCGCGCCGACGCTCTGGGAGTCGTCGATGGCCCACTGACGCCCGACGACGAGGCCTTCGTCCAGCGGTATGCGCCCGACCTGCGTCGTTTCGAGGTCCGTCGTCGGCCGGTCGGTTTTCGCCCGTTGGACGGAGGAGTTCTGGAGCCGGCTTCGTCGCTGGAGGGTCAACGGGTCGGATTGTTGTCCGGACTCGCGAACCCAGCGAGTTTTCGCGCCACGGTGGAATCGCTCGGAATGATGGTGGATGTCGTTCGTGAGTTTCCGGACCATCACCGCTACCGTGCTCGTGACCTCCGCGATCTCTCGGGACAGGCGCGATTTTGGCTGACGACGGAGAAGGATGCACTCAAGATCTCTCCGTCCTGGGCGCGTGGCGTACAGATGCGAGTTCTCATCATCGAGGCTGAAGTCGAAGGTGAACAGGCATTCCTGGATTGGCTGATGGCCCGGCTCCGCTGAGGAGTTGCATGGCTCGCAGGTAGATCGGATTCAGGACGGTTCGCCGTGCCGGCGCACGGCGTAGAGGATTCGATGTCGGGCGAGATGAAGTCGTTCGCGAGGAACCCGGGCGAGTATTTGTTGCCCCAGGCCGTCGTCTCCAGCCAGGTAGGCTTCGAGGAATTCTCCAAGGGCTGCGCGAATCAAGTCCGAGGGCAGGCGACGCTTCACCAGCGATCGGTATAGGCGCATCAACTCGGAAGTCCGGTCACGTGCATCGACGATGGGAACCAGGCGCGCGCGATCGAAGTCGACGGCAATTGTCTGTAGGTCACCGCATTTCTCGCGAAACACCAGGTTTCCAAGGTGCAGATCGCCGTGGATGGCGCCTGCATCGTGGAGGTCTCGAACTGTTCGACCCGCTGAGCGAGCCGCCGGGGCGATTCTTGACAACTGGTGCGGGGGGTCGATGGATGACAACCATTCCAAGCCATCGCATCCGTGGTCGATGTGCAAAGTGGCGATGCTGACGCGATAGCACCCCGGCGCGACCCGTTCTCCACACGTCAGCACCGGGCGGGGGACGGGCAGGCCTCGATCCGCCAGCGTGGCAGTGAGTTGGAGTTCAGTTCGGCCACGCTTGGGGCTGGGCCAGATTCCGCCGAACAATGGCCCGAGCCAACCTCCATGGCGCATGCCCCGGAGGTGAAGCCGAACGCCGGGACCGTTCAGGGGTACGATGGCCGTGGCTGCGCGTCCGATCGGGCCCTCTCCCTTTTTGAGCAGCGATTGGATGACGCCGGGCTCGAGCAGCCTCGCGGCTTCGAGCGCGTCTTGGAACTCGCGGTCCAGCCACGCGATCAGCGGGCCCCGTTCGACTCGGAGGAAGGATGGGTGTTGGTCGATTGCGTGCATCGGTTTCTATTCGTCGACGGTACGACGCCCCACCGCTGGGGAGCGGTGCAGTCCCAACGGGAGCGGTATGCTACCGCCCGGAATTTCTCCTTTCGAGGCGCGCCATTTCGCTGTGTCGAAATCCCCTGTCTCAGCCGCCTGAAGCCGATCGGATCCTGATCATCCGCCTCGGTGCGGTGGGAGACGTCGTGCGAACGCTTCCGGCGGTGGCCGGCCTGCGTTCAGCCTACGCCGGGGCTCATCTGGCTTGGTTGGTCGAAGAGCCAGCGTCGAGTGCGCTTGAAGGTCAGCCCTGGATTGACGAAGTCCTGGTCTTTCCCCGCCGGAAGCTCCTGGAGGCTTTGCGCCGGGGACGCATTGGCCTGTTCCTCGAAGACCTCAGTCGGTTCGTCCGGATGCTTCGAAGCCGCCGCTTCGAACTCGTCCTCGACTTCCATTCGTTGTTTCGCTCGTCGATGCTGGGTTTGATTTCAGGGGCTCGTCGGAGAGTGGGCTACGCGCCTCCAACGGGTCGCGAGTTCTCTTGGTTGTTTGCGCACGATCTCGTGGACATCGATGCGAAAGGAATTTCACGATTCGAGCGCAACGCGGGAATGAACCAGTACCTCGGGATCGATGACTCGGTCTCGCGACAGGCTTTCGTGGTCGATGACGAGATTCGCGAGCGTATGGCGAAGACTCTTCCCGAGGATCGACCGACCGTCGTCCTCCACCCGGGCACGAGTTCGTCGACCCTCCACAAGAGATGGAATGTCGCAAGCTACGCCAAGGTGGCTAAGGAACTCCGCGATCGCGACGGGGTGCACTGCATCGTCACTTGCAGCTCCGACCTCCGAGAAGCGTCTTTGGCACGAGAGTTGGTGGACGCGAGCGAAGGTGCTGCGAATCTGGCCGAGCCAACCCGCTCGTTGGGGGAGTTGGCGGCGTTGCTCGCCTCGTGTCAGCTCTTGATTGCGTCCGATACCGGTCCGCTTCACATCGCATCACTCGCGGGGACTCCGGTCGTGCAACTACTCGGGCCCACCCACCCCGTGGAGAATGCCGTCTACAGGGGAACCCCATCGCGAACCGTGAGTGCGAGAATGGAGTGCAGTCCATGTCGAAGAGGTTGCGCGGACGTGACCTGCATGAGACTGATCGAGCCGTCCTCTGTGCTCGTTGCCGCGAGGCAACTTCTTGATTCGAATGTGGTCGGTGTGGCGTGATCGATCTATCCATTGTGATTGTGACCTGGAATACGAGGGATCTCCTGCTGGAGTGCCTCTCGTCCCTGGAGTCTGCGATTTTGGCAGTCGAGCAGGAGAGCGAGGAGACCGTCCATATCGAGGTGATCGTCGTCGATAACGGGTCACGCGATGGAACCATGGCAGCGGTTCGGGCCGGTTTTCCCTTTGTCCGTGAAGTGGTTCTGCCGAGAAATCGCGGCTTTTCAACGGGTTCCAACGCGGGGGTTCGTGTCGCACGAGGCCGATATCTCCTCCTACTCAACAGCGATGCAGTCGTGTTCGACGACACGATCCCCGCCTGTCTGGATTATCTCGATCGACACCCAGATGTTGGAATTTTGGGGCCGCAGTTGCTCAATTCCGATGGTACGAAGCAGAATTCCTTCCATAATTTTCCCCTCGTTCTCACAGAACTCTTGCCCAAGGGAATCCTTCAGTTCTTGTTTCGTCGGCGCTTTCCCTCGCGCCGATGGATCGGGACCGAGCCGTGTGAAGTGGAAGCGGTGGCGGGAGCAGCGATCTTTACTCGCGCTTCGGTTTTTGCGCGGGTCGGTTCGTTGTGCGAGGACTACTTCTTCTTTCTCGAAGAAACGGATTGGTGCTGGAGGGTCCGCGCTGCGGGTCTGCGTGTCGTGCATTTGCCCAAGGTCTGCGTCGTGCATCACCAGGGTGCCAGCAGCAAGCGGAAGGAGCCCGTTCTGACACGGATCGAGTATCACCGCTCGTTGTACCGTTTCTTTCGCACCTATCGAGGGATGACGGCGACGGCTTTGGTTTTCTTGATTCGAGCGGCGAAGGCTCTTTTTTATCTTGTCTCCAAGGCGCCTGCAGCCATCTTCGGTGCGGAGTATCGTGCTCGTTGGCGTATGCATCGTTCAGTTCTCATATGGCACCTTCGGGGATGCCCGAGAGCGGTGGGCCTCGCTGAGCTCGGTTCGATATCGAGCGAGGCATTCGCCGAAGAGGAGCGTTTCTCATCGACGCACTTTCCCGATTTCGATTCCAAGAGTGAAGCCCATGCAGATTGATCTCGAGCGTCTCGAAGGCTTGGTGGCGAGTTTCGAGGGCCTTCGACTTCTGGTCGTGGGAGATCTCGTCGTGGATCGTTACGTCTGGGGCAACGTCGATCGGGTGAGCCCCGAGGCGCCGGTGCCCGTCGTGGAGGTGACCGCACAGACCGAAGCCTTGGGAGGCGCGGGTAACGTGGCGCGCAACGCCATCGCCCTTGGGGCTACCGCATGCGTCTGCGGAGTCCTGGGAGACGATCCGGCTGGCCGGCGTGCTTTCGAGATGCTCGCAGAGTTGGGTGCCGAAACCGGGGGGTTGGTGACCGTGGCAGACCGACCCACGACGGAGAAGACACGGGTCGTCGCCCAGTCACAGCAACTGCTGCGTTACGACATCGAGCGAACGAAGCCTCTTTCGAGCGAGGCCGCGGATCTTCTGCTCGCGGCCGTAAAGAGGGCTCTGGCGGGCATCGATTACGCAATCATCGCTGACTACGGAAAGGGTGTTCTGAGTGGTGGGACCGCGGTCCGGGTCATGGAGCAATTGAAGACAGCCTCGGTCCCAGTGGTGGTCGACCCCAAGGACGATCTAATCTCTTATGGCGGCGCAACGGTGCTGAAACCCAATCTCCGCGAGGTCGAACGCCTCAGCGGTGCAAAGGCTGGAGACCGCGAGAGTTTGATGGCCGCGGTCGAAGAGCTCGGTCGCACGGTCAGCGGAGGTTCCATTGTCGTGACCGAAGGGAGTGGGGGAATGACCGTATTCGAGGCAAGCGTAGAGGGGTGGAGTGCGACGAACGTCCCAACACCCAAACGCGAAGTCTATGACGTGCAAGGCGCCGGAGACACAGTGAGTGTAGCGATCGCGTTGTCGATCGCTTCCGGGGCAACGCTTCTTGAGTCCGCCGTCATCGCCAATGCCGCTGCGGGCGTGGTAGTCGGGAAGGTGGGCACTGCAACGGCGAGTATTCAGGAGTTGCGGGATCTGCTTCCCGAAGCCGTTGCGACCGCACGGGGGCAGTCGTGATCTTGAGCATGACCGGCTTTGGGCAGGCGTCCGTTCCGATCGCCTCGGCCTCCTTTTCGATCGAGGTTCGATCGGTCAACCACCGCTTTCTGGACGTTCGTTTGCGTTTGCCACGGAACCTCTCGAGTCTCGAAGTTCAAGTGCGGGAACGCGTCGCTGGGACCTTCAGCCGGGGCAAGGTCGAAGTCATCGTGACCTCCGTCGAGGGAAGCGCTCTGCGACCGGAACTGGCCATCGATATGGAGGTCGCTCGCCAATACGCGAAGGCCGCGGGGGAGTTGAGCCGCGGTGAAGATGTTTCGGGTCCGATCGACGTGGGTACGCTGCTTTCCCTCCCAGGGGTGACGAGTTTCAACGAGCCGAATCTCCCTCAGGAGGAGTTGGTCGAATCGATCTTGGAGGGTGTGGACCAGGCGGCGTCCGCTGCTAAACAAATGCGTTTGGTGGAAGGGGCGACTCTGGAACGCGAGTTTCTTGGGAGACTGCAGACGGTGGAATCCTTTGTTGCCGAGATCACACAGCGTACCGACCACGTTGTGGAAGCGGCCCGGGAACGGCTGCGCAAGCGCGCTGCGCAGTTGGAGGACGAGGTGGGATTGGTCGATCCGGCTCGTCTGCACCAGGAAATCGTGATTGCAGCGGACCGGCTCGACGTGAGTGAAGAACTCAGCCGACTTGCGAGTCACATTGATCAGTTTCGGAAGACTTTGGCCGATGGCGGACCGGGGGTCCCGGCGGGCAGGCGCTTGGACTTTCTGCTCCAGGAACTTGGGCGCGAGGTCAACACCATTGGTTCAAAGGGCAGCGATGGCCCCATCGCCCACCTCGTCGTCGATCTGAAGACGGAGTTGGAGCGAATTCGCGAGCAGGTCCAAAACGTTGAATGAGTTTCGACTGTTGAGCATCGGCTACGGAAATGTCGTGGTTGCATCAAGGGTGGTGGCGATCGTTACACCATCGGCATCGCCCATGAAGAGACTGCGAGATGAAGCCGCGCAACGAGGAAAGCTCGTCGACGTGACTCATGGACGGCGTACGCGTTCGATCATCGTGACTGATAGCGATCATGTGATTCTGTCTGCCATCAACCCCGATACGGTTTCTGCGCGCCTCGTCGAGGACGGGGCCTTGGCGCTCGAAGAATGAGCGGGAATCAACGCGGAATCCCCGTGGTCTTGGCGGCTCCGTCGGGTGCGGGTAAGACGAGCGTCTGTCGCCGCCTGCTCGAGTTCGACGATCACGTGGAGCTCTCCGTCTCCCATACCACGCGTGACCCGCGCGCGGGTGAGCAGGACGGTGTCCACTACCACTTCGTTGACGAACAGGCCTTCGAGAAGATGGCTCGAGACGGGGAGTTTCTTGAGTGGGCGGTCTACAACGGAAACCACTACGGAACGAGTTGGGCGGCTCTTCGAGATTTGCTTGGCTCGGGCGTGGACGCACTACTCGAGATTGAAGTGCAGGGAGCGCGCCAAGTCCGACACCAACTCGACGATGCGAGGTTCGTGTTCATCCTGCCGCCGTCCCTCGAAGTCCTGCGGTCCCGGCTCACGGGGCGGGGCACCGATGACCCCGATCAGATCGAGGGGCGCCTGGGAATCGCGCGGGGCGAGATTGAAGCCGTTGCGGAGTTCGACTACGCAATCGTCAACGACGAACTCGATCGTTGCGTCGAGGACTTGCGGTCGATCCTGTACGCCGAGCGGCGCGGGCAGACGGACGAGCTCAAGACGCGTTTTAATCCGCGGGCGGTTCTCCAGCGCTTTCGCTACGATTTTCCAAGCGATTGAATTAGAAGGGGATTTCTGAAACCGGAGAGGGGCTGGAAAGCTCAGTCCGGAGAGAGAGCTGCCGGCAGGTGTTGCGCTTCAACGACATTGCCGACCGCATGCTGGAATACAACCCGTCTTGTGACCTCGAGTTGCTCCAGCGCGCCTATGTCTTTTCCGCCAAGGTCCACGAGGGCCAGGAAAGGCTTTCCGGGGAGCCCTATCTGGTGCATCCCCTGGAGGTCGCTGGAATCCTCGTCGACACGCGGATGGATGACACCACCGTGGCGGCTGGACTGCTCCATGATGCGATCGAGGACACCCTGACCTCGGCGGATGAGATCCAACGCCTCTTTGGAGAGTCGGTGGCCTTCCTCGTGGAGGGGCTGACGAAGATCGCGAAGATCGAATTCAAGTCGCACCGCGAACGGCAAGCTGAGAACTTTCGCAAGATGCTTGTCGCGATGTCCAAGGACATCCGGATTCTGTTGATCAAGCTCGCAGATCGCCTCCACAACATGCGAACGCTGGGTTATCTGGATGAGGAATCGCGCATCCGAATTGCACAGGAGACCGTAGACATCTACGCACCTTTGGCCCACCGACTTGGCATCAACTGGATGAAGCAGGAGCTCGAGGATCTCGCGTTTCGAACCCTTCATCCAGAGATTGCGAAAGAGTTGGAAGACGCTCTGCACTCCAAGCGAGCCGCTCGCGAGCACTACGTCGAAGAAGTCATCGGTGTGCTTTCCGAAAAGATCGCCGAATCTGGATTGCAACCGATCATGACAGGTCGTTTGAAAGATCTCGCGTCAATTCATCAGAAGATGGTGAACAACGCAGTTTCCATCGATGAGGTCTACGACAAGATCGCCTTCAGGATCGTCGTAGACGATCCGCAGGAAAATGTATATGGCGCTCTCGGAATTGTTCATTCGACTTGGGTGCCTGTCGCTGGCCGTTTTAAGGACTACGTCGCGTTGCCCAAGCCCAATGGGTATCAGTCCCTGCACACGACAGTGATCGGTCCGTACGGCGAGCGCATGGAAGTTCAGATTCGTACGACCGACATGCACCACAACGCCGAGTTCGGGATTGCCGCCCACTGGAAGTATAAGGAGGGGCGGCTCGAGTTCGACGAGGACGACGAAAAGTTCGCTTGGTTACGGCAACTCGTAGACCTGCACCGGGAAGTCTCGGATCCGCACGAATTCATCGATACGGTCAAAGTGGATCTGTTCCCCGGCGAGGTATTCGTTTTTACTCCGAAAGGGGACGTCATCGACCTTCCGCGCGGAGCTACGCCGCTGGATTTTGCGTTCGCGATTCACAGTGAGGTGGGTGAGCGTTGTTCGGGTGCCGTAGTGAACGGAAAAATGGTTCCGCTGCGTCACAAGTTGAACGATGGCGATACCGTGGAAGTTCAGACCAGCGTGCATCAGTATCCGAGAAATGATTGGCTCGAGTTTGTGGTTTCGAGTCGAGCGCGTAGCGCCATCCGGCATTCGATTCGCGCTCGAGAGAAGGAGAATAGCTACGATCTCGGCGTCGAGATCTTGGACCGCGAGTTGAAGAAAGTGGGCCTTTCCGCGAAAAAAGTCCTGTCCGACGGAAGTCTCGAAGCGCTCGCCAAGCGCGATCGTCGGACTTCAGCGGAGACACTGATTTCAGCTGTGGGTTATGGGCGCGCTCCGGCGGCCGAGATTGTTCGGAAACTGAAAGGAGGCGAACCTTCAGGGACCCGCCAAGCGCTGCGGCCTTCGCCTTCCGTTCCGAAGACATCCCCCGGACCCACTGGGATTCGAGTCAGTGGACAATCCGAAGTGCTGGTGCGTTTCGGGAAATGTTGCTCGCCTCTTCCCGGAGAAGATGTCATTGGCTTCGTGACTCGTGGACGTGGCGTTACCGTTCATGCGAAAGAGTGCGCGAAGGTCTTCGAACTCGATCCGGACCGACGAATCGGTGTCGACTGGGACTGCGAGGAGGCGACTCCTCGACGAGTGAAGGTGAGCGTTCGCTCGAGGGATCGGCCGGGACTGTTGGCAAAGGTGACGAAGACGATTTCTTCGGCATCGATCAACATCGGTGCAGCCCGGGTGTCGACCACTCGCGATGGACGAGCGGAGCAGACCTACGAATTGTGGGTTCGAGACGTCGCCACCCTGAAATCCGTGATGAAGGAAATCGAGCGCATCGAAGGGGTGCAATCGGTGGAGCGCCTGCGGGCGTGACGACGCGCGCATTCAGTGGCGCGATTCGAGGTGGCCTGAGCGCCTGTGTGATTGCTCGAGATAGTGAAGAGACGCTGGAGCGATGTATTGAGTCTGTTCGTTGGGCAGATGAGTGTTTGGTGGTTCTCGATGACCGGACGCGCGATGCCTCGGAAGAGGTCGCGATCAGTGCGGGAGCCCGTGTGGTTCGTCACCGCTACGAGGGCAACGTTGAGCAGAAGAACTTCGCCCTGACCCAACTCGGCAGCGATTGGGTTCTGCAACTCGATGCTGATGAGGCGCTCTCCGATGAGTTGGAGGCGAGCGTTCGGGAATGGTTGGCGGGGCCCGCGTCGTCTTTCGAGGGAGCTGAACTCAACCGCGTCACTCTTCACCTGGGTCGTTGGCTTCGCCACGGTGATTTTCACCCCGACTGGCAATTGCGGTTGTTTCGGCGGCGCTCTGCGCAGTGGTCTGGGCAGAACCCCCACGGGAGGGTGTGCTTGGAGGGATCCGTCGATCGGATCGAAGGTGATCTCGAGCACCGCAGTTACCGCGATCTCGCCGATCAGGTCGAACGCGTTCGTGAGTTCAGCAAGCTGGAGGCAAACGCGATGTGGTTACGTGGGCGCCGAACCAAGGTGACGGACCTCGCGTTGCGGCCCGCGGCGCGCTTTTTTCGCGCCTATTTGCTACGGGCTGGTTTCAGGGACGGGGTTCCCGGGTTTCTGGTTGCGGCAATCACTGCTCTCCACGTTCTCCTGAAATACGCAAGTTTGCGCGAGTTGGAGCTGCGGCTTTCGGGGAGTTCGAGTAACCGTCGGAAGTGATACCTTGAGGATCCTTCAGCTCACCAGCGACTGGAAGTGGACAGGGCCAGCAGATCCGATGCTGGGGCTGTTGCTCGCGCTTCGAGAGCGAGGGCACGATGTTTCGCTGGGGTGTCCGAACCCGCCTGTTGAAGGTCGCGATTCACTCTACGAACGATCGATCCAGGCGGGTGTGAAGCCGGTTCTGCGCCTCGAGCGGGCTCGAGGCGCACGCTGGTGGCGGGATCGAAAAGATGCGCGCCAGCTTGGAGAGTTGCTTCGGCGGGGTGACTTCGACGTCGTGCATACCTGGCACACACGCGACCACGTTCTAGCCCGTCGGGCCATCGGTGCGTGGTGTCGCGGAGACCGAGTTCGGCTGGTTCGATCCTATCCCTGCGCAGAGCCGATTCGGCATTGGCCGTGGAACCGCTGGCTCTTTGGTCGCGGGACCGATGGGCTTATTTGTGTGTCACCGGGAGCTGCTCTTCAAAACCGTGGAATTCGCGGCGGAGCCCCAAGCGTGGGCTTCTTTGGATCCGTCGACCTTCGACGTTTTTCTCCAAACGAACCCGACCCTGCCTTGCGGAGAGAGTTGAGCCTCGCGCCGCATCACAAGGTGGTGGGTATCGTTGCGCGGGTTCAACGACACCGTCGTTTCGATCTGCTCTTGGATGCTTTTTCCGAGCTGGCGGGGAGGGATTCCGACGTCCGGTTGTTGCTCTTGGGGCGTGGAACCTTCATGGACGAAATCGTTCGGGAGCCAGCCGAACGTCTTGGCTTGAGCGATCGACTGATCCTCGCGGGGTACCGAACCCAAGATTACCCGAAGTTTCTTTCGTTGGCGGACGTCTTGACTTTGCTCGTGCCGGGATCCGACGGCGGGTGTCGCGCTTTGCTCGAGGCAGCCGCCTGTGGTCGTCCTGTTGTTACCACCCCAAGAGGTGCGATGCCGGAGATCGTCGTACATGGGGAGACGGGGTTTGTCGTGGAAGAAACTCCCTCCGCACTCGCTGAAGGTTGGGAGCGACTTCTCAGCGACCAACAACGACGTGTCGAAATGGGCCAGGCGGCGCGTCGGCGGGCGGAACTCCACTTCGCGCCGTCGGAGGTAGCGATGCAGGCCGAGGCTCTCTATCACGAAGCTCACGCGCGCTCGTAGGTCGACACCGGATCGAAGGCGGGTGTAGGCTCGCGGATTCATTGTGTATGGAGGGGACCCATGAGCGGTCGCAATCGCCCTGTAGCATTCATCACCGGTGCGAGTCGAGGGATCGGTAAGGCCTGTGCGCTTCATCTGGCCCGAGTTGGATTCGATGTTGCGATCTCGGCGCGCAGCGTTCGAGAGGGAGAGGAGAGGGAGCATTCATCGACGGTGACCGCGTCGAATATGAAACCCCTACCGGGAAGCCTCACGACAACTGCTGAACTCGTGACTGAAGAGGGAGCAGAGGCGCTCATCGTTCCCGCGGATCTGCTCGATCGCGCGTCCCTGGTTGCTGCTGCCCGTGAGGTTCTGGACACCTGGGGGCAGGTCGACGTGTTGGTCCACAACGGGCGCTACATCGGCCCCGGCCACATGGACCGATTCCTCGATACTCCACTTGAACTCATCGAGCATCAACTCGAGGCGAATGTGTTGGCGACCCTGGTCTTGAACAAGGTCTTCCTGCCTGCCATGGTCGAACGCGGTTCGGGAATCGTGATCAATATTACGTCCGCTGCGGGTTATGCGGATCCGACCGAACCGGCTGGAAAGGGCGGTTGGGGGATGGGGTATGGGATTTCCAAGGGTGCGCTTCAGCGTATTGCTGGATTTCTGGCAGTCGAGTTTGCAGATCACGGGATCCGTGCCTTTAACGTCCAGCCCGGTTTCATTGCGACCGAGCGGATGGCGGCGGACATGGGCGAGTTTGGGTTCGACACGAGCGGTGCTCCCCCCGATGTTGTCGGCGCGGTGGTGGCCTGGTTGGCCACTCGGGAAGAGGCGGCAGAGTTCAACGGGAGGACTGTCGAAGGGCAATTCTTCTGTCATGAGCAAGGCCTTCTGCCTGACTGGGAGGGGCCAATGCCCAATACCAATGCCATCGCCTATGATCGTGCGGCAGCGAATCTCGAGCGTGCCGAGAACGATATTGTGTCGAAGGATTGAGTTCACACCCGGTTGGGCGCTGGTGACCGATCGACTACTCTAAAACGTGCCTAACCGATACGGCTCTGGAACAACTCTAAATGATGTATCTCCTCATTTGTACTGCGATTCTGTTCGCGTCCGGCTACGTGGTGTTTCGTTGGATCGACAGTCTCGATTCGGACCAGAAAGATGACTTCAAATCGGGTGTGAACCGATTCTGGGAACGTGCGGAGGAGAAGGGGCACTTCAAAGCCATTCCGGGCTTCGAACTCGATTGCTACCGCGATTACCCACGATTGAAGATCCTCCAGGATCACTACAAAGAGATCGCCGAGGAGTGTGACCGTCTCTTGGAGTTGCGCGATGGGATGGTGCAGATGCAGGAGATCGGCGGGAGTTACACCTCCGGGGATACTCATAGTCTGGACTGGAAGACCTTCATGTTCAAATCTGGAAAGTTCATCGAGGAGAACTGCCGCCACGCGCCGCGAACTACAGATCTTCTCCGGAAGATTCCGGGTGTCTATACGGCGTTCTTTTCAGTCTTGGAGCCTAGGCAGCATATCGCCCCCCACTGGGGCTATTACAAGGGGTTCGTCCGTTATCACCTGGGCATTTCGATCCCCTATGACAACACCAACGGCGAGTGTTACATCCGGGTCAATTCGGATCCGGAAGTCAATCGTGGGCGCCAGTTCGACCGAATCGGAGAAGGCGATATCTACTACTGGAAGAATGGCGAGGGGGTCGTGTTCGACGACACCCACATGCACGAGGCCTTCAATGATTCGGACCGTGTTCGCGTCGTGCTCTTCATGGATCTGCGACGCAGTATGCCCTTCTATCTGCAGTGGCTTAACTGGCTTTTCCTCTTTGTCGCCCACAATGATGGATCGGTGAAATCCATTCGGCAAAACGCGAGGTTCGGCGCCTAGAGGCGTTGGGCACTCGGAGCCGGCTCAGTGACCGATGGGTCCAACCGTGTCGCCGGGCCATCGGATCCAATCGGTGTCGAGGCCTCGACCCATCGGTGGGCCGATGAGTTCCCGGTAGGGTCCGTCTTGGGCCAGGAGTTCCTCGTGACTGCCCCACTGTACGATTCGCCCCGCCGCAAGGACTGCGATTCGGTCCGCTCGGCGCACGGTGGACAACCGGTGTGCGATCACGAGGATCGTCTGGCCGTCACCGAGTCGGTTGTCCATGGCTTCTTGTACCCATCGCTCACTGGAATGATCCAGTGCACTCGTGGCTTCATCGAGGACCAGAACCGATGGATTCTTGAGCAGTGCTCTCGCGAGGGTGACGCGCTGCCGTTGTCCGCCGGAAAGGCGAGCGCCGTTGTCGCCCAGACGTGTCTCATAGCCTTGGTCGAGTTCATTGGCGAACTCGGCGACGTGGGCGGTTCGAGCGGCTGCGAGGATTTCCGACTCGCTGGCGTCGGGTCGTCCGTAGGCGATGTTCTCGCGGAGGGATCCGTCGAAGAGAAACGGTTCCTGGGTGACTACAGAGATCTGTTGTGTCCAGGAATCTCTGGAAATTCGGCGCAGGTCCACCCCGTCGACTTCAATGCGGCCGGAGGTGGGATCGGCGAATCGCAGTAGCAGGTCCGCCAACGTGGTTTTGCCTGCGCCGCTTCTACCTACGATGGCCACCCGTTGGCCCGCTTTGATTTCGAGGGAGAGCGAGTTGAGCACGGGCGAGCCGCCGTAGTCGAAACTCACGTCGCGCAGGGTGATCCTCTCAGAGAGGCGCGGAATCGAGACCGCATCGGGTGAGTCGGGCTCCACCGGAGGCGCATCCAGCAGTTCGAAGAATCGCGAGGCGGCCGGTTCGGCGTCCATGATCCGTACCCATGCCCGGGCGATGTCTTTGACGGGTTTGTAGGTGCTCGCGAGCACGGCCGAGAAGGCAGCGAGATCTCCCGTCGTCAAGCCCGACCAACCCGAGGCGACGACCCACGCACCGCCTACAACGATTCCGACGCCGATTGCCGAGTTGAGCATCTCTACCAGGCTTCGGGCCGCCATCCGATTGCGTACCACTCGCATGGAACGTCTGAAGAAACGCTCGGTTTCGCGATCGAAGGCAGCTCGTTCCCTCTCTTCCCCTCCAAAGGCTCGGATGATCTTGATGCCCGCGAGCATTTCGACCAGACGTTGAGTGACGTCTGCGAGAGTCTCCTGCCGGTGTCGAGCAGTGCGTCGCACCCGACGCCCGAAGCCGAAAATCACTCCGAACACCAAGGGGCCGAGCACGAGCGTGACGAGTGCGAGAGGCCAGGAGATTGCGAAAAGAAAGGCGATGCCAACGGGGATACTGAGCAGCGCTTGGAACAGGTTGCCAAAGACGATTCCCAGAGCCCCATGGGCGGTGTCGACGTCCTGGAGGGTTCGCGAAAGCAGGTCGCCTCGTTTTCGGTCCCGGTAGAAGCGAAGGGGGAGAACCAATAATTGCGAGCAAACTCGGCGCTTGATGTCGATGTGGACCCGCCCCAGGAAGTACTCAGTGACAGTCCCTCGAGCGAACATGAGCGCTGGCATGGCCAGTACGAGTAACGCCGCAGTGGCCGCAATCTCAAGGAATCGCTCGCGGATTTCGAGCAAAGGGGGGGGAGGGTCCGAGAGGTCTGGAGGCACTTTTTGCTCGATTGTTTCGGAGCTGAGCTCGGGTAGCGGAAGCCAACTGGGAGAGTTGGAACTGTCGGCGAGTACGGCCCCGGGAACTACGACCTCGTCGAGTAGGGGTTTGACGAGGTATGCGCGCAGATACCGGGTGCCGCTGTACCCGGCTGATAGCAACAAGGCGATGACGATGAGTGGGGCGTAGGGCCGTGCGAAGGAAAACAAGCGTCGCAACGCGTTCTCGCCACGGATGAGGTCCGTATTCCGTCTCCGCCTCGCCTGGGGACTCATGTGTGGCTCCAGCCTGCGGTCACTTGTCCCGTGCTTAGCGGGCTTCACCGGCGATGGCGTCGCCGGCTCGCCAACCCAGCATCACGTCTCCTTCGAAGCCCAGTGCAGCCAACCCCGCCCGCTCAAGCGCATAGATGGGGGGACGGGTGCTGACCTGGATCTCCACCTCACTGGGCCATGAATCTCCACCGGGGGGATCGAAGAGCCAGATGTCCCCGTCCCAGGTGGGTTCATGGGTGCTTGCGTGGAACAGATCGTTTTCTCCGAATGGAAAAAGCGCCTCGACGGCTCTCCCGATCTCGACCTCGTGCGTGGGGATCCTGGCCTCGTCGTGCTCGACCACGGCGCTGGCCACGAGGTCCACGATGGGATCGTCGTCTCGGCTTCGGTCGTCGAAGAGGCGAAGCGTGATCACGTTCGTCCCGGTGCTCGGTTTTCCAGGGTCCCGCACGGTGATGAGCCGTGACCCCATACCTTCCGGAACCACACGCGCTGGTACACGAAAATGCAGGCTCAGCCGTTGATGGGTGGGGGCGGGAGCGTTGAGTAGGTCGGGTATGGGATCCTGGTCGATCGCTCGCCCGATCACGGCCCGCGGCGCGTTGAGGACCAGTAACTTTCCGATCCAGATTTCGTCTTCATCGTTGACGGCGATTCCGGGTTGGTTGGAGGCTCGAACCAGCTCGAAACTGCCGCTCAAAGTCCTGAACTCACCAAACAGGGATTCGATGCGGCGTTTCAGGAGATCCCTGAGCCAGGTGGGGTCGCCGCGAAAACTCGACGCGCCCTCGAGCACTCCACCGAGCAGGCGGCTCTGGGCCGGGTCCGAAGGCTCGGTGGCCGCGCAATTGGACAACGCGCGGATCTGAGCGTTGAGAATCTCCCGCAGCAGGTCCGGCGCCTGGGTCAGTTCTTCGGGAAGGCCGCGCATGGAATCGGGGGTACTGGGCCCATCACCTCGGTTGCGTTTGCCCGGGCTGCGCCGGGCACGCCTTCCAAGTCGGCCTCTTCGAGGAGGACGCACGACCGCCGCTTCGAGCATTTCGGATTGCTCGATGTTGGCGGCCTGGGAAAGCGAATTCAACAGGAGTCCCGTAGGTTCGCATTCTGCAATTCCCCAATCCGAGAGTTCTGTCCTTGTACGATCGAGCTGACCGTATTCGACGCGAGCCGTGGGAAGAACCATCTGGAAAGCACTGGGCTCGACCTCCAACCGTCGCTGATCGATCAGGGGTACACCGAGTTCGCGCAGGCATCTTCCGAGCACGCCCTGGGAACTCGATCCAGTCATCAGGAACGGTTCGCGCAGACCTGGGTGTGCGAGGACCGAGCTCTCCTCCTCGATCACCAAAACGCGTGCGCCACGGCGTCCCAATTGGATCGCGGTGATCAGTCCCGGGAGAGCGCCGCCGAGAATCAATGCGTCCCAGCGTCGAGTCCGCAAGGCGTTCCGACCCGAGGTGGAGGGGAGTCCGCGCATCAGCTTTCTGGAGGGGACTCGCCCAGGAATCCCCGGTCGAAACACAGGGCGGGTTCGTCCGGATTCTTTGCCTCCACGGCTCCGATGCGGTAGACGCGTTCTCCGTGTCCTCGGAGACGCTCGGAAATGTCCTCGGCCAGATTCGGGTCCACGATTAGAATCATGCCGATTCCGCAATTGAATACCCGTAGCATCTCATCGTCCGAGATCTCGCCCCATTGCTGCAGGAGACCGAAGATCGCTGGGCGCTTCCATGAGTCCTGGTCGATGCGGGCTCGAACGGCCTTGGGGAGCACTCGGGGAACGTTGCCGGGAAAGCCTCCTCCAGTCACATGAATCATTCCCTTGACCGTAAAGTCGCGCAGAACGTTGAGGATCGGCTTGACGTAGATTCGGGTGGGGGTGAGCAGGGCGCTGGCCAGTGAGGTGTTGAGTTCTTCGATTTCGTCACGCAGGTCGATGCCGCGATCCCGGGTCGCTGTCTCGATGATCCGACGGACCAGGGTGTATCCGTTGCTGTGGATGCCGCTGGATGCGATTCCGAGCAGAGTGTCGCCGTGGCTGATGGTGGATCCATCGATCACCTGATCGCGTTCCACGACACCCACCCCGAAGCCCACGAGCTCGATGTCACCTTCGTGGTAGACGTCCGGCATGCTGGCCGTTTCTCCCCCCAGCAGGGCACATTCTGCTCGCCGACAACCCTCAGCAATCCCAAGTAGGGCTTGGCTGGCGCGCTCGGAATCCAGGCTGCTCATGGCGAGGTAGTCGAGAAAAACCAGAGGTTCGGCTCCCTGAACGATCATGTCGTTCACGATCATGGCTACGCAATCGATTCCAACGGTGTCGAAGCGCTGGAGTTGAGAGGCCAGTTTCAGCTTCGTGCCCACGCCATCGTTGCAGGCCACGAAGACCGGGTGGGTGTAGCGCTCGGGCGCTTTGAAGAGACCCGCGAATCCGCCAATGGAGGAAAGTACTTCCGGTCGGTGGGTGGAACGGGTGATTTCCGCGATGTCCTCGACGAAACCCTCGTCGTGGTCGAGATCCACCCCTGCGCGCGCATAGGTGGGGGCGGAGGGATTCTCTGCTGCGGGCTCCGCCTCAACCGCTTCGCTGCTGTCGGATGCCTTGGGCGATTCCTTGGCGCTCACACTGAATGGATAGCCCGACTGGCGCAGATCTGCCCACGAGTGGAGGTGGCTGCCTGAGAGCGGGGGTTTTTGGGGCAGAAGGGCTATCGTCGGCGCGGTGGAGCTTTCGGTGGTGATTGCGGCGCTGAACGAGGAGGAGCAGGTCACCGGAGCCATCCAAAGTGCCCGAGAGGCTGGCGCTGAGATCATCGTCGTCGACGGCGGTAGCAGGGACTCCACACGGTCCCGTGCCGAGGCGGCAGGGGCCCTTGTGCTCAGCTCGCCGCGGGGACGTGCCCAGCAGCTCGAAACCGGCGCGAGGGCTTCACGAGGAGACGTGATCGTGTTTCTTCACGCGGACACCCGGTTGCCCACGGGCTACCGGAAAGAACTGGAGAAGGCATTGAAGGATCGGGAAGTGGCCGGCGGTGCATTCGGGCTGCGTTTCGACCAGAGGACTCCGGCTTTGCGGCTCGTCGAGTGGCTGGCTAGGCGCCGGGCCTCGATTCTCGGGCTCCCCTACGGCGACCAGGCACTGTTCGTGCGCCGCGAAGTGCTGGCGGCCATTGGCGGTGTGCCGAGTGTGCCGATCATGGAGGATCTGGATCTCGTGATCGCCATGCGCCGCAGGGGACGTCTCGCTCTGTTGTCTTCTGATGTGGTGACCTCAGCGCGTCGTTATCGGTCATCGGGCGTGATGCGCACAGCCGCCGCCCACCTTCTGGCCACTCTTGCGTGGGCCATGGGAATCGAGCGCGCGCGCATCGCGGGTTGGCTGCGGTCGTGAGCGTGAGTCCCATGCGATCTGCCCTGCGTCGACTGGGCGGATATGTCCAGCGCAACCGACTTCTCTACACGCTCTGGCTCGTGCTGACCATTGGTTACGTGATCTGTTTTGTCTCGATCCCCGTCCTCGTCGGCTGGTGCGTGGCCGCGGCTGAGGATGGACCCAATCCGGAGCTGACCAGAGAATTGTGGCGGCTCGTTGGGGTTACGCTGTTGCTCGCCGTACTGCGTTTCTTCTCGCGGACCCTGGTTTTCAACGCGGCCCGAGATATTGAGTACGAGATTCGCAACGACCTCTTCTCCCATCTTCAGAGCCTTCAGCAGTCCTTCTACTTCCGATGGCGAACGGGCGACATCATGAGCCGTTGCGTGAACGATGTGAATGCCGTTCGCGTGATGCTGGGTATTGGTGTCCTGAACATCGTACAGACGCCACTGATGTACGTGCTTTCCATCGCCGCCATGGCAGCCATCGATCTGCAACTCGCGCTGCTGGTGCTCGTCCCGTATCCGTTGTTCATATTGATCGCCCGGGTCTTCGGACGTCAGATCCATCACTGGAGCCTGGTCACTCAGGAAGGTCTCGGTCAGCTCTCCAACCAGCTCCAGGAATCCATCGCTGGAATTTCCGTCGTCAAAGCCTATGCGATGGAGGGAGTTACTTCGGCCCGTTTTGATCAGGCCAATAATGAAATGTATCGCTGTCAACTCGGCCTAGTTCGCGCCAATGCCATCATGCCCAGTGTCGTGAACCTGCTTCCGGCAGCTGCCATGTGGATCATCCTGCTGGTCGGTGGAAGTCGTCTGGCCGATGGGAGGATGCAGATCTCTGAGTTTTTTACCTTCGCGATGTATGTCTATCAGCTCACCTTTCCGACCTTCATCATGGGATGGGTGGTGGCGATGGTGCAGCGCGGCTCGGCTTCGATGCAGCGAATCGACGAGCTTCTGTCCGAGGAGCCGAGCATTGCGGACGCACCGGATGCCGAGAAGGGATTCGATGTCCGGGGTGAAATCGAGTTCCGGTCGCTTACTTTTTGTTACCCCGGTGCTGACCGTGAGCCCGCGCTCCGCGACGTCTCGCTGCATGTGCCTGCCGGGTCGAGGCTTGGTGTCGTGGGTCGCGTGGGCTCTGGCAAGAGTACGCTCGCGAGCATCGTTCCTCGTATTTTCGAGGTTGAAGATGGCCAGGTGTTCATCGATGGTGTGGACCTCAATCGGATCTCGCTGAAGGATCTGCGCCGCGCCATCGCCATGGTTCCTCAGGATTCATTCCTGTTCTCGATGAGCTTGGCCGACAACATCGCGTTTGGGCTCGACGCCGACCGACCCGTGGGCAGTACTGGAGGGCGAGATCTCGAGCAGGTCGTTGAGGCTGCCGAGCGGGCCCAGCTCGCAGGGGATGTCCTGGAGCTTCCCCACGGCTACTCGACCGTGGTGGGCGAGCGCGGAGTCATGCTGTCGGGTGGGCAACGCCAGAGGACAGCCCTGGCAAGAGCATTGGCCCTGAGGCCACGGATCCTGATCCTGGACGACACCTTGTCGAGCGTTGATGCGGCGACTGAGGTCGCTATCCGGGGCGAATTGGAGAGGATCTTTGCGGGACGCACCGTGATCATCGTCTCGCACCGGGTCAGTAGCGTGAGGTCTGCTGACCAGATCGTCGTGCTCGAGGCTGGCCGCGTCGCAGAACTCGGGAATCACGATGAATTGATGGCCGCCGAAGGCCTCTATGCACGGCTGGCGCGAGATCAGGCTCGCGAGGAAGAGGCGTCAGAGGGCGGCGATGAATCGCTGCTTGGAACGCACTCGGGCTTTGGGGAGTTGACTTGAGCACGCCCGAATCGGACATGCGTCGCAGCAAAGACGCGCGGGACGGAATGGACCACGAGGCCATGCATGAAGAAGAACTTCTGGGCAAGGCCTACGACGTTCGTCTGTTGCTTCGGCTCTGGGTGTTCGTCGCTCCATACAAACTGCTGGTGGTGACGACGTTGGCGCTGACCGTGCCGATCTTCTTGTTCGAACTGGCGCCTGCATGGATCGTGAAGACCGGTCTCGATCATCACTTCCAAACAGATTCCGCGTCGAGCGAAGCCGCCGAGACCACCGCATCGAGTGGGTTCATGCGCTTGTTTGATCCGCCCGAAGGGGTCTCGGAGATCGCCTGGTTGGCGGGTCTGTACCTGATTGCCATGGTGGTGAGTTCGCTGCTGCAGTTCGTCAATACCCTCGTGATGGGACGCACGGGCCAGGCTGCCATGCGGGACCTCCGCCGCAAGGTGTTCGAGCACATCCAGACGCTCCATATGGGCTTCTTCGATCGCTATCCGGTGGGACGTCTCGTCACCCGAGCGACCAACGATGTCGAGAATGTGGCGGAAATGTTCTCGGCAGGGATCGTTGCCCTGGTCACGGATGTGGCGAAGATGATCGGCTTCGCGGTGGTGCTGTTCCTGGTGGATGCCCACCTGGCCGCCATGACGTTTCTGGCGGTTCCCTTTCTAGCGGTGGCCGCGGCCTTCTTCCGGTTCAAGGTTCGGCAGGCCTATCGGTTGGTTCGGGTACGTATTGCACGCATCAATGCCTACGTGCAGGAAAATGTGACGGGCATGAAGGTCACGCAATTGTTTACCCGCGAGGCCAGGAACTTTGCGATCTTCGATGACCTTAATCAATCGCACAAGAACGCCTGGTTCCAGTCGATCCGCTACGACGCAGCACTTTTCTCGGTAGTGGAACTCGCCCAGGGAATCACCGTGGCCATCATCATTTCCCAGGGAACCGGCCTGGCGGCAGCTGGTACCCTCTATCTATTCATTGATTGGATGCGGCGCTTCTTCATGCCGCTTCGGGATCTGTCCGCGAAGTACTCGGTCATGCAATCGTCCATGGCGAGTTGTGAGCGGATCTTTCAATTGCTGGATACCGACCCCGTGATCTTCGATCGTCAGGTTGAGGAGGGTTCTCGATCGAGCGACCGCACGGTGCGAGAGGGCGAAGGGCGGGGTCTCATCGAATTCGAGAACGTCTGGTTCTCCTATTCGGCCGAGCCGAGCGAAGACGAGGACTGGATCCTCCGGGATGTCTCCTTCCGTGTGCAACCAGGGGAGAAGGTGGCCGTGGTGGGCGCCACGGGTGCGGGGAAGACGACGCTCTTGAGCCTTTTGATGCGGTTCTACGACGTCACCCGAGGGCGCATTCTCATCGATGGCGTGGATCTCCGGGAACTGCCTCAGACCGAGCTTCGGCGCCAGGTGTCCATGGTGCTTCAGGACGTCGTGCTGTTTAGCGGGAGCGTGACCGAAAACGTCGCTCTTGGCCGAGACGACGTCGGGCTCTCTGATGTCCAGCGCTTCGCCGAGTCGGTACAGGCCCATCGGTTCATCGAATCGCTGCCCGATGGCTACGAAACAATTCTCGGGGAACGAGGCAACAATCTTTCGACCGGTCAGCGCCAGTTGCTGGCCTTCGCCCGTGCTCTGGCTCATGGGGGTGACGTGTTGGTGCTCGACGAGGCCACCAGTTCCATCGACAGCGAGACCGAGGGGCTGGTGGAGGAGGGAATCCACGTCCTGATGGAGGGCCGAACTTCCATCGTCATTGCCCACCGTCTGTCGACCATCGAGGATGTGGACCGCATCTATGTCCTCGACCAGGGCCGCGTGGTGGAACAGGGGAGCCATCACGAACTTCTCGGCCAGGGCGGCTATTACCGGCATCTCTACGACCTCCAATACGCCGTGGGCGGCGGGAAGCGCTCGGAAGTCCAAGCGGATGCTCTGGCGACGGCGCCTCTGTAAATCACCTGCCCCGCGGGGGCGATGCCTCGGCGCCCAGGCGCGGGTTGCGAATGGGGTTTCTGGGGTGGTACCTATCCGGAACCCCCTCCGCGTTCGTTCCAACAACCCCTCGGCAGGCCAGCATCCCGGTTGCGGGATCGACCCGTAAACCGCAGTGCATCGTCAGTCGAGACAGGGCTCGTTCCCTCTCGGAGGATGAAGACCAGGTGCGGCTCAAGTCGTTGGAACTTCATGGTTTCAAGTCATTCGTGGACAAGACGGCTCTGAACTTCGGGTCCGGGGTTACCGGAGTCGTTGGCCCCAACGGATGTGGGAAGTCCAATATCGTCGATGCCATCCGCTGGGCGATGGGTGAGCAGTCCGCCAAGCGTTTGCGGGGTCGGGGGATGGAGGACGTGATCTTCGGTGGGGCCGAGGGGGTTTCCCCAGTCGGTATGGCCGAGGTGATGCTGACCTTCGACAACCGCGATGGGGATGGCCCCCCCTCGTTTGCGGCCTATAGCGAAATCCAGGTCGCTCGCCGCCTGTATCGCACCGGAGAATCGGAATACCTTCTCAATGGCACCAGCTGTCGTTTGAGGGACGTCCAGGACTTCTTTCGTGACACCGGGATCGGAGTCAAGGGCTACACGGTGGTCGAGCAGGGGCAAATCGCTGAGATCGTCTCGGCCAAGCCCGAAGACCGGCGGGTTCTGATCGAAGAAGCGGCGGGGATCGGAAAGTACAAGGCGCGTCGCCGAGAGGCCGAGAGCAAAATCTCGTCGACGGAGCAGAATCTGCTGCGCGTCAACGATGTGCTCGGCGAGATCCGTCGCCAGATCGGTTCCATCGAACGGCAGGCCAAGAAGGCCGCTCGGTTCAAGCGTCTGCGGGAAACCCTGAGAATTCTGGAGCTTTCGCTGGCTCTTGATGACCGCCGGGGATTCGAAGAGGAGATCGCAGCCGCCAATCAGGGTCTCATCGAACTCCGAGATGCCGTCACCGCTCTCGAGGCCCAGGCCGAAGAGCGCGAACTCGCGGCTCAGAACAAGCGGATCGAACTCGCCGAGCGCGACCGCGCCCTGGCTGAGGGCAGCGAACGCCTCCTGGCTCTGCGCACCGACATCAAGGAATGTGAGGCGAGAATCGACTATGGCCGGCGAGAGCGGAGCACTCTCGGCGAGACGATCGCCTCTCGAGGTCAGGAACTCGAGCGTCTGGCCGAGCAGTTGGAAGCCCGTACTGGGGAGGTGTCTGAAGCAGAAGTCGCACTGGAGAGCGTTCAGGGCACGCTCGGTGGAGGGCGGGAGCAACTCGAGGAGACCGAAGCGGAGGCCGCTGGAGCTCGCGAGGCTCTGGCGGAACTGGAACGCCAAAGGGACGCGGAGAATCAGGCCTACGTGGAGGTGCTGACCGAGATCGCTCGGGCCGAGGACCGCCACGCCACTGTGGAGGATCGCCGAGCCGAGTTGGTGGCTCGAATGCGAAGCGCGGATGAGGGGCTCGAAGTGGGCCAATCCGAAGCCCAGCGGGTGGATACCGAGCAGAGCAGCCTGGAAGAGGGGTTGAGGAACCTCCTCGCTGAGCGGGATCGCTTGATGGGTCTTCATCGCACGGCTCTCGACAACCACGAGCAACGGAGGATCGAGGCCCGGGAGGCCGCTGAGGCGCTGCTCGAAGCGCGCGAGGCGCGCGAGGCGCGACGCTCGCGCCTCGATTCCCTGGAAGAGCTGGTGGAGCGCCGCGACGAGTTACTGGCTGGAACCCGACACCTGTTGGAGCAGAGCGCCGGCACTCGGGACCACCAGGGGTTGAAGGGGTTGGTGAGGGATGTTCTGGAGGTCGATCGTGAAGCCGAGCGCGCTGTAGAAGCGGTGCTGGCCGATTGCGCGGGTGCCATCATCGTCGACCGGCCGGAAGGGGCTCTCGAAGCCCTTGACCTGCTGCGGTCGACGACCAGCGGCCGCGGGATGTTCGTCGCGCCGACCTCGGCCAGGGAGGTGCCATCTGGCTTCGTGCCCCTGGGAGAGCCCCTCCTGGCAAAAGTGCGCCCGCGTCCAGGCTACGAGGACGTGGCCCGACGCCTGCTGTCTGACGTCAATGTCGTCAAGAGTCTCAGTGAGGTGCTGGACGTCTATGGCAATGGAAGAATTCCCTGCGCGTTCGTCACCCTGGAGGGAGACCTTCTGACGCCCGATGGCGTGTTGACTGGCGGATCCCATGGCAATTCGGGGACTGGCCTGATCACCCGCATGGGAGAGATCCGTGATCTCCAGCGCGAGGTGGCGGATCTCGAGGCGCGAGTCCAGGGGCTCGAGGCGCGGCACGGCGAGGCCGAGCAGGAACTGGTGCGGGCAACCGATGAGTTGGAGAACCTTCGCAACAGGCACCACACAGCCGCCCTGGCCGTGGCCAATCACGAGAAGGATCTCGAGCGAACGCGCGAGCGTGTCAAGGCTCTGGGAGAGGCCCACGAGGGCCGGGTGGCCGAACGGTCGGAGATCCTGAGCGAGAGCGAGGCACTTCAGGACGAGTCCGAGCGTTGGGTCCAGAACTTGACGGGTGCCCGGGAGGCTCGCACCCAGCGCCAGCGCGAGTTGGATGCTCTGGGACTTCGGATCGGTTCCGCGGGCCGCGAGTTGGGACGTTTGGAGACTCTCGCGACGGAGCGCCGCGTCGAACTAGCGGGCCGCGAGGATCATCGCGACCGTGCCCAGGCCGAATTGGAACGGGCGACCCGCGGGGTGACGGAAACCTCTGAATGGATCGCTCGCCGCGAGGCCGAGATTCGAGACGCCGAGGCGAAGCGGGTGGAGTTGCGCGGGGTGATCGACAACTCCCAGGTGCAGCTGGACCAACGGCTGGTGGAGGAAGAGGTCGCCCGGTCGAGTTCCGAGGAGAAACGCGAGGCCTACGAGCAGGTAGTCGCGGAAGTCGAGTCACTCGAGACAGCGAGCCGAGAGTTGAGGGCATCCCTCACGCGTCGGCGTGAGGAAGTGGGGGCACAGGAACTGGTTGCTCGGGAGGCGGAACTCAAGCAGGCGCACCTCGACGACGGGATCCGGGAGAAGTGGAACATCGAGTTGGCCAGTTGGACCCTGCCGCCCCTCGAGCCCGAGGCGGAGACCGCCGAGGTGATGCCGGCCTCGGGTCTTGTCGATTCCACTTCCCAGGCCGAGGAGGAGGTGGTGGGCGCGACGGAAGAAGACTCCGGGGCTGCACCGGATGCTCTGCGCGAAGCGCGCCGCAACGCCGAATTGGCCCATGCACCCCGTGAGGAACGCACCACTCAGTTCGAACAGATCCGAAACAAGCTTCAGCAACTTGGGGACGTCAATCTCGGTGCAATCGAAGAACACGAAGAGCTCTCTGAGCGCTTTCGCTTTCTCTCGGAGCAGAAGGCTGACCTCGATGGGACCTTGCAGTCTCTGCGGGATGCCATCGCGCGCATCAATCGAACGAGCCGTCGTCGTTTCCGCGAGACCTTCGAACAAGTGGCGGAGCGCTTCACCAAGAACTTCCCGCGGCTGTTCAACGGAGGGAAGGCGAGCCTGACGCTGACCGAGTCCGAGGATGTCCTGGAGGCGGGAATCGAGATCATGGCGATGCCTCCCGGCAAGCGCCTTCAGAGCGTGAACCTCCTCTCGGGCGGTGAGAAGACGCTGACCGCCATCGCTCTTCTGGTGTCCGTGTTTCAAGTCAGGCCGTGCCCGTTCTTCCTTCTCGATGAGGTGGATGCTGCCCTCGACGACACCAACGTGGGACGCTTCAACGAGATCGTTCGGGAGTTGTCCGACACCTCGCAGTTTGTGCTGATCACCCATAACAAACAGACGATCGAGATCGTCGATCGGCTCTATGGCGTGACGATGGAGCGCAAAGGCATGAGCAAGCTGGTGTCGGTGGAGATCGCCTGAGCGGACCGTCCGGTTCTCCCCTGACGTCCTCAGCGCGTTTTGCCGGCTCGAACCAGGGCGAGAAGGAACGGTAGGGCCACCAGTACGCAGGCAATTTCTGAGAGTCCTGCCACCACGAAAGCCGCTTCGTAGCCCGCATGCCAGCCGGATTGCCGGGCGACGGTTTCGCTGACGAAGCCACCCACCGCGGGCCCCACGATGAAGCCCATGGACCCCGCCGCATTGAAGGCGCCCATGGCGGTCGCCCGGATTTCCGGGGAAGCGAGTTCCGTGGCCAGCACCAGGGAGGGGACAAACATAACGGCCGACACCACGCCCAGGGCGAGCATCAACCCCACCAGCGCATCGGGCGGCCACCAGGCCAGACTCGCAGTTCCGATGCCGTAGAGGAAGCTTCCTCCACAGAGCATGGCGACGCGGGAGAACCTCTCGGAGAGCCGCCCAAAGGGGTACGAAAGTAGGGCAAAGGGCAGCATGAACGCCGCGATCAACCCACCGATCTGCGGGGGTTCCAGATGATGGATTCGGGTGAGGTAGAGGGAGAAGGTCGTGGTGAAGAAGCCGACGGTGAAGCGGTCGGCGAACGCAAAGGTCAGAGGAGCGATCAGGGCGCGGTTGTGGCGCAGCATTTCCCTGAATCCCAGCTTCGGCGGTTCCTCTTCACCCGAATCGGGTTCGCGCAGAATCCCCGCCGCCAGAGCAGCCGCCAGCGTCACGAGAGCGCAGCCCAGATAAAGAGGGACCAGCGGGTCTTGAGCCCCCACGATGCCACCGAGGGGGGCTCCCATGGCCACACCCAGTGTGATGCCGCCGCCCATGAGCCCCATCGTCCGCCCTCGTTTCTCCGGCCCCCGACTGCGGGAGGCAACGGCCAGGAGGATCGAAAGTGCCGTGATGTGGGCACAGCCCTCCAGAAAGCGGATGGCCATGAAGCCACCAAATGAAACGGGCAACGTCAGACCGAATAGGCAGACCGCGTCGAGCAACAAGGCTCCGATGATGATCTGGCGCCGCCTTCCAATCCGATCGCTGAGGGCCCCCACCAGCGGAGCGGCGATCGCGGCTCCCACCATATTGATCGACATGAATAGGGAGGTGAGGGTCTCCGACACGGCAAAGCGCTCTTGTACGAGCTCCCGCAGTACAGCCACGGGAAGGGTCACCGGAATCAAGGTGGCAAAGGCAAGAAGCCCCAGGGCACCCACACGCCAGGTTTCATACACCACGAAGCGCACGCTTAGAGCAGGAAGGTCACCCACGTCAAGTCCCTGGAATCGGCGCCCCCGACGACACACCGGCGAGCCGAGGCTGGTATGCTGCGCGCGCAATGCCCGAGATCTCTACGCTCCTGACTGCCCTGGCTGAGTGGGCGAGGCAGAACCCCAGCCTGTTTGTGCTCGCAACGTGTTCCGGACCGGTGGTCGCCATCCTCCTGGCTCATTGGTTCAGCGGCGAATCCGACGAAGAGGACGAACCGCCGGAGTCGTTGCGTGCGGATTCTGAACCGGTACCCGCGCAGGCTTCGCCAGAAGCCGTCCAAGAATCCGCTCAGTATCCGCCAGTTCTAGAGTCCGAGCCGGAGCCCGACGCGCAACCCGGTCTAGAGCCCGAATCCGAGTTGAAAGCTGTCCCCGAGCCCGAGCCCGAGCCCGAGCCCGAACCCGAACCCGAACCCGAGCCCGAGCCCGAACCCGAACCCGAACCCGAACCCGAACCCGAACCCGAGCCCGTGGCGCTGGCTCCGATGTCGTCGCGGCTGCGGACCACACGCGAGGGGCTCGTTGGGCGGCTGGGGCGGATGCTGGGTGGCCGCACCCTCGACGAAGATCTTCTCGACGAACTCGAGATGTTGCTCTTCAGCGCGGATTTCGGCGTTTCCACGGCAGAGAGCCTGCTCGATGCCATTCGGCGCAGAGGGGCGGGCCGCGATGGCGACGGTGTGAAAGCGTTGTTGCGGGAAGAGATTCTGACGCGCCTGGCTCGCGTCGAGTTGCCCTCCGCTCCGGGCCTGGCGGGGCCCCCTCACGTGATCCTGGTGCTCGGAGTGAATGGGTCGGGGAAGACGACCAGTATCGGGAAGCTGGCGGCACGGCACGTCGGTGAGGGCCGGAAGGTGGTGCTGGGGGCTGCGGATACCTTTCGGGCGGCGGCCAGCGAGCAACTCCAGGTGTGGGGTTCGCGGGTCGATTGCGATGTCGTCACGGGAACGTCGGGTGGAGACCCGTCAGCGGTCGCCTTCGACACGGTGAAAGCCGCAGTGGCTCGCTCGGCAGACATCGCCCTCATCGACACCGCGGGACGTCTCCAGACCAAGAAGCCGCTGATGGAGGAACTCGGCAAGATGGTGCGCGTGGTGGGGCGGGCCTTGGAAGGCGCGCCTCATGAAGTTCTGCTCGTCCTCGATGCCAACACGGGTCAGAATGCCATCTCTCAGGCGGAACTTTTCACCGAAGTGGCAGGCGTGACGGGGCTGGTGCTCACCAAGCTCGACGGAACGGCCAAGGGGGGGGTCGTCGTCGGACTGGCGGAAAAATTCGGCCTGCCGATCCGCTACGTGGGGATTGGCGAGGCCATTGAAGACCTGCGCGACTTTCACGCCGAGGAGTTCGTCGAAGCGTTGTTCGCCGAGGATTGAGCCACGCGCCCCGGGTTGGCCCGTGGTAGAGGGGAAACCATGAAGCGTTACGTGATGGCCTTGGATCAGGGCACGACGTCTTCGCGGGCGATTCTCTTCGATCGATCGGGTGCCGTGGTGGCCGTTGACCAACACGAATTCACCCAGCACTTCCCTCATTCCGGCTGGGTGGAACACGATCCCCAGGAGATCTGGGACAGTCAACTTCGAGCCGCTCGGGGGGTCCTCCAAGCCGCCGGGGCCACGGGGGATGACGTCGCTGCGATTGGCATCACGAATCAACGCGAGACCGCACTGGTCTGGGAGCGAGCCAGTGGAGCGCCCATTCACCGCGCCATCGTCTGGCAGTCCAGACAGACCGCCCCGATCTGCGACGAATTGCGCTCGCGCGGGCTTGAGTCCGAAGTTCGCGCGCGCACCGGTCTTGTCATCGATGCGTATTTTTCAGCGACGAAGATTCGTTTCATCCTCGACGCCGTGGATGGCGCCCAATTGCGGGCTGAACGGGGTGAACTGGCGTTTGGCACAGTGGACAGCTGGCTGCTGCACAAGTTGACGGCTGGGCGCCTTCACGCCACTGAATACTCGAACGTCTCCCGGACCCTGCTCTACAACATCCACGAACTCGAGTGGGACGAACTTTTGTTGGGAGAACTCCAGATCCCTCACTCCCTGCTTCCAGAGGTCCGCGATACCAGTGGAGTCTTCGCCACGACGGATCCCTCCTGGTTTGGCGCCGAGATTCCCATCGCGGGCGTCGCTGGGGACCAGCAGGCCGCGCTCTTCGGTCAGGGCTGCACTGCTCCTGGGCTCGCGAAGAACACCTACGGAACTGGCTGTTTCCTGCTTTCCAACACGGGTGGGGAGGCGCCGCTTTCGGAAACCGGGCTGATCACCACGCTGGCCTGGGGGATCGACGGCCGGGTCGATTACGCGCTGGAGGGGAGCATTTTCGTGGCGGGCTCGGCGGTTCAGTGGCTTCGCGATGGACTCGGGTTGGTGGAGACCGCAGCCGACTCTCATGCCATGGCGAGCCGGGTCGAAGACACGGGCGGGGTGTATCTGGTTCCCGCCTTTGTCGGTCTCGGGGCACCTTATTGGGACGAGGCGGCGCGTGGTGTGATGGTGGGCATTACCCGGGGGACGACACGGGATCACATGGTTCGCGCCACCCTCGAGTCCATCGCCTTCCAGACGCGGGACGTCGTGGAATGTGTGCAATCGGACTCCGGGGGCGCGCTCGAAAGTCTGCGCGTGGACGGTGGGGCCGCCCAGAACGATTTTCTGATGCAGTTCCAGGCGGATTGTCTGGGCATCCCCGTCGAGCGTCCTGACGTGTTGGAGGCGACCGCCTTCGGTGCGGCAGCCTTGGCAGGTCTGAGTGTGGGTTTCTGGAGCGATCGTTCCGAGGTCGAGAGCGCCGCCCGACGGTTGCGTGTATTCGAACCACAGATGTCGTCGGATCGTCGGGATGATCTGTACGGGGGCTGGAAACGTGCCGTCGAGCGATCGCGTGACTGGCACCGAGGCTGATCGCGAGACGTTCGGCAACCCGGCGACCCGAAGGAGAGCCCGCGTGACGCAATCCCGGCCGAGCCGACCTCTGGTCATTGCCCACCGCGGCGCATCCGGACACCGCCCCGAGAATACGCGTTCTGCCTACGAACTCGCGGTGGAGCAGGCTGCCGATATGATCGAGATCGATCTCCATCTGTGTCTCGACCAGCACATCATGGTCACCCACGACCGGGACCTGACGGGCCTGGGAGGCGATGGAGACGTATCCGACCAGGCGTTTGCCGAGATCCGTTCCCTAGATGCGGGTGATGGTCAGGTGGTTCCCACCCTGGAAGAGGTGCTGGAGGACTTCGGGCCGCGGATTGCCTTCAACCTGGAGCTGAAGGACGGCTCGCAGGGACGTTATCCCGGGCTCGAACGGGCGACCCTGGATTTGGTCACTGCCCACGGTCTGATGACAACGACGCTCTTTTCGTCGTTCAACGATGAGATTCTCCAGGCGCTGGTAGAGGCCGATCCTCACACTCGGCTCGCACTCTTGATCGGTCCGTTGCGCGCCCGTGATGCCGTGGCGCGCGCCCTCGAGGTGGGGGCAGAAGCCCTCAACCCCTGGAGGGGGCTCGTGACGCCCGCATTGGTCGAAGAGGTCCATGCCGCCGGGCTGGCCATGTATGTGTTCACAGTGGACGAACCCCCCGAGATGCAGCGCCTGCTGAACCTGGGCGTGGATGGGATCTTCACCAACTACCCGGATCGGCTACGAAAATTGGTGGGCCCGAACGAATAGAAGCAAATAGGGGTTGTGGATTTCGATCGAATCGATAGAAGCTATTGAAATCCTCATTCGATTAGATAGATAATCCAAAACCCCTAATGAAGTTAAAATCTCACCCCTCGACATTCGCCCCCGAACTCGATGCCACGGATTGTGGAATCCTGGAGCTTCTGCAGGACAACTGTAAGCAGTCCCTGGCCACCATCGGCAACCAAGTGGGCTTGTCGGCTCCGTCGGTGGTTGAGCGGATCCACAAACTCGAAGCAGCTGGGATCATTGCTGGGTACGTGGCTCTGCTGGATGCCAAACGTGTAGGGCGCGATGTGACGGCGTTCATCGGAATCTGCACGGATCGGCCTCAGGGGATCGGTGATCTCGAGCATGAGATCGTGGGAATCGAGGATGTCCTGGAGTGTCATCACGTGACTGGGGCCTACAGCTTGATGGTGAAGGTCAAGGCCCGAAATACTCAGGAACTCGAAGAACTCATCGAGCGAGTGCGAATCATCCAAGGCGTGACGAGAACTGAAACTACCGTGGTTCTCTCAACGGCCGTGGAACGGCCGAGGATCGCGCTCGGCGTTCCGGAAGAACTCCCGCAGAGATCGGCTCGGCCCAATCGTCGGGCTGCCACTCAGCGTGCCAGGAGGAATGTGAAATGACCGTGCAAAGAGAACATCTCGAGCGGGCTGCCGCACTGGGAAGAACCACGGGCCGGCTGCCCAAGCAGGGCTTATACGACCCCGCTCATGAACACGACGCTTGTGGCGTGGGTTTCGTCGCCAACATTCGCGGTGAGCGATCCCACGACATCGTGAAGAAGGGCATCGAGGTGTTGGAGCGCCTGGAGCATCGGGGCGCGTGCGGCTGTGATCCGGAGACCGGAGACGGTGCAGGTCTGTTGATTCAGTTGCCCGACAAGTTCCTGCGCAAGACTGCTGCGGGTCTTGGCATCGAGTTGCCTCCCGAGGGTCGGTATGCATCGGGCATGTTGTTCCTCTCCACCAATGGAGCTGAACGAGCGTCCCAGCAGGCTTTGTTCGAGACCCTCGTAGACGACGAGGGTCAGTCGTTTCTCGGTTGGCGGGAAGTGCCCGTGGATCCACAAGCCATCGGTCACGTGGCGCGCGAGAGCATGCCCTCCATCTACCAGGTCTTCGTCGAGGCCGCCGAGGGCATCGACCAGGACGACTTCGAGCGCAAGCTATACGTCATCCGCCGTCGCTACGAACAGGGTGCCGGGGAATTGCCCGGCATGAGCTACGTCCCCAGTCTGAGCAGCCGCACGTTCGCTTTTACGGGATTGCTGCGCACACTCCAGATGGAAACCTTCTTCGGAGACCTGACGGACTCCGATGTGGAATCGGCTCTCGCCCTCGTCCATTCGCGTTACAGCACCAATACGCTCGGAGCCTGGGATCTGGCCCAGCCCTTTCGCTACATGGCCCACAATGGCGAGATCAACACGCTCAAGGGCAATCGGAACTACATGCGGGCGCGTGAGGGAACCCTGCGCTCGGAGCTGTTCGGGGAAGATCTGTCGAAGCTCTATCCGATCATGCGCGCCGAGGCTTCGGATTCCGCCCAGTTCGACAACGCGCTCGAATTTCTGTGTCTGATGGGGCGCGAATTGCCCGAAGCGATTCTGATGATGATTCCCGAGGCTTGGGAGAACTACGAGGAAATGGACCCGGCTCTGCGGGCCTACTACGAATATCACTCGTTTCTCATGGAGCCCTGGGATGGTCCGGCGTCGATTGCCTTCACCGACGGACGCAAAATCGGCGCCGTACTCGATCGCAATGGGCTGAGGCCCTCGCGTTACGTGGTGACCCGTGATGGATTCGTAGTGATGGCGTCAGAGGTGGGTGTTCTGGACATTGCGCCGGAAGACGTGGTGAAGAAGGGTCGCTTGCAGCCCGGGCGAATCTTCTTCGTCGACCTCGAAGAGGGGCGCATCGTCGAAGACGATGAGATCAAAACTCAACAGAAGACCAAGCACCCTTATGGGGAATGGGTGGCAGACAACCGATTGCTGCTCGGCGACCTGCCCGTCGCTGAATCGCTCCATCCGGCCATTGGTGAGGGGCAGCGGTTCGCTCTCGAGCAGGCATTCGGGTATTCGGAAGAGGATCTCAAGTTCCTGATTGCCCCCATGGTGAAAGACAGCAAATGGGCCATTGGCTCCATGGGAGAGGACGCGGCTCTCGCTTGTCTCTCGGACCGCTCCCGAATGCTCTACCACTATTTCAAGCAGCAGTTCGCTCAGGTCACCAACCCTGCAATGGATTCGATCAACGAAGGGACGGTGATGTCCCTGTATTCGACCCTTGGGGCCGAGAAGAACCTGCTTGAGGAGACCGCGGCGCACGCACGGCTGCTGCGACTCGATCGGCCGATTCTGAGGAACGAGGAACTCGAGAAGATCCGACAGATCGATCGGGAGGGCTTCGAGACTTCGACCCTGGATGCGGTCTACAAAGTGGCCGATCAGGGCGAGGGGCTTCAAGCCGCACTGGATGGGTTGTGCAAGCGTGCTGCGGACGCGGTGGGGGCGGGCGTCAATGTATTGATTTTGTCGGACCGCGGGGTCACTGCCGACTTGGCGCCGATCCCCATGCTGTTGGCCACTGGTGCGGTGCATCACCACCTCATCCGGGAAAATCTACGCACTCAGTGCGGGATCGTGTGTGAGACCGGTGATGCGCGCGATGTTGCGCAGTTCGCCCTGTTGGTGGGCTACGGCGCTGGTGCGATCAACCCCTATCTGGCCTTCGAAACCATCGGCGAATTGATCGAAGAGGGCGCCCTGGTGCCCGAGGGGCTCGACCTGGATCAAGGCATCAGCAACTACCTGAAGGCATGTGACAAGGGCCTGCTCAAGACCATGGCGAAGATGGGGATCTCGACGCTCCAGAGCTACCGCGGGGCGCAGATCTTCGAGGCTGTTGGACTCGATCAGGAACTCGTCGATCGTTGCTTCACGGGTACAGCGACCCGTGTCTCCGGCGTGGGTTACGACGTCCTGGCTCAGGAGGTCGCGATGCGCCACGACCGGGCGTTCCCGGGCGAAGAGTTCGCGTATCCGGAGCTTGACCCGGGAGGCCTCTATCAGTGGCGAGCTCGAGGAGAGCGCCACACCTTCAATCCCGACACCATTGCAAACCTCCAGCACGCGGTCCGACAGCAGAGCTATGAGACCTTCAAGCAGTTCTCGGAAGCGGCCAACGACGAGGCCGAGAGGTTGTGTACGCTGCGCGGTCTCCTGCGCTTCAAATTCGCCGATGGTGAGGTTTCCATCGATGAAGTGGAGCCCGCCAGCGAGATCGTCAAACGGTTCTGTACCGGCGCCATGTCCTACGGTTCGATCTCACTCGAGTCGCACCAGACTCTCGCTGTCGCCATGAATCGGATCGGAGGGAAGAGCAACACGGGTGAGGGCGGGGAGGATACCCGGCGCTTCACTCCCGAACCCAACGGCGATTCCAGGCGGAGTGCCATCAAGCAGGTGGCTTCTGGCCGCTTTGGGGTGACGAGTTGGTACCTGGTGAACGCCGACGAACTCCAGATCAAGGTTGCCCAGGGCGCGAAGCCCGGTGAGGGTGGGGAACTACCGGGCCATAAGGTCGATGATACGATCGCGAAGACCCGTCACTCCACACCGGGGGTTGGGCTGATTTCGCCACCTCCCCATCACGACATCTATTCCATCGAAGATCTTGCCCAGTTGATCTATGACCTGAAGAACTCGAACCGGCATGCCCGAGTCAGTGTCAAACTGGTTTCCGAGACGGGCGTTGGAACCATCGCTGCAGGGGTGTCCAAAGGCAAGGCGGACGGCGTGCTCATTTCTGGTCACGACGGTGGGACAGGCGCATCGCCTCAGGCCTCGATCAAGTATGCGGGTTGCCCGTGGGAGCTCGGTCTCGCCGAAACGCAACAGACCTTGGTGTTGAACGATTTGCGGGGCCGGATTCGAGTGCAGACCGACGGAGGTCTCAAGACGGGGCGCGATGTCGCGATTGCGGCCCTCCTCGGTGCCGACGAATTCGGTTTCTCCACTGCCCCTCTGGTGGCCATGGGGTGCATTCTCATGCGCGTCTGCCACCTGAATACGTGTCCGGTGGGGATCGCGACTCAGAATCCCGAACTCAGAGAGCGGTTTTCTGGCCTTCCCGAGCACGTGGTTCAGTACTTCTTCTTCGTCGCGGAAGAGGTGCGGGAAATCATGGCCAAACTCGGTTACCGCACCATGAACGAGATGATCGGCCACGTCGAACGACTCGAGGGGGATACTGCGGTCAACCACTGGAAGGCGCGCGGTCTCGATTATTCGGACCTGCTCTACAAGCCGGACGTTTCCTTCGCGATCCACAACAGTGAGACTCAGGACTACGCCCTGGACGATGTGCTCGACATGAAGCTCCTGGAACTTGCCAAGCCGGCCATCGAGAGCGCTCAGCCCGTGGAGATCGAGCTTCCGGTTCGCAATACCGATCGCACCGTCGGGACGATCCTTGGCTCGGATGTTTCTCTTGCTCACGGAGAGGAGGGGCTTCCCGATGACACCATCAAGCTGAAATTGTCTGGTTCCGCGGGCCAGAGTGTTGCTGCCTTCATGCCCAGGGGCATCACGATGGTCATCGATGGCGATGCCAATGACTACTGTGGCAAGGGGCTCAGCGGTGGGAAACTCGTCGTGAAGGCTCCGTCGAATGTGAGCTTCGAGCCGTCAGAAAACATCATCGTGGGAAATGTCGTGCTGTACGGCGCGACGGGCGGTGAGGCTTATTTCAATGGCCTCGCGGGTGAGCGGTTCTGCGTGCGCAATAGTGGCGCTGATGCAGTGGTCGAAGGCGTCGGGGATCACGGTTGTGAGTACATGACGGGTGGCAACGTGGTGGTTTTGGGTCCGACTGGCCGGAACTTTGGTGCTGGCATGTGCGGCGGTTTCGCCTACGTGCTCGACGAGGACGGATATTTTTCGGACCGGGTCAATCACGAACGGGTCGAATTGTTGAAAATCGACGCGGATGATGAGCAGGTCGTCCGCCGGATGGTGCAGCGTCACTTCGAGTACACGCGGAGCACTCGTGCCGATGAGGTGCTTAGGAAGTGGAACACCTACGCGCCCAAATTCATCAAGGTGTTTCCTGTGGATCTCAAGCTGGCGCTGGCGGCGCGCATGGAGGCGGGGACTGGCAATGGGTAAGGTGACGGGTTTTCTCGAATACGAACGGGTCGATACTCCCTATCGGGATGTCGAAGAGCGCGTGAACGACTGGTCCGAGGTCCAAGTCGGTCCTTCCATGGAATCCGTCAGGACCCAGGCGGCACGGTGTATGGATTGCGGGGTTCCGTTCTGCAACAACGGTTGTCCTCTGGGAAACATCATTCCCGACTGGAACGACTTGCTCTACCGAGACAAGATGGAAGACGCTCTGGTGCGTCTCCACTCGACCAACAACTTTCCTGAGTTTACGGGGTTCGTGTGTCCCGCCCCATGTGAAGAGGCCTGTGTGCTCGGGATCAACGCCAATCCCGTGAGCATCAAGCAGATCGAACTGGAGATCATTCAAAATGGTTGGGAGCAGGGCTGGATTCGCCCCGTCATTCCCCAGCGGCGGTCTGGGCGATCGGTGGCGGTGGTCGGTTCTGGACCCTCAGGTCTGGCTGCGGCGCAGCAACTCAACCGTGCAGGCCACACGGTGACTCTCTTCGAGAAGAATGATCGAATCGGTGGATTGCTCCGCTACGGAATTCCAGAGTTCAAGTTGGAGAAGCGGTTCGTGGACCGTCGCATCGAGCAGATGCGCGAGGAGGGTGTTTCCTTCCAAACGGGTGTCCAGGTGGGAGTGGATTTGTCGGTGTCGGACTTGAGAAAGAGTTTCGATGCTGTGCTGCTTTGTCTCGGCTCGGAACAACCCAGAGATCTCCCCATCGAGGGGCGGGATCTCGATGGGGTTCACTTCGCGATGGATTTTCTGCGTCAACAGAATCGGCGTTGTGAAGGAGATGTCGTGGATTCGGATTCCGAAATCATGGCAACGGGCAAGAACGTGGTGGTTCTGGGAGGAGGAGACACGGGTTCGGACTGCATCGGGACGTCCCATCGTCAAAAGGCGAATTCAGTGACCTCCATCGAGTTGCTGGAACGTCCGCCGGACCAACGCTCGGCCACGACTCCCTGGCCCATGTGGTCGCTCAAGTTCCGAACTTCGAGTTCTCACCTCGAGGGTGGGACTCGCGAGTATTCGATTCTCACCAAGCGTTTCGAGGGCTCGGGGGGCAAAATCGAGCGACTCCATGCAGTGCGCGTCGAGTTCGGGCCACCCGACGAGACCGGTCGTCCCGTGATGTCGGAAGTCCCCGGAAGCGATTTCGTGGTTTCTGCAGATCTGGTGCTGTTGGCCATGGGGTTCGTCCACCCGGTGCACGGGGGGCTTGTCGAGGACCTTGGGGTGCGCCTGGATCCGCGTGGCAACATCGAGGCGAATTTGAAGGATTTCACCACCAGCGAGCCGGGTGTATTTGCGGCGGGGGATTGTCGCCGCGGACAGTCTCTGGTGGTCTGGGCGATTTGGGAAGGACGGGAGGCGGCGCGGGCCGTCGACGGCTACCTCTGCGGTCGATCGCGCCTGCAGTCTCGAACGTCGTTCGTCTGACGTTGAACGGTCACCGGGGCTTGTTTCAGAGCCCGGTTCTCGGGAGGACGAACGAACCGCACCGCGGGCAGGGGGTAGATCTCAGCGTTTGCTTGACGGGTTTCGATCCCCGTCGGTACGATGTAACCGAGCCTTGGGGGGTGTCATTCAAATCGCGAGTTCCACGACAGCGTCGGGCCGCGGACGTGCGTCCAAGCGCACTGCTCGAGCGGACCAAGAGGCGAGCAACGACTACGACTTTGCCCGTTTGGAGCAGTCCATCGAGAACTTGGTGGAGGCCCTGCGCGAAGCCCGGGAGGACAATGTTCGTCTGAGTGCTCAAGTCGAGTCCAACGTTCGGCAGATCGCCGAGTTGGATGCTCGGATCCGAACCGAAAACCAGAAGCGACAAGACGTGGTCAAGCGGCTCGACGATCTGATTGCCCAGATCGAAGTTCTGGAGCGTGAGCAGGAGCAGCCGAAGCTCACAGAAGACCGGGGCGACTGAGTTGGCGGAAAAGCGCACGGTCACAGTCGAGATTCGCGGGAAGCAATACCGCATTCGGACCGACGAGGACGATGCGTTGATGCAACGCGTGGCTTCGTACCTGGATGATCGACTCGCCCAGGTCGAGGAAAGGACGGGTACCGTCGATACCCTCGACGTTGCGCTCCTAACAGGGCTCAATCTGGCTCGCGAGATCATTGCCATCCGAGAAGGGCGGGGATCCGCCGAGAGTGAGAGTCTGGGGCACGATCGCCTACGCGCGTTGATCGAGCTGGCCGAATCGGGTCTCGAGACCCAATCCTCGGCCCATTAAGAGCTTTGGGCGTGATCGGTGACAAGCGCGCCCTGCGGCGCGCGATGTCGTCGCGAAGGCGCATGCTGTCGGTGGAGCGGTCCGAGGCGGCCGGACGTGCGGTCGCCGATCTGTTCCTGGGCGAGTCGCCTCTTTGTGGCGCTGAACGGGTCGCGCTCTACGTGGCAACCAGCGGGGAATTGCCGACCCGTCCGCTCTTCGATCTGTTGCGACAGCGCGGAGTCGCTTGCTCCTTCCCTCGATCTCGGGCCGATGGAGGTCTCGAATTCTTCGAGGTGGAAGACTGGGACACCCTCGTTCCCGGACGCTACGGTGTCTCCGAGCCACCGCCCGGAGCGCCAAGAATGTTGCCCATACCCGGTGATGTCGTGGTGGTGCCCGGGTTGGCGTTCGATCACGAGGGGCATCGCCTGGGTCGAGGAATGGGGTACTACGATCGAGCGTTCGTCGAGGGCCCGGGAGGATCTCCGCTTCTGGTGGGAGCGGCCCATGGTTTTCAACTCGTGGAGTCGGTTCCCCATGAAACTCATGATCGAAACATGGATGCCGTGGTGACCGAGCAGGGTGTGTCCTGGACGAAGGAGAGGAATTCGTGACCGATGAGATGAAGGCCGAAGTCGAGCGACACCTCGACGTCATGCGCGAAGGCTCGTCGGAGTTTTTTGGCGAGGACGACCTTCGAGAGCGCCTGGTGGCTTTCGTCAAGGGTGGCCCCCCCCTGCGTGTGAAACTGGGCATGGATCCGTCCTCGCCGGATCTGCATCTGGGGCACACAGTCGTTCTTCGCAAATTGGGACGCCTTCAGGAACTGGGACACACGGCGATCTTCCTGGTGGGGGATTTTACCGCCATGATTGGAGACCCCACGGGGAAGAAAAAGACCCGGCCCGCTCTGGATGCCGAGCAGGTGCGATCCAACGCCCAGACCTACGTCGACCAGGTCAGCCATGTCCTCGACGTCTCCCGTGCAGAAATTCGCTTCAACAGCGAATGGATGGGAGAACTCAGTTCCGAAGAGATTGTGCGGTTGTGTTCTCGCTACACGGTGGCCCGACTCCTGGAGCGAGAGGATTTTGCAACACGTTACAGGGACGGGACCCCCATCTCGGTTCATGAGTTCCTCTATCCCTTT